>JAFWAX010000064.1 GCA_017507385.1 Bacteroidaceae bacterium | reverse complement strand
GCAGCAGAATAAGGCTTAAAACGGCAAACAAAACAATCTACGGTGTTTATTTTCTCATCCACCAAGCGGATTTTTCAGCGGACAGCCGTTAACACTCGTTCAAAGGGGGCTTGTCAAGCGGTAAATTCCGCAAATATGGGGTAAAAATAGGTTTAGCGGACAGTAATAAATAGATAAAGACATTTTGAAGGACGACTAAATATTATGCGCACGGTGGATATGTAGGAGTCTGCAAGCTCCATCCGAATTAGTCGAACTCGTTACGTTAATTTCGATGTGCTGTATATCTAAAATTCGATGCGCCGTGTACGTGAAAATTTGCGACGATGTGTGCGTTGATATAAGGAACGTAATAGTGGCGGACATGCCAGAGGCCTTAGTGGAAATGTTGCAGCACGGTGGTGGCTGCTTCATGTGGCTACTTCAGGTTGTTGGTCAGCTTCTCGTCGTCTGGATTCTTGATGAGCGTCTTTTTAGCTGACCCTGTGAGTGTTATGGATTGCTTCCCCTCGTTGAGTACGGTTAGTTCATCGACATTGAGGTTCACATTGATGTTGGCTGAACTGCGAGAGTAGATGGTGGCTTCATGTGCTTGAAGGTCGTCGATGGTGATGCCGCCGATGTTGTTTGATTCGATGATGGCTGTTTCACATTCAACTCGTCCCAATTTTAAGGCTCCTGTGCCTAAGGCTCCGATGCGGAGATTTTCGCCTTTCCATGTGGATGTGTTTTCGAAGCTGCTGCTTCCGCAGACGCTGATGCAGTGGAGGACGGGGCTGGAAACATACATGCGAACGTTGCTTGTTGAGCCAAAAAGGTTGACTCCATTGTTTCGGTCGGTCTTGATGCTGACGGAGAGCAAACCGCTATCAAAATCGGCATCGAGGTGTTGCAGCATAGAGCTATCTCCTTCAACATCAATGTTGTAATCTCCCTGAGAATAGAAAATGTCAACGCTTCCCAGATTGGTGATGTAAGAAAATTCGTATGGGATGCTGAGAGGTTTTCTGATGATGTTAACTTTCTTTTTATCTTGCTGCTTTTCTTCTTGTTGTGCTTTCTGGTGCTGGTTCTTTTCAGGTGCGTTGTGACATGCTGTCAGTATGAACAAAGTTAGGAGTGGAAGTAAATATTGATTTTTCATGTTTCTTTATTGTGTTATGATTGTTTGATGCAAAGTTAAGATAAATGGCTGAAAAGTGGAAATATTATTTGTTATTCCTGTTTTTTTTCAATACCTTTGCAAGGAAAATATTCATAAAAACATATATTTTTTATAAAATGGCACTCGACAATAAATACATTACTGTTGCATATCGACTTTACACAATTGAAGATGGTGAAGAAGATTCAGAACCGATAGAAGAATGCTCTGTTGCGCACCCTTTCCAGTTCATCAGTAAATTAGGCGTTGTTCTCCCCGCTTTTGAAGCAGGAGTGGAGAAGGTGGACAAGGGTGGAACTTTTGATTTCGTCATTCCATGCAAGGATGCGTATGGAGAATTCCAAGATGAACTGATGTTTGATGTGGAAAAGTCTATTTTCTGTGTAAACGGCGAAATAGATACTCGCTACATCTATGAAGGTGCAGTGGTTCCGATGCAAGGCGAAGATGGGAATCGTTTTAATGCAACTATCATAGAGATTAAAGATAACGCTGTGACCATCGACTTAAATCATCCTCGTGCAGGTATGGACCTCCATTTCAAAGGAGAGGTCGTTGAAAATCGCCTGGCAACGAATGACGAGGTGGCAGAACTGCTGAATGCCATGAGCGGTTGCAGTGGAGGGTGTTCTGGCGGATGCTCTGGTGGTTGTGGCGGCAGTTGCAGCGATGGTGGCTGCAGCGGAGGATGTGGAGGATGCTGATAATGAGAAATGTATTTGGCAACATATTCACGTTGACGACTTTTGGCGAAAGCCACGGAGCCGCTGTGGGAGGTGTCGTAGATGGCATGCCTGCGGGAATTGATGTGGACATTGATTTCATCCAGCATGAACTGAATCGTCGTAAGCCTGGGCAAAGCAATGTGACGACCAGCCGTCAGGAGAACGATGTGGTAGAGCTTCTTTCAGGAGTTTTTGAGGGTAAATCTACGGGATGTCCTATTGGCTTTATTGTGAGGAATACGAATCAGCATTCAAGTGATTATGAGAATGTTAGAAATGTGTTTAGGCCATCCCATGCTGATTATACATATTTTTCTAAGTATGGTATTCGTGACCATCGAGGAGGAGGGCGTTCGTCTGCGCGTGAAACTGTTTCACGTTGTGTGGGTGGAGCACTTGCTAAATTGGCTTTGAAACAATTAGGCATAGAAGTTGTGGCATATACCTCACAGGTTGGGCATATTGCTATTGACAAAGATTATCGGCTTCATGACTTCTCTTTAATAGAGAGCAATTCTGTTCGCTGCCCAGATGTGCAGAAGGCAAAGGAAATGCAAGACCTGATCATGGAAGTAAAGGCAGACGGAGATACCATTGGCGGTGTCATTACGTGTGTGGTGAAAGGTTGTCCAGTAGGATTGGGTGAACCGTCATTCTCAAAGCTGCATGCAGGATTAGGGGCGGCCATGTTAGGCATCAACGCTGTGAAAGGGTTTGAGTATGGCGCTGGTTTTGATGGTGTTGGCCAGCGTGGGTCGGAACAAAATGACATCTTTTACAATGATGCTGGCAGTGTGAATGTCCGAACAAATCATTCTGGGGGAATTCAAGGTGGCATCTCTAACGGACAAGATATTTATTTCCGTGTCCTATTTAAACCAGTGGCGACACAGCTTCGTCCTCAGCCAACGGTGGATGCGCAGGGGCAGGATACCGTATTGGAGATGAAGGGGCGTCATGACCCTTGTGTCCTGCCAAGAGCTGTGCCAGTGGTGGAGGCAATGGCTGCCATGACAATATTAGATTATATTTTACTAAATAAGACTATACAGCTATGAATAAAGTGATGCTTATCGGCAATGTGGGAGCGGATCCGCAGGTTAAATATCTTGATCAAGGTGTATGTGTGGCGCAATTGCGCCTTGCTACAACCGAACGTGGTTACACCCTGCAGAATGGTACTCAGGTGCCAGACCGAACAGAATGGCATAATTGTATTTTCTGGAGGAAGTTAGGAGAAATTGTTGAAAAATATGTACATAAGGGAGATAAACTGTATATTGAAGGTAAGATTCAGTCACGTGATTGGACAGACCGTCAAGGAATCAGCAGAAGGACTGTCGATATCATGGTTGACAATATGGAGTTGCTCTCTTCTCGTCCAACAGCTTCTTTGCCAGAAAAGCAGGCAGAGCATCCTAAGTCTGAGTCAGATGTGGTGACACCTTCTGACAATAATGGTGAATATCCTTTCTGATAGTGAAAAAATATGATAGAAATGACGGTTCCAACAATTATAGCGGGTCCATGTGTAATCGAATCGATGGATTGCCTTGAAGAAGTGGCTCAAGAGTTAGTTCGGCTGAATGAGAAATATGGATTAGACATCATTTTTAAGTCTTCGTTTGATAAGGCAAACCGTACGAGCATCCACTCTTATCGTGGTCCGGGATTGGAAAAGGGCATGCAGATGCTTTCCGATATTAGGGAAAAGTATGGGCTGAAGGTTCTTACTGATATTCATGAAAGCTATCAAGCACAAATAGCAGGAGAAGTTGCAGATGTGTTGCAGATTCCAGCCTTTCTTTGCCGCCAGACAGACCTGTTGGTTGCTGCAGCCCGTACAGGACGTGTCGTGAATATCAAGAAGGCACAGTTCCTCTCAGGCTTGGACATGGAATATCCTGTCCAGAAAGTGCGAGAGAGCGGAAATGACAATGTTTGGCTGACAGAGCGCGGAAACATCTATGGTTACAATAATCTTGCAGTAGATTTCCGAAATATTGCTGATATGCATAGGTTTACAGATACGGTTATCATGGATTGTACCCATTCGGTACAACGTCCAGGAGCAGCTGGTGGAAAGACAGGCGGCAATCGAGAATTTGTGCCTGCAATGGCTGTTGCAGCAAAGGCTTTTGGTGCAAATGGCTACTTCTTTGAGGTGCATCCTGATCCGGATAATGCGCTTTCTGATGGTCCCAACATGCTCCAGTTGACTGACCTCGATACAGTAATTGCAAAATTGATAGATTAATTGCTTGTATGGAAATGAAGCCAAAACAATGTGCAGAACGATGTTTGCGCGATGAAGCGCAAGCCTTGCTTGCTTTGATACCGCAATTAGACGACAGTTTTGATCAGGTGGTGGAGTTGATACACCGATGCGATGGACATGTCGTCGTAACAGGTGTGGGAAAGTCTGGGCATGTTGGCGCCAAAATTGCTGCGACGCTGGCTTCAACAGGAACGCCTGCATTCTATCTGAACTCGCTTGATGCTCTGCATGGAGATTTGGGCATGATTATGGACGATGATGTATTGCTCATGATAAGCAACTCTGGCAATACAGATGAACTTCTGCGCATTACCGCTTCGCTGGAGGGACGGCATATCCCCATTATCTCTATGACGGGATCAGCAGATTCGCTATTGGCTCAACATTCCGATTACCATATTTTATGCAGCATTGCACGTGAGGCCTGTCCGTTGAATTTGGCGCCAACGGCAAGTACTACTGCTGCAATGGCGATGGGAGATGCTTTGGCATGTGCTCTAATGGAGATTCGGAAGTTCAAGGCTAAAGATTTCGCCCAGTTCCATCCTGGCGGGACCTTGGGACGCAAGTTGCTGCTCAAGGTCAAGGATGTCATGTATACAGACAATTTGCCCATCGTTCCGCCTTCCATGAAACTTTCTGATGCTCTTATGACTATCAGCAGTGGAAAGTTAGGATTGGGTGTAGTCATAGATGAAGACAGCATCTTGGGAATTATTACAGATGGAGACATCCGTCGTGCCGTTGAGGGGGCGCGCGATAATTTCATCAACATTTCGGTTAGCGAAGTAATGACCCGCACTCCCAAGACCATATCTCCAGAGGCAAAGTTGACAACTATTCAGCAAATGTTTCGCAATCACAAGATTCACTCTTTGCTGGTTGTTGACCATGGAAAACTTGTTGGAATTGTTGACTATTTTGCTATTATGAATTAAAGTGATGTAAATTCGACGAATTTGCATAACATGCTGTTTCCCACGTGTCCACCGTGCGCATAATATTTAAAACACCGCCTACGAAATATTTAAAATACGGTGCTTGAAATATTATACGCACGGCGAATGCTAAAGCAACGTGAAGCTTATTTTTGTTCAAGTTGATTCATACTGCTTTCAATTCGTCGAACTCATGTTTGAGTATATAGAAAAGTGTTGAGAATACAACACGAGGGCATCTCAAGCAAAGTACCCCCAAAGTTCCTTATCTAACTCTTGTGGTTTTCACTTTGCTTTGAGGTGCCCTCGTGTTTATCGTGGAATATCTGTTATTTCTTGAAGTAAGCGCGGAAATGGCTGAATATCTTGTCCTTGATTCCGGATGAAGGCTTGATGTTGTCGCTACCAGCTAAGGCCTCGATGGCTTTTCGCTCTTCTTTGCTGAGTGTTTCTGGCATATAGACGGAGATGTTGATGATCTGGTCTCCTCGTTGATGGCCATAGCCGTTGATGTCTGGAATGCCTTTGCCTTTCAGTCGCAGTACGGTGCCAGGCTGTGTGCCTGACGGAATGGTTATTTTCGCTTTTCCATCGTGTGTGGGCACTTCGAGGGATGTGCCAAGCACGGCTTGCGGGATTGTGAGCAGGAGGTTGTAGACGAGGTCGCAGCCGTCTCTGACGAGCTCTGGGTGCGGCTTCTCATGCACGAGAATCTGAAGGTCGCCATCAACGCCGTTGCGTCTGCCTGCTCCGCCTTTGCCCTGGAAATTGTAGGCGTAGCCTTCGACAAGACCGGCTGGGAGCTCTACTTCAACTTGCTTTTCGCCCTTTACGATTCCTTCGCCGTGGCAATGTGTACACTTGTTCTTGATGACGGTGCCTTCGCCTTGGCAAGTGTCGCATACGGATTGTGTCTGCATGATGCCGAGCATCGTCTGGCGTGTCTTGTACACAGTTCCCTGTCCGTTGCAGATGCTGCAGGTTGCTTCTTGTCCGTCTTCTGAGCCTGTTCCTTTGCAATGAGGGCATTGGATATCTGTGCGGAGGTTGAACTTCTTGGTCACGCCATGAACGATGTCGTTGAGTTCTAGTTCTATGCGCATTCGCAGGTCTTGTCCTTTGTACACAGGCTTTCTGCGCTGTCCGCCGCCACCTCCGAAACCGCTAAATCCTCCGAATCCGCTGCCAAATCCGCCACCTCCGAAGATGTCGCCGAACATGCTGAAGATGTCGTCCATTGACATGTTCTGGCCTCCGCCGAATCCGCCTGCGCCAGGACTGAAAGCATCTGGTCCGAACTGGTCGTATTGGCGGCGTTTCTGTGGGTCGCGCAGCACATCGTATGCCTCGGCTGCTTCTTTGAACTTCTCTTCAACAGCTTTATCACCCGGATTGCGGTCGGGGTGATACTTGATGGCCATTTTCTTGTAGGCTCTTTTTATTTCGTCGTCGGAAGCGGTTTTCGATACTCCCAACACTTCGTAGAAATCTCTTTTTGCCATAGGGTCATTTTTCAATTGAAAATTGATAATTGAAAATTGAGAATTGGCTGCGCCGAATTTCGTTTCAACTTTCAATCGTCAACTTCTAACTTTCAATCGTCAACTTTCAATTTATTCAGCCACAGCCACTTTGGCGTAGCGTATAACTTTGTCGTTCAATATGTAGCCAGCCGTCATGCAGTCCATCACTTTACCCTTCATGTCTTCTGGCTGGCCAGGAACCATGGCGATGGCTTCGTGCAGGTCGCTGTCGAAGGCTTCTCCCACAACTTCCATCTTCTTCAATCCTTCCTGTGCCAACAGCTTGAAGAATTTGTCGATAATCAGGTTCACGCCTTCTTTCACGGCTGCTACATCCTCATACTTGTCCATGTTTTGCTGCGCACGTTCCAAGTCGTCGATGATGGGCAGGAGGGTAGTGATGACTTTTGAGCCGCCATTCTTGATGAGTTCGGCTTTTTCTTGCATCACGCGCTTGCGGAAGTTGTCAAATTCTGCCACTTTGTAGAGCTGCTGTTTCTTCAGCTCTTCAATCTGCTTTTCCAGTTCTGCAATCTTTTCTTCGGAAGTCAATTCACGAGGTTCTTCTGTCTCTTTTTTCTCGGTCTGTTCGTCTGAAGCTTTTTGCGTTTCTTCGACGCTTTCGTTAACGATTTCCTCGTTAACTTCTTCGTTCTTTATATTTTTCTTCATAATTCTACTTGATAACAATCATCGGCTATGACAAAAGCAATGCCAGCGCATAAAATATTGGTATTCGTATGACATTGTGTCACTTGTCCTGTCTTGATTCTACTGTAAATCTTCGCTCGTATATCCTTCTGGAAGCTTGCGGCAGTTGTAGCTTGATGCCATGATTTCGCCATAAGCGCCGGCGGAGAGCAGGGCAAGCATGTCGCCGCGGCGAGTCTTTGGCAGACGAGTGTCTTTTTCAAACACGTCGCTGGACTCGCAGATGGGGCCTACTACATCGTAGGTCTCTTCTGGCTCGCTACTGCTGAGATTGATGATGCGGTGGTGGGCATCGTAGAGGGCAGGGCGGATGAGGTCGGTGAAGCCAGCATCGGTAATGACGAATTTCTTGACTGAAGCTTCTTTCACATAGTTGACCTTGGTGATGAGCGCACCGCATTGGGCTACGATTGCTCGACCCAGTTCAAAGTGGACTGTCTGTCTGGGACGCAGTTTCAGATACTTTTCGTAAATTGCGAAGTAGTCCTTGAAATTGGGGATTGGATTCTCTTGCGGATGCTCGTAGTCAACTCCAAGTCCGCCACCTACATTGATGATTTCCAATTGGATACCTTGCTTTTCTAAACGGTCTTGCAACTCGTTGATGCGGTGGGCAAGGGCTATGAAATCGTCCATTTCCAGAATTTGCGAACCGATGTGGAAGTGGAGCCCCTTGAACTGTATGTTCTTCATGCCTTGTGCCAGGCGGATGACTTTTTCCATGTCTTCCATGGCTATGCCGAACTTGTTTTCAGCTAAGCCCGTTGTGATGTTGGCATGGGTGTGGGCGCCTACATTGGGATTGATGCGGAAGCAGACGGTTGCCATCTTGTCTTTTCTGGCTGCAATCTCGTTGATGACTTCCAGTTCGGGAATGCTCTCTACGTTGAAACAGAAGATGTTTTCGTCAATGCCGAGCTCGATTTCCCAATCGCTTTTTCCTACGCCTGCAAAGACGATTTTATTGGCTGGGAAGCCAGCTTTGAGCACTTGCTCGATTTCGCCTCCTGACACGCAGTCGATGCCTAATCCTGCTTCGTTGATGACTTGGAGCACCTTGAGATTGGCATTGGCCTTTACGGCATAGTGGATGAAATAGTTGTCGTGCTTCTTCGTCTCTGCACAGATGGCATCGAGCGTCTGGCGCAGTATGTCTGTATCGTAATAGTAGAAAGGCGTGCGGATGTTCGCAAACCTTTCTACATTCATTTGAATACCCATAATTCTGATTAGTTGAACAAATGGTCGGAGAGTGATTGGAGTGCCTTCTTCTTGTCTTCGGCAGAAATGAGGAAGGAGATGTTGTGGTTGGAACCTCCATAGGAAATCATGCGGACAGGAATCTCCTTGAACGCCTCGGTTGCCTTGCTCTGGAAACCAACGTTCTGTGCGTCGAGGTCGCCCACAACGCAGATGATGCACATGTCCTTGTCTATCTGCACGTGTCCGAACTTCTTCAGCTCGTTGATGATGGCATCGAGGTTGGTTGTGTTGTCGATAGACACGCTTACGCCAACTTCTGATGTGGTAATCATGTCGATGGATGTTCTGTATGACTCGAAGATTTCGAATACTTTGCGCAGGAACCCATAGGCGAGCAGCATGCGAGATGAGGTGATCTTGATGGCTGTGATGTTGTCTTTGGCTGCTACAGCCTTGATTTTCCCATGCTCAGTTTCATTGCTGATGATTGTTCCTGGAGCAGAAGGATCCATTGTGTTGAGGAGCTTCACAGGAATACCTGCGTATTTTGCTGGCTGCACGCATGTGGGGTGGAGAATCTTGGCTCCAAAGTATGCCAGTTCAGCAGCTTCTTCGAAGTGAAGGTGGTTGACTGGTGTTGTGTTTTCCACAAAGCGTGGGTCGTTGTTGTGCATACCGTCAATGTCTGTCCAGATCTGGATTTCGGACGCTCCGACAGCTGCTCCTATGAGCGAAGCGCTGTAGTCAGAACCTCCGCGCTGCAGATTGTCAATCTCGCCATAGGCATTGCGGCAGATGAAGCCTTGTGTGATGTAGATGTCTTTTTCTGGCACCTTCTCGAGCTGTACCTTGATGTTCTTGGTGATGTAGTCAAGGTCGGGCTCAGAGTTCTTGTCTGTACGCATGAATTCAAGCGCAGGGATGAGTGCTGCATTGTAGCCCTGCTCGATGAGATAGTTGGCAACCATGTTGGTAGAGATGATTTCTCCCTGTCCAACGATGATTTTCTCTTCGAAGATGGTGAAAATTCCCTTGGTGAAAGAGCGCAGATAATTGAATTCCTCTTTCAGGAACTCCAATGTCTTCTGCTTCATCTCGCTGGTGGTGTAGAGCTCTTCTACATGCTTCTTGTATTTCTTCTCAAGCGTGTTGATGGTCTCATTTGCTCCTTCTGGATTCTTCTTGTAGAGGTAGTCAGAGATTTCCACAAGTGAATTGGTTGTTCCAGACATTGCTGAAAGAACAACGATTTTCTGGTCGCCGTCGGTGATGAGCTTTACGACTTCCTTCATTCTTTGTGGTGTGCCTACGGATGTTCCGCCAAATTTGAGTACTTTCATATCTTTATCTTTTTATTTTCTTCTTATATATAAATAATGTGTCATTCTTCTCTTTCATCTGCTGTTTCGGTTTCTGCTTCATCTGATGTTTCAGTTTCAGCTTCGTCTGCTGTTTCAGTTTCTGTTTCTTCCTTGATTTCTATCAGCTTCCGGTTTTCACACTTGAATTGTCTTCCTGGAAACTGGTCCATCAGCTGCAGATTGTGTGTGATGACTATGACCGTGCTTCCTGCCATGCATATTTGCTGTAGCAATTCTGTGATTTGCCTTCCGGTTTCGGGGTCAAGGTTGCCTGTTGGCTCGTCGGCAAGGATGAGCTTGGGGTTGTTGAGAATGGCGCGTGCAATGACGATACGCTGCTGTTCTCCACCTGACAGTTCGGATGGCATCTTGTAGCCTTTTGTTGACATGCCAACCAAGTCAAGAACATCGCTGATGCGCTGATTGATTTCGACTTTGTTCTTCCATCCAGTAGCTTTTAACACGAATCGGAGATTGGCATCAACGGTGCGGTCGGTCAGCAGCTGGAAATCTTGAAAGATGATGCCGAGCTTTTTACGCAAGTCAGGCAGATTGCGGCGTCTGAGCTCTTTCATGTCGTAGTCAAGGACTTTGGCATATCCCTCAAGGACGGGGAGCTCTCCGTATATGGTTTTGAGGAGGGAACTTTTTCCTGTTCCGACTTTTCCTGTGATGTAGATGAATTCTCCTTCTTTTACGTCGAAGTTTACATCCTGTAAAACCAGTTGCGATTCTTGATAGATGTTGACGTTTTTATAATCAATCAGATTCATTTTTTTTTTCTAATTGACAATTGTGAGTTGATGAATGACAATGGGATGTTAATGCTTGTGCCAGTTGGGGTCGTGACGCTCTGCCAGTTCTATGGCAAGGTCTTCGATGGAAAGTCCCTTCGAGGTGAGCAGCACGATGAGATGATACAGCATGTCTGATGCTTCATATACGAGGCGCTCGTTGTTGTTGGCAACAGCTTCTATGACAGATTCCAGCGCTTCTTCTCCCACCTTCTGTGCCATACGGTGACAGCCATCTTTGAAAAGTGAAGTTGTATAGCTTCCTTCCGGCATTTCTCTGTGTCGCTTTTCGATGAATCGCTGCAATTCAACCATGAACATGATGGGATTTTCGTTCTTTTCGTTCCAGCAGGTGTCTGCGCCTGTGTGGCACACTGGACCTGTTGGGTTTGCCTTGATGAGCAGCGTGTCATTGTCGCAGTCGTTCAGAATCTCCACGACGTTGAGGAAATTTCCGCTTGTCTCACCTTTTGTCCAGAGTGTCTGACGTGTGCGGCTGTAGAAGGTCACCTTTCCTGTTTCTACCGTCTTGTTATATGCCTCCTCGTTCATGAATCCGAGCATCAGCACCTTCAAAGTCTTGGCATCCTGTACGATAGCAGGTACAAGACCGTCCATTTTGTTGAAATCGATTTTCATTATTTATTAGTCTTTAATAATCTTCTGTTTTTAATTAAAGTCTTACATTCACACCCTCGTTGGCAAGATATTGTTTCAGTTCGGGAATCGGAATCTCTCCGAAATGGAACACGCTTGCTGCTAATGCCGCATCGCTGTGCCCGTTAAGGAATGTATCGCGAAAGTGCTTTTTTGTTCCAGCGCCCCCAGAGGCGATGACAGGGATGGTGAGCGAATCTGATAGCTTTCTCAGGGCAACATCTGCAAAGCCTTTTTTGACACCATCATGATTCATGGATGTGAAAAGAATTTCGCCGGCTCCTCGCTCGTTCGCCTCCTTTGCCCAGTCGAAAAGATTGTATTGCGTTGGGACTCTTCCTCCGTTGATGTAGCAGACCCAGTTGCCGTCAATGTTAGGGTCGCCATTATCGTGGATGGTGTCATCTTCGCATTTCGCGTCGATAGCTACTACGCATACTTGACTGCCAAAATTGCGGGCTATTTCGTCAATCAGCCCAGGATTGCGTAAGGCTGCCGAATTGATGCTCACTTTGTCTGCACCGGCATTCAGCAGTCGGTCAACATCTTTCAACTCGTTGATGCCGCCACCTACCGTGAAAGGTATGTTGATTTCTTTGGCAATGCGCTTGACCAATTCTGTGAAGGTTTTTCTTCCTTCATGTGATGCTGTGATGTCAAGATACACCAGTTCGTCTGCTCCTTGCTCGCTATAGGTTTTGCCTAATTCGATAGGGTCGCCAGCATGACGGAGATTCACGAAGTTCGTTCCTTTCACCGTTTGACCATCTTTGATGTCAAGACATGGTATGATTCTCTTTGCTAACATCTTTGCCTAATTGATAACTGGAAACTATAAGATTCTTATTCTCAATGGTTGGTGTATTTTTCTAACTCTTCTAACTTGATTCTCCCTTCATAAATAGCCTTGCCAAAAACGACGGCTGGAATGCCTGCTTCGTTCAGCATGTCAATGTCTTCGATGCAGCTGACACCACCACTGGCTATGAGATACAGATTGGAGAACTCTTTCATGATTTCCTTGTACAATTCCACTGATGGGCCTTGAAGCATGCCGTCTTTGCTGATGTCGGTACAGAGTACGTTATCTACACCTTTGTTGACATACTTGTGCAGGAATGGAATCAATTTGTCTTCGCCTTCCTCCTTCCATCCGTTGATGCTGATAAATCCATTCTTTACATCCGCCCCAAGAATAATCTTGTTGTCGTTGTATTTCTCAATCCATGTTTCAAATAGTGCAGGATTCTTTACGGCCACACTGCCAATGGTCACCATTGATGCACCGCTGGCAAAAGCGATGTCGATGTCTTCGTCAGACTTGATACCACCGCCAAAGTCAATGACGAGACTTGTGTGATCTGCAATCTTTTCAATTGTCTTGTAGTTTACAATATGCTGTGAACGGGCACCGTCCAAATCGACCGTGTGCAGGCGACGGATGCCGTGGGCTTCAAACATCTTGGCAACCTCTAACGGGTCTTCGTTATACACTTTTTTCGTGTCGTAGTCGCCTTGGGTCAGACGCACACACTTGCCATCAATAATGTCTATGGCTGGAATTATTTCAATCATTTTTCAAATAAAAACTTCAAATCTTTAGTTTTCGTAATTGCCCTGTCATCTAAAGACGAGGCGGGCGAATAGACTGTTTTTTTACACCTTCAAGTCGATAAAATTCCTCAATATACGTTCGCCAACCGCTCCGCTCTTCTCAGGATGGAATTGGGTGGCGTAGAAATTATCCTTCTGCAATGCAGATGAATAGGGGAGAGTGTAGTGGGTTGTTGCAATAGTGAAATCGCACTTGGGGACATAGAAACTATGGATGAAATAGACGAACTCGGGCTTTTCAAATCCGCTAAACAACGCAGTTTTTGTGTCCTCAATCGTGTTCCATCCCATCTGTGGTACTTTGTCCTCATGCACTTGTGGCTGAAATCTCTTCACATCCACGTCAAAAACGCCGAGACATTCTGTGTCATATTCTTCGCTGTGGCGGCAAAGCAGCTGCATCCCGATGCAGATGCCCAACACGGGCTGTTTCAGATCTACTATTACTCTGTCTAAGCCATGCGCCTTTAGATATGCCATAGTGCTTTTTGCTTCGCCTTGTCCTGGGAATATAACTCGGTCGGCTGCACAAATCAGTTCAGGGCAATCTGTCACGATTGGCTCAATGCCTAAGCGCCTTACGGCATTCTCTACAGAACCGATGTTTCCAGCGTTGTATTTTACTATTGCTACGTTCATTTTACCTTATTAACCGCATAATTCATGCAAAGTTAACATTTTTTTGTGAGATACACATTATATTTCTGCAATAAAAGAATCATAAGTGGATGGAAAAGACTTTTTGCCGTTTTTTACACCATGTGTAAGTAACGTGAGTTCGACGAATTTGTATGAAGCACGCAGTTCCCTACGTCTTCACCGTGCGCATAATATTTCAAGCACGGTGTTTTAAATATTTCAAAGGCGGTTCTTTAAATATTATGCGCACGGTGCATGCTAAAACAACGTGATTTTTTTGTTTAAGTTGGTTCATGCAGCTTTAATTCGTCGAACTCACAAGTAACTGCGCACTTAAATTTCGATGCGTCGCTTATCTAAATTTCGATACATCGCTTACTTAAAATTTGTAGGCGGTGTGTCAATATGATGCAGGCGATGGGCATCAGAGGCAACGGTTCAGCTCTATTTGTTGTTTGAAAAAGGCTTATTATTGTTGTTTCATGTCGTTGCCAAAATAAAATCCAAGTTCGGGTGGCTGGTTGTAGCCAACATTTTCAGCTGCAACGCCTATACGGTATGGGATGTCGAGCATGAATGTTGTGAAACGATGCTTGGTGGGGATTGTGGTGGAGTAGATGCGCAATTCTGTGCTCTCATTGTTGCGTACAATCACCTCCTCGCGCCAGTCGCCAATAATGTCTGCAGAAAGACATGGGTTTTGTTTGCTGCCATTGTTGAAAGAGCATCCCTCGGCTCGGAAGTTCTTGATTGTGACGATGCTGTGTGTGTTCCAGTTCCATTTCATGATAGCATTTCGGTCAAGCAATTCGCGCAGCAAATCGCCGTCCCACCATACGGAACTGTTTTGTGGAATCGCTTGATTGGGATAATGGTGGTGTCCTGCCACATCGTAGAATCCTCGTTGTGAAGCCGACCACATTTCTGCACCATAGAAGGTGGGGTCAATATCTGCTGCCATTCCTCGTCCCACATCATTTCTGCTCTTTACTTGGAAGATGGTACGTCCGCTTCGAGCGTCGCGTAGAGCCGATCCATCGCGCTTGTTTTCAAACACGCTCCATATTTGCATTTGTGTGCTATCAGGGTAGAAGGGGAACATGTGGATGGCGTCTCCATGTCCCATGCCCGTAGAATATAACCCTTTTCCATCATTGTTGACGACCATAGCTCCGTAAACAATTTCGTCGCACCCGTCGCTGTCAATGTCTGCAACACGCAAGTTGTGGTTGCCTTGTCCTGAATAGGAAGGGCAGTTCTGAGAGTCAAATAGCCAGCGGAGCTTGAGGTCTTTCCCGTCCCAGTTATATGCAGCAAGGCATGATCTTGTATAGTAGCCTCGGCACATGATGGCGCTTGGACGTATCCCGTCAAGGTATGCGACAGCGGCCAGAAAACGATCGCATCGGTTCCCGTAGCTGTCTCCCCAATCGGAGGGGTTGCCGCGGGGCGGTTGATAATCGACTGATTTTAAAGCCTTTCCTGTTGCACCTTCAAATACGGTAAGGTATTCAGGACCATCAAGAATTCTTCCAACGATGTGGCGGCTTTTATTGTTTCTTTTTCCTTGTATGTAGAGGCTTATCTCCCCGTCTGCGACCCATTTCGCATCGGGATTGCCTATCACGTTTCCTTTTCCGTCAATAGTGCCGTCAGCAGTTTTCGTGATGAGCTCAGCATGTCCGTCTCCATCGAAATCGTAAACGAGGAATTGTGTGTAATGTACTCCAGCACGAATGTTTTTCCCAAGATCGATGCGCCATAAATGTTTGCCTGTTAATTTGTAACAGTCGATAAGCACATTGCCCGTGTAGCCCTCGTGGCTGTTATCGTGGCTGTTGGAAGGTTCCCACTTGAGGAAAATTTCGTATTCTCCACCTCCATCCACATCGCCTACGCTGGCATCATTAGCCGAATAGGTATAAACTTTTCCATCTGGAGTGGTACCATTTTCAGGTTTTTTCAATGGAATTGGAATATAGCTTTTAATCTGGTTCGTAATGGTATATGATGCACTTTTTTTCTTTTGTTCCTTGTTGTTCTCAATGGCGACAACCTTTATTGCAGCTTTATTTTTCGGCATTGATGTTTTGAAAAAGGTAGAATGCTTTATTTCTTTAGTGTTCAATAATTTATCGTCTTGATAAATGTTGAACGAAGTGGATTCTTCATTTTCCAATAATCGCCATGAAATAATCAGGCTATCCCCATCTCTTAAACAAACAAGCCCTCTATTTAGCTGCTCTTTCTGTATTTCAGGCACATAAGCTGGCTGAGAAACGGCAGCACTTGCTACAAAGAATGTGATGATGGATAGAAGAAGGTGTTTTTGCATAGTCGAAGGTTCGCAGATAAAATATGAGGTTGTTGAACCCAACAACCTCATGAAAGGGAATGCTAATATATGTTTGCTGTGCTACTTTTAATTTTGCTATTGTAGGTGAGACTCCAGAGACTTGTGTGAATAGTCATTGGGTGAAGGTCAATTTCTGCCGCATGGGTTATGCCTCGCTCATTAAAGAAATCTTGGTTGTCAAGGTAAAGCCTTTCTTCCAGCTGCTGTAGGCTGATGGGTGATTTCATCTTGTTGAGAAAGTTTTTCTCAGCTTGGCTGTTGCATAAGGCAATAGCGCTTGCTATTCCATTGAAGTTGACTTGGGCAGTTTCTTCAAACATGTATCCTGTAAATTGCAGAGAATCAACACTCTTCAAAATGAGGGTGTCGTATTGTGCGTCAAGAGCATTGGTGTAAACGATGCTGTCGGTTCCGACATAAAATACACATGTTGCTTCTGCATGGTTGTCTGTGTCGTCACAAGAAGTGCTTACTATAGCTAAAAAGAATATAGCTGTTAAAAAGAAGATGATTTTTTTCATTTGAGTCTCAATGTTTTATAGTTTGTAATTAATCTGACATGTTGTTTGTCTGGTTCATTCCACGTTGAACAATATCTGTAAAATTGTAATCGATAGGCTCTTTTGCTTTTTTCCCGTTTCGATAGTCAAGCGGGCTGAGCGACGTGAGTTTCTTGAACCATTTTCCGAAATAGCTTTGATTAGGGAAATTTAGTGTATCAGAAATTTCCTTAATGGTCATATTGGTTTTTTTCAAGAGGTTACGCGTGTCAACTAATAATGCTGTGGTAATCCATTCGCTGGGTGTCTTGCCTGATTTTTCTTTGATGACTGTGCTGAAATATCGTGTGGTAAGGCATTGCATACTTGCGTAATAGGTGACTTTGTGTTCTGTCCGATACTTTTTATATAGGTGTGTCACAAATAAGTGAAGAACATCATCTTTTCTTGAGAAAGTATTGTTTTTGTCCAGTGTGCTGGCATAACATTGCAGAATTTCCAGAATGAGGGCATAGCTTAGTAGCTCAACCTGTTTTTTTGCAATTTCTTGGACAGGGCTCTCTTCCTTCTTGTTGGTATCTTCTGGTTTGTTTTTTTCTTTTCCCGCTGCGGTTTTGAGCAAGGTGATGTATTGGCCGATAATGTTATACTGTGTATCGGAAAGAATATGGTGAGGGGTTTGTTTTATGACGTATAAAGAATTGAAATTTGTGACGTTGTACATCATTGGCTGTATAGCTTCCATGTTTGCACCAATGAGCGTTCCTCGAAGGTTGTCGCTATGGCTGATGATGCGCAAATTGCTATAGGAAAAATAGACCACTATGGAGTTTTTGTAAAGGTGGTATTCCTTATCGTCGATTGTAAGAGTTACTTCGCCTTCTTTGCAAAGGAACATTCCTGTTTTGGTTAGCTTGACGCTTTCCTTTTCTGCGTTAAGGATGTTGACTTCGCCACCTCTTAGTTCATAAATCGTTACTTTCTCTTCAGTCATAAAAAGCAATTTTGCACAAAGTAACTACATTTTGAGAAATTTACCAATTATTTCAACTTTTTTTAAGAAATAAAACGTACAAAAGGAACAAAAATCCATTATTAGACATCACGGCTATTCAGAATAAATCGTGTAATTTTGCAAATGAACATTCAATTAAAATCAAGTGAAATGAAACATTTTTTATGTATTGCTTGTGTATTAGGTTGTATGGTCTTTTTGTCTTGTGACCACAAAGATTCTCGCCCTAATATTGTACAATCTGTTTTTATATCAGAAGTAGAAACGGCTTCAAAGGTAGGTGCTACTACTTTTACGGGAAAAACGAAAGCTGTTTCCGAAGTTAATCTTGCTTTTCGCTTAGCAGGGCAAATTGAGCGTGTTCTGGTAAAAGAAGGGGATTACGTGAAAAAAGGGCAGGTTGTTGCAAGAATGGATAATCGCGATTATTCCGTTCAGTTGGCAGCTGTACGTGCTGAGTATGAGCAGGTAAAGGGCGATGCGGAGCGTATAATGGCGCTTTATGCTGAAGGAAATGTGACGGCGAGCAACTATGACAAAGCGAGATATGGGTTGCAGCAAGTTACACAAAAATTGAAGAATTGCGAAAATAGATTGGCTGATACAGAACTGAGAAGTAGTGTGGATGGATATGTGCAGACAAAGTTCCATGAAGCAGGAGAAACTGTAAGTGAAGGTATGCCTGTTTTAAGTGTTTTTGAAAGTGGGAAGATTGAGGTCGAAATAAAAGTAAGTTCTTCAGATTTTGTTGATATAGATAAATTTAAGAACTTCTATTGCAGTTTTGAATCAATAGGAAAAGAAACATTCCCTCTTCGTGTGGCTCGTGTCAATAAAGAGGCAAATTCTTCACAGCTTTATGTGGTTCGATTGATGCTGGTTGGTCCTTACGATATTCAAAAGATAACTCCTGGGATGACGGCAATGGTATATGCCGAAATTCCAGAGCGCGAATCAGACGGAAATGTTTGTGTCCCTTCAAGTTCTGTATTGTATCAAGATGAAAAAACACAGGTGTTTGTTTATCGTCCTGATTCATGCACAGTTCATTTGCGTGACATAAAAGTGCAGACAGTCAATCGTGATGGAACAATGCTGGTTGAAGGCTTGAAAGAAGGTGAGAAAATTGTTGTTTCGGGTGTTCGTCATCTCGATGACGGTCAGAAAGTCAATGTATTGAAGATGCCTTCTTCGTCCAATGTGGGAGGTTTGTTATAACATTATAGAATAAATAATAAATTAGGATTATGAATCTTAGTAAATGGGCTTTGTATCATAGCAAGTTCGTCAATTTCATAGTTTTGATACTCATTGTTGGGGGGATGTTTGCTTACTATGCGATGCCAAAGTTGGAAGATCCCTCAATCAAGGTGAAGCAGGCGATGGTTATCACCACTTATCCTGGTGCTTCTGCACATCAGGTAGAGCTGGAAGTGACTGATCTTTTGGAAAAGAGCATTTTTGAAATGTCTAACTTAAATAATGTTCAATCATCGAGTTACGCAGATTTGAGCATCATAACAGTTGAGTTGCAGACAACTGTTCCTGATGATGAAGTTGAGCAGCATTGGGATGCACTTCGTCGAAAGGTTTCAAACATTCAACATCAGCTTCCAGAAGGTGCTTCTATCCCACAAGTGCGTGATGATTTTGGCGATGTGTATGGGATGTTTTATGCACTGACAGGAGAAGGGTATAGCGATAAGGTCTTGAATGATTATGCGGAACTCATCAAACGGGAAGTAAATGGTATTGATGGTATTACCCGTGTTGATATATATGGCAAGCGTAATATGTGTATCAACATTGAGCTGAGAGAAGATAAGATGGCAAACCTTGGTGTAATGCCAACCGAAGTGATAATGACACTTAACAATCAGAACAAAACTTGTTATGCCGGCTATTATGACAATGGCACTCATCGTGTCCGTGTGGTTGTTGGTGATAAGTTTGATGCTGTAGAGGACATCTCCAATATGCTTATACAGGGGCATGATGACGATATGTTGCGAATCAAAGATATTGCAGTTGTAAGCAAAGTATATGAAGATGTAACCCGTAATTCTATGTCTTACGACGGTGAGAAGGCATTGGGTATTAGTATTGCTTGTTCTTCTGACTATAGCATACTAAGAGTTGGCGCTAAAGTGGAGGAGGTCATTCAATCACTTGAACAAAAGTTTCCAGCCGGGATTACATGTAAAAAAATCTTTTATCAGCCAGAACGGGTAAACGAAGCCCTGAATACCTTTTTGATAAATTTGCTGGAATCGGTTCTTATTGTTATTCTTTTGCTTGTCTTCTTCATGGGATGGAGAAGTGGTGTAATTATAGGCATGAGTTTGGTGGTTATAGTTTTGGGATCATTTTTTGTTCTTAGAAACTTTGATGGTACCCTTCAGCGTGTATCGCTTGCAAGCTTCGTTTTGGCTATGGGTATGTTGGTCGATAATGCCATAGTTATAGTTGATGGAGTGCTGGTTGACATGAGCAGGGGAAAATCGCGTGTGTCAGCATTGACGTCTATAGGCGGTAAGACTGCAATGCCTTTGCTGGGCGCGACTCTTATAGCGATTTTAGCCTTTCTTCCGATTTTCATGAGTCCGGATACGGCAGGTGTTTATGTTCGCGATTTGTTCATTGTCATTGCTGTAAGTTTATTGCTCAGCTGGATTCTTGCTTTGACCCATGTGCCTATCATGTGTAATAGAATGCTTCCTCAGATTGTTCCTTCTTCGCAAAAAGACAAGAAAAATCTTTATCAAGGGAAAGCTTATGATATCCTTGATAGGGTATTGGCTTGGGGATTGCGTCATAGGATATTAGTCGTAGTTTCGTCAGTTTCTTTGCTGGCTTTTAGCGTTTATTGCTATAAGTTTATCAATCAGGCTTTTTTTCCTGATATGGAATACAATCAGCTGTATATGGAATACAAGCTTCCTGAAGGCTATAACTCCACGCAGACAGCAAAAGACCTTGATGAGATACGTCAGCTGCTCATGAAGCGCGACTACATTACTCATGTTACTGCTTCTGTTGGGGGAACTCCTTCGCGCTACAATCTTGTTCGTTCCATCGCAACTCCTTCATTGTCATACGGTGAACTGATTGTGGATTTTACATCTTCTTCAGCTCTGATTGAACATGTTGATGCTTTGCAAAAGGAAATCAGCGAACTTTATCCAGATGCGTATGTGAAATTCAAACGTTACAATTTGATGTTCAAAAAATATCCTATCGAGATATGTTTCCATGGCTCAGATCCAGCAGTGCTGCATCAGTTAGTTGATTCTGCACGTGCTATCGCATCTGCTTCAGGAAAGGTTTATCTTTTGACTTCCGATTGGGAGCCTCAAGTGCCAATGCTTAACATCGCTTATGACCAGGCTTCTGCTCGTGGGCTTGGGCTTTCCCGTAGCGATGTGGCATTGTCTATGATGGCATATACAGGAGGTGTTCCAATTGGCACTTTTTATGATGGCATCAATACTGAACAAATTTATGTGAAATGTACAGATGCAGACGGGAAACACATCGCTAATCTTGATAATGCTCGTATTTTTGGCCTTGTGCCCAATATCGCTCAGTTCCTTAATCGTTCTACGATTCAGAAATTGATGGCAGGAACTGTGACGCGTGATGAGATTGTAGAGAATCTCATACAGACAATCCCCTTAAAACAAATTTCCCACGGTATACACATCAAGTGGGAAGAGCCTGTTGTTGTTCGTTACGATGGAGAGCGTACTCAACGCTTGCAATGTTCACCTTGTCCTGGAATTGGCACGGAGACAGCTCGCAGGGCTATTGCTGAAAAGATAGAACAAATGCCATTGCCAGAAGGATACACGCTTACTTGGGGAGGAGAGAAGAAGGCAAGCGACCAGTCAATGAAGTATCTCTTTCGTGATTTCCCGCTTTGTATCGTTGCCATGATTCTGATTCTCATCATGCTTTTTAATGATTACAGGAAAACGGCTATCATTTTCTGCTGCATTCCTTTGGTTATCATAGGAGTTATACCTGTTGTGATGCTCACAGGGAAGCCCTTTGGATTTGTTGCCATAGTGGGTGTTTTGGGGCTTGTTGGCATGATGATTAAGAACGGCATTGTATTGATGGACGAAATACATCTGGAAAGTTCAGAGGGTACTCCTCCTCGTGAAGCCTTGTTGCATAGCTCCAAATCCAGATTGCGCCCCGTCATGATGGCGAGTCTCACCACGATACTTGGCATGATTCCTCTTGTGTCTGACGCCATGTTTGGTTCGCTCGCAGTCACTATTATGGGCGGTCTTTTCGTCGGAACACTCATTACGTTAGTTTTCATCCCTGTATTGTATTCTATATTCTTCAAAATAAAATGAACGCAATAAAATTCATACATGCAGCAGTTTTTCTGTTCATTCCCGTTTGGACAAGCGCGCAGCCCCTCTCTATAGAGCAGTGCCGCATGAAGGCGCTTCAGCATAACCGCTCGCTTGCTGCAGCCAGAGTAAAACTCGAACAAACACGTTTTGATGCAAAAGCTTACAAGGCAAACTATTATCCGCAGATCAATGTAACGGCTATCGACCTGTATAGTCTTGCCCATGGGAGCTTTGAGATAGATGGAGGGCAATTGCCCATTTACAAGTATGTAGGTTCGGAATCAACCTATGTGCCTGATGTTACGGAGAATGCAGATGGAACTTATCAATTGAATCAGTATGCAGATTTTCCAAGCCAGACTTTCGAGTGGAAAATGAAAAACTTATTCATCGGAAACATTTCCATAGTAGAGCCTATCTATGCAGGAGGTAAAATCTCAACGGCATACAAGATGGCCAAACTCGGAACTCGAATCGCCACTGAAAATATACGGCTGACGGAGTCGGAAGTCATTGTCAAAACTGATGAAGCTTACTGTCTTGCGGCAAAGACTGCTGAGCTTGCCGATGTGGCACGTAGCTACAGAGAAATGTTAGAGGAATTGAAGAAGAACGTAGAAGCTGCTATGAAGCATGGCATGAGCACTCGCAACGACCTCATGAAAGTGCAGGTGAAATTGAATGAAGCAAATCTGTCTATACAGAAGGCGGAAAATGCGCATAGCCTTGCCATTATGAATCTTTGCCACATAATAGGCGTGCCCATCAACACATCCATTAGCATCTTGCCTCCAGACACGTTGCTTGCTGACATGTATCCACCTCTTGCTGTCCATGATTCGGCGCTTTCCGTATCTTCTCGGCCAGAATATGCCATGATAGAACAGAAAACAGAAATAGCCCGCCAAAATATCAAGCTTGCAAAAAGCGACTATTTGCCCAACGTGTCACTAAGTGCATCGTATACTTATTGGGATGGCGGCACATTGGCAGGGAGAAAACTTGCCAACAGTGGAGCTGCTACTGTAGCGCTTGCAGTAAACGTGCCTGTTAACATTTTTGGAGGTGCTTCAGCAAAGGTGAATTCGGCACGGGCTGCTCATCAGATAGCTCAGCTTGAACAGCAAGACCTCAATGAAAAGATGCAACTCGAACTTTTGCAATGTCAAAATACTTTTGAAGAAGCACATACGCAATTGAACCTTTGCCAGACAGCTCTTTTGCAGGCAGCCGAACACGTCCGTTTGTCAAAGCAGCAGTACGAAGTCGGTTTTGAGATGCTTAGCAACTATCTTGAATCCCAATTCCTCTGGCAGCAAAGTAGCGCGAATCTTGTTGAAGCACGTTGGAATCTGTTTATTGCTCATACCCGACTTCTGAAGGCACAAGGCGAATTGCGCTAAACGTGCAATGAACCCTGTCGGATTTATAGATAAACATCAGCTTTATAGACGAAAAACGGTGTGGGGCACATCGACATCTCGATGTGCCCCACACCGCTGAGTCGATATGCCCCACACCGTTTTTACTCTTCTGATAATTCTAAAACCGAGAGTTCTCCAGACTCAAGTTGAAATCATAGCAATTTCGCTAATTGCCCAATTTCCAAGCGATTATTTGGGGAATTTACGTTAAAAGAAGAGAAGGGACTATGTTTGACCATAATCCCTTCTCTTTATTTAGTTTACTCTGCCTATTTTATTTAGAGCCTTTGTAGTATTTCTTATAGTTTGCAGCAAGTTTTGTCTGCTGTGTGTTGTTGTAAAGTATATATAGAGACTCGCCCCATAGTTCTGGCTCGTCCGGATTAGCTGCTTCCAATTGTTTGAAAAGCGTGATAGCGTCTTCCATGTCTTCCTTTTTTGAGCCGTTTGTTTGTGCTTTCATCCATGCAGAACGTGCTGCCATAAGGAGACATTTGGGGTCGTCTGTATATTTCTCATGTCCAGCAAGGAATGCCTTCTTAGCTGTTTCATAATCTTTTGCTTCGAATGCAATCTGCCCTTCCATGAGATAGGCGTTGACAGTGTTTTCATTGTCTGCATATTCGGTCTTCATGATTTCGGCTGTCTTCTTGAAACCTTCTATGTCTTTTCCTTGGAATTGATTTTGCATGAGGATTGTTACGAAGTTGGCACGTAAATCTTTTTGTTCAGCATCATCTTTGAGTGCATCGATGCCGGCTTGTAGATATTTGTTCTGCTTTGCCTTGTCTGTTTCGCGGTAATAGTTTGAAAGTGACTGGTAAGCAATGCCTTTGAAGTTCGTGTCGAAGAGCTCTTCGTATGAACTTACAATTTTTTCTTCAGGAGAGCCTTTAATCTCAAGGTAAGACTGTGCACGGAATGCTTTTGCATAAGTTTTCCATCCTGTGAGTTCCTGATGTGTGAAGTCTTTCATCAGTCCAGACTTGTCCATAGCATAGATGAACTGCTCTGCATACTGTGCGGCAAGTTTGAGCTCGTCCTGCTTGTCGCTGTTGGAATAGTTTTGTGCAGCCTGAAGGAGTGGTATGGCTGCATTGACACCTCTTGTCTGGTATGCCTTATGTTCTTTTGCCTTTTCTTCTGGCTTTACTTTTTCGTCAAGAGTGAGCAGGGAGTCATACTTGATGCAGTAGTTGAGAAGCTTGGAAGAGGAATCGATGTATTGCTTCTTGATATCTTCATTGTCCGGATCCGCTTTGGACTCATTCTCTATTTTTGTGAAATACTGAATTTGGATGTCTGTGGCGAGTTTCCATGCTTCTGGGTTGTCTTTGGTGTATTCGCTCTCCGTAATTGTCTGGACGAGAGGAAGGGCTGTCTCGAGTTTTTCGAAGTTAGTCTCCTTGCGACCGTACTGTAGGTTTGGGATAGACATCTCATAGATGTTTCTTACTTCTTTCAGTGTTTTTTCAGCTGCTTTCTTCGCTGCTTTTTGTGCCTTTAAGGCTGCCTTGTCCTGTGCGTTAGCAGTCGTGAGGAGGAAAAGGCCTACCATAATCAAAACTAATTTCTTCATCATTGAAACGGTTTTAATAGGTTTGTTAATAAGGTTTGTTTATTCTTGTGTATTGATTGTTTCAGAAGTTTCAGACGCTTCATTATCGCATGTTTCGGATTCGTCAGTATGTTCGACTACACAAACAGAACTGATGACATCGTTGCGTTTCTGAATGTCAATAAGCTTGACTCCCTGTGTGTTGCGTGAAGACTTTTTGATGTCTTCAACAGCAAGACGGATTGTTACGCCGCTCTTATTGATGATCATAATGTCTTCATTTTCCATCACTTTCTTGATGGCAACAAGTTTGCCTGTCTTTTCGGTGATGTTGATAGTCTTGACTCCCTTGCCGTTGCGGTTTGTGATACGGTATTCGCCGATAGTGGAACGTTTGCCGACTCCCTTTTCTGAAAGTACAAGAATTGTTGGCATGTCGGGGTAGAGAGCCTCATCTGTTTCGTTCTCTTCGTTTTCTTCGTCGTATCCTTCAGGTTTAGTCAATGCTATCATGCCGACAATCTGATCTTCTGCATCTTCGTCCAGGCGCATCGCTTTTACACCTGTAGCTCCACGACCCATGTTGCGAACCGTGCTTTCGTTGAATCGGATGGCACGTCCATTACGGTTGGCAATCAGGATTTCGTCATTGCCGCTGGTAAGGAGTACTTCTACAACTTCGTCACCTTCGTTCAGGCTGATGGCGATGATGCCGTTTGAACGAGGACGTGAATAGTTGACAAAAGCAGTTTTTTTGACGATTCCTTGTCGTGTACAGAAAATAAGATTGTGTGAATCAACCCATTCCTGGTCGTTGATGTTTTCGATGCAGATAAACGCTGTCACTTTATCGTCTGAGTCTATGTTGAGAAGGTTCTGAATGGCTCGTCCCTTGTCTGTGCGTGAGCCTTCAGGTATGTTATAGACTTTCATCCAGAAACAGCGTCCTTTCTGGGTGAAGAACATCATGGTGTTATGGGTGTTGGCTGGGTAGATGAACTCGATGAAATCTTTGTCTCGTGCACTTCCGCCTTTCACTCCAATGCCGCCACGTGCTTGTGTGTGGAACTCTGTGAGTGTGGTGCGTTTGATGTAGCCGAGATGGCTCACTGTAACAACAACTTCTTCCTTTGCGTAGAACTGTTCCGGGTCAAAGTTTTCGCTTGCTGTAAGGTCTATTTCGGTCTTACGTTTGTCACCCCATTTGTCTTTCACTTCTTGCAACTCGTCTTTCATGACTTTCTTGCAAAGTTCTGGGTCGGTGAGAATTTGATTCAGATAGTTTATCAATTGCTGCAGTTCGTCAAATTCTGCGTGCAATTTGTCTTGCTCGAGTCCTGTGAGGGCGCGCAGACGCATATTCACAATTTCGCGTGCCTGAATTTCGTCAAGACCGAATCGTATCATGAGGTTGTCCATTGCCTCTTGAGGATTCTTTGCTGCACGGATGATGCGTACTACTTCGTCAATGTTGTCGCTGGCAATGATAAGACCCTCGAGAATGTGTGAACGTTCTTCTGCTTTACGCTTGTCGAACTTGGTGCGTCGAATCACTACATCATGTCGATGATTCACAAAGTATCTGATGCAATCTTTGAGCGAGAGCTGCTTCGGACGTCGGTCTGCAATGGCAATACAGTTCACAGCAAAAGTGCTCTGCAAGTCTGTCATCTTGAACAGTTTGTTGCGAACAACGTTTGCGTTGGCCTCTCGCTTGATGTCTATCACGATGCGCATTCCTTCACGGTCGGATTCATCGTTCACATTGCTGATTCCGTCGATTTTCTTTTCGTTCACGAGTTGTGCTATCTTCTTGATAAGCTCAGACTTATTGACGTTATAAGGAATCTCGCTAACGATAATCTTGTCGTGTGTTCCTTCTGTTTCAATTTCTGTTTTTGAACGGATTACGATACGTCCACGTCCTGTTTCATACGCATCTCGTATGCCATCTATGCCGCAGATAATGCCCCCAGTTGGGAAATCAGGGCCTTTGATGTATTGCATCAATTCAACGCAAGTCAAATCGGGATTGTCAATATATGCGATACATCCATCTATTACTTCTGAAAGATTGTGCGTTGGGATATTTGTTGCCATACCAACCGCAATACCTGTTGCTCCATTGACCAGAAGGTTGGGGATGCGTGTTGGGAGTACTGTTGGCTCTTTTTCTGAATTGTCGAAGTTGTCCGTCATGTCAACGGTCTCTTTTTCTATGTCTTGCAACATGGCTTCGCCAATCTTGCTGAGACGTGCTTCTGTGTAACGCATGGCTGCAGCGCCGTCACCATCTACAGAACCGAAGTTTCCCTGTCCATCAACAAGTGTGTAGCGCATAGCCCAAGGTTGAGCCAGTCGAACAAGTGAACCATATACAGATGCGTCGCCGTGGGGGTGCAAGTGACCGAGTACATCACCGACAATACGTGCACATTTTACTGTGGGCTTGTCGGAAGTGTTGCCATGCTTGTCCATAGAATAGAGAATACGTCTGTGTACGGGCTTGAAACCGTCGCGTACTTCTGGAAGGGCGCGAGCTACAATTACCGACATGGAGTAATCGATGTAGCTCTTCTTCATCGTTTCGTTGATTTCAACTTTAATAATTCTGTCTAAATCTTCCATTATTTTGTATGAATAATATTTTTGTAGTTTGTACTATATTATATATATAGTGTACAAAGTTAATAATTAAAGTTGGATATGGAAAGTTTTAAGAACGATTTTAACCCTTCTTAAACCAAAAAACTTGAAATTTGGCACTAAAATGGCTTGAAAATCAATTTTAGGTTGTTTTTCGAGGGATAGTCGATTGGAGACAAAGAATTAATTACAACGCATCGCAGGGGGTGTTTCCGTGTGCTGCAACGATAAGCATGCTTTCTGGGCTGAAGTATTTTTGAGCGCATGACATAATATCTTCAGGGGTGAGTTTGAGCGATTTTTCTTGTTCCTGTTGTATGTTTTCCAACGTGCGCTGGTGGACTTGGAGATTCATTAACAGATGATGTAGCGTCAGAGAAGTTTCTGTGGCTCTGCAGAACTGCCCTAAATTGTAATTGCGAGCATTCTCCAGTTCTTCCATGCTTACAGGTTTTTCTCGGAGGTCTATTATTTCTTTTGTGATTTCGCTGACACATTGTGTCACGTGCTCGCGTGTCGTCTCTGTTGTGATGAAAAATATGTTGTTGGATGGAATGTTGAAGAAAGTGGAATGAATGCCATAAGTGAATCCAAGTTTTTCTCTGATGTTCTTCATCAACCGGCTGCCAAAATATCCTCCTAATATCGTAGAGGTAAGCATGATGGCTGGATAGTCTTCCGAATGACAGTCGGGCATAACTTTCCCCATGCGCAACCCTGATTGCACGGAAGGAACAGCTATTGCGGTTTCGTGCATCATTTGCTGGGAGGTGATAATGTCTGCATGTTGGAACTCAAAACATTTCCTTTTTGTTGTAGGAATAGTTCCTATATATTTATCTATTAGCGAGATAACATCGGAGTCAATTCTGCCTGTTGTGTAGATGGTTGCATTATTGAGTTGGATGTATTTTCTGTGGTAAGATAGCAAATCTTCGCGGCAGATGGAATGGTAGTCAGATTCATCGGCATATGCTGAAGCTGGATGATCTTTGCCAAGTAATTGCTGATAGAAAGTTCTGCGACTTGCTTGTGCCACCTTTTGTTCATTCATTTGATAGGCAAGCACCCCTTCCTCGATAGCGTTGTCAAGTTGCGCCTGTTCGTAAACAGGCGAAGTGATGATATTGCACAATAGTGGAAGGGTTTGGGGCAGCATGCGTCTAAGGCATGTTAATTGGATGTAACTGTGTGTCAGGCAAGTTCCTGTTGAAAGTGTTGCTCCGTAGCCGTCAAGTTTATCTGTTAAGACATCTGAGGTGAAATCGGCTGTTCCCGATTTTATTTGCTGCATGGCATAATCAATTTGCAGTTTTTTGTCTTGTACCCATTGCCCTCCTTTGAACATGAAACAGATGACGACAAGTTCCGTTTTCGTCATGGGTATGATGTTCATTTCCACTCCGTTATTGAGTTTGATAGGAGTGGAAAGTTTGGGGATTTGAGGGGTGATGTTTTTAAGTTTGGGCTGATTCACGGTGCATTCTTTTGGGGGCTTGCGAAAGTTTCCTCTTGTGCTTTTTAATTGTTCTTTTGCAGGAATTCTTCAGCTCGTTGCAGGTCTTCTGGAGTGTCGATTCCGATTGTTTCTATTTCGCTGATTCCGACTTTGATTTTATAACCATTCTCCAGCCATCTTAGCTGTTCAAGCGATTCTGCAATTTCGAGGCTTGATTGTGGCAGCGATGTGATTTCTTTCAGCACATTTGCACGATAGGCGTAAAGTCCAATGTGCTTGTAGTAAGTATGTCCTTTCAGCCATTCCGCTTTCTCTTTTCCCCGTGTGAACGGGATGATGCTTCTTGAGAAATAAAGCGCTTCCATCTTGTTGTTTACTACGACTTTAGGAGAGTTTACATTTTCCAAAGCTTCAAATCCGTCATTAGGGGTGAATGGTTTTACCAATGTTGCAATATCGATGGTGTTGTCGGCAAAACATTGGCGGATGGATTCGAGTTGTTGTGCATGAATGAAAGGCTCGTCTCCCTGTATGTTGACTACGACATCGTAGCCCATACCCACCTTTGTAAATGCTTCGTGTACTCGATCCGTTCCGCTTTTATGGTTAACGCTGGTCATGACTGCTTCTCCTCCAAAAGCTTCCACGGCTTTCAAAATTCGTTCGTCGTCAGTTGCAACAACCACATGGTCGAGTATGCCTTCTACTTGGCGGTACACTCTCTCTATCACAGTTTTTCCTCCCAGAATAGCTAAAGGTTTGGCAGGGAAGCGTGTTGATGCGTATCTTGCTGGTATGATGCCAATAAACTTCATATCGAATGCTTTTTTATATTTATGTAAGTGTATTTAGCTGTTTTTTAGAAGAATGCGTCATCTGCTTCAAGCAGATTTTCGTCTTCCGGATACAGGATGTCTTCAGCGTTGGGCAAAGCTTTCAAGCCGTCATCGCATGGTGAATAGGTGGCTGGAATGTCGAATGTGTCTTTTTCGGTAATGCCCAATTTCCCGTTGTCATATATTTTTCTCATCAGTTTGCCATAAATAGGCAGAGCTGCTCTTGCACCCTGTCCGAATGCCATGGTGCCAAAGTGTATGTCTCTGTCCTCTCCGCCTACCCAGCAAGCCACTACCAGCTTGGGGCAGAATCCGATAAACCATCCGTCTGCATGGCTGTTTGTAGTTCCTGTCTTTCCGCCTATGTCGGCTCTGATGTTGTAGTTGCTTCCTCTCAGCGCACGTCCTGTTCCTTCGTTGATAACAGCCTGAAGCACGTCTATCATCTGATAAGCCTTTTCTTTTGACAGTACTTCGTTCATGCGTGGAGTGAAACTTGCCACAATGTCGCCTTCGGAATCTTCGATGTAAGTGACGAGCAGGGGTTGATAGTGTACTCCGTAACTTGGGAAGATGGTGTATGCGCTTGCCATTTCTCCAACGCTGACATCGCATGAGCCAAGTGCGAGCGTGAGGTTGGGTTCCATGGTGTATGTTGACATCTTCAGCTTGTTGCCGAGGAAGTCGATGAAAGTTTCTGGCTTGATAAGGCTCAGCAAGTATGTTGATGCGTGGTTGTTTGATTGTGCCAAAGCCATTTTGAGCGGAACCATGCCGAGGGGTTCTCCCTTGGGTGTCCATCCTCCGTAATTTTGCGGGTCGGCATTTACTACGTCGCATGGCGTAAGGTTCTGGCTCGACATGGCAAGTGCGTAGAGTAGGGGCTTGATGGTCGAACCTACTTGTCGATGTCCTCCTCCCAGCACATTGTCGTACATGAAGTATTCAAAGTTCAATCCTGGGACGTAGGCTTTTACTTGTCCGTTTTCAGGATTGATGGCACACACGGCTGCGCGCAGGAATTTTTTGTAGTAGATGATGGAGTCTCTAGGACTCATGCGCACGTCCACCTCTTGTGGCGTGTCGTATGTGCTGCCATACTGGAAAACCTTCATGTCAACAGGAATGTCGAACGCAGCCATGATTTCCTCGTGGCTATGTCCGCCAGCCTTCATGGTGCGGTAGCGTTCGCTCTGGCGGATGTATCGATTGATGATGCTTTCCATCTTGCTTACGGTCATGTCGCGATAAGGGCCTGTTGGCGAGTTCCGTATCTCTCTCTCGAAAGCGGGCTGCAAGTATTTTGCCACATGCTCGAACATGGCGTCTTCTGCCATTTTCTGCATTCTTGAGTCGATGCTGGTGTATATTTTAAGTCCGTCGGTATAGATGTTGTAGTGTGCCCCGTTTTTTTTCTTGTTCTTGTTGCACCATCCATACAGAGGGTCTGTTTCCCATGCTATTGAGTCGTCGTGGTACTGCTGCCCTTGCCATGATGCGTAGTTGCTTCGTTCTGGCTTCTTTGCCATCATGATGCGTCGCAGATATTCGCGGAAGTAAGGAGCAACTCCTTCTTTGTGTGTGGTGATTTTCGGTCTTGGCAATATGGCAAGCGGTTCTTTCTGCACGGAGTCTTTTGTGTGTGCCGTGATGAATCCTGCTTTTTCCATTTGAGAAAGCACAACGTTGCGTCTTTGCCGGCAGGTCTCGTTTGGAGTGAATTGGCCGTCTTTTCTCTTGTAGGGGTTGTAGAGTGATGGGTTTTTGCACATGCCCACCAGTGTGGCGCATTCGTTCAAGTCCAGTTCAATCGTGTTTTTTCCGAAATAGGTGCGTGCAGCGTTCTTGATGCCGACGCCTGTGTAGAGGAAGTCGAAGTAGTTGAGATACATGGTCAGTATTTCCTCTTTCGTGTAGTATCGTTCCAATTGTACTGCAATGAACCATTCGATAGGTTTCTGCATCATGCGCTTGCCTTCGTCTCTCTCCACCTTGGTGTAGAGCTGCTTTGCCAGCTGCTGCGTGATGGTTGAGCCGCCTCCCGCATTCTTCTGTCCCATGATTTGTCTTTTGACGATGGCGCGGACAACGGCTTTCGCGTCAATGCCTGAATGGTTGTAAAACCGCACGTCTTCAGTTGCCACCAATGCCTTAATCAGGTTGTCGGGAAGCGAGTCGTAGGGAACCATCACGCGATTGTCTTTCGTGTAGCTCCACGTGCCAATTATCTTGTTGTCAGATGAGTATATGCGTGAAGCATATTTGTTAATCGGATTCTGGAGGTCGCTGACAGGTGGCAGTTCTCCTAACCATCCTTGTGATATGGCAAATACGCCGAAGAACATAAGAAGGATGACGATGCCGGTGAATATCCAGCAGAAACCGATTACTTTATTTACTAATCCTGCGATGCTTTTTTTCTTAATGGTGGCCATGCGTTTTTTTGCATTTTGGTAATACATAATATGATGCAAAATTACAAAAAAAAAGTGGAAAAAACGTGAAAACAGGTAGAAAACAATGCTTTTTTGCAGGCAAATGGCATTTTATGCCAATACCTTTGTTGTACTGCGCTGAATTAATAGAAAATGATGCCGAAATCGATGTGGGGCACATCGGCTTGCCGTTGTGGGGCAGAGCGTTTTGTCGATGTGGGGCACACCGTTTTGCAGTTCGTTTCACATAAGATGATGGCATCTTCCAATCATCGCGGAACAGATGCTGGTTGGTGTGGATTTGTCCAAATTTATTTTGGAATGATTGAAAAAAAGTGAAAAAAAAGTGAAAATGTTTCTGCTGTTAGAAAAAAGTCTTATATTTGCAATAAATAATTGTAAAAGTCAGCCGAGCACAGCCGATGTTTGTACAAAGAAGTTCACTTTCGTATAATTATAAATCTAAATAAGAACCTAAGCAATACATACTCATGAAGGATTTTAAGATAACCGATTATGCGCGCCAGCAGATTCGCAAGTTGTTTTCCCAGCGCAATTCTGTCAACACGTTGAAAAGAGACCCTGAACTGACGCAGATTTTCGACAATTTTGCTTTTGACGAGGCATTAAAGCTAACCGAAGAACCGGTGCTTGAAAAAACTCGTGCTATGTGTATTTTGGCCAGCACCATTGGCTGCAACGCCATGCGCCAGTTTAAGGTTTATGTGGATGTGTGTCTCAATGTCGGCATTAAGCCTCGTGAGATACGTGAAGTCATCTACCAGACCGTTCCTTATGTGGGCTTCTCAAAAATGATAGATTTCTTGCTGGAGATGAATGAGGTGTTTGAAGACAATGACATCAAATTGCCGCTTGACAATCAGGGAATTGTAACGCCAGATAATCGTCGTGAAAAGGGTCGGGAATACATCGACAGTATCTATGGTGCCGGTACGGTAGAAAAGATGGAGAAAGAGGCTCCTGAAGGACAAGAGCACATCGTGGAGTTTATGGAAAGCTATTGTTTCGGAGATTTCTACACTCGTTGTGGCATAGATAAAGAACATCGCGTGCTGGTTACTTTCTGTCTGCTTGCATCCATGGGAGTTGCACAGCCGCAGCTTGAAAATCTGGGAGTCGCTTGCAAGAATCTGAATATTACGAAGAAAGAAATGGTTGCTGTGCTTACAGGCATGCTTCCTTATATCGGATTCCCAAAGACGCTCAACGCGCTCACAGCTGTGAACGGAGCATACCCGGAAGCTGATTGAAAACGTTTGTGATGTGATACGGAGATAAAAATAGTGGCAAAAGCCACTATTTTTTTATGAATTAAGGATAAGTTTTTCTATTTCAATCGCTAATCCGTCGTCATCATTGCTCAGGGCAATTCTGTCGGCAGCATTCTTGATTTCTTCGTGAGCATTGCCCATTGCAACACCTGTTCCGGCAAATTGCAGCATCGGGATGTCGTTGTATCCATCACCAAAAGCCAGCAGCTCTTCTCGCTTTGCCCCAATATGATTTAGTAGAAACTCCAGTCCTTGAGCCTTGTCGATGCCAGAAGGAACAATTTCCAGGAAGAAGGGCTCGCTGCGAAACACTCCAGCTTTCCCTTCAAGTTCCCTTCTCATTGTGGTTTCCAAATCCTGCAAAGGTGCGGGGTCGCCCACAATAGTACATTTTACCACACCAGCTTTTCGTGCAGCAGCTACAAAATCACTTGTGTTATGAATGGGCATGCGGTTACGCATGGATGAGTATTGAACGTACTGATTATTTGGCGATTCGCTTAAAACTTCGTTGCCAGCATAGGTCATGATGGCCATGTCGTGTTCTTTCGCGCATTTGGAAAGATAAGGTATGATTTCACAGTTTAGCGTCTGGGCAAACAACCGTTCTTTAGATTGCCAGTCATAGATTTCTCCGCCATTATAGCTCATCACGTAGCCACCTAATTCCTTCAGGCATAGCGCGTCGGCTGCATAAGCAGTTCCAAAGGTGGGGCGTCCAGAAGCCACAGCCACTTTCACGCCTGCTTGCTGGGCACGTCTCAACGTGTCTATTGTACGTGGAGAGATGCTTTGGTCGCTTCTTACTAATGTGCCGTCCAAATCGACTGCGATAAGCCTGTAGTTCATGCTGGTAAAAGAAAGTGATGCCTTTCTTAGAAATTAGTGTAATCGTTGCTTGCTTGCTTTACGGCAATACATTCCATTTCGATAAGCCATGTAGGACGGCAAACGGGAGCTAACGTGATAACAGTCGGAATGTTGGGGAATTTCTTTTCGAACATCTTTTTAACTGTCTGGTAGTCTGAACCATCGCGCAAATAGACGATGATTTGCATAACATCCTCAAAGCTCATTCCTCCTTCTTCAAGTAGCTTTTCCACATTTTCCCACATTCGAGTGGTTTGTAAGTTGATATTGCCAATGTGGACAACTTCACCTTTGTTGTTGATGGATGCCGTTCCTGATATGTAGATGTGGTTGCGGTCGCCATATTGCATGAGTGTGCCTCGCTCGAATGTGACACCATATTCGTAAGTTTTGTTCAAGTGTGTCGGTGCATAGAGATAGCGCTGCTGCTGTGGCTGGAATCCTGTAAGAGCATAGCATTCCATTTGTACGAGTGCTTTAGGGTCGGCTGGCACACCTCCTATTCCCGTTGATGAGATATAGTGAGTGTCTTGGGTTAGGCCTTGTTCAACAAAGCATTCGCGTCTTGATTTGACGAGACCACCATATTGAGTGTCAACATCGCGAACGAAAAACCATGTACGGATGCAGTTGTCTTTGAGCGTTGCGTTGAAGAGCTTGAGCGTGTCTATGTATGTGAACAATGTTTTCCACGTCTGCATATAGGATGTTTCGGCACTTGTATCCGTGATGCCCATTGTCCAAATGTGCTTGTATCCATTGTGTGCAACAACTGTGGTTCCATCCGTGTTGCGGATGTCTGTTCCTTTCTGAAGATAAATCCATAGCGCAACCTTGGAACCGTCGAGAGGCGGTTGCTGGATATAGGAAACCGTACAGTCATCGTCATTTTTGATGAGAAAAGCCTGGTTGGTTGCGTCGCTGAGAAAATAGCGTTTGAAAACAGCTTTTGCGCCAGTTGCTTGTTCTGACAGCATGAATGCCTTTTCGGCTTGCTGGACGCGATTTATTTGTGCTTCAAATAGTTCGCCTCGTGATTCCACGTGCAACATGGCATGAATTTCGGTCACCTCGCCTGCAGAAAAGCTTGTCAGCTCTATTCTGGCTCCTAAATCTTCTATCTCTATTGAATGATGTTCCATAACTGAATGCAAAGATAATAATTAAATTTCATATATAATATGTGTTCAGGCGAGATTTTGTGTTTTTATGTTTTATGTACCTGCTTTTGTTGCTGGTTGCTATGTCTCGAAAAGTCAGTTGCCTGCATAGCTGTGCATGCCCGTGAGCAGATAGTTGCAGCCGAAATAAGTCATTAATACGCTAAGGAATGCTAAACGGAGGTAGAGTTTCATGTTTCTTTCGCTTCGGAACCATGGCAGTATGCCTGGATGAAGTGGATACATGTAGATTAGCAACGTGATGAGTGCCCATGTCTCTTTGGAATCCCAATGCCAGTATGCCCCCCATGCGGTTTTAGCCCAGATGGCTCCCAGGATGATGCCTGTAGCCAGCAGTATTTCTGCCCAGATAAGCATGGTACGGTTTGGGCGTACAAGGAGCAGGGCAAACAAGCAGTAAGAAATCATGATGGTGGTGACATGTGATGATAGCCATGGACTTTGTAGAATCGGCATCAGTGACGTTACTTGGGGGTCGAGCGCACTAATGTGAGCAACCAGCAATGTTGACCCTGCGACAATCAAGGCCGCAATTGTGTTGCTGTGCATAAAGCAGGAGATGGCAAGAGCCGTGAGGGCGATGACTTGCAGCGTCTCGTATGTGTTAGAGAGAGGGATGTGGCCGGATATGTACCAGCGAATGGCTAATGAAGCAGATAAAAGAATTGTAAGTGAGATTTTTGTGATTAATATTGTATAATGAATCTTTTTGGGGGTGGCTTTGTTCTTGAGGTGGAGACAAAAGATGATGAAGGCCAAGGCAAAGCAAGAGGAAAAGAGTAGGGGATTCCATGGAATATCGTTGTAGAACAATTCGGCCTTTACTTTGCAGCAAGGTAGTGGTTGTACGCCTTCGGGTAGCCATTCGAAGAAAGAACCTCTTGTCAGCAAAAGAATGAGTGTCAGCTTTTCTTCTATGTCGGGGTATTGGCCAGGAGAGAAGAGGTAAATCCCGTTCTTGTCAAAGAAGTCGGAAAAGCATGCATGGGTTCCGTCTATTCCCAAATGGGCTTTGAGGTTGTCTTGCTTAACTTGAATGATGGGTGTGCTATTCCATGTTTTGGGGTCAGAAATCCATGAGAGCATGACTTGTTCCGCAGTAAGTCCTTGGAAAGAGTAATCGCCTGATAGTTTGACGATGAAATCACGGGCTGGTGTGTTGAGAGGGCATAGCCGATTGTTGTAGATGACTTGAACGCTGCGTAAAGAATCCGCCTGTGCTCGCTCAACAATATGCACACCTGTTGCCATTATGCTGGTGGGTAAAAAGAGAAAGAAGCAGATGAAGAAAAGTTTTCTCTTCAATTTATGAAAGAGATGTAATAGCCAACGGAAATGCTTGGGCAAGCAGCTTAGGGATGTGGCAATGGCTACGAACCATAAGGACAAGAACCACCAGCTATGATAGATATTTTTTTTTGCAACAGCAACTCCCATACTGTTGTCAACAAATGTGGCAATAGCCATGGTGATGATGAGTATGGCGTAAACCGCGAAAGAAATACGCTGGAGGATTCGCTCTATGTTCTTGAACTTTGTCATCAGAGAAAGTGCTGTTTTGCTTTTATGGGCAATATTGGGATGCAAAGTTACAGAAAATGGGGTTAATAATAAATATAATGTGATAAAGTTTTTTTCAAAATAGATATTTCTGAAACTTGTTTTTTGTTTGTAAAAATAAATTATTACCTTTGTAGCCGAATTCCGCCTATGGGCGTGAAACGATAAGAGAATATTCATTAATTTTTCAAAACTATGGACGATTATCCGGCGAATAGTATAAAGTGCCTGGGATAAGACTCACCTCTCAAGCGGAGTTGCATGGGTCTTTGCCCCGATTTTTACTGTTCAATCAAAGAAAAGCAAAGATTCAGACAACAATGCGTACATTCTGGAATTTTAATGGCGGCATCAAGCATATTGATGCATGGGAGCCAAATTGTTGGGTGCAAATTACTTGCCCTGCTGATGATGATAAGGAGTTCTTGGAGAAGGAACTGGGTATGCCTGATTATTTCATGGAGGACGTTTCTGACGCTGACGAGCGTGCCCGTTACGACATGGATGAAGGGTGGCTTATGATTATTTTGCGTATTCCGCATTTAAAGAGCGTTTCTTCTCGAAGTCCATATACAACAATTCCTTTAGGTATTGTTTTGAAAGGAGACAAAATCATTACCATTTGTAACCAAGAAACGCGTATGATGCTTGATTTCGTCAATCATCAGATGCGGAGAGCAGAGGGCTTTACCGACGCTTCAGACTTGGTGTTTCGCCTTTTCCTAAGTGCTTCAGTGTGGTATCTGAAGTATCTGAAACAAGTGAATGGAATCATAGAAAAGGCAAAAAGAGATTTAGACAAGCATATTGACAATAAAGACCTCGTGAGTTTATCAAGGTTGCAGGATTCGCTTACGTATTTTGGCACGTCAATCAGAGGCAATGAATCGTTGTTGAGTAAACTGAAATTCAGATTGCCTGTGGATGAGCTGGATGCAGAGCTGATTGAAGACGTGAATATTGAGATGAATCAGGCGAGAGAAACAACAGCTATTTACATCAATATCCTTGACTCGACCATGGATACCTACGCGAACATTATTAATAATAATATGAATACGGTGATGCGACTCTTGACATCCCTCAATATGATAATCCTTTTCCCGACGTTTATAACTAGTATGTTTGGTATGAATTTGAAAAATGGAATGGAGGGATGGGATTTTGGCTTCCCAGTCGTAATAATCCTTTGTGTGGTGTGTACGGTGATGTCGCTATGGTGGTTCCGAAGGAAAAAATGGCTGTAATGTAACATCGGTTTACCAATATTGTGATGATTTATGCCATTTTTACGTTTTTCATCCATAAAAAAACGACAAAGTGATATGATATTCTCCATTTATTGGTAAATTTGCATTTGATTTTTGGGTAAAAAGAAACGTTTTTTAAGCGTAGCAATATACAATCAAACAATAAAAACATGAAAAAGTACAATTTTAATGCTGGACCTTCTATTCTTCCTCGTGAAGTGATAGAGCAGACTGCACAGGCGTGCCTTGATTTCAATGGCTCTGGTCTCTCTTTGATGGAGATTAGCCACCGTGCAAAGGATTTCCAGCCCGTGGTTGACGAGGCTGTAGCTCTTTTTAAGGAACTTCTCAACATACCAGAGGGATACTCGGTAATCTTCATTGGAGGTGGTGCAAGCCTTGAATTCTGTATGGTTCCATTCAACTTTCTTGAGAAGAAGGCTGCTTATCTGAATACAGGTGTTTGGGCAACAAAAGCAGAGAAAGAGGCGAAGGCATTTGGAGAGGTTGTGGAAGTGGCATCTTCTGCAGACAAGAATTTTACTTACATTCCTAAGGATTTTGAAATTCCAGCAGATGCAGACTATCTCCACATCACGACTAACAATACAATTTACGGAACCGAAATTCGTGAAGACATCGATTCGCCTATTCCACTGATTGCAGACATGTCGTCAGATATTTTCAGCCGTCCTATTGATGTGAGCAAGTACACAATGATTTATGGTGGTGCACAGAAGAATCTTGCTATGGCTGGTCTGACTTTCGTCATTGTGAAAGAAGATGCACTTGGTAAGGTGTCACGTCACATTCCAACAATGCTTGACTACCGTACTCACGTGAAGAAGGGCTCAATGTTCAACACTCCTCCAGTAGTTCCAATCTATTCGGCGTTGATGAACCTCCGTTATATCAAGGCTCATGGCGGTGTGGAAGCTATGCAGAAGTTGGCTGAGCAACGCGCTGAAATCCTTTATGCTGAAATTGACCGCAACAAACTTTTTGTTGGTACAGCTGAAAAGGAAAGCCGTTCACTCATGAACATCACTTTTGTGTTGAAACCTGAGTATCAAGACTTGCAGGATGAATTCTTGAAGTTCGCTACAAGTCAGGGCATGGTTGGTGTAAAGGGACATCGTGATGTTGGTGGTTTCCGTGCTTCTTGCTACAACGCTATGTCTATTGAAGGCGTTCAGGCACTTGTTAAGTGTATGCAGGAATTTGAGGCAATGCATTAAATAAATAATAGTCAAAGTCATAGAATTTCCAGCATTTTGGGGAATTTTAGGCTTCTAATTTATAAATTATGGCAAAAGTTTTAGTAGCAACAGAAAAGCCTTTTGCGGCTGCTGCAGTTGCTGGGATCAAAGAGATTATAGAAGGTGCAGGTTTTGAACTCGCTCTTCTGGAGAAATATACAGAGAAGGCTCAGCTGTTGGAAGCTGTGGCCGATGTGGATGCCATCATCATCCGCTCCGACATCATCGATGCTGAGGTGATGGATGCAGCCAAGAACCTGAAAATTGTGGTTCGTGCAGGTGCTGGTTACGATAATGTTGACCTCGAGGCTGCTACCGCACACAACGTGGTGGTGATGAACACTCCGGGTCAGAACGCCAATGCTGTGGCTGAGTTGGTGCTCGGTTTGCTCGTGTTCACCGTTCGTAACTTCTACAACGGCAAGGCTGGTTCTGAGTTGATGGGCAAGAAACTTGGTATTCTTGCTTTCGGCAATGTCGGTCGCAATGTTGCACGTATTGCAAAGGGCTTCGGCATGGAAGTGTCTGCTTACGATGCTTACTGCCTTGCAGAGGTGATTGAGGCTGCTGGTGTTCACGCTGCTGCTTCTCAGGCAGAACTCTTCGAGACTTGCGACATCGTTTCTCTCCACATTCCTGCCACAGACGAGACTAAGGGCAGTATTGGCAAGGCATTCGTGGGCAGCATGAAGCAGGGAGCCATCCTCATCAACACCGCTCGCAAGGAAGTCATCAACGAGCCAGAACTCATCGCACTCCTTGCTGATCGTACAGATCTTAAGTACATCACCGACATCAAGCCTGTTGCAGATGCCGAGTTCGCCCAGTTTGAAGGTCGCTACTACTGCACACCTAAGAAGATGGGTGCCCAGACAGCCGAGGCAAACACCAATGCAGGTCTTGCTGCTGCTAATCAAATTGTTGGTTTCATCAAGGACGGCATCACAAAATTTCAAGTAAATAAGTAAACTTTTTCCTGCGAATAATATAGTATAAGAAGAGGGGGCGCAATTTTGTGTCCCCTCTTCTTGTAACTGCTTTCAAATGTTTTATTCTTTAGTTGCCGCACCCTTTACTGTAGTTTAACGTGAGTTCGACGAATTAGCATAAAGGTAAAGCATGCAGTTCCCTACGTGTCCACTGGATACTGTTTCGAAAAGTGTGTCTGAGTTAAGTATAAAAAAAGGATCAGCCATGTTTGGCTAGTCCTGACAAGTTTGTAATTTTGGGTGTCCAAATCAAAAATTACAACTTATGTTACTTACAAAGGAACAAATTTCTGAG
>JAFWAX010000063.1 GCA_017507385.1 Bacteroidaceae bacterium | reverse complement strand
TCCCTCTAAAGCAATAATCAATGGCAAAAATATGAACGTTCTTCCTTTAGCACATCCTCGACAAATTGGAGCGTTAGGAGCACATAATGAAAAATGGTTTCAATGCCATTTGCAGTGGGAAAATAATAAAGAGTAAATTCTGATTTATCCAAATAAAACCTAAGTTGAATTATGAAGTGCATCATCTCTCCGTTCTTCACTTAAACTACTCACTTCAAAGAAAAGACACCCATGACAGAGAAAGACATTCACATGGAAACAATAACTACCGCCCAAGACATTATTCAATATATGGAGTCACTGCACGACGAGGAGCAGCGGCGGGTGTTGATGGGCTTTTTCAAGACGGGGAAAGGTGAGTATGGCGAGGGTGACGAGTTTTTGGGCATCAAAGTGCCACAGACACGCGAGGTGGTGAAAACGGCAAAGGACACACCACTGAGCGAGATACCCACGTTGCTGAAGAGCCATTGGCACGAGGTGAGGCTCTGCGGATGGTTGCTGCTAGTGGATAAGTTTGAACGATTGGCTAAGAAACGCCTCATCAACACCCCCGATACCATCCGTCAAAGGGACGAAATCGTGACGCTCTACCTGAAGTATGCCGAACAAGCCAACAATTGGGACTTGGTGGACATGTCGGCCCCGAAAGTCATCGGACATTGGCTGCTGCTCCCCACTTGCTTGGGCGGCAAAACGGCAGGACTTCATCTTGAATACAAGCAACAGGCGCTGGACTCCCTTGCACAAAGCCCCTGTCTCTGGAAGCAGCGCATCAGCATGGTTTGCACATGGAAGACCTCGCAGCAAGGCGACCCTTCGTGGTGTCTCCGCTATGCCGAGATGCACCTGCATCATCCTCACGACCTCATGCACAAGGCGGTCGGCTGGATGCTGCGCGAGATGGGAAAGCGCATCAGCATGGATCTTCTCCGCGACTTTCTCGAACAACATGCACACGAGATGTCCCGCACCACGCTCAGATACGCCATTGAAAAGATGGCGGAGGGGGAACGGAAAAGGTGGATGGGGAAGAAAGTTCTTTAAGTGAAAAATGAAAAATCCAAGTCACCTCCCATCTGGATTGTTCCTCATTGATAAAAGTAACTTCATTTTTTCACTTTTCACTCTTCACTTTTCGCTTAAAATCACTACCTTTGTACAAATTTTCAAACCATAGACAATGAAAGAGATTGTATTGAGCGGCATCCGCCCTACGGGGAATCTGCATCTCGGCAACTATTACGGTGCGGTGCAGAGTTTTGTGAGAATGCAGGAAGACTATAATTGCTACTACTTTATTGCCGACTGGCACAGCCTGACCACGCATCCGAAGCCTGAGGCGATTCAGCAGTCGGCTCGCACCATTTTAGCAGAATACTTGGCGTGCGGCATCGACCCCGAGAAATCGACCATCTACATACAGAGCGATGTGCCCGAGACTATTGAGCTGTATCTTTATCTGAACATGAACTGCTATCTGGGCGAGCTAGAGCGTGTGACAACCTTTAAGGAGAAGGCGCGCAAGCAGCCCAACAATGTGAATGCAGGCTTGCTCACCTACCCTACGCTGATGGCTGCCGACATCTTGCAGCACCGTGCGGCCAAGGTGCCTGTGGGCAAAGACCAAGAGCAGAACATGGAGATGGCACGCAAGTGTGCACGGCGATTCAACAACATCTACGGCGTGGAGTTCTTCCCAGAACCGCAGAACTTCTATTTTGGCGACCATGCCATCAAGATTCCTGGGCTGGACGGCTCTGGCAAGATGGGCAAGAGCGAAGGCAACTGCATCTACCTCTACGAGGATGCCAAGGCTATTGAGAAGAAGGTGAAGAGAGCCGTGACTGACTCGGGTCCTACAGAACCAAACCAAGAGAAGCCCGAAGTGATTCAGAACCTCTTCACGCTGATGGAAATCGCCTCATCGAAAGACACTTACGACTACTTCAACGAAAAGTGGAACGACATGACCATCCGCTATGGCGACTTGAAAAAGCAGCTGGCTGAGGACATTGTCAAGACACTCGCCCCCATCCGCGAACGCATCGAAGACTACAAGAACAATCAGGAGCTCCTCGACAAGGTGGCCAAGATGGGAGCAGAAAAAGCACGCGAGAGTGCGGCTGCAACTCTGCGTGAGGTACGAAAGATTATCGGATTCAAGGTGTACTAAAACAACAACTTACATTCTTTTATACACACATGATGGCATGTATTTGTTCAGCAGAGCAAGCACATGCCATCTTTTTGTGACGTATGCCACAGAACGTTTTCTCCTAATGGCTGCAACAATTTGCGAAGCCACCTTCTCGACTGGCATCACCCAAAAGAGACCGTCACCCTTTGCCATCGCTGTGTCAACAAGCCCTGGACGAATGTCCGTCACCATCACTTTCTGTCCATCCTTAAAAGCCTTTTTCCGCAAGGCCTCCATATAATTGATTTGATATGCCTTTGTCGCACTATAGGCAGGAGCCATCGGTTCGCCTCGCAAGCCACCCGCAGAAGTGATAGCGACAAGATGTCCTTTGCCTTGTTTTTCCATCATCTTGTAAAGTGTGTCCACCACAAACGTCCATCCTACAACATTGGTTTGTATCGCAGGTCGTTCCATCTCATAATCAAGGTCGGCGTTCACATCACCCGTTCCTGCACAAACAATGCCCAAATCAACACTTCCCATCTTGGAGTGCAAAGTTGTGATAGCCCTACCTATCGCCTCCAAATCGGTGACATCAGCCACCTCTATCAGCGTTTTCTCCTTATTTCTCTCATATAGTTCATCCAGTAAATGCTTGCGTCTTCCCACAATCGCAAGCCTGTGGTCTCCTTCTACATATTTCTCATAAAGAGCCTTCCCTATGCCCGAAGTGGCACCTATAATCAGAATGTTCATCGTTTTTTTCTGTAAAGATAAGGCAAAACCTTCATATTCCCAACATCAAAGCCCTTTTGCTAACACTTCTTAACTCTCATTATGACTATTTTACACATCATCATACTTCACAAATGCTCTTCGCCATCTCGTTCAATGCCAAGCACATTTCTCTTGTCAGCGGTATTCGCTGGTTCTGGTGCTCCCAAGGAGCAAGAATGAGCAAACGTCCTTCGGCACAGGCATCGAAGTATTGATGACCGGGTTTGGAAAAGGCATTGAAGCCCCAAGGAGTGAGGAAGATGAGGGGGAGATGGGCATCGAGAGCAGCGCGCATGATGGCTTGCTCTCCTTTGGAAATGGCTGGGGAGACAAGAACGGTACCACGACGAGCCTCTGCCAGAAAGAAGGCGACTTTCTCCTGTATTTCGGCATCTGTCAAACGGCGGGAGCATTGCACTTGCAGTTTCTGTGGCGCAGAAAGAAGAAACTGGTTGCCGATGGCTGCATAGGTTTGTCCTGAAATGTTCAAGCCCAAACGGACACGGAAGAGGTCGGGGTGTTCCCTTTTCATGAGGAGGCGGAGGGGGTTGTTGTGGAGGTAGGTGAGCCAGCGCTGCAGTTCGCCATTGCCGGAAAGGATGTGGTCGTTGTAGCCAAGGCTCCAAAGCATTCCATGTTGGCGGTTGTCAAGGCTTCGGTCTCTCTTCTCCCCCTGTTCCCTTTGCAGCGACGGCGTCGCTGCAGAGTCAACACCAAGAATCAATCGGCGGTAGTGCTTGTTGGTGCTTGCCTTAAAGCCTTTGATGATGTGCCCCAAATGCTGTGGCATCTGCTCATGCACAAAGAGGATGCCATGCAGATGGTCGGGCATGATTTGCAAAGCAACGACAGAAACCTCCGGGTGGTACTTTCTCACTGCCATCCACTCATATTCCACCGCCTTTCCCAATTCCGACAGCTCCACATGCGGCGCATCAGCTGTGCCTGGCTTGGCATCGCTTCTCCCCACCAACCGCCCCAACAGCGGGTGTCTTCCCTCCACCGTCATGGTGACGAGGTATATGCGGCGTGACTCATAGTCATGCCCCACCCGTCTGCGTAACATCGAGGGTTTCTTCTCGCCGGCAAAGGGCTTGTGCTTCTCGTATTCTTCCTTATTCATAAGTGATGTAAGGCCTTAACCTCTCCAGGTCTTCCTTGGTGAAGATGCCTGTGGAAAGGAGCATTTCTTCGTCTTTCACTTCGCCATAGAGGCGGATGTACTGCAGGAGTGCCTTGGTTTGTTCATAAGAAATGTAAGGGTGGCTGTTAAGGGCTTGGAAGGACGCCTTATTGAGGTGGATTTTCTGAACAGCAGCAGGAGAGACGGTGAACCACTCCAAGAGTTCGGGCGAGACAATCTTGATTTCCAAGAGTTGATTGACGGAATGGAAGCCGCCCAAACGCTGACGATAGCGAACGATGGCATCGCTGATTTTCTCGCCAATTCCAGGGATGCGACGCAGCAGGGCTGTGTCTGCCGTATTCACATCCACTTGGGTCAAAGCATGGAACTTGTTGGAAACACGCTCATGCACCTCCTCCTTCCGTTCTCTTTTTCCCCATTCTTTTCCACGTTTCACTTCCTTCTTACTATATATTTCACCCACAACCACATACGGTTCCAGCATCGCCACATCTTCCTCCGTCCACCCATAAGTGTTGCCCATGTCTGTTGCTGAGCGAAAGACTTTTCCTGCCGCCCGATAATGCAGGAAGTTCTTCACTTTCCAAGCCTTCAAGCCAAAGCCAATGAGCGTGAGGGAATCCACCGTATTGGGGTCAAACGAATGCAAACATTTCTCCGAAGTGGGGGGGGTAATTCCATTTTTCTGTTCCATAGCCACAGGACTTTCGGATTGTCCTTCCTTTCTTTCCCACGCATCTACCAGCATCTGCACACCGATGGCAAATACCGCAATGCACCCTAAAGCCACAATAGCACGCCTGTCGCTTTGGGAGAAATAGAAAAAGTCTCTGAACGGATTGGTTTTCATCGCAGCTCCTCCATCATTCTCTCGCAGGTTCTTCTAATGTTCTCCTTGGCCACTTCGGGCTGCATCAGCACAGAGAGCGGGCGTTCATCCCCGGCATTGATGTCGTATATTTTTTCAAATCCAAATGCTTTCAAGGACTCTACACCCTTGATTTCCCCCGACATCAGCAGCACCTTCACTCCTTTCTCTCTTGCCCTTTTCATTACTCCTGCCGCCACTTTCCCATGCAGCGTCTGCTCATCTGAGCACCCTTCGCCTGTTAGCACAAAGTCTGCCCCTTCAATAGCCTGGTCAAATGCCATTGCATCCATCACGACATCGACACCTCGCTTCAAATCTGCCTTCAAATAAGTTCGCAATGTATATCCCAAGCCTCCCGCAGCACCAGCACCCGGGAAGAAAGCATCTTCAGGTGCAGCCAATCCCCGCTCCTCCGTTTCTCTGGCAAACGCTCTCAATCGTGCATCAAGCAATGCCACCTGTTCAGGAGTTGCGCCCTTCTGCGGAGCAAAAACGCATGCCGCCCCATTCTCTCCAAAAAGGGGGTTGTCCACATCGCACGCAACAGTCAAAATCGGTGTGCCCCACACCGTCATTGCGTTGTGCCCCACATCGTCATTTCGATGTGCCCCACACCGATTGAGAGGCACTGAGAGACTCTCCCCCTGCTTTGGCTGCAAGCCTAAAGCTTCCAGCATACCTCTTCCTGCATCGCACGTAGCCGACCCTCCGATTCCTAATACGATATGCTTCACGCCTCGTCTCACGGCATCCTGCATCATCTCGCCCAAACCATAAGTCGTGGCCTTCAATGGGTCTCGCCTCTCAACTGGCACCAAGGTCAATCCACATGCACTCGCCATCTCCATATAGGCAACTTCCCCATCCTCACTAACAGCATACGTCGCATGAACCTCTTCCATCAGCGGGCCATGCACTTTCACGCTCACAGGAAGCATCCCCACCGTCCGAAGAAAGCAATCCACCAGCCCCTCGCCCCCGTCGCTCAACGGAATCCGCACCACTTCACCTTCAAAGCCTGCTTCACGCATACCCCTTTCGGCAGCAAGACAAGCTTCATCGGCAGTAAGACTTCCCTTAAACGAATCAAAAGCAATCAAAATCTTCATAAGCATATTAAAATCTTATAATCTGATTCCTAAAAACATCCGGACACGCCACTTATTTTGACGAGTATAATGGTCTGAGTAACCAAGGCGAGAGCTATTGGCAATGGAAGTAAAGCCCATGAAGTATTTGGAATTCATGCTATAGACAGCAGCGAAACGACCCTGCACCATCATTTCCGGGAAATGAGTATTCTCATCTTCACGCTCACCATTCACCGTAACATTATTGTTATTGAACACAATGACAGCAGGAAGAAGCGAGACATGCAAGAGCCATTTCTTGAGAACAAAGTTATAGCCATACCCTCCACCTATGGCAAAATTTCCCATATAAATACGTTCAGCCGGCATCCCGACAGGCACATCTCCGATAGGTCTCATGCTGCCACCCTGATAAGAAAATCCTGCCAACCACGAACCTGCTGAACGTTTCTGAATGTAAGACTGAGTAAAAGCCGCAGGATAGGAAAACCTACGGTGATTGAACGTATAGTAACCTGCCACGTTAAGAATTTTCATGTGCATACTCCCTTTATCAAGAGAGTATTTTTCGCCATCATGAAAGATGGTGCCCGAGAGTGTTTTTGAAGACTGATAATAAGCATCAATGTTATAACGGTTGCTGTAAGCATTGATATTCACTTCAAAGTCTTTGCTCTTACCACTAAAAAAAGACGGACTGAGTGCAAAACCTGCCGACAAGCCTATATAGTTCACGCTAAAGCTAAGCGTGGTTTTGCGTGCTGTAGAAAGATTGGCACGGACGGTTTTTCCATCTACCTTATTTTTTATACGAATGTTATTCCCAGACACGTTTGCTCGCACCTTCAGCATCAACTTACTCGGTGGACGAACAATGTAAGTCGTATCGTATGAGATTTTCTCGTATCTCTTCAATAAAATGCTATCCATTTTCTCATATTTTCCACGCAACAGGCTATCCATTCTCTCTCGCACAATCTCACTTCGAGTTTGAGCAAGCGCTACAACGCCTATCAGCAACATTGAGAAAAAGAAGCATATTCTTCTCATACAGAAGAATTTGATATATTAAAATCCAAATGGACTCCCTGAAGCCTTCTTCATTCTATCATGCAGTTCGGCAGTTGCCGTAAAGAGCACGTCGCCGCTGGAGTTGAGGGCGGTCTCGACGGAGTCTTGAACGACACCAATGATGAATCCTATGGCTACAGCCTGCATGGCTATGTCGTTGGATACACCGAAGAAGGAACACGCCATCGGGATGAGCAGCAGGGAGCCTCCTGCCACACCAGACGTTCCACATGCACCTAATGTGGCGATGACGCTCAGGAACAGGGCTGACATTAAACTAACCTCAATGCCCATAGTATGAGCTACAGCAAGGGACATGACGGTGATGGTAACGGCTGCACCGTCCATGTTAATTGTGGCTCCTAACGGTATGCTGACAGAATAGAAGTCTTTGTCGAGCCCCAGCTTGTTGCACAATGCCATATTGACGGGAATATTGGCTGCAGAGGAGCGGGTGAAAAAGGCACTCAGTCCGCTCTCCTTGAAGCAGCGGAATACTAATGGGTAGGGGTTGCGATGAAGATAGAATGCCACAACAATAGGATTTAGCACAAAATAGACAAAGAGCATACATCCCAGCAGAAGCAGCAACAATCTGCCATAGTCAGTAAATATGTCTAAACCGCTTTGAGACACAGAATTGAACACAAGACCCATGATTCCGAAGGGTGCAAACTGAATAATCCAGCCTACGACTTTTGATACTACTTCTGAAAAATCGTTGACCACGTCGATTGTCTTCTCGTTGGCTTTCAATTTCAGCCCTAATCCTATGATGACTGACCAAAAAAGAATGCCCAAATAGTTTGCTGACGCTACAGCTTGGAGGGGATTGGTCACCATGTTGGTCAATAAATTGGAGAACACATCGGAAAGTTCTATTGGTTCGGCATCAATCTGCGTTTCTTTCAAATCAACCGTCACTGGAAAAATGAAACTGCCAACAACCGCTACAATTGCCGCCAGCAAGGTCGTCAGTACATAGAGCGTGATAACTGTCCTGAAACGCTTTCCCAAACCATTTTTCGCCTTGGCCACAGATGCCACAACAAGAACTGCCACAAGGACTGGAGCTATCGCTTTCAAGGCACCAACAAACATTTCGCCAAGCACGCCGACAGAAACGAACTGCGGGCAAAATAATCCCAGACAAGCTCCTGTAACAAGTCCGACGAGAATTCTCAGCATAAGACTCATGCTTGACCAAGCTTTCAAACAAGATAAGATTACTTTCATTGTTTCATCAATATCAGAAAGATAATAATATATATCAGCCACACAAACGCTTTTCCCTACATCACATCTATTTCACATCGCAAAGGTAAAAAAACATATCGAATTTACAATGAATAAACAAAACAAATTATTAACTTTGTATGCTCAAAATTGAAAAAATGACATTTGATGATTTCCTAAAAGAATGGAACAGTAACTGTCCAACCTTAACAATACAGACATCGGGGAGCACTGGAAAACCGAAAAGAATCATCGTCGAAAAAGCACGAATGCTTGCATCGGCACGCATGACCTGCGACACTCTGAATCTCAAAAAGGGAGATACCGCCTTGCTATGTATGCCATTAGAATACATAGCTGGCAAAATGATGGCAATCAGAAGCATTGAGAGGGAAATGAAACTCATCTGCATCCCTCCATGCAGCAACCCTCTTCGACCACTAATTGGAACAGCTGAACATATAGACTTTGCCGCATTTGTACCTTTGCAGATTGCCAAGATCTTGGAACATGAAGAAGAAAAAAGCTTGCTCGCCCAAATAGGAACAGTCCTCATCGGTGGCGGAACAATAGACAAACATATTGAAGACGAACTAAAAAACTTTCCTAATCAAATCTATGCAACTTACGGAATGACTGAAACGCTATCACACATTGCCCTTCGGCACATCAGCGGGGAATCTGCATCCCCATGGTACACTCCTATGCCACAAGTACATGTAGAGCTTTCCGAAGAACACACACTCATCATCACAGCACAGCACCTGTCAATTACATCGCTCAAAACCAACGACATAGCAGAACTCAACGACAAAGGACAATTCAGAATTCTCGGACGGATTGACAACATCATCAACACAGGTGGAATCAAGATTCAAATAGAAGACATAGAAAATCTATTACAAAAAACAGAACTCACAGATTTCCTGATTACATCCGTTCCAGACAAGACTTTTGGTGAAGCCATCGTCCTGCTAACTCTACCACAATCAACGAACAAAATTGAATCAGCCATTACAACACTTCCTAAATACTGGAAGCCCAAACACATCATTGAAATACAAGAAATTCCGTTGACAGAAACAGGAAAACCCAATAGGGCAAAAGCAAAGATAATAGCCAACGAACTCATTAAAAGTCGTCTATGACATTTCTTCATAAAACAAATATTGCTCGCAGCACCAGTGAGATAGAGTACCATCCACTCATTCCATTCTTGCCCGAAAATGCCAAAGTATTATTTCTCGGAAGCTTTCCACCACAACGGAAAAGATGGTGCATGGATTTTTATTACCCCAACTTCATCAACGACCACTGGCGCATTGAAGGACAAATTTTCTTCAACGACAAAAATCATTTTGTAGATTCGATACACAAACGGTTCAAAATCAACGAGATTATTGATTTCTGTATCGAAAAAGGCATTGCCTTCTTCGACACCGCCACAGCCATCCGAAGACTACAAGACAATGCTTCGGATAAATTTCTTGAAGTAGTGGAGGAAACCGACATCTGTGCTCTACTCGAAAAACTTCCCCATTGTCATGCCATTGTCACCACAGGCGAGAAAGCCACCGAAACCATCTGCAAATTCTTAAACATCCCCCAAAAGCCCAAAGTGAACACCTTTGTTCCCATTCCCAACACCTACAACAAAGACGGAAAGCAACTCGTTCTCTATCGCCTTCCGTCATCCTCACGCGCTTACCCTCTCGCCTTCGACAAGAAAGTAGAGGCATATCACCACATGTTTAAATTGATGCTCCCCTAATCAGCAACAACCGAAATAACGTGAGTTCGACGAATTCGTATGAAACCCAAATAAGATTCACGTTACTTTAACATGCACCGTGCGCATAATATTTAAAGCACCGTGTTTGAAATATTTTTCAGGCGGTGTTTAAAATATTATGCGCACGGTAAGCACGTAGAGAGCGGCATGCTTTATGCGAATTTGTCAAACTCACGTTAAATACATTTATCACATGTTTTTCAATCATCCAGACCATTACTTCGTTTTCTTCTTTGAGGATTTAGACTCAGGTAAATCCAGACAAGTAACCTTCACCAACTCAGACAAATAAACCCTATCATCCACATCTAACACCATAAAATAATCCTTCGCCCCCTCATAAGGAGGGCGCATCACCACTTCCCGCAACATCTTCTTCCCCTCCTCCGTCGGTTTCACATAAAGGCAATCATCACAAATTAAACCAAAAATCTTGCCATCACAATAGATGCCATAATCACCAAACATCTTCTTGACAACAATCTCACCCGCCTCAGCACATTGCTCAGCAACATACTGTACAAAATCTTTACTACTCGCCATTATCCTATCTGTTAATGTACACAATATCAATTATTTATTTTTAGTTGGCGTTCCATTTCCAACAAATGCTGTTTCTTCTCAACTTTCTCGCCTGTACGCTGCCCACCGAAACCTCCAAGACTGCCATCTTGAGCAATAACCCTGTGGCAAGGCACATCAGGAGCAAAAGGATTACGCCGTAATGCCTGACCTACAGCCTGAGCACTACGACACCCTATACGACGAGCCAATTCCCCGTAAGAAATTGTTTCACCGTAAGGTACATTCAACAATTCCAGATAAACCTTGCGCTGAAACTCAGTAATACGAGTATCGCTTAACACCTGATTGCGAATATTTTCAATTTTTCTCTCATCTACAGACATAGTCAACTATATTTCCATCAGCCAAGACTGGAATCCCATGTCTCAGCACACAAACGGGAGCAGACAGGCATACAAAAAGAGGAGCCTCCGCAGCTTCTGTTCGCTGCGGAGGCTCCATCGAAGAAGGCGGCGACCTACTCTCCCGCATTGCGGTGCAGTACCATCGGCGCGCCCGGGCTTAACTTCTCTGTTCGGGATGGGAAGAGGTGGAACACCGGGGCTAAAGCCACCTGAATATGCCTCATGCCTGTCAGGGCATTGACCGGAACACAGAAGAGAAAGGGAGGAAGAGACACATAACAGGATGCGAGCTCCGAGGCATGCGCCGCGGGGGCAAGCAAAGCGGACGGGCTATTAGTACTGCTCGGCTTTGACGTCGCCGCCTTTACACCTGCAGCCTATCGACGTCGTCGTCTGCGACGGCCCTGTGAGACCTAATCTTGCGGCCGGCTTCGCGCTTAGATGCATTCAGCGCTTATCCGATCCCGGCGTGGATACCCAGCGGTGCGCCTGGCGGCACAGCTGGCAGACCAGCGGCCGGTCCGTCACGGTCCTCTCGTACTAGTGACAGAGCCGCGCAAGTCTCATGCGCCCGCGATAGATAGAGACCGAACTGTCTCACGACGTTCTGAACC
>JAFWAX010000062.1 GCA_017507385.1 Bacteroidaceae bacterium | reverse complement strand
GAGATATGACAAGAACAATAATACAGAAAACAAAGAGATATTATGCCAACAATAAATTTTATTAACTAACTTTGCAGACACATCCAAAGTTTACAGGCTTGGAGCAACTACTCTAGACACACTAAAGGAAACACTACCGTCCACTGTGCGCATAATATTTAAAACACCGCCTGCGAAATATTTTAAACACGGTGCTTTAAATATTATACGCACGATACATGCTAAAACAACGTGAATTTTATTTTTTGTTTAAGTCGATTCATGCAGCTTTTAAATTCGTCGAACTCACGTTAAATAACAATCACTTATTTCTTGTTCAGCCGCAAAACGCCTACCGAGTTTTCAGGCATTGTGAGGCTGAATGTTCCTTTCACTTTGCCAAGTCTCTTGAGCTGTGGAGTGATTGGCTCGTTGTAGTTGAATGAACTGTCTGCATCGGGGTGACTTGAATAATAGTTTTGGTCACCTTGGTTCTTGATGCTGGTGTCGTGTGAAGTGATGTATTCCAGTTCTGCAATGTAGCTGTCTTCTTTATTGATGCTGATGCTTACTTGCTTGTCCTGTGCTTCGGCATTGACGAACTTCACATAGACTTCTCCTGTTTCTGTATTGATGGTTGCAGATGTGTGCACCTCTTCGTCGGCTTTGTTCCCGTTCATTACAAGACAGTGCTTCAGCGCTCTGTTGCCAGCCTTTGAAAATAGCTGCTGGTAATAGTAGTTGGTGGTGCGCCAAAGTCCTCGGTTGTCAAACCAGATGAGGTTGGAATTCCACTTGTTGTAGCCCTTCTTGCAGAACAGCGGCGCATAGGCTGCCATAACTACCATGTCAGAGTTCTGTTCCAGGCTCAGCCAGTAAGCAGCTTCGGCCAAAGTAGAATGATAAGCGTTGTTGGTGTTGTTGTTGGCAAATTCTCCCACGAAAACTCGCGTGGGTTTGCTGCGGTCGTAAGTCATTCCTTCTCCTCCTCGCTTGGCATTGGGTGCGTAGCGGTTAGTGTTGTTGAAGAACCACTCGTCGTTCTTGTAGTAGTGCTCGTCCACATAGGTGTCGGCATACTTTGAGTCGATTTCCTTATAGTTCGCATCAAACTCACGTCCTGCATCGAAAGCTCCTGATGTGGAGACTATTATGATGTCTGGGTATTGCGCCTTAACGGCTTTGTAAATAATGTCGAAACGCTCCCAGAACTTCTCGCCTCGGTTTTCATTTCCGATGCCGAGGTATTTGAGATTGAAGGGCTTAGGATGTCCCATTTCTGCACGCACTTTTCCCCATGTGGAGGTGATAGGGCCGTTGCAGAATTCGATGAGGTCGAGCGCATCCTTTACGAAAATGTCATAGAATCGCTGGCGGTCTTCTTCCGTGTCGAGCGGAGCGACATACTGATGCCCTGCGAACTGGCAAGTCACGCCGTTGTTGAGCACAGGAAGCGGGCTTGCTCCTAATGATTCAGCCATGAGGAAATACTCATAGAAGCCCACATATTGTGATGTCAGGTATCCCCAATGATTGCGGAAGCCGATGCGTTCCTCTGGCGCTCCAATTGAGTTCTTCCAGAAGGGCTGTCCAAAATAGTTGGGACCTTCAGATGCGCATCCGCCAGGGAATCGCATGAACGTGGGGTTCAAGCTCGCCAACGCTTCCATCATGTCCTTGCGGAACGGACCGGCCTTTCCCTTCTTCCATTGCTGTGACGCTTCGGGCAGCAGAGTGACGAAGTCGAGGTAGAATGTGCCTGCTGCATCGCCCATGATGACCAGCCGGCTATCCTTTGAGCGTTTGGCTTTCAACGTGCCGGTAAACTTCTTCCATTCGTCAGTTAGCTTGGAAATCTTCAGGACGTTGGAGTTGATGTTGCCATCGATGTCTTCCAGCCATACACTGACTTTCCCCTTGTATTGCTCGCCTTGCAGATAGAGTCCGAGGTCATACTTCGTTTTAGCTACTACTGGCAGCGAAGGGCGTTGCGTGTTGTTTGAATAAGTGGCTCCGCGCTCTCGTGAAGTGGGTGTTATGCCGTAGCCGTTAGCAGCAATTCCAAACCCTTCGCCGGCTGACTTGATGTCGAAGCGAACGCAATATTGTGCATAGCGCAGCTCATCGTCATACTTGTCGTTTGGGTCATAGTTGTACTTGCGCTCCAGTTCCTTCACCAGCGGATGGTCGCTTACTGTACGAGCTTCGCCCACAGCGTCCTTCTTTTTCACGACTGTCCATCCGAAGAAGATGGTGTCGCTCTGCGAAAATTCGTTGGCTGGTCCGTCTGGCACATTGTAGGCCTGAAACGAGTTGTTTTGAATCATCTGTGCGCATATTCCGCCGTCGAGCGACTGGTTAATGTCCTCGAAGAACAAGCCGCTGAGAGTGGGGCTAATCTCGATGCCCAGTTCTTTTGTGTCGATAGTTAGCTGTCGTTGCTCTGTCTGCGCCCAACTGTGAGATAGCAAGCCGCACGTCAACGAAGCAATCCAAAGTTTTTTGTTCATAATGCTTGTTATATTAAGTTCGTAAAAGATTTATCTTCGACAAATTTACGTTTTTTTCTTCATATTGCCAACTTCTATAATCAGAAAGCCTATAATTGCTGCTCAATGCTTGCGATTGCTATCATTAGATTCCTATAAATGAGCGTTCTGGCTATTCTTATCAAGCACAGCTTGCCGAAAATAGAAAATATGTGAGGTTTTATGCACGAATGTCGTGGAAAACACTTAACTTTGTAGCATCAACAAGTAAAAAACAAATATATGGCAATAGTAAAACCTTTCAAGGGTGTACGTCCTCCCAAAGAACTGGTTGAGGAGGTGGAAAGTCGCCCATACGATGTGCTTGACTCAGAAGAGGCTCGCGCAGAAGCTGGCGACAACGAGAAGTCGCTTTATCACATCATCAAGCCCGAAATCAACTTCGAGCCAGGCACAAGCGAGTATGACCCTCGCGTTTACGAGGAAGCTGCACGTCAGTTTGCTAAGTTTCAGCAGAACGGATGGCTTGTGCAGGACGAGAAAGAACAATACTACATCTATGCTCAGACATCATGTTTGCCTGCTAATGGCGGAAAGGAGAAGACGCAGTACGGTATTGTTGTAGGAGCTTACAGCGGTGACTATCAGACGGGTGTCATCAAGAAGCATGAACTGACTCGCGCAGACAAGGAGGAAGACCGAATGAAGCATGTGCGTGTGAACGATGCCAACATCGAGCCAGTTTTCTTTGCTTATCCTGACGACGAGATTCTTTTGCAGCTGATTGACAAGTATGCTAAGACTACACCAGAATATGATTTCGTGGCGCCTATCGATGGTTTTGGCCATAAGCTTTGGGTAGTGAGCGTCGAGGAGGACATCAAGACTATCACAGAGCGTTTTGCGCAGATGCCTAACCTCTATATTGCTGACGGACACCATCGTAGTGCTGCCGCAGCTCTTGTTGGCGCAGAGAAGGCGAAGCAGAATCCTAACCATCGTGGCGATGAGGAATACAACTACTTTATGGCTGTTTGTTTCCCTGCAAGCCAGTTGACCATTCTTGACTATAATCGTGTCATCAAGGACCTCAACGGACTTGCTGCTGAGGAGTTCCTCAAGGCACTCGAAAAGAATTTTGCTGTAGAGAAGAAGGGTGCTGCCGAGTATCGTGCTCAGGAGCTGCATGAATTCTCTCTGTATCTGGAAGGGGAGTGGTACTCTCTGAAGGCGAAGCCCGGCACTTACGACGAAAACGACCCGATTGGCGTGCTCGATGTCAGCATTTCCTCAAAGCTGATTCTTGACGAGATTCTTGGCATTAAGGACCTCCGCCGCGACAAGCGCATCGACTTCGTTGGCGGTCTGCGTGGCCTTGGCGAGCTGAAGCGTCGAGTGGACAGCGGAGAGATGAAGACTGCTCTTGCGCTCTATCCCGTTACGATGCAGCAGATTATGGATATTGCTGATTCCGGCAACATCATGCCTCCAAAGGCAACTTGGTTTGAACCAAAACTGCGCAGCGGTCTTGTCATTCACAAACTGTCTTGATGGATAGCTATAAGACCATAAAATCATTGTCAGAAGGTGCATATAGCGAGAAACGTAGCAAGTTTCTCGCTTTTGCTATTCCTGTTCGTTCTGTAGAAGAAGTGAAGCTGTTGGTGGCGGAGTACCAGAAGAAATATTACGATGCCCGCCATGTCTGTTACGCTTATATGTTAGGAGCGGAACGGACGGAATTTCGCGCTAACGATAATGGTGAACCTTCGGGAACAGCTGGAAAACCTATACTTGGACAGATTAACTCTAATGAATTGACCGACATCCTGATTATTGTCGTTCGTTATTTTGGCGGAGTGAAATTGGGTACGTCAGGATTGATTGTGGCTTATCGTTTGGCTGCAGCCGAGGCGATTGCTGCTGCTGAAGTTATAGAAAAAACGGTGGATGAGGATGTCTCGTTTCTATTTGAGTATCCTTTCATGAATGAAGTGATGCGTGTGGTGAAAGAAGAGTCTCCTGAAATCATTGCTCAGGGATATGACAACGATTGCTCAATGACACTTCGCATTCGGAAGGATTCTATGCCTAAACTGAGAGCACGATTGGAGAAGGTCAATTCATTGCGTTTCCTTGAATGATTTTAGGGGAGATTGCAATGAGATAGCGTGTGAATCTCGTATTCTTATTTGTGTTCTTTTATGACCCAATCTCTGTAATCTTCTTTCCTTTTTTTCTGATTATTTATTCCGAAAATAGCCGATGGAATCGGTGTGCCCCACATCGATTCTTTGCAGTGGGGCACATCGGCAAGTCGGTGTGGGGCACATCGATTTCCAAGTAGTAAATTCTCCTTGATAATTCATGTGACATGCGTTGTTTATAAGAGAATTTGTGCTAAAATGATAATTAAAATGATGGAAATTCTTTGTTTAGGAGATTTTTTTTTACCTTTGTAAAATTGATATAGATAACCTTGAAGATTTTAGACACAAATATGAATAAAAATAAATATATCATAATAGGATTGATGTTGATTGCAAACGTATCTTCTGCATGGGCTCAGAAGGTTGTGATAGGCAATTACGTTTTTCCTAAAGACAAAGCAACTTATTATGGCGACCTAGAAGGCGGAAAGCCTCATGGGAAAGGAAAAACAACCTTTAAGTCAGGCGATACGTATGAGGGCGAATATGTGAAAGGGAAGCGTCAAGGATATGGTGTTTATACTTTTACAGATGGAGAGAAGTATGAAGGTGATTGGCATCAGGACCATCAGCATGGAAAGGGTGTTTACTATTTCGCCAATAACAACAAGTATGATGGACTTTGGTACATCGACTACCAGCAAGGCATAGGCACGATGTACTATTATAACGGAGACAAATATACTGGCGACTGGTATCAAGACAAGCGCCAAGGCAAAGGACGATATACTTGGGCAAATGGCATCTATTATGAAGGCGATTGGAAAGAAGACAGGAAGTCAGGCAAAGGAGTATATGACTGGCGAGACGGCTCTCTGTATGAAGGTGAAATGGAGAATGACATGCGTAATGGGCAAGGTAAATACACTTATGCCAATGGCGATTTCTATACAGGAGGATGGAAAGACGACATGATGCACGGCAAGGGCATTTACAAGTTCAAGAATGGAGATGTGTATGAGGGTGACTATCAGAATGGAGAGCGCACAGGACAAGGCATCTTCACTTATGTGGATAAGCGGAAATACGTGGGGCATTTTAAGAATGGCCTAATGGATGGATTCGGTTCCTATACATGGCCTGACGGCTCGAAATATGAAGGGTATTGGGTGGAAGACAAGGAACATGGACAGGGCAAGTTCGTGGGTGCTAATGGCGATATTTACGATGGAGGATGGGTCAATGGTGAAATGAGCGGTGAAGGAGTTCTGCGTCTGGCAGATGGCACCAAGTTCAAGGGACAATTCAAAGAAGGTATGAAAAACGGGAAAGGTGTGGAAGAGACGCCAGACGGAATACGTTTTGAGGGTTCGTACTTGAATGATTTGAAAGATGGTGCTTTTGTGGAAAAAGACAGAAACGGAACGGTTTTACGTAAGGGCATCTATAATAGAGGGCGATTGATGGGACAGTAATCTCCTGCACGAGTAGATAATAGATAATCGAATTTTGTCCATGAGACTTGAGAAAATATTAGAAGAAGTGAAAGTTTTGGCTGCTGAGGCTGGTACATTCATAGCCGAACAGCGCCTGAACTTTGACACGACTAAGGTTGAATCAAAACACAGCCACGATTATGTCAGTTATGTGGATAAAGAAAGCGAAAGCCGTATTGTTGCTCGTCTGAAAGAGATTATGCCAGAGGCGGGGTTCATCACAGAGGAAAACACAGTGGAGCAGGAAACGGAATCAGCCGAATACTATTGGATAGTTGATCCGCTTGATGGAACGACGAATTTCATACATGACTTGGCGCCATATTGTGTCAGCATTGCTCTTCGAAATACCCAAGAAATACTGCTCGGAGTGGTGTATGAAGTGACACGTAAAGAGATGTATAGCGCAGCGAAAGGGCTGGGAGCTTATCTCAACGGGAGAAAACTTCAGGTTTCCGGCATCAGCAATCTCGATGAAGCATTAGTCATGATAGGCTATCCTTATGATGCGGATGCTTGGAGAGAATTTTGTTTGAACATGACCCGGCAACTTTATGGACATTGTGCCAGTATACGCAGCAATGGCAGCGCAGAGACAGAGCTATGCTATCTTGCAGCAGGAAAGATTGATGTATATTTCGAATCATTTATCCAGCCCTGGGATGTCGCCGCAGGAGCTTGTATATTGAAAGAAGCTGGAGGAAAGATTACTGACTATGCAGGTAGGGACGATATGTGGGAGAGCGGACAGCAGGTAATTGCAACCAATGGCTTGTTGCATGAGGCCATGCTGACAGAGATACAAAAGGATCGATTTAGCTAACTTGTTGACTAATAATGATAAAACCTTAAATAAATGATTTTAGACACACTTGATAATTTTGATAAATATGTTGCTTTGCATCCTCTTTTTTCAAAAGTAGCGGCATATTTGAAAAATAATGACCTATCGACTCACGCTCTTGGTCAAGAACTCATTATTGGCGAAGAATTTTTTGCTAACTATTGTTTGGTAAAAGGAAAAACATCAGAAGAAGCGCGAGTGGAAACGCATAATAAGATGATTGATATTCAGATACCCATTTCTTCTCCAGAAACAATGGGTTTTACGCCAAGAAAGAATCTCCCCAATGCGGTATATGATACGGAAAGAGACATTAGTTTCTATGATGGCGCTGCAGAGAAGTATGTTACTGTAAATCCTGGGGAGTTTATCATCTTTTTCCCTCAAGATGGACATGCGCCATGTATCTCGGAATCAAAAGAATTTGTTAAAGTTATATTTAAAATAAAAGCGTAAACTATGGCAACATGTAAAAGAAAAAATGCTTCTGTGGAAAAGAAGCCAGCACCCAAGGTGAAGCATATAGGTTTGGTAAAGAACGACCCGTGGCTCGAACCATTTGAAGGAGCCATAGTTGGGCGTCATCAGCATGCGCTGGACAAACTGTCTGAATTGACTCAGGCTGGTAAACAAAGTCTTTCAGATTTTGCCAGCGGATATCTGTATTTTGGACTTCACAAGACTTCCAAAGGATGGACATTGAGAGAATGGGCGCCTAATGCTACAGAGATATATGTCGTAGGGCAATTTAATGATTGGCACGAGCTGGATGCTTATAAAATGACACGTAAGGACAACGGAAACTGGGAAATTCATCTCAAGAAAGGCCAGATGCATCATGGGGATCTTTATAAGCTAAAAGTGAAATGGGAAGGTGGAGAAGGGGAGAGAATCCCGTCGTATGCCAACAGGGTTGTTCAAGATGAGGCCACAAAGATTTTCTCCGCACAGGTTTGGGCGCCAGACGCACCTTATGTGTTCAAGAAAAAGAACTTTAAGCCCAACATAGCACCGCTGCTCATTTATGAATGCCATATAGGCATGGCACAAGATGCCGAGAAGGTGGGCACATATATCGAGTTCAAAGACAATGTGTTGCCACGCATCAAGAAAGATGGCTATAATGCCATTCAGATCATGGCAATAGCAGAGCACCCTTATTATGGTTCTTTCGGATATCATGTTAGCAATTTCTTTGCGCCTTCTAGCCGTTTCGGAACACCTGAAGAATTGAAAGAGTTGATAGATGCTGCACACGAGATGGGTATAGCGGTCATTATGGACATTGTTCATTCTCATGCTGTTAAGAATGAACTTGAAGGGCTTGGAAATTTTGCGGGAGATGGATGTCAGTACTTTATGCAAGGCGGACGCCGAGAGCATCCCGCCTGGGATTCCCTGTGTTTCGACTATGGCAAGAACGAGGTGATTCATTATCTTCTTTCTAACTGCAAGTACTGGCTTGAAGAGTTCAAGTTTGACGGATTCCGTTTTGATGGTGTAACATCTATGCTGTACTACAGCCATGGTCTTGGCGAAGCCTTCGGTGGTTATGGAGATTATTACAATGGGCATGAAGACGATGAGGCGATTGCATACCTCACACTTGCAAACCTTCTTATTCATGAAGTCAATCCAAAGGCTATTACCATTGCAGAAGAAGTTTCAGGCATGCCTGGACTTGCAGCTCCATTCAAAGATGGTGGCTATGGCTTTGATTACCGCATGGCGATGAATATTCCTGACTATTGGATTAAGACCATTAAGGAGCTTAAGGATGAAGATTGGAAGCCATCTTCTATGTTCTGGGAAACAACAAACCGCAGACAGGATGAGAAGACTATTTCCTATGCGGAGAGTCATGATCAGGCTTTGGTTGGTGATAAGACCATTGTTTTCCGCCTTATTGATGCTGATATGTATTGGCACTTCAAGAAGGGTGATGAGAATTTCATGGCTAATCGTGGTATTGCTCTTCACAAAATGATTCGCTTGCTTACCGCATCTACCATGAATGGTGGTTATCTCAATTTTATGGGAAATGAATTTGGTCATCCTGAATGGATTGACTTCCCACGTGAAGGTAACGGTTGGGGATATAAGTATGCACGTCGTCAATGGAATCTTGTCGATAATAAAGAGCTGTGTTATCACTATTTAGGAGATTTTGACGAAGCGATGCTTTCAACTATTAAGTTGGTGAAGAATTTCCAGAAAACACCTGTTGTGGAAGTGTGGCATAATGATGGTGATCAAATACTTGCTTATTCGCGTGGCGACCTCCTGTTTGTGTTTAACTTCTCGCCCAGCAGGTCTTATACCGACTACGGCTTCATTGTTCCTCATGGCAGTTATGATGTTGTGCTCAATACCGACAATAAGCTCTTTGGCGGCAATGACCTTGCTGATGATTCCGTTCGTCATTTCACCAATTACGACCCGATCTATGAGCGTGATGGAAAAGGATGGCTCAAGCTTTACATACCTGCTCGTTCAGCAGTAGTACTTCGTAAAAATATAGAATGAGAGAGAATTCATACAGAGCACGCAAGCAGAAGACCGCAGGACTGATTCGTTATTCCTGCGGAATTCTGTTCATGCTATTTTCTTTTTGCTACCTCTATTTCTTGCAAGGAGAAATTCTTGCTGAAGCACAATTCGTCTATTCTCGAGGAGTTACATCTTACGATTTATTTTGGGGTGCAATTATTACTACGATTGTATTGCAGATTGTACAGTGGTTAGTAGCTATGGCTTCAGGTTTGCCTTCGCGTTGGCATGCGTTTTCCTATTTGCCATCTATGCTGATTCTTGCCATCCTTACCAATGTCAATAAAGAGGTACTTGTCAGTTTTACATTAGGTGAATGGGTGTGGATTGCTCCATTAGTTTTGCTGTTTTATGTCTTATTTGTTTTTGTTGTAAGAAAATTTTGTGATGATTATAACGTCTATACTTTTGACTTGAAGTCTCAAATGTATCCCAACTACATCATTTTGTTCTTTCTGATGTTGGTAACAGGTAGTATTCCCAAAACTCCAGATGTGTATCATTACGAATTAAAGACGGAGAGACTCATCCTTGAAAAAGATTATGCGGCAGCAGCAGAGGTGGGGGAAAAATCTCTTCGTACCACGCCACGCCTGACCCGGTTGCGTATGTATGCCTTGGAGCGTCAAGGGCTGCTGGCAGAACGTCTCTTTGAATATCCTCAGCATTATGGCTCGCAAGGGCTTTTGAATGTGGCTGATACATTTTTTTATAATAGAATTTCTTCACAGGATATATGTGCGTTCTTGGGTGCGTATTGTGGCAAGAACGTGAAGAGCGCCAGCCAATACTACCAGTTGGTATTTACAGATTCGCTATGGAACCAACATACGATTGATTACTATTTGTGTAGTCTTTTGCTTGACAGAAAGTTGAAGGATTTCTATGATGAGTTGCCTCTCTATTACAATCTATCTGACACTATAGTTGACGCTTACGAAAATCTGCCAAAATCTTATCGTGAAGCCCTTTTGCTTGTTGGCGATTCTGACTATGCTATACAAGGAAAACTTGTGGTTGATGGTGATACGATAGCTGTTTTCAAAGATAAGGATTTTGTCATGCAATTCAAAGAATATCACGAGAGGAAAGCAGGCTTGTCAAATGAGACGGAACGTATCAACAAAACCCATCGGGAGTTTGGTAAAACATACTGGTGGTATTACGATTTCAACCATCTCGCAGAAGGAGAGTTAAGAAAGCGTTAAGCTATTTTTATGAAAAAAAGTGGTCGGACGAAAGCAGTTTTCCTCCTTGCGTATCCTATTGTTATTGCGCAGTTGGGTACCATTATTCAAGGTTGGGCTGATACTATCATGGTGGGGCAGTATGGAACGTCTGAACTCTCGGCAGCGAGCTTCGTCAATAATATTTTCAACCTTAGCCTTTATTGTTTGCTCGGCATATCTTATGCAACAACTCCTATCGCAGGTGCTCTCTGTAGTCAGGGGAAGTTCTGCAGATTGCTGCGCGTTTTTCGTGAGAGCAATGTCGTTAATCTGTTGGCAAGCATAATTGTGGTTTTGTTGCTCCTCGTACTCTATTGCAACATTGACCATCTCGGTCAGCCCATTGAGCTTCTGCCGCTTATTCGTCCATATTTCATTGCTCTGCTTATCTCTTTGCCATTCCTTTCACTTTTCAATTCGATGAAACAGTTCTTTGATGCCCTGGGCGACACAAAGACACCCATGTGGACAATGGTAGGCAGCAACATTCTCAATATCATTCTGAACTACTTCCTTATTTTTGTGTTAGATTTAGGACTTTTTGGAGCCGGCATTGCAACGCTTGCAGCACGCATGTCAATGCCTCTCTTGATGTACCTTGCTATCGTTAGAGGGTCGCTACAGAAAATTTTTGACTTTCAGCAGATAAAAACACATTCTCAATCTCTCAAACTTACTTGGCGTGGTATGGCTTCTCTGCTTCGTCTTGGCATACCCATTTCTGTTCAGCTCAGTCTTGAAACCTGTGCCTTCAGTATTAGTGCCATCTTTATGGGATGGATTGGGGTCACAGCCCTTGCTGCCCATCAGGTCATGGGCACAATCAGCACGCTCGCATTTATGGTATATTATGGTATAGGAGCCGCAGCAGCTATTCGCATGGCGCATTACAGAGGAATAAACAATTGGGACGAGGTTCGCAAAACAGCAGCTGCTGCTTTCAAGATGTCTCTTGCTTTCGGCGTTATTATTGTTTTTGTCATTTATTGTGCGGCTACTCCTATTGCACGTCTTTTTACTTCCAGCCAAGAAGTTGCGAATCTGCTTCTGACTTTTATGCCCGCTTTTCTTTGCTATCAGATAGGCGATTGCCTCCAAATAACCTACGCAAATGCTTTGCGTTCTGTTGAAAATGTTCGCCCCATGATGCTTTTTGCTTTTATTTCTTTTGTGCTTATAGGTATTCCTTTGGCTTATTTTCTGGCATTTACCCTCGGTATGGGAGCACTCGGCATTTGGTGGTCATATCCATTTTGTCTTACTGTGGCAGGGCTTTCATATTATCTGCAATTTAAGAAGACTGTGAAAACACGTATGGCACACTCTATAAAGTAGTGTATAGAAAAGCCTTCATTTTGATGGGTTTTACATCGATTAGAGCTGCGCCCTTCATCCTAATTGCGTTGCACTCTTCATCTTAATTACGTTGCGCCCTTCATCTTAATTAGGCATAAAGTAACGTGAGTTTGACAAATTCATGTCATCATTTTTTTACAGCTGCGATTGCAGGATAAGATACTGTTTCGAAAAGTGTGTCTGAGTTAAGTATAAAAAAAGGACCAGCCATGTTTGGCTAGTCCTGACAAGTTTGTAATTTTGGGTGTCCAAATCAAAAATTACAACTTATGTTACTTACAAAGGAACAAATTTCTGAG
>JAFWAX010000007.1 GCA_017507385.1 Bacteroidaceae bacterium | reverse complement strand
GGCGCGCCGATGGTACTGCACCGCAATGCGGGAGAGTAGGTCGCCGCCTTCTTCGATGGAGCCTCCGCAGCGAAAAGAAGCTGCGGAGGCTCCTCTTTTTTTTGTGTGCTGCCAGTTCCTGTTCCCAGTCCCAGTTCCAGCCTCCGTTCCTTCCCCTTGCCCTGTCCCTGCCTCCGTCCTCATTCTGGTCTCTGGTCTATCCCTTGCCCTGCCGGGTGCAGTTCCGCTCCCTCTGCCGGCGCTTCCGTCCTGCTCCTCATCGCTGTGGGGCACTGCGATGAGGAGGGGTGTGAGAATGGTCTCGGAATGAATGTATAAGCATTTTTTTTCTTCTTCTGTGATTGGCTTTGTAGAATGCTTGCTTCCTTTTTGGTTTTCTGCCATTTTATGTGTACCTTTGCGATTGACTTTTAATCGTTTCATCTTATGGCTTATTTGGAGAATAAATATCCGATTTTACGGGAGACAAAGTTTGTGGATTTGATGCAGAAACGTGTATTTAACGTTCTTCTTGTGGCAAATCCGTATGATGCTTTTATGTTGGAAGATGATGGACGTGTGGATGAAAAGATTTTTGACGAATATGCCAAGCTTGGGTTGCGCTATCCACCTCGTTTTAAGCGTGCTGCATCAAAGAAAGAGGCAGAACTGTTGATTAAGACAAAGTCTTTTGACCTCGTAATCTGTATGCCTGGTACAGATAATAATGATGTGTTTGACATTGCTCGTGACATCAAGAATGAGTTTCCAGCATTGCCAATTGTGGTGCTGACTCCGTTCTCGCATGGTATTACGCGCAGAATGGAAAATGAGGATTTGAGCACATTTGACTATGTTTTTTGCTGGCTGGGTAATACGGAGCTTTTGTTGTCGATTATCAAGTTGATAGAGGATAAGATGAATCTGGAGAATGATTTGGCGGCTGGAGTGCAGATGATTCTTGTTGTGGAAGATAGCATTCGTTTTTATTCTTCGTTGCTTCCCAACCTGTATCAGTTTGTGCTTCAGCAGAGTCTGGAATTTGCGACAGAGGCTCTTAATTCTCAGTTGGAGATGCTTCGTATGCGTGGCCGTTCAAAGATTGTGCTTGCTCGTACCTATGAGGAGGCTTGGTCTTTGTATTCAAAGTTCAGCAATAATGTGCTGGGCGTGATTAGCGATTGCCGTTTCCCAATGTCGGAAGGTGATGTGGAGAAGGATGAGTTGGCTGGCTATAAGTTGCTGAGCGCGATTCGTGGGGTGGATGAGTATGTGCCGCTGGTTCTTGATTCGAGTGAGGTGGATAAAAAGGCTTATGCAGACAAGTGCAAGGCTGCATTTATTGACAAGAATTCCAAGAAGTTGAGTCAGGATATCAAGGATGTGCTGACGAAGCATTTCGGTTTCGGTGATTTTATCTTTCGTAACCCTGACACGATGCAGGAGATTGCTCGTGTCTGCAACTTGAAGGAACTTCAGAATAAGATTTTTTCTCTTCCTGCTGACTCGCTGAGTTATCATCTGCGTCATAACAATGTATCTCGTTGGCTTTCATCACGTGCCATATTCCCAGTGGCGGAGTTCTTGAAGAAGATTACTTGGAAGGTGGAAAGTGATGTGGATGCGCATCGGCAATACATCTTTGATGCGATTGTCAGCTACCGCAAGATGAAGAATCGCGGCGTCGTGGCGATATTCAACCGTGACCGATTTGACTGCTACAGTCAGTTCGCCCGTATTGGAGAAGGTTCGTTGGGAGGAAAGGGTAGAGGTCTTGCTTTTCTTGACAATATCATTAAACGAAGGACTGATTTGAATGATTATGAACACGTTGGCGTGTCAATACCTAAGACTGTTGTTCTCTGTACGGATATCTTTGATGAGTTTATGGAGAACAATGGGCTTTATGAGGTTGCTTTGTCAGATTTGCCTGATGAGGAAATTCTTCAGAGTTTCTTGCGTGGACATTTGCCGGAGAATCTTGTTTATGACTTGATGTCGTTTATTGATGTGGTGAATGCTCCCCTTGCCATCCGTTCTTCTTCTTTGCTGGAGGATAGTCATTATCAGCCGTTTGCGGGTATTTATTCTACTTATATGATTCCTTGCATTGAAGATAAGTATAAGCGCCTAGAAATGCTCTCTAATGCTATTAAGGGTGTATATGCCAGCGTCTTTTACCGTGCGAGTAAAGATTATATGGTTGCTACGTCGAATGTCATTGATCAGGAGAAAATGGCCGTAATTCTGCAAGAGGTTGTGGGTCAGGAATATGCAAGTGGTTTCTATCCGACAATTTCAGGTGTGGGACGCAGCATCAACTATTATCCGATAGGTGATGAAAAAGCAGAAGAGGGAATAGTTGAATTGGCTCTTGGCTTAGGAAAGTATATTGTGGATGGCGGACTTTGCCTTCGTGTTTGCCCTTCTCATCCAGACAAGGTGCTGCAAACCAGTGAAATGGAAATAGCCTTGCGTGAAACGCAGACGATGTTTTACGCATTAGACCAGGAACTTGCTTTGGACCTTTCTGCTGATGGAGAAGGTCGATTGCAATTTAAGGTAGATGATGCTTTCAACTTGAAGAAAGTGGCAGTTCGGGAGGCTGACCGAGAGGGTTCATTGCGCTGGATTGTCTCTACTTATGATCCTTATGACCAATGTATATATGATGGTTATTATGAAGGAAAGAATCGTAAAATCATTTCATTCTCAGGTGTTTTGCAAAATGGAGTGTTCCCTTTGCCCGAATTGTTACGGAAGGTTTTGAAGTATGGACAGGAGGAAATGGGACGCCCTGTTGAAATTGAATTTGCGGTCAATCTGCATGAAGACAAGAGCGGTGAATTCTTCTTGCTGCAAATTCGTCCGATGGTGGATAATATGATGCAGTTGGATGAAAATATTGTGGATATTCCTGATTCAGAGTGTCTTATCCGTAGTCATAATGCAATTGGACATGGTATTGTCAATGATGTGTATGATGTGGTTTACATCAAGACGGAAAATTATAATGCAGCCAATAATCCGGTGATAGCGGATGAGGTGGAACGAATCAACCGCGGTTTCCTTCAGAGGGGTGAAAACTATGTGCTGGTGGGTCCTGGACGATGGGGGTCGAGCGATTCTTGGTTAGGTGTTCCTGTCAAGTGGCCTAACATCTCGGCGGCTAAAGTGATTGTTGAAGCAGGCCTGCGCAATTTCCGTGTAGAGCCCAGTCAAGGAACGCATTTCTTCCAGAACCTGACAAGCATGGGTGTTGGTTATTTTACGGTCAATGATTTTCTTGGTGATGGCATTTATAATCAGACAGTTCTCAACTCTCTGCCAGCCATAGAGGAGACAGACCATGTGCGCCATGTGCGCTTTGAAGTACCCCTTGCCATCAAGATCGATGGCATGAAGAAAGAAGGAGTCGTGTTGCTTCCCTCGTGAAAGACTATGATTTAGTCATTTTAATGACGTCAGAAGTGAAGTCGACAACTGCAAGGCGATGAGTGACGAAGATGATGGTGCTGCCTTTGAAATGCTGCTTGAGGTTTTCAAGCAGCTTTTTTTCTGTCTCAACATCGAGTGCAGACGTAGCTTCGTCGAGCAAAAGCACCTTGCAGGGGTGCAAGATGGCACGGGCAATGGCAATGCGCTGTGCCTGTCCTTCCGACAATCCTCCTCCTTGTTCTGCGCACTTGGTGTCAAGGCCGTCGGGGAGTTCAAAGACAAAATCAGCCATGGCTGTATGCAGAGCCTGCCGCATATCGTCGGTAGTTGCTTGGGGATTTCCCATCAAGAGATTTTCACGGATGCTGCCAGAGAAGAGTGTGTTTCCTTGTGGAATGTATGAGAAATTGTTGCGCAGTGCAGCAGAAAGTCGTAGCGACTGCTGACTGGTATATGCTTCTCCGTTTCCTTCGATGGGTGAGATAAGTGCTAAAATCAAGCGTATCAGGGTTGTTTTTCCTGTGCCAGTTTCGCCCAGTATGGCTGTAAAACTGCCAGGTCTGAAGTCGTGTGAGAAATTATTGATGACAGTGTGGTTGCAAGAAGGGTAGGCGTAAGAAACATTGTTGAATCGGATGCCTATTTCACCATCCAGATGTATAGGCTCTCTTTTTTCTTCCAAAGGCAAGTTTTCCAGTTCCATCAGTCGTTCGCACGATGTCATGCTGTTGACGAGTACGGGCAGCAGCCTTGCTGCATCAAGCATGGGGCGCTGTATGCGGCTGACGAGTTGTGTGAATGCCATCAGGACACCGACTGTAATAAGTCCTTCTTGCAGTTGGAACAGTCCAAAAACGAGTGCAGCCAGGAAGGCACCAGTGAATCCGATATTGACCAGCGATTTGGAAAGAATGGAAAATTTAGCCCTGCTTTTGATTTGTTTGCGCAACAGGTTTTGTCTCTGCTCCAGACGATTAGCCATGGTGTTTTCTCGTTCCAGAACTTTAATTACCATCTTGTGGATAATGCTTTCTTGTATGATGGATTGTATAGCAGAATTGCTGTCCTTGATGGTGCGTACGATACGCCGCATTTTTTTGAAGTAAATGCGTGAAAAGAGGATGAAGGCGGGAGAAGCAATAATGACAATCATGGCCAAATTGCTGTCCATGATGTAGAGGTAGATGAATGATGAAAGTAGCTGAGTGATGACGATGATGACTGTTGGCAGCACCTCTGTCATCAGGTTTACGATGTCATTTACATCGCTAAACAAGCGGTTTAGCACATCTCCGCTGTGGTATTTTTCTATGCCATTCCACTTCCCCTTGAGCAGGCGATGGAAGAAAAAATGTTGTGTTGTATTTTGTGTTTTAACCCCTAAGGCCGCACTAATCCATGTCGAGGCTATGTGCAGTAAAAGTTCCAGCAAGTATATGACGCCTAATGCAATGGCTGTCCATAAGATGCTTCCTTCTTTGGCGTGGGTCGCGATGTCTGTGAGTGAACGTATGGCATCAACACTCAACAATCCAAGGCCAACTTGAGCAAGGCCAATCAGTACATTCAGAATGGCTTGTGTTCGACAGACCTTGTGATGCTTCCATAACCATAACAAAATCTGTTTGATGGGATGTTGCGATCGTCTCCTTTTCATGCTGTTATACTCTGCTGTCAGCTCCCCACATCATTTTCCTTCTTAATGTGGAATAGAAACTTTGTCCTTGCCGAGTGACCACATTGATGCAATAGGGTGCCTTGCGTATCCGCAAATGGATGTTGTCAGGGTAGCTTTGGCTTCGTCCATCAAGCGATATGAGGAAGCTGCTGCTGCGGCTTTCCACCTTCAGCGTGATTTCGCTGTTGTCACATAGAACGATAGGACGCATGTTCAAACTGTGTGGAGCAACGGGCGTGAGACAGATGGTGTCGCTTTGGGGCACAATGATAGGACCGCCTACACTGAGCGAGTAAGCTGTACTTCCTGTTGGGGTGCTAATGATTAGTCCGTCAGCTTGATAGGTGGTGAGATGCTCGTTGTTGATGTCTGTGTGGATGGATATCATAGACGAGATGTCGTGTTTCAGAATGGCAATCTCATTGAGCGCACAAGGATAGTCCTTCAGTTGGAACTCGTCACACGAAATTTGCAGTACGCTGTGCTGCTCCACGTTGAAGCGATCAGCATAGATGTCTTCAATGGTCTCCTCTATGCTGTCAGGGGAGAAACTTGCCAAAAATCCCAATCGGCCGGTATTGATGCCGATGATTGGAATCTGCTTGTCTCCCACTCTGTTCGCAACATCCAGAAATGTTCCGTCACCACCTATACACAGCACATAGTCTGCTGTGAAATGGTTGTCTTTAATGATTTCACACTCGGGAATATCAACTTTCAGATGTTCGTGCAGAAAAAGGTAAAACTGTTCAGATATGGCAATGTCTGCCTCCTTTATTCGTGCTATGTTGAAGAACTTTTGTACGGAGGTACAGCTGTGTTCCTGATACACGTTGCCAAAGAGTGCAAACTTCATTTTTTTAGTCATATTTAAGAGTTTTTATTTGTCTTATGCGTGAAAAAAGCGTACTTTTGCAAAAGAATCATACGCAAAGGTACAGATTTTAATTGATAATAGGCAATTGGAAATTGACAAATTGCGTATTGATGCAGATATTCGCTAATTTCTAATTGATAATTTATACTAAATTAAAGCATTATGGAAGAACTCAGCATTCTTGAGCTCGCATCGAAAGGTGGCTGGATTATGGTTGTCCTTGCCGTCCTCTCAGTCATTGCAGTGTACATTTTTGTGGAACGTTTCCTTGCTATTCGCAATGCCGGCAAGGATGATAAGCTTTTTATGGACCGCATTCGCGATTACATCAAAAACGGCGATGTCAAGTCAGCTGTTAACTTCTGCCGTGTGACCAATACCGCTGCCGCTCGAATTATAGAACGTGGCATCAGCCGCATAGGCAAGCCCGCGGCAGAAATTCAGACAGCGATAGAAAATACAGGAAACCTTGAAATCGCCATCATGGAAAAGCGTCTTCCCGTTCTCGCAACCATTGCAGGCGGTGCGCCGATGATTGGTTTCTTGGGCACTGTGATTGGCATGGTCGAGGCTTTTTGGCAGATGAGTAATGCTGGCGGCAATATCGACATCAGTCTTCTTTCTGGTGGTATTTATCAGGCGATGATTACCACTGTTGGCGGATTGGTTGTAGGTATTATAGCGCTGTTTGGTTATAATTATCTTGTTGCCAAGGTGGATAGCGTTGTTAACGAGATAGAGGCAAAGTCTTTGACTTTCATGGATATCGTAAGCGAAGAAGAGTAGTCGCCTATGTTTAAGAGACGTATCAAGGTCACTCCGACGTTCAACATGGCGTCAATGACCGACATTATATTCCTGTTGCTCATTTTCTTTATGATTACGAGCACCATGGTGTCGCCCAATGCCATCAAGGTTCTTTTGCCTCAGGGAAAAAAGCAGACGACAGTCAAGGCTGCGGCGCGTGTCATTATTGATAAAGACTTGAACATCTATGCTGCACCTGGAAAGGAAAAAGAAGTTCCTGTTACTTTGGAAGAACTTCCAGAAGTGCTTGGTGCTCAGGTGAATGACTCTACCGAGCTTTTTGTCTCTCTTTATGCAGATGAGGCCGTTCCTTATAAGAATGTCGTTGAGATTCTGAATATAGCAAACGAGAATCACTTCAAGATGGTTCTTGCTACACGCCCTCCATCAAGACAATGAAAGATAAGAAAGATAAAATAAAGGCAGGTTTAGTGACATTAGTGGTGCATGTCATTCTTGTCTTGCTCCTTGCTTTTCTTACTTTGACAGCTGTTCAGCCAGACGAGAAAGACGAGGATGGCATACCTGTGCTTCTTGGACAAGTGGAGGACGCTGCAGGGGATGACTTGGGTGGTTTGCCAGCTTCTGCTGATGAGGTTCAGAATATGGAGGAGCAGGTAGAAGAGACTGTTGCGGAGGACGCTCCTGAAGTCTCAGCTCCCATTCCGGAGCCGGAGCCTGAACCAGTTCCAGAGCCTGAAGATCTCATGACTCAGGAACAAGAAAAGTCTATAGCAGTTCAGCGTGCCGCCGAAGAAGCTGCTCGCAAGAAAGCTGAGGCAGAGGCGGCTGCGCGACGTGCTGCCGAAGAAGCCGCTCGCAAGGCAGCTGAGGAAGCTGCACGCAGGAAGGCGGAAGAGGAAGCGCGCAGAAAAGCGGAAGCAGACCGTAAAGCCGCAGCTGCTGCCAATAGCCGTGTGGCTGGTGCATTTGGCAATGCTGGCAACAAGGGTAGCAGTGGACATACGGCTGGCGAGGGCAATCAAGGCGCTCCGACGGGTAATAGCAATCAGGGTGCAGCTACTGGTGTTGGCGGATTGGGTACGGGCACATCTGCTCAAGTTGCCAATCGTATAGCGGTCTATCTTGCTAAACCTCAATATGCTGATTCAAGCAGTGAAGGAACAATCGTTGTTTCCATTCAAGTGAGTGCTTCGGGCGCAGTAGCCAATGCAAGCGTGTTGAGTAGCACGACTTCATCTGTAGCCTTGAAGAATGCTGCAATTGCCGCAGCAAAGCAGTCAAAATTCTCGGAAGGAGAAAAAACAGAAAAAGGAACGATAACTTATCGATTTAAATTACAATAAGAAAAGGATTGAAAAACATAGAATGATGATTTACGTATTTCTCGCCACTGGCTTCGAAGAAGTTGAAGCCCTCGGGCCTATCGATGTATGCCGTCGTGCAGGCCTTGAAGTAAAGACCGTGTCCATTACCGATCAGCTTACCGTTGCCGGCGCTCATGGCGTTGGCATTGTGGCAGACTCCATGTTTGCAGATAATGACTATAGCGATGCAGATATGCTGTTCCTTCCTGGCGGCATGCCCGGTTCAACCAATCTCGATGCTCACGAGGGACTTCGCAGCGTCATCCTTTCCCATAGTGAGGCAGGGAAGGCGCTTGCGGCCATTTGTGCAGCACCAATGGTGTATGGCAACCTTGGTCTTGCTCAAGGCAAGAAGATGACCTGCTATCCCAGTTTCGAGCAGTATCTCACAGGTGCAGAATATACAGCCGCTCTTGTGGAGCGTGACGGATTGATGTTCACAGGCAAAGGTCCTGCTGCCGCTTTGGCATTGGGTTATGCTATCGTGGAGCATTTCTGCGGAGCAGAGGTGGCAGAAGGACTGAAGCAAGGCATGATGTATGGCGATCTCTAAAGCCGTTGTGATAGTGGCAGGTGGCAAAGGCCTGCGTATGGGGGGCGATATTCCCAAGCAATTTCTTCCAGTTGGAGGAAAGCCTGTTCTTATGCGCACAATCGACCGATTCCTTGAGTATGACGAGACGATGCAGATTGTGCTCGTTCTTCCTGAGAGTCAGCAAGGTTATTGGCAGCAGCTTTGTTGTCAGTACAACTTTTCTCAACCTCATGTCATTGCCAATGGGGGCGAGACTCGTTTCCATTCAGTGAAGAACGGGCTCTCTAAAGTAGATGAGGCTGTGTCGCTCATTGGAGTGCATGACGGAGTCCGTCCTTTCGCATCGGTGACAACCATTGGCGCTTGTTACGATGAAGCGGCGAATTCTGGTGCTGTCGTTCCTGTGATTGATGTGGTTGAGACCATTCGTCACATCACGGGAAATGGTGCTTCGGAGACAGTTCCTCGCAGTGATTATCAGTTAGTCCAGACCCCTCAGGTATTCGGTGCCACTCTTTTGCGAGAGGCTTACAAGCAGCAATACACAGATTTCTTTACGGATGATGCTTCTGTAGTGGAACGTTTCGGTCATTCCGTGGCACTTGTCAAAGGAAATCGAGAAAATATCAAGATT
>JAFWAX010000061.1 GCA_017507385.1 Bacteroidaceae bacterium | reverse complement strand
TTTTTCATATAAAGGAAGAACTTTATGCTCTTCAGCCGACAAAGGCACGAAAAATAACGCAAAGTTGTAAGGGTGTCATTTCGACATTTTTTTGAGTGGAATGTATTGTTGTTTATTTCAGATAATTAAGATATAGGTCATGACTAATAACATTTTTTGTAGTAAAAAACAGTTCTAGATAACATAAAAAGGTAAAATCGCATGTGTATTTTAGAATAGGCTTATACAAAAGAGTTCATCTTATCAGGATTAACAACGTATCATATAAACCCACTGATTTTTAGCAACAATACTGATTGTTAGCGGGTTCGTTGTTCCCAAAGGTTCACACTTAGCTATTGTGTGGTAGATGTATATGTGCGCAATAACTCACTTATTAATTTCGTAAACTCACAAAAAATCACATTGAATTTCGGAAGGTTACCCCAAGTTCACTTTTATTATTCTATGTTCACCTTATGTTCACCAAGAAAAGAAAAAGCACCTACAAAATCTTTGTAAGTGCTTGATTTTTAAAGTGGACCAGCCTGGGCTTGAACCAGGGACCTCCAGATTATGAGTCTGTTGCTCTAACCAACTGAGCTACAAGTCCGATGGCGAGAAAAAATCTTTTGGACATTGAGATGTCGGAGATTCCATCTCGGGTTGTGCTACCAGGATTCGAACCTGGAATGACAGAACCAAAACCTGTAGTGTTACCATTACACCATAGCACAATCCTCTATGCGTTCGGGGAAAATGGGTTTCCTTTTCCGAATGCGGGTGCAAAGTTATGGCTTTTTTTGGATTTCCCAAAAACTTTTGTGGAAAAATGAATGAAAAAAGTGTTTTGTCTGACTTTTTTGAAAAAAACATGAATTATAGGTGGGGAGTTCCAAATAATTTTGTATCTTTGCATTGAATCTTGTAGAGGAAACAGTATAACTTAAAACTATAATGTCAAAAGAAAAACCGCTGATTCGCAATAAACGCAGAAACAAGATACGTTTACACCATGAGGGTAAGCACACGTTGCTCTACTCGGGATGTCTGGCAGTTCTTGTCATTTTATTGGCATGGTTCTCCCGCGACACATTGTCTTGGGGGTCGTATGTTATCATTGCGTTGGTTGTAATCGTTTATGGCATATTGCTCAACTTTTTCCGTTGTCCTATACGTATGTTTAACGGACCCACGAATAAGTCCATTGTTGCGCCAGCTGATGGTCATGTGGTTGTGATTGAGGAGGTTGAGGAAATGGAATATTTCCATGATAAGCGATTGATGATTTCGATATTCATGAGCTTGACCAATGTGCATGCCAATTGGATTCCATGTGAAGGAACGATTGTTAAGGTAGGGCATCAGAATGGTAATTTCATGAAAGCCTATCTTCCTAAGGCAAGTACGGAAAACGAACGCTCTATGGTGGTGATTCGTACTCCTCATGGTGAGGAAGTGATGGCGCGTCAGATAGCGGGGGCTATGGCTCGTAGGATTGTTACTTATCCTAAAGTCGGCGAGGAGTGCTATATTGACGACCACATGGGATTCATCAAGTTTGGTAGCCGTGTGGATGTGTATCTGCCTCTTGGAACGGAAGTTCTGGTGAAGATGGGGCAGGCGACAGTTGGTGACGAAACGCTGATTGCTCGTCTTAAATAAAGGACATTCGCGGATAAATTTTCTTAATCCTTTATAATTTTAAATATGAAAAAGCATATTCCCAATATCATCACATGTTGTAACCTGATTTGTGGCTGTATAGCAACTTATTGTGCTTTTTATGGAGGTTTCCAGTATGCCTTTCTTTTTGTCTTGCTGGGTGCTTTTTTCGATTTTTTCGATGGCATGGTTGCCCGTGCTCTTGGTGTGAGTGGTAAAATGGGAGTAGAACTGGATTCGTTGGCCGATTGTGTGACATTTGGCGTCGCTCCTTCAGCCATGCTTTTCTCATTGTTCAGCAAAGTTGCTTATCCAGAATGGATGGCAACTGAATTCTTCTTCAGCGTGATGCCTTTTACTGCTTTCCTTGTGGCGGCTTTTTCTGCATTGCGTCTGGCTAAGTTTAACATTGATGAGCGTCAGCACACAGGATTTATTGGTATGCCAACTCCTGCAAATGCGATATTCTGGGGGGCATTGTTGGCCAGTAGTGAAGAATGGTTGACAAGCCCACGTTTCAATGCGTTTTTCCTGTTCCTTTTCATGGTGCTCTTCTGCTGGCTTTTGGTTTGCGAGGTTCCGATGTTCGCTTTCAAGAGCCTGTCGTGGAAGACGGATAAGGTGAAATTCATCTTCTTGGGTCTTTCTGTTGTTATCTTGGCGGCAGGGGCGATTGCTGGTGCTTCTGCTGAAGGGGTGTGGATTGGCTTGATTCGAGGTGTGGCAGGGTGTATCGGACTTTATGTCTTTATGTCTATTTTGGCATCATATTTGTCAAAAAAAGATTAAGGGAGGATGTTCTCCCTCTAAATGACTAAAAGTTGATATATGTCTGCAATTGTTTTAGGAATTATATTTTTTGTTCTTTTCTGTATATTGGCGCTTTTGTTCATGGGCGCATACCTGTTGAGCAAGTTGTTGGGTGGCTTTGCCAATTTGAAAAACATCTTTTGCCAATTGACGGGCTGGGGGAAGAAAAAGTCGCAGAAAAGCTCTGCCAAAACGTCATCTTCGTACGACAATTTTTCCCGAACTGCTAATAAAACTAAAAAAGAGGATGCTGGCCATGCGCCCGAAGTTAAAGTGTTTGGGCAAAATGAAGGAACATATATTGATTTTGAAGAAGTGAAATAAGGTAAGTGATATACGATAGAGAAGCGAAGATTTGAACGCTGTGGCAGGATTGCCAAAAACGATGTTCAAATCTTCGCTTCTCTATTTTTTGTTATGATGGACTAACGTGAGTTCGATGAATTAGCATAAAGCATGCTGTTCTCTACATATCCACCGTTCGTATAATATTTAAAGCACCGTGTTTTAAATATTTCGTGCGCGGTGCTTTAAATATTATGCGAACGGTGAATGCTAAAACAACGTGAATCTTATTTTTGTTTAAGTTAGCTCATGCAACTTTTTAATTCGTCGAACTCACGTTGGATTACTTATTTCGGTCTTGTTTGCCCATCTCCTTCGATAATCCATTTATAAGTTGTGATTTCTTCCAGAGCCATAGGACCGCGAGCATGGAGCTTCTGGGTTGAAATGCCGATTTCTGCACCGAGTCCAAACTGGGCGCCGTCAGTAAATGCTGTTGGTGCGTTGTGATAGACGCAGGCAGCATCCACTTGTGCGAGAAACAGGTCTGCTGTGGCGTGGTTTTCGGTGATGATGCACTCTGAATGTCCAGAACCGAATTTGCGAATGTGCCGAATGGCTTCATCAGCGGACTTGACGGCTTTCAGTGCCATGGTATAGGACTGAAATTCTGTTCCATAGCTCTCTTCGCAAGCAGGTTTGAGCAGGTTGGCAGGGTAGTTTCCTGTAAGTGTCGATAAAGATGCTTCGTCTGCATATATCAGCACGTTGCTATCTTGCAGGGGGGCACAAATAGCAGGGAGGTCGGCAAGACGCTCTTCGTGGATAAGGGTGCAGTCGAGCGCATTGCAGACGCTGACGCGCCTTGTCTTGGCGTTGTTGATGATGCGCGCTCCTTTCTCTATATCACCGTCTTTGTCAAAATAGGCATGGCAAACTCCTGCTCCCGTTTCGATGACAGGAACAGACGCTTCTTGACGCACGAAGTCGATAAGGCGTTTGCTGCCACGAGGAATGACGAGGTCAACATATCCATTGGCATGCAGTAATTCACCAGTTGCTTCGTGGGTGGCAGGAAGCAGCGTGATGGCATTTTCATTGATGCCAAAATCTTTTAATACGGAACGAATAAGGCTGACGATGGCGCGATTGCTGTCATCCGCATCCTTTCCTCCCTTCAGGATGCAGGCGCTTCCAGCCTTGAGACATAGGGCGAAGACATCGAATGTTACATTGGGACGTGCTTCATACACGATGCCAATAACGCCAAATGGGACGCTTATGCGCTTTAAGTCTAATCCGTTGGGCAAAGTCGTATGTGCCAGCACTTTTCCTAATGGGGATGGAAGTGTGGCAACATTGCGTGTGTCTCCTGCAATCCCCTCAATCCGTTCCCGAGTCAGTTTCAGGCGGTCATACATGGGATTGGCTTCATCCATCCGGCTGAGGTCTTTGGCATTGGCTGCAAGAATCGTGTCCGTTTCTGCAATAGCTTTGTCTGCTACGGCAAGCAGAATCTGGTTGATGGTATCGTTGTTGAGAAGGGCGAGCTCGATGCTGGCATCCTTCACTGATTGAAAGATTTCTGTTAACATAAAAATTCAGTACAAGGGGTGTTGTCTCTGTCGTTCATTAACTTCATTAGGATGTCATCTCTCTTGCCGTTGGCGATGACGACGCTGATGCCAGCAGCAGCCGTGTTTGCGGCCACCGAGGATTTGCTTTGCATGCCGCCTCTTCCTGCGCTCGACTTGCTGGCTTGAATGTAGTCATCGAGATTCTTGCCTGGCTTAACAATGCTGATGAGACGTGAGTTAGGGTCGCTTGGGTTGCCTGTAAAGATGCCATCGATGTTGCTCAGGATGATAAGCATCTGGGATTGTGTCATTTTGGCGATAAGTCCAGAAAGTTCATCGTTGTCGGTAAACATCAATTCGGTGATGGAAACTGTGTCGTTTTCATTCACGATGGGTAAAACGTCATTCTCCAGCATCACGCGCATGCAGTTCTCCTGATTCTTGCAGTGTTCCGAATCTGAAAAAATCTCTTTCGTCGTCAGCACTTGTCCGACAGGGATGCCATATTCTCTGAACAATTCAAAGTAGCGGTTGATGAGTTTTGCCTGTCCGACTGCGGAAAATAATTGCCGCTGATCTACAGAGTCGAGGTCGTGCTGAATGTGCTTTAGTTCGCTTCGTCCGCTCGCTACAGCACCCGAAGATACGAGGATAATCTCGTGCCCTTGGCTGCGCAAGCTGGCAATCTGGTCAACCAGTGCCGACATGCGGGTGACGTCCAACGAGCCGTCTTGTCTGGTCAGTACGTTGCTGCCTATTTTGATAGTAATTCTCATATTTATATATAATAGGTGTACAATGTTATCCGCCAATCTTGGCATTCAGCCCATGTTGCTGCATGATGCTTAACGCGTGTTGCTGCACTTCTTCCGATGGAGCCTCCATGGGGTAGCTTTCTGGATTGTATTCTGTCCCCAGACGTGCATGCTTGCCTTTGCCCACATCGTGGTATATCAATAGGTTTACCATCTCTGGGTGGGTGGGCAGTGCTGCCAGAAATTCAGCCGATGCCTTCAGGTTCCCGTCATCTGCATTTACGCCGACAATGAGCGGTATGCGAATCCAGAAGCGTTTGCCCAGTTCGCTCAGCAACCGTATGTTTTGCAGGATTTTCTCGTTTTTTACGGCTGTGAACTTTTGATGCGCCTTGCTGTCCATCAGCTTCAGGTCCACAAGGAAAAGTTCGCATCTTTCAGCCACTTTCCGCACATTTTCTTCTGAGCAGAACAGCGTTGTGTCCACAGTTCTGTGTATGCTTCTTCTGCCCAGTTCGTCCAGCAAGTCGCACAGGTAATCAGTATGCATCATAGGCTCTCCGCCGCACACCGTCACGCCTCCGCCGCTTTCCTCCATCACAGCGCGTTCTTTCTCCACCACTTTCATCAGCTCTTCCATCTTCCACTCCTTGCTAGCCATTTCCAAGGCGAGGGTGGGGCATTCATCTGTGCATTTTCCGCAGGCGATGCAGTTGCCCAAATCTTGAATGCCATCGGCTGTCAGCACTAGGTTTTGCTGAGGGCAGACTTCTACGCAGCTTTGGCATCCGATGCACTTTTTCTTCGTGTACAGCTTCACGGGTTTCTCAGAAAGCCCTTCGGGGTTGTGGCACCACACGCAACGCAGGGGACATCCCTTCATGAAGATGGTAGTCCTGATGCCTGGCCCGTCGTTGATGGCAAACCGTTTGATGTCGAAGATTAAAGCCATAACTTTACTGCTGTTCCCTTATAGCCAAGGGTGTAAATCTACTTGCAAAGTTACTCCTATTTTGGGACATACACAACATTCAGTGTTTTGTAAAGTATTTTTCTCCATTTTTTTGTCAAAAAAATCTTGTTTATTCCTGAAACATTGTAAATTTGTACGGCGGATGACTTGCTGAGAGTAGTTTTAAGGCGAGCATTTGAACCTAAATCATAAGATATGAAAAGAAAAGTCTTCTTTTGTATGGCTCTTGTCTCGTTGAGCGTGAAAGGGCAGACGGCCATGGATATTGCTTGCGAAATGTACCCCGGGTGGAACTTAGGTAACACGCTGGAGGCCGTAAGCACATGGGAAAATAACCGACTGAAGTGGGAAACGACGTGGCAGGGCACGAAGACCTCGCAGGCGGTTATCGACTTCGTGAAGGAGCAGGGATTCCGGGCGGTGCGCATTCCTTGTGCATGGTATATGCACAGCGACACGAACAATCAGATTGATGTGGCGTGGATGGATCGAGTGCAGGAGATTGTGGACTATTGTTTCAAGGCTGGTCTCTATGTGGTACTGAATGACCATTGGGACAATGGTTGGGTGGAGAACAGCTTTGGCGATGTGTCGGAGGCGACTGTGGCAAAAAACTGTTCTATCATGACGAAAATGTGGACGCAGATAGCTGAACGCTTCAAGGACTATGATCATCATCTGCTCTTCGCGGGGCTGAACGAGCCGAACGTGGATGATGCCGCCAAGACAAAGGCGTTGCTCCGCTACGAACAGGCTTTCATCGATGCTGTTCGTGCCACGGGGGGGAGGAATGCAAGTCGTGTGTTGGTGGTGCAAGGGCCTTCGACAGACATAGACCAGACAAACATATTGTATAATACGTTGCCTACAGACACGGCTCCCCATGCCTTGATGGTGGAGGTACATTTCTATGCGCCTTACAATTTCGCGATGATGATCCAAGATGAGCCGTGGGGCCATCAGGCCTACTACTGGGGGAAGAGCAACCACGTGAGTGGCTCCATCCACAACGCAACGTGGGGTGAGGAGTCGTGGATGCTTGAGCAGTTCAAGAAGATGAAGAAGAAGTTTGTAGACAAGGGAATTCCTGTGTTGTTGGGCGAATTTGCTGCTATCTGGCGCACCATGCCATCGGGAGAAGATCAGGAGAAGCACAACCTGTCCATCTATCAGTGGTATAAGACTGTGTGTCAGTATAGCATCAATCATGGAATGCTCCCCTTCGTGTGGGATACCAATGCCTGTGACCGCTCGCTCAGCCACCCTTGTGGCGACTTGCTCAACCGCCAAACACTCAGAGTCTATAACTCTTATGCTATGAACGGCATTACTGATGGTATTGCAGCTGGCACGTGGCCGTATGCCTCAACCATTGAGTCTGTGGAGGGACCTTCAATAGAAGAGAAGCCGACACCTGCCTGCAATTTGGTAGGCCTGCGTGTTGGCGACGATCATCATGGCATCATGATTCGGAATGGGCGAAAGATGCTCGTGAAATAAATAGGAAGAGCCGTAGAAGGCTTTTAACGCTTCCCCTTTTTAGCTTTCCGTGCGAAAGCGAATAGCTCTAAAGGCAAGTGGCAGTAGCCGTCGGGGTTCCTGTCAAGGTAATCCTGATGGTATTCTTCTGCTGGGTAGAAACAGTCCAAAGGCTCAACTTCTACAGCGATAGGCTGATTCAGTTCTTTCTGCTGCTCGGCAAATACTTTCTTGATGACGGGAAGGTCTTCTTCCGAAGTGTAGTACACGCCAGTCCTGTAGCGTGTGCCCTCATCGTGTCCCTGCTTGTTGAGGCTGGTCGGGTCGATGGCCTTGAAGAACATCTGCAGCAGAAACTCCAAATCTACGATGGTATCATCATACTCGACGCGTACCGTCTCCGCATGCCCAGTCGTGTCGGTATAAACTTCTTCATACGTGGGAACAGCTGTCTCTCCATTAGCGAATCCCACTTCGGTGTTTGTTACACCCTCTATCTGCTTGAAATAATGCTCGGTGCCCCAAAAGCAACCGCCAGCCAAGAATATGTCTTTTGTCATGATTCTGAATGTTTTCTACCCCTCGAGCGCGAATGGCGTGCCCGAGGGGTGCTTGATATGTGTTCAATCGAAGATGTGTTGCTGGATGCTTAGAACTCCTCGTTCTCTGTGCGTGCTATAATCTCGTTTTGCAGTTGTTCGGTCATGTCGTTGAAGTAGTCGGAGTAGCCAGCTACGCGAACGAGCAAATCCTTGTAGTTCTCGGGTTGCTTTTGGGCGTCGAGGAGTGTCTGCGTGTCCACGATGTTGAACTGGATGTGGTGTCCGCCCATGTTGAAGTAAGTGCGGATGAGAGAGACCAGTTTCTTGAGGTCTTCATCGCGCTTGAGGAGCGAGGGCACGAAGCGTACGTTGAGCAGCGTTCCGCCTGATTTTGTCTGGTCGAGTTTGCCGAGCGACTTGATGACAGAAGTAGGTCCGTTGGTGTCTGCTCCATGTGCAGGCGAAGTGCCGTCGCTGATGGCGAACTTGGCCAGACGACCATTGACGGAGGCACCACAGACGGAACCGAAGTAGTTGTGGCAAGTGGTTGAAAGCATATTGAGCTGTGTCTTGCCGCCTCGTGTGTTGGGGTGTCCCTCGATGGCATTGACGAGGTCATCGTAAACCTTTACGGCAATGCTGTCAGCGTAGTCATCATCGTTGCCGAAGAATGGCGTGCGGTTGATGATGAATTGACGCATCTTTTCGTTGCCTTCGAAGTTGGTTGCAACAGCGTCGAGTATTTCGTCCATAGTGAATTTCTTGTCCTCGAAGACGTGCTTTTTCAGCGTGGAGAGGCAGTCGGTAATCGTGCCAAGTCCAGTGCATTGTATGTAGGTGGTGTTGTAGCGTGCGCCGCCGCTGTAGTAGTCGCGGCCCGTGGTGATGCAGTCATCGATGAAGAGCGAGAGGAATGTGGCTGGCGCATACAGAGAGAACATGCGCTCGATGTAATTGTTGACAGCCAGCTTCATGTTGACAAAGTGAATCATCTGCTTGTGATAAGCTTCGTACAGCTCTTCGTAGGTCTTGAAGTTGCGTGGGTCGCCTGTTTCAAGGCCTAGTTTCTTGCCTGTTATTGGGTCAATGCCATTGTTGAGGGTGATTTCGAAAATTTTTGGTGTGTTCAGATAACCTGTGAGGATGTATGCTTCTTTGCCAAAAGCACCAACCTCAATGCAGCCAGAACAGCCACCTTCGTTGGCATCTTCCTGCGTCTTTCCTTGACGTACAAGCTCCTTTGTATAGGTGTCTGGATTGAAGCAGGATGGGTAACCATGACCTTGGCGGATGACTCTTGCTCCAGCCATCACGAACTCGTCGGGAGTTACCTTTGATACATGGATGGACAATCCTGGTTGCAGTTCGTGCAGTTCTTCTTGCACTTCAAGAATGATGTATGAAAGTTCGTTGACAGCATCGTTCCCGTACTTGTCAATTCCGCCAATGTTGATGTTGGTGAAGTCGTTATAGGTTCCTGATTCCAATGCGGTGATGCCAACCTTTGGAGGTGCAGGCTGGTTGTTGAACTTAATCCAGAAACAAGAGATGAGCTCTTTGGCTTTCTCGCGTGTGATGGTTCCGTCTTCGAGCCCTTTCTGATAGAAGGGGTAGAGGTGCTGGTCAATGTGGCCAGGGTTCATGCAGTCCCATCCATTCAACTCGGTTACAGTTCCGAGATGAACGAACCAATACATTTGTATGGCTTCCTGCATGTCGCGTGGTGCATGAGCAGGAACCCAGCGGCAAACATCGGCTATTTTCAAAAGCTCAGTCTTTCGTTGGGGGTCAGTTGTTTCTGCTGCCATCTTCTCTGCGAGTTCGGCGTGGCGCTCTGCAAAAAGAATGGCGGCGTCACAGCTGATGTCCATGGCTTGAAGTTCCTGCTGCTTGTCTGTCGCTTCAGGGTCATTGATGAAATCGAGCTCTGCTATGGTCTTGGCTATGAGCTGTTTGCAGTCAATCAGCCCTCGCTGATACATCTTCCCGTCCATGGTTGTGTGTCCACCGGCTCTTTGTTCCATGAACTCGGTAAAGACACCTGCATGGTATGCTTCTTCCCAGTCTTTGCTGACATGGTTGAAGATGCGCTCGCGCTGAGTGCGTCCTTTCCAGTAAGGAATGACTTCTCGTTCATAGGTGTCGATGTCTTCTTGTGAAATGCGGTAAGGCTGCAGTTCGCGTGTGTTGAGCGTGTGCAGGTCTTCCACGGTGTGACAAGTGAGTTCGGGGAATGTTGGTACTGCTTTAGGCTTTGGACCACGCTCGCCTACAATTAGTTCATCTTCACCGATATAAATAGTCTTTCTCTTGCAGATTTCATAGAAGTTCTTGGCACGGAGGATGCAGTTAGGCATCTTTCCGTAGTTTTCCTTGTAGAAGGCTGTCTCGATAAGCGCTCGCTCAATTGTCAGTGTTGGTTCTGTCTCGACGCTTTGCTGACGCAGGCGCTTGATGCGCTCGTTCATTCCTCCTTCATTTTCAGGATATTGTAAAGCATAATTCATTTTGCTGTGCGGAGCACGCATGGCGATAGTTTTTCCCATAATATAACTCTGAATAAATAATCTTTTTAGTATAAGTTGCGCCCACGGTGTGGCTGTGGGTGCAAAGATAATAAATTAATTGATAAATATGTGTGATGAGATGTCGTTTTTTTAATCTTTTGACATTTGTTTGAGAATGGGCGTGATGGCAGCAAGGCATATCGCCGCAATGCCAGACATGATGACAAATACCATGAAGAAATCGTATAACGAACTGATTTCAAAGCCTAAAAGAGTCTTCGTTGTTCCGTCGGGGTAGAGTGTGGCGAGTCGGCCTGCCAGCATGTTGCTGATGGCTGTTGACATGAACCAGATACCCATCATCAAGCTTGCCAAATGTTTGGGAGACAGTTTGCTCACCAGTGATAGCCCGATGGGGGATAGGCTCAATTCTCCGAGTGTGTGGATGAAGTACAGTCCTGTGAGCCATATCATGCTGACTTTCATGCCGGGTTCGACTTCTTTCACTCCGTATGCGATGAATAGATAACCCAATGAAAGGAATGCCAATCCTATGGCTTGCTTCATGGTGGATGACGGCTCTTTGCCGAAACGTCCTAATGTTTCCCATATAAATGACATGACTGGTGCGAGCAGTACGACAAAAATGGCGGGGAAAGACTGGAAATAGCTGGTGGGCATCTCCCATCCGAAAATGTGGCGGTCGGTCTGCTGGTCGGCGAAATAGGTGAGCGACACGCCTGCCTGTTCGTAAGCGGCCCAGAAAAAGATGACGAATAAGGCAACGATGAAGATGACGGCAATGTGCTGCTTTTCTTTCCGGGTCAGAGGCTCTTGAGGCTTTGCGGGCATACCATCTGGGTCAGTATTGGGTGTGGGAGGTAGTCCTATGGCTTCCCCCTTAAAGTCAACTAAGTATTTGTTTTGCAGCAAGTAGAAAACGATGATGGATAGCAGCATCATGATGCAAGCGCATAGGAAGGCCCATTTGAAGCGTGTTGGGTTCAGGTAGTCTCCTTCGAAGATGCCGCATACCAAAGGACCTAATGTGGCTCCGATGTTAATGCCCATGTAGAAGATGGTGAAAGCTGTGTCTTTTCGCCTGTCGTCGGGTTTGTAGAGGCTTCCCACCATGGTGGAGATGTTGGGCTTGAAGAAGCCGTTTCCTAAGATCAGGAAGAAGAGTCCGCCCATCATCAAAATGACAGTCAGCTGGTTGTCGATGGCAGGGTCTATCATTCCTTCTGGCTCATGGATGGCCGGCTGTACAAAACATGCGCTGAGGAACATGAGAAATTGTCCGAGTGCCATCAGCAAACCGCCTGCGACAATGCTTCGGCGGTTGCCCCAGTAGCGGTCGGCGATATATCCGCCAAGCAATGGTGTGAGATACACCAATCCTGTGTAGTAGCCATATATCTCGCTGGCTGCATCCTTCGTGAAGAGTGCAGCTATCATGTAGAGCGTGAACACGGCTCTCATGCCGTAGTAGGAAAATCTTTCTGCCATTTCTGTGACAAACAGCAGATAAAGCCCCTTCGGATGTCCTTGTTTTTTCATGGATGTTCGATTTTTAGGTTTTGTGGCTACAAAGTTAATGAAAACTGTAAATAAAACAAATTTTTTGTCATGCTATGCCTTTCACCGCATGCATAATATTTAAAACACCGCCTACGATATATTTTGCGCACGGTGTTTTAAATATTATGCATACGGTGATTGTATATGGATTCAAAATATGTCATGTTTGATGCGAAATCGGTGTAAACGGATGCAAAAAATGTATGGATTTGTCTGTATTCAAATCAAAAAAAACTTTGTATCTGCTCTTTTTATGTGGAATCTTTGGCGAAATGTCAAAAAAGAGATAACTTTGTATTTGGATTTAATGAAAAATTTAATGAAAAATTTATTTCTTTGTGTTTGCTTGGGCATTTTTTCATTGTACATGAAGGCCCAAAATACGTCGTTGGAACTCCATGTGACAGGATTGGAAGATGGTACGCCTATGTCGTTGATTCTTGCTGGAACTTATTCTAAGGCGGAGCCAATTCAAACAGTTCCCCTCAAAGATGGAAAGGCCGTCTTCACGTTTGATAGCGAAGGCCCTCGTGGCTATATCGTGCTGGGTGAAATGGCTACGGCAAACGTGATCATGCTGGCACTCGACAAGGGCGATAAAGCTGTGTTCTGGGCTACGGCTACGGACAAGATGCTGTCCAGCGGCGTGCAAGGCAAGGTGTTCGGGAATTTTGCAATGAAAGGTTCGGAAACTTGCGAAAGGTATTACAAGGAACGTCCGGACAGGGAGGCGATGGATGCGGCATACGAAAAGTATCGCGCTGACAACAAGGAAGTTCTGGATAGGCTTGCGAAAATAGACCGGCGTCAAAATCCTGAAGCCTATCAGGCCATCATGGCAACTCCTGAATACAAGAAGCTTGTTCAAGATGAGAAAGATTTTTTTGCCATGGTTGAGTCAACAATCAAAGGTGCAATCTCGAAAAACAAGGATAATTGGATGGGGCCATATTTCTTGCTGACAAGCTATGATGGGTTGAGCGAGAAAAATAAACCTGACTACGACCAGTTCACAGAAGAAGTGAAGAAATCATTTTATGGGCAGATTGTGAAGAAGGAGGTGACCCCCATTGCTCAAGGTGAACCGATGCCCGATTTTGAATTTACGGACAAGGCGACAGGGAAGAAGACAAGCCTTTATGAGGTGTGCAAGCAGAACAAGTATGTGCTCATAGACATCTGGGCGTCATGGTGCGGTCCTTGCCGTAGAGAAATTCCCAATTTCAAAGCTCAATACGATTTGTATAAAGATAAGGGTTTCCAGATTATAGGCATCTCGGGCGATGCTAAAGAGGCTGACTGGCTGAAGGCTCTGGACGAGGAGAAATTGCCGTGGCTGAACGACATCGATGATACAAAATACATCTGTAACCTTTACAAAGTTCAGTTCTTTCCAACGGTTTATCTTCTTGACAGCGAGGCTCGTGTAATTGCTCTCAATCAGGAAGTTCGTGGCGAAGCTCTAAAAACAAAATTAGCAGAATTGTTCAAATAATGTAAAATGGGCGGAAAGGTCAGCAAGAGGGCATTCCGCCAGCGACAAAATAAATTTTATGGCATTAAAGACACTTATCATAGGAAGCGGTCCTGCTGGTTACACGGCAGCAATCTATGCTTCGAGAAGTTCCTTGAATCCAGTGCTTTATGAAGGTTTGCAGCCTGGAGGACAACTGACTCAGACAACGGAAATAGAGAATTTTCCAGGCTATCCAGATGATACGACAGGTCAGGAGCTGATGGATGACCTCAGAGCTCAAGCAGAGCGGCTTGGTACGGACATTCGCGAAGGCATTATAACCAAAGTGGATTTCTCAAAGGATGGCTCTGCACCTCATCAGGTGACTATAGATGATGGTACAGTTCTGGAGGCTCACACACTGATTATTTCTACAGGCGCTTCTGCTAAATATTTGGGTTTGGCAGATGAACAGAAGTATGCAGGAATGGGTGTGTCCGCCTGTGCCACTTGTGATGGATTTTTCTATCGCAAGAAAGTGGTGGCAGTCGTTGGCGGCGGCGATACAGCGTGTGAAGAAGCGCAGTATTTGTCGCGTTTAGCAAAGAAAGTCTATCTGATTGTACGTCGCAACGTGCTGCGTGCCAGCGATGCCATGCAACAGAAAGTGAGGGATGCGGAAAATATTGAGATTCTGTGGAATACGCAGATAGAAGGGCTGTATGGAGAAAATGGTGTGGAAGGTGCGCATCTCATAGAGAACAAGGGGGCGGCAAATGAACGCCGCTATGATTTGCCCATTGACGGCTTCTTTTTGGCAATTGGGCATCACCCCAACAGCGAAGTGTTCCGTCCTGATGTGGAAGTGGATGAACAAGGCTACATCAAAGTGCAGCATCCTACTGCAGCAACTAATGTGCCAGGCGTGTTTGCTGCGGGCGATGTGGCAGACCCCCTCTATCGTCAGGCTATTAGTGCTGCTGGCAGTGGTTGCCGTGCGGCAATTGATGCATTGCATTATTTACAAGAAAGGGGTTTGGCATGAGACGACTTTTGTTTTTTATCCTAACTTTATGCTGCTTGGGCGTGGTGAATGCCCAAATGCCTAAGCCTGTGACGGTTATATCATCTATCAAGGAGGTGTCGCCGACAGAGGCTGTAATAACATTCGTCGCTTCAATCGAAAATGGATGGCACATGTATAGCACCCAAGTGGTTCCCGATGGCCCAACTCCTACAGCGATTCATGTGGAAAGCATATCGGGAGCAGAATTGTTAGGTGCTTTAGAACCTGTGGCAGAACCCATTAAGCATTTTGAAGAGATGTTTGATGCAGATGTGTATTACTTTGAAAATACTGCCACTTATAATCAGAAAATCAAACTTTTAGGAGGTAAGTATGAAATAGCTGGCTACCTCGAATATGGAGCATGCAGCAATCAGAACTGCATTCCTCCAACTACGACCGAATTTACGTTCAGTGGCAAGGTTGCTAACAAGCCTGAGGCGAAGAATGTGATACCTGCAATCCCCATAGAGGCGGCTCCAGAAAAAGAGGAGGAGGACGAGAGTGTAAGTGTAATGGAGACTGATGGAAATGAGGAGAATGTGCCTGAATCTTCTGTCGTGGAGGTTGTGGGGGAAAGCAATATATGGAGTCCAGTTGCAGACAAGCTTAGCGCATTTGACCAAGGTGGCAACAGCGACACCTCGGATGCTTCGCTTTGGCAAATATTCCTTTTAGGATTGATTGGCGGCCTTGTTGCATTGGTCACTCCTTGCGTATGGCCAATAATCCCAATGACTGTTTCTTTCTTCTTGAAAAAAGGAACGACCAAGAAATCCACTCCAGAAGAGGTGGCTGCTGCTAAGAAGCGGGGGCTTCGTGATGCTGTACTTTACGGCATAAGCATTGTCGTTATCTACGTTGTCCTTGGACTCCTTATCACGGTTCTTTTTGGTGCATCGGCACTTAACGACCTCGCAACCAATGCAGTATTCAACATCATATTCTTCCTGATGTTGGTGATTTTCGGAATCTCATTCATTGGAGGTTTTGAGATAACTCTTCCATCTAAATGGAATACAGCAGTGGATAGTAAGGCAAGTAGTACAACCGGATTGCTCAGCATTTTCTTGATGGCGTTTACTTTGGTGTTGGTTAGCTTTTCTTGTACAGGTCCTATTATCGGCTTCTTGCTGGTGCAGGTCGTAACTTCCAGCATTGTTGCCCCAGTTGTGGGCATGTTGGGGTTTGCAATAGCTTTAGCATTGCCGTTTACGTTGTTTGCTCTTTTCCCGCAAATGCTCAATTCTGTGCCCAAAAGCGGTAACTGGATGAATGTGGTGAAAGTGACTCTCGGTTTTGTTGAACTTGCATTTGCCCTCAAGTTTTTCTCGGTAGCAGATTTGGCTTATGGATGGGGATTGCTTGACCGTGAAGTGTTCCTCTCTCTCTGGATTGTGCTTGCAGCTCTGTTAGGGGCATACCTGATTGGGTGGATTCGTTTCCCGCATGATGAGGATGAATACGATGAGGAAGGCAATGTTATTGTCAATCAGAAAACTTCCATTCCTCGCTTCTTCATGGCGTTTGTTTCTTTCGCCTTCGCTATTTATATGTTGCCTGGTTTATGGGGGGCTCCATTGAAGGCTGTTAGTGCTTTTGCTCCTCCAATGAAGACGCAGGACTTCAATTTGGCTCCAGAACATGAGGTGAAGCCGATGTTTGCTGACTATGAGGAGGGTATGGCTTATGCGGAGAAACATGGACTTCCAGTTATGTTGGACTTTACGGGGCACGGTTGTGTGAACTGTCGGAAAATGGAGGCGGCAGTTTTTGTCGATCCTGTAGTGGCTGAGGTCATGACAGAAAAATATGTCCTCATCCAGCTCTATGTGGACGACAAGACGAAGTTGTCTGCTCCAATTGTTGTTGATGACAATGGCAGTGAACGTAAGCTGAGAACCGTGGGCGATAAATGGAGCTATCTCCAGTCGAGCAAGTTCGGTGCTACGGCGCAGCCTTTCTATGTTCTTCTTGACAATGAAGGCAATCCTCTCGAGAAAAGTTATTCTTATGACGAAGATATTCAGAAGTTTCTTTCTTGGCTCAATAATGGCTTGGCAAGATACGTTGTAAAAGAGTAAAAGTTTCGTTTAGGCTTAAAGTGCGCTTTAAGCCTAAATTTATATATATTTAAATATGTATTTTAATCAAAATCTTTACATAGCGCATTCTGCAGATGGACCAATTCACTTGGTTGGCAGAATGTGTAATCGTCATGGTCTTATTGCAGGCGCTACAGGAACAGGGAAGACTGTGACATTGCAAGTTCTGGCAGAGACTTTCAGCCAAGCTGGTGTTCCTTGCTTCATGGCGGATATGAAGGGCGATTTGTCTGGAATTTCTCAGCCAGGCAAGACCTCATCTTTTATCGAAAAGCGGCAAGTTGAATTTGGCATATCCAATCCAGAGTATCAGGCATGCCCTGTTCGATTTTACGATGTGTTTGGCGAACAAGGTTTTCCGATGCGTACGACTGTGTCTGCCATGGGGCCTCAATTGCTCAGTCGCTTAATGGGGCTCAACGACACTCAGAGTGGTGTGCTGAATATCGTTTTTCGTATTGCAGATGACAAGGAACTTTTGCTCATCGATTTGAAGGATTTGCGTGTTATGCTGGATTTTGTGGGGAAAAATGCTTCACTTTTTACACTTGAATATGGTAACATATCGTCTGCAACAGTGGGGGCAATCCAGAGAGCCATCTTGGCATTGGAGAGTGAAGGCGGAGATTTGTTCTTCGGAGAACCTGCTTTTGATGTGGAAGATCTTATTGACATTCAGGATGGAAAGGGAGTGATGAGTGTGCTTGCAGCAGACAAGCTTATGCTCAAGCCTAAGCTGTATTCAACATTCCTTCTTTGGCTTATGACAGAGTTGTATGCTACGCTTCCTGAGGTTGGAGATCAGGAACTCCCTAAGCTGGTGTTCTTTTTCGATGAGGCTCACATGCTTTTCGACGACACTTCTAAGGCATTGGTTGACAAGTTGGAACAAGTGGTTCGTCTCATACGCTCGAAGGGTGTGGGAGTGTATTTCATCACTCAGTCACCAACCGATATTCCTGATGATATTCTTGGCCAGTTGGGCAATCGTGTGCAGCATGCTTTGCGTGCCTATACACCTAAAGACCAGAAAGCTGTTCGAGCGGCAGCTCAGACATTCCGTGCGAATCCTGCCTTTGATACGGAAACCGCAATCATGGAATTGGGAACAGGCGAGGCTCTAATTTCAGTACTCGACGAGAAAGGCGCGCCTACAGTCGTGCAGCGTGCGCGTGTCTTATTCCCGCTTAGTCAGATAGGTGCTATCACTGAGGGGCAGCGTGTTGATATTCAGAATGCCGCTCCCGATGAAATTAAAGAATATGTATCGTTTTTTGACCGTGAAAGTGCTTATGAAGTACTGATGGCGCAAAAGGAGGAAGAAAGCGCGCGTGAAGAAAAAGAAAGAGAGGAGGCGGCAAGGGAAAAAGAAGAAGCCCGCCGTCGTAAGGAAGAAGAAAAGGCTGCTAAACAAAAGGAGAAATCTTCTGCTGGAGGATGGACGCGCACAATCTTCGGAACTCTTGTTGGTGCAGTCATTGGTTCTGTGGCAAGAGAACTTGGCAATCAGGTTGGCAAGGCGGTTTCGGGCACTTCGTCTAAACGCACGTCTTCTAAACGGAAAACTTCTTCGACCCGGACGGCATTGGGGAAAGTTGCGAAATCGGCCACGACAACGGCGACAAGGAAAGTGACATCTGAGATATTGAAAAGCATATTTAAATAAATCAAAGCGCAGGATGAAGTCATCCTGCGCTTTGATTTTATATATTAATGAATTACAGAAATATAAAGATTTCTTGATTCGGGTTTAATAGGTCAGAATAATTGGAAGTTCTTTTGCCTGAGCAATCATCTTTTCCAGCTCGGATACGCTTGGCACGCGGTTGCAGAGGTTTTTCTCTTCGTTTACCTCCACCAGCTTGGGCTGAAGGTTGGCTGCGACTCTGTGGCGGAATTCCTTTACGGTGTCAACACCAGCAGCTTCGAGCAATTCTGCAAACTGGCCAGCGATACCATTGATGCGGAACAGGTCTGAGTGATTAGCCCATGTGAGGATGAGTTTAGGGCTGATGCCAGTTTCCTCAGCCAAGGCTTTTCTGCCAGCGGGTGTGGCGCATTTTTCCAGATACTCTTCTGTCGTCTTGATGCCTGCAGCTTGAAGCTTCTCGGCGTATGCAGGACCGATGCCCTCTACTTCAATAATTTTGTAAGCCATAGTAATATAAAGTTTTTAAAGTGAATAATAAATGAATGATGTGTTGGCTCGTTGGCGCGAGGCAGCCATCTTCGTTTGCAAAGATACTTAAAAAATGTGATAATTAAAAGAAACAGACGTTTTTCTGTAATAATATTCGTTATATAACGCGAGGTTGATGGACTCTTGCCGTTGTCTTTATCGTTAGGATGGCTGAATGATTGGCTGATGCTTGACCGTACCCCTCGGGTACGATGCATCGCACCCCTCGGGTCCGGCATGGCGGACCCGAGGGGTGCGCTTTAATAGAAAGGCACATGATTCCATTTTTTTAAGCATGAGCTTAGTGAATTTTGTAGATTGGCAAAATCATCGAACTTGCGTAAAGACTGTTTTTTCTTGTTTCATTTTCCAATTCTCACTTTTTTCATTACCTTTGCAATGCATAAGAAAAAAGAATATGGAAAAACTCTATCCGTTCCTGTTTGAACCGAATCTCCATGCTATTGTGTGGGGAGGAAGACGCCTGTGCCCCTATAAGGGATTGTCTTTGGCTGATGCCCCGATAGGCGAAAGCTGGGAGGTTAGTGCGGTGGCATCAAGTACCAGTGTTGTTAGCAATGGCGCATTTGCGGGACAGTATCTCACGGATGTCATCTCTCGTTCTCCTGAAGCCATCCTTGGTGTAGCTGTGGCAAAGAAATATGGCAATCAGCTGCCTCTTCTTGTCAAGTTCATTGATGCTGAACAAGACCTTAGCATCCAAGTGCATCCTGATGATGGCATGGCGCAGCGGCTGCATGGGAAGTTTGGCAAGAGTGAAATCTGGTATGTTATTGATGCTAAGCCGGGCAGCTTCTTGTATGCAGGTTTCAAGGATGCGATAACTCCAGAGGAATATAAGAGGAAGGTGGCAGATGGCACGGTGACGGATGTTCTGGCGAAGCATGAAGTGAAGGCGGGTGATGTGTTCTACTTGCCGGCAGGTCGAGTGCATGCCATTTGTGGAGGCATATTGTTGGCCGAGGTGCAGCAGTCGTCTGACGTCACTTATCGCATTTTTGATTACAACCGCCCTGGGATGGACGGAAAACCGCGCGAGCTGCATACAGAACTGGCGGCAGAGGCGTTGGACTTTCATGTGGAAGACAATTACCGTACACAGTACGACAATTTGAGCAACCGGGCCAACCGCGTCATTGACTCGCCTTATTTCAGCGTCCGTGTTACGGAACTTTCAGGGACTTTTCACCGCAATCTCGTTAAATACGACAGTTTTGTCATCAGCATGTGTATCAAGGGCGATTGCAAGATACGCATACGGGCAACGCAAGAAGAAGTGCTTCTTCGCGAGGGGCATAGCACCCTCATTCCTGCATCTATCGCCGATTATGATGTTCTTCCTCTTGGTGAGAAAACGCGTGTTCTCGACGCTTATATTGACAACAAAAATCGCAGTTTGGGCAGCAAGATTACACGTTTCCTTCACATTACCAGCAAGTGACCCTTATGAGAAGCCGTTTCTCGGATATCTGTTTCCAAATGTTCGCATTTATGATGTATAAGTAGGCCTGTTTCAGAAACTGTTCATTATTTTTGGAAAAAAAATAAAGCTTTTTTGGCGGATAAATGTAAAAACATTATCTTTGTACCTAATGATAATCTTATTACTAATATGAATAAAGAACTTCAACTTGCAACAGGTAGTTCGTACCTGAAGGCTGCGCTTTTTATAGGGGCTAACATTGCTCTCCCGCATCTGTTCCACCTCGTTCCCGGAGGAGGCATCATGTTTTTACCGATATATGTATTCACTCTTTGTGGCGCTTTGTGCTATGGGTGGCGCTTTGGATTGCTGACAGCAGTGATGACGCCATTGGCAGGCTATCTGCTTTTTGATGCGCCTGCTTTAGCTATGGTTCCAGATATGCTGTTGAAGGGGGCAGTATTGAGCGTTGTTGCAGCTTGGCTTATGCGTAAGAATGCAGAAAAAATGCTGATAAATCCTCTTTTGGCCGTTCTCGTTTCATGGCTTTTAGTGGGTTTAGTAGAGTGGCCTTTCATGGGGGCTTCCTACGCTTTTCAAGATTATGTTACAGGATTGCCGGGCATGATGCTGATGACACTTGCAGGTATGGTTGCGCTGAAGTTGAAGGCATAAATTTAGAAGTGGCAATAAAAGAAAATAGGATGAAAGCGGTTCTGTCGGGAGTCGCTTTCATTGTGTTTGTAAGAAAGTTGCAGAAGTGCTTTGTGTTGCATTTGCTCGGAATATGGTTCTGAATAAGACTGTTTTTGAAGATTTTGTAAAGAGAATGGTGCTTTTAGAGATTTAAAAGCGTAACTTTGCCTGACATTAGTTTTTTATAAAGGGGAAAAAAGATTATGGTCAAGATTAGTAAAGAAGCGGCTTTGCTTTATCATTCACAAGGTAAGCCGGGTAAAATTGAGGTTGTTCCAACGAAACCTTATAGTACGCAGACGGATCTCTCGCTGGCATATTCGCCAGGAGTTGCGGAACCTTGTCTGGAAATAGAAAAGAATCCACAGGATGCTTATAAATATACGGCGAAGGGAAATTTGGTTGCCGTCATTTCTAATGGTACGGCTGTGTTGGGGCTGGGTGACATAGGAGCGGTAGCGGGAAAGCCTGTGATGGAAGGAAAGGGGCTTCTCTTTAAAATCTATGGTGGGATAGATGTGTTTGACATCGAAGTGAACGAGAAGGATGTTGATAAATTTGTGGAGGCTGTCAAGGCTATTGCGCCAACGTTCGGAGGCATTAATCTGGAAGATATCAAAGCTCCAGAGTGCTTCGAGATAGAGCGCCGTCTGAAAGAGGAACTCGATATACCGGTTATGCATGATGACCAGCATGGCACGGCAATCATCTCCAGCGCAGGACTTCTCAATGCCCTTGAAGTGGCGGGCAAAAAGATTGAAGATGTGAAGATTGTGGTGAATGGAGCAGGTGCCGCTGCTGTTTCCTGTACAAAGCTTTATGTCGCGCTTGGTGCGAAGGTGGAGAATATTGTGATGTTGGATTCTAAAGGCGTGATAACTTCTGATCGTGAAGGTCTGGCGGAGTCGAAGCGTATGTTTGCAACAGATCGCAGGGATGTGCATACACTTGCTGAAGCGGTGCAAGGCGCAGATGTGTTCCTCGGCCTTTCCAAAGGGAATGTCCTTACGCAAGACATGGTGCGCTCAATGGCCGACTCGCCTATTGTGTTCGCTTTAGCTAATCCGGTGCCGGAAATCTCTTACGAGGATGCAATGGCTTCTCGCCCAGATGTTTTGATGTCAACCGGACGAAGCGACTATCCGAACCAGATTAACAACGTGATAGGTTTTCCTTACATTTTCCGCGGTGCACTTGATGTGGAGGCGACTGCCATCAACGAGGAGATGAAACTTGCTGCTGTCCGTGCTATTGCGGCTTTGGCAAAAAAGCCTGTGCCTGATGTCGTGAACGAGGCCTATAAAGTGAACAGCCTATCTTTCGGACCTGATTACTTTATTCCCAAGCCTGTTGATCCGCGCCTGATTACCGAAGTTTCTATGGCTGTTGCGAAAGCTGCTATAGAATCGGGAGTTGCTCGTAAGAATATTACCGACTGGGATGCTTATTGTTTGCATCTCAAGGAGTTGATGGGGTATGAATCGAAGCTTACTCGCCAGCTTATGGATACAGCCCGTTCAAATCCGCAGAGGGTGGTGTTTGCAGAAGGAATACATCCCAACATGCTGAAAGCTGCGGTTGAGGCTAAGGCCGAAGGCATCTGCCATCCGATACTTCTTGGCAATGACGAGATGATAGCCAAGAAAGCTGCAGAGCTGGAACTGTCGCTCGAAGGCATAGAGATTGTCAACTTGAGGCACGACCGCGAGGCAGAGCGTCGCGAACGCTATGCTCGCATACTTTCCGAGAAGAAATGCAGGGAAGGTTATACTTTTGAAGAGGCGAACGACAAGATGTTTGAACGCAACTATTTTGGAATGATGATGGTCGAGACTGGTGAGGCTGATGCGTTCATTACCGGACTCTACACCAAATACAGCAACACCATTAAGGTGGCGAAGGATGTCATAGGTATACGTCCTGAGTACAACCATTTTGCTACGATGCACATACTTAATTCAAAGAATGGTACATATTTCCTTGCCGATACACTTATCAACCGACACCCAGACACGGAAACGATGATTGACGTGGCTCGTTTGGCAGAGCATTCTGTCCGATTCTTCAATCGTGAACCTGTTATGGCAATGCTTTCTTATTCCAACTTCGGTGCGGACACATGTGGAAGCCCAGCCAGTGTGCATGCCGCTGTGGAGTATCTGCATGGAAATTATCCAGACATGGTTGTTGACGGGGAAATACAGGTTAATTTTGCCATGAACCGCGAACTTCGAGACAAAAAGTATCCTTTTACTCGTCTCTTTGGAAAGGACGTCAACACGCTCGTCTTCCCGAACCTCAGCTCGGCTAATGCCACTTATCAGATGTTGCAGGCGATGAGTGGCGACGACATGGAGATAATTGGTCCAATTCAGCTGGGGCTCAATAAGCCAATCCACTTTACAGACTTTGAGAGTAGTGTACGTGATATCGTCAACATTACAGCGGTGGCAGTTATTGACGCTATCGTGGCGAAGAAATTGTGTGACAATATCGCATGCGAGGCGGAAAAGTGATAGGCCGTCGCGATGAGCCTCTCGCTGGAGAGGACTGGATGGGGCGATTATTAGACAGTAATGTTTTGAATTTGAATAATAAATAAGAGAGATTATGGAAGATAAGAACAATCAACAGTTCCAGATAGAACTGAAACCAGAAGTGGCAGAGGGTACATATTCAAATCTTGCCATCATTACACATTCGAGTAGCGAAGTTATTACGGATTTTGTTCAGATGATGCCAGGCATGCCCAAGGCTCAGGTGAAGAGCCGCATTATCATGGCTCCTGAGCATGCGAAACGCTTGCTGCTTGCGCTTCAGGAAAACATTCAGAAATACGAGAAGCAATTCGGCACCATCCGTCTGGCTCATCCTCAGGATGAAGGGCGCACTATAGCCCCTTTCGCAGTCAAGAAGGGAGAAGCATGATTTGAATGACGTGGGTGTGGCGAAATAAAAGTGCATGAATCAACTGGAACAAAAATAAGATTCACGTCATTTTAGCTTGCACCGTGCGCCTAATATTGAAAATACCGTGTGCGAAATATTTCGTAGGCGGTGTTTTAAATATTAGGCGCACGGTGCGCACGTAGGGAAAAGCAGAAAAGTTGGATTCGTCTAACTTGCGTTATTTATGTATGCGCAAGAATTCTCGCGCGTACAATAAATAATATATAAAACATGGGTGAAGTGCTGGCGGGATGCTTTGCTTCAATCGCTCTTGATTGTGTTTGGATGGCTTTATACAGATTTCATGCAAGATTTTGGTCAAAATGAGTGATAATGATGTGGCTAAAGGGCGATTTTGCAATGTGGAGATTGCGTTTTAGAGCTGCTTGAATGTTAAAGTTTATTAAAATATACAAATTCTTGTGTGTTGGTGTGAAATAAAATCCGCACTACATGTGCTGATTGGGAAAAAAAGTGTAACTTTGCACCACTTTTTGGAGTAGTGCGTGCCTTTGTTAGGCGCATTAGTATCGTGTGGGAGTGTGTCTCCCCGTAGAAAGGAGCGTGAGGAAGATGGGAATAGCGATACGTAAATTTAGCACGAAGCAAAGCGGGTAGCTGACCACAAAGCAGAAAGCCACTTCTGTGGGAAGGGTATGGGTGGGCACTCGACAGAATGACAATAATTAATAATAATCATATAAAAAATTAAACAAAATGCCTACTATTCAACAATTGGTAAGAAAAGGCCGTAAGGTGTTGGTAGACAAGAGCAAGTCTCCTGCATTGGATTCATGCCCTCAGCGTCGCGGTGTTTGCGTACGTGTTTACACAACAACCCCAAAGAAGCCTAATTCAGCGATGAGAAAGGTCGCTCGTGTTCGTTTGACAAACAAGAAAGAAGTGAACTCTTACATCCCAGGAGAAGGACACAACCTTCAGGAGCACTCAATCGTGCTTGTGCGCGGTGGTCGTGTGAAGGACCTCCCAGGTGTACGTTATCACATCATCCGTGGTGCACTCGATACAGCAGGTGTCGCAAGCCGCACACAGCGCCGTTCAAAATATGGCGCTAAGCGTCCAAAGGCTAAGAAGTAATCCTTTCCTTACAAAAAAGAAAACAGTTTTTTCACAACGTTTGGTTTGACGGAAATGCTTGAAGGGTTGAGTAAATGCCCTTGAGTGGGCGTTGAAGACACACACAAAATGCAGCCTCAGACTAAAGAAAGATTAAATCAAACAAAAAAATGAGAAAAGCTAAACCAAAGAAGCGTGTGGTACTTCCAGATCCAGTGTTTGGTGATGTGAAGGTAACAAAGTTCGTTAACAACCTCATGTACGACGGAAAGAAGAGCGTGGCATACACCATCTTCTACACAGCTCTTAAGAATGTAGAAAACAAGATGAAGAACGAGGAGAAGTCTCCTATCGAAATCTGGAAGAAGGCTCTTGACAACATTACTCCACAAGTGGAGGTGAAGAGCCGTCGTATCGGTGGCGCCACATTCCAGGTGCCAACTGAGATTCGCCCAGACCGCAAAGAGGCTATCTCTATGAAGAATCTTATCTCTTTTGCTCGTAAGCGCTCAGGCAAGAGCATGGCAGACAAGCTCGCAGCAGAGATTATGGATGCTTTCAATGAGCAGGGTGGCGCATTCAAGCGCAAGGAGGATATGCACCGCATGGCTGAGGCTAACCGCGCATTCGCACACTTCCGCTTCTAATTAACACGTCAAAAATAAAGGTAAAAAAGATATGGCAAAGCAAGATTTGCATCTTACACGTAACTTCGGTATCATGGCGCACATCGATGCCGGAAAGACAACCACTTCTGAGCGTATCCTTTTCTATACAGGTAAGACCCACAAGATCGGTGAGACTCACGACGGTTCTGCAACAATGGACTGGATGGCTCAGGAGCAGGAACGTGGTATCACTATCACATCTGCTGCAACAACAGCTTACTGGACCTGGAACAACAACAAGTATAAGTTTAATTTGATTGACACTCCGGGACACGTTGACTTTACAGCAGAAGTGGAGCGCTCTCTTCGTGTGCTTGACGGTGCCGTGGCAACATATTGTGCAGTTGGTGGCGTAGAGCCTCAGTCTGAGACTGTTTGGCGACAGGCTGACAAGTACAATGTTCCTCGTATCGGATATGTGAACAAGATGGACCGTTCTGGTGCAGACTTCTATGAGGTTGTGCGTCAGATGAAGGAGGTACTTGGCGCTAATCCTGTACCAGTTGTAATTCCTATTGGTGCGGAAGAGAATTTCAAGGGTATCGTGGACCTTATCAAAATGCACGGAATCATTTGGGATGATGAAACTCAGGGAGCAGAATTTGAAATCATCGATATCCCAGAGAATCTGAAAGATGAGGCAGAAGAGTGGCGCAACAAGATGCTCGAATCTGTGGCAGAGTTTGATGACGCTCTCATGGAGAAATTCTTTGATGATCCTTCAACAATCACAGAAGAAGAAATCCTCTCTGCAATTCGCAAGGCTACATGTGCATTAGCTGCAACTCCAATGCTCTGTGGATCTTCATTCAAGAACAAGGGTGTGCAGACTCTTCTGAACTATATCTGTGCGTTCCTTCCTTCTCCGCTTGACACAGAAGCTGTAACAGGCACAAATCCAGATACAAAGGAGGAAGAGAGCCGCAAGCCATCTGAAGATGAGAAGACTTCAGCTCTTGCGTTTAAGATTGCAACTGACCCGTATGTGGGACGCTTGACTTTCATCCGCGTTTATTCAGGTAAGATGGAAGCTGGCTCATATACATACAACACCCGTTCTGGCAAGAAGGAACGTGTATCACGTATGTTCCAGATGCACTCTAACCATCAGAATCCAGTAGAGGTAATCGGTGCTGGTGATATCGGCGCAGTCGTTGGTCTTAAGGATATTCACACTGGCGATACACTTTGTGACGAGGAGGCTCCAATTGTTCTTGAAACAATGGATTTCCCAGATCCAGTTATCGGTATTGCAGTTGAGCCAAAGACCCAGAAAGACCTTGATAAGCTTTCCGTTGGTCTTGCTAAGCTTGCAGAAGAAGACCCAACATTCACTGTGAAGACAGACGAACAGTCAGGTCAGACCATCATCTCAGGTATGGGTGAGCTTCATCTTGACATCATTATTGACCGTCTGAAGCGTGAGTTCAAGGTTGAGTGTAATCAGGGTAAGCCACAGGTTAACTACAAAGAAGCTATCTCTAAGACTGTCAATCTCCGTGAAGTTTACAAGAAGCAGTCCGGTGGTCGTGGTAAATTCGCTGATATCATCGTGAACGTTGGTCCAGTTGATGACGATTTTGAAGGAACAGGTCTTCAGTTTGTTGACGAGGTTAAGGGTGGTAACGTTCCTAAGGAATTCATCCCTGCTGTTCAGAAAGGATTTGCTGAGTCAATGAAGAATGGTGTTCTTGGCGGATTCCCAATGGATAGCCTGAAAGTTACTCTTGTAGATGGTAGCTTCCACCCAGTGGATTCAGACCAGTTGTCATTTGAAATCGCAGCTCGTCAGGCTTACAAGAATGCATGCGCTCAGGCTAAGCCTGTATTGATGGAGCCTATCATGAAACTTGAAGTTGTTACTCC
>JAFWAX010000060.1 GCA_017507385.1 Bacteroidaceae bacterium | reverse complement strand
AAGGAAGTACTTAATGATACAGAGACTGAAATAGGCTTTCTTTTGGTTGACTGGAATTGCGATCCAAGGACGCGCCATACGTCGCTGAGTCAAAACCCTCAAAGCAAATGTACGGTTCCATACGCGAGCGTGATGACCGCAGTTGTTTCTGGCAACAGTGATAATCGTCATCCATGAGTTAAAGACTGGCACTCCCAGGGAGAACTCTTGTGCTATCTTCTTTCGAATCTGGTTGCTCCTGATGTTATCGCATATCCTTGTCAGCACACCTAATGGAAGTATCTCAGCCAACATCCAAGAAGGGGGATATGGGTCAGAATAAGTGTTGCAGAAATGTTCAATGAAATCTTCGCGCGACTTTGCCAGTTCTACATCTATCAGCTGCTTTGTCTTGGCAAAGGTGCTGGTATCATAGAAACACGTCGGGTCGGTCATCCAAAAGGGATTCCCTGTCTCACGGCTCGTTATGTTGATAATGGCACTACGGACGGCTATCTCAATCTTCTCAATCTCGTTGAACATCAACAGGCGAAGATGCCTGTCAAAGCGATACATGTCCAAGGCTTGATTGAAAGTGGCTCCTGGTTTGAAAACATGATTTTCCTTCGGTGTTGTCAAAAGAGGATAGAGATAAGCACTAAATCTGTAATAACCGATGTGGCGGAGATAGTTCTCCGTACGTGCCACATTCTCAACGTGGAGTCCACGAGATTGAAGCAATGTCACCAGTTGAGCTGGTGATGAGTATGTCTTTGTATAACGTGCCATAATAAAACAAAACGACCCGCCGATTTAAGCATTGTAAAGAGGCTTGGCGGGTTCTCGTGGCGCAAAGGTACTGCTTTAATTTGAAATAGCCAAACTTTTTTGAAGAAAAAGAATAAAAGCTGCTGACCATGGGCAGTTTGTGCATTATTTTGTGGCATCACGTATTTATTTTGAACACTCCTCGTTTTTCCGTGAAAATGCACGACGTTCTATCGTGCTGGTCAATGGGGATTTGCAGATTGCTGGCGTGCCGACTTTGAATGTCTGTCAGGATGAAATGTCGTTAGTAAAGTCAATCCTTGCCCTGCACCACAGAGGGCATGGAGAGCATTCTCAGGCTCCTCACCATGCAGTCATGAGGAGTGCGAACCTGCTTCATGGTGGTTTGGCAGAAAAAAACTTGCTCTCACCACGAGAAATTGAAGTGGTGGTACTGCTTACCAAAGGGCTTATAAACAAGGAAATTGCAGATTCTCTGAATATAGGGCTGACAACGGTTATTACACATCGCAAGAACATCATGGAAAAGTTGAGGGCACGTTCTTTGGCTGATGTCATCATCTATGCAGTTTTGAACGGACTTGTGGATGTGGGAGAAATTTAGACTTTTTCCAGCGCCATTCCCGTATAGTGAAAAAACACCCCTCGGACTCGCCCTCCCTACATCCACACCGCCTGCATAATATTTAAAACACCGTGCGAGAAATATTTCAAACGCGGTGTTTTAAATATTTCTCGCACGGTGAACACGTAGGAATCAGCAAACTTCATCCGACTTCGTT
>JAFWAX010000006.1 GCA_017507385.1 Bacteroidaceae bacterium | reverse complement strand
GTAGAACGAGCTGATGCAGAGCAGGAACACATGGGGTTGACTTCGTGGGAGAATGCACCAGATGGAAAAATCGTAAAGACTGACGTGGTGATTGCCAAAAACTATCTCAAAGAAGCAGAACTGGCAGACATGGGACAGTTGGTGAATGGTGTGCTTGAATTGGCTGAAAGAATGGCAAAACGACATATCCCAATGACCATGGAAGACTGGGCAAAGCGGATAGATACCATTTTGACTGCTGGTGGTAACGAAGTTCTTCAAACGACAGGACAAGTGTCTGCCGAACAAGCAAAAGAACATGCAGAAACGGAGTTTGAAAAGTATCGTATCATACAAGACCGCCTATTCCAAAGTGACTTCGATAGGTTTATGGATGCTCTTCCTTTTGAAGAAAATCCTAAAGAATAAAACACATGACCATTTGTCCGATGAAATTGGAAAAATTCGAATACCTTCGAACAAATGGTCGGGCGAGGTTATAAAGAATATCTTACCAATACAAATCACAAAGCTCCATAAAAAGAAAATCCCGTATAACTGCTCAGAGTTATACGGGATTTCTATTTTGCTTATTGAGTTGGTGTTACTTGACTTCCTCGAAGTCTGCGTCCTGTACGTCGTCAGCGCCTGTTGATTGTGCGCCGCCGTTTGCTTGTGCGCCGCCCTGGAAGCCTGCGTCTGGACCTGCTTGCTGACCTGCAGCGTACATCTTCTGGGATGCTGTCTGCATGGCGTTGTTGAGGCCTTCGATGGCTGAGTCAATCTGAGCGATGTCACCGCTGTCTTTTGCCTTCTTGAGGGTCTCGATGGCAGCTTCGATGGCTGGCTTCTCGTCTGCTGGAACCTTGTCGGCATTGTCTTTCAGGAAGGTTTCTGTCTGGAAGATCATAGAGTCTGTCTGATTGATCTTGTCGATGCGTTCGCGTTCCTTCTGGTCTGCGTCTGCATTAGCTTCTGCTTCAGCCTTCATGCGCTCGATTTCCTCCTTAGAGAGACCTGAAGATGCTTCGATGCGGATTTCCTGCTCCTTGCCTGTAGCCTTGTCCTTGGCAGACACCTTGAGGATACCGTTTGCGTCGATGTCGAAAGATACTTCAATCTGTGGAACACCACGACGTGCTGGTGCGATGCCTGTGAGGTTGAAGATGCCAATCTGCTTGTTCTGATTTGCCATTGGACGGTTGCCCTGAAGCACGCGGATGGTTACTTCTGTCTGATTGTCTGCTGCAGTTGAGAACACCTCTGTCTTCTTGCATGGAATAGTTGTGTTTGCCTCAATCATGGTAGTCATGACTGCACCGAGTGTTTCGATACCTACGTTGAGTGGAGTCACGTCGAGCAGCACAATGTCGCCCACACCTTCTTCCTTGTTGAGGATTGCACCCTGAATAGATGCTCCTACTGCTACTACCTCGTCTGGGTTTACGCCCTTAGAAGGAGCTTTGCCGAAGTAGTTCTCTACTATCTGCTGAACTGCTGGGATACGGCTTGAACCACCTACGAGGATTACTTCATCGATATCTGATGTTGAGATGCCTGCATCCTTTACAGCTGCCTGGCATGGCACGAGGCAAGCCTGGATGAGGCTGTGTGCCAGTGACTCGAATTTAGCGCGGGTGAGCGTAGTCACGAGGTGCTTTGGTGCACCGCCTGCTGCAGTGATGTATGGCAGGTTGATTTCTGTTGAAGAGCTGCTTGAAAGCTCAATCTTAGCCTTTTCTGCAGCTTCCTTCAGACGCTGCATAGCCATTGGGTCGAGTGTGAGGTCAACACCTTCGTTTGCCTTGAAGTCGCTGACAAGCCAGTCGATGATTACCTGGTCGAAGTCGTCACCGCCAAGGTGTGTGTCACCATTTGTTGAGAGCACTTCGAATACGCCGCCACCGAACTCGAGGATTGAGATATCGAATGTACCACCACCAAGGTCAAACACTGCAATCTTCATGTCCTTGTTAGCCTTGTCGATACCGTATGCAAGAGCAGCTGCAGTTGGCTCGTTCACGATACGCTTCACGTCGAGGCCTGCAATCTGTCCAGCCTCTTTAGTTGCCTGACGCTGTGAGTCAGAGAAGTAAGCTGGCACTGTGATGACTGCCTCTGTCACTTCCTGTCCGAGGTAGTCCTCAGCAGTCTTTTTCATCTTCTGCAGGATGATAGCTGAGATTTCCTGTGGAGTGTACTGACGTCCGTCGATGTCAACACGTGGAGTATTGTTGTCTCCCTTTACTACTGTATATGGTACGCGTGAAACTTCTTTCTGCACCTGGTCGTATGTTTCGCCCATGAAACGCTTGATAGAAAACACTGTGTTCTTTGGGTTAGTGATAGCCTGACGCTTAGCAGGGTCTCCCACTTTGCGCTCGCCATCCTTCACGAAACCAACTACAGAAGGAGTTGTGCGCTTGCCTTCAGAGTTAGCAATCACTACAGGCTCGTTGCCTTCAAAAACAGATACACAAGAGTTTGTTGTACCAAGGTCAATACCAATAATCTTTCCCATAATCTTTATTTGTTTTTAGTTTATCTTCTTTTTAATTGCAGCAAAATCGCTGTCGCCATATCTCTAAGACAAAAGCCGTGCCAGCCTTTCATGACTGACACGACTTTACTTTTTGACTGACATTGTGGCATGAACCTATGGCAAACTCTGCCATAACAGACGTATCTACCTCTTTACATATACCTTGCTCTTCCCCATGAGAGCGCTGCGGATGCCGCTCTCTGGCTCATTGCAGAACGCATCCAGCTCATGCTCAGCCTTTCTGCGCCCCAGTCCTGTCCGAGCCATATAATCTTTCAACTTCATATAGCCGTTCTTCTCAATATATGCCAATGCAATCTGCAGGCGCTCCTCTGTCGTCGAAGATGCCCCAAACATCTCCTTGTATCCCTTTACGTGGTTCAGTTCCGTCGTTCTGCGTAAATTGCGCAGCCATTCCTTTTCTGGCAAGAAATTGATTTTCTTGATATACACCCCGCTCTGGTTGGCACACACCTTATCCCTCTCATCCGCATTCTCCATCTCTTCTCCGCTCAATTGGCCAAGAATCAGATTGAATGTGCCGAAACCATCTATCTTTACCGAATGTCCTAAGGACAAATAAGTGTTCATCACTTCAGGCAATCCTCTCAGCACCCCTTCAAATGCGCTGCGCTTCATCATTGTTGTTTCCATGAACGCTTTCATGATGAAGTCGTTCGATAGGCATGACAAATGCCTCACTTTCGGATAAAACTTCTTTTCGCCGGTCTTATGTATGTTCGGCATCTCTTGCATGATATAATCCATATACATTATTTATTTATATACGTTATCACTCTCCGCCTTGTTCCGTCAGCATGACAAAACGCCTTCCACATCCACAACTACAAAGATAGCACTTCTTTTTCATACCGACAAGGCTTTTCTCAATATTTCTAAACTTTCAAAATAAATTTCCCAACTTTGAAAATATATTTTGAAACTTTCAAAAATTATTTTCCAAGTTTCAAAATATAAAAGCAAGCGGTGCGAGCAAGAAGAGGGTAGGGGCAGAAAAAAGAAATGGATGTGGAAGAAATTTGGATATGAAGGCGAGTGAAATAAAGATGTGGATACGAGTACAGCAGAATCTCATGGAAAATATGCACTTCCACCTTTTTTTGATAAATTCCTTCACTTTTTTATCCAATAAATAGGAGTATATCAGATAAAATCACTACTTTTGTGATGTGCTTTCCATCAAGCACAGACATTTTATTTGCTCAATCGCTACTCGAACTAGGCCCTCGACACGTGTAAAGAGCATTTAATCAACGGATATGTAGCTTGCGCTTAATGCGCAGGCTTCCCATAATCCGTTGAGGGTTGGCCTAGACCTGAGTAGCGTATGGTGAAGACCTGCGCTTTTCTTATGCCCATAGGTTAGTGCAGAGTTTCCCCATCAAGACGAAGAGAGTTTGTCAATCTATTTATTAACCATTAAAGCAAATAAAATTATGAGAAAGTTTCTTTTGATTATTATGACGACATTGTGTATTACTGCCATTTCGGCACAATCACTATATGGCAAAAGACTCGAAAACAAAGCCGACAACAGTTTGGTTAGTCAAAATGTGGAAGAAACAAATATTTCCTTTCCCCGTGAATATCAGTTTGTTGAGGTGCATACAAAACCAAATCGGCAAGAAGTCATAGTCCATCCTATTCATTCCACAACTATCACATCTTCGTCTCAACTCTCTCCTGGAAAGTGCTACTTGCTCTTTGAAGTCATTCATGCAGAAGACCCGTCATTAATAGGATGTCACGTTTCTTGTCGCATTCTTGAACGCCGCAAGTCAAATATCAGTGGCTCTGAAGGTCGCCTTGCCATTCTTCCGCTTTACATCAAAACACCATCCGGTAATAAAAACGTTCGCCCTGTACCTATTATGCGAAGAGGCAAGAATATTTCTAATGTTAAATTCTGGACATTTCCACTAATTGTTCCCATCTTTATACCAGGAACAGGAGCCAAGATTCTTCCACACGAAATATTTACACTTATTCTTGAATAATGTCTATTTAACATGGCCTTATGAAGAATAGAAGCATGTTTTCTCTTTTAGAGTATAGTATTTCTGCTAGGCCTTTTTTGCTTGTCAAAACCTGAATAACAAATACCCTCTCGACATACAAATAACAATCAAAAAACTTATGATGTTCTTCTTTTTCTTTGTTCCTAATTTTATTGCAATCGACTTTGAGAAGTTGGATGACAATCCGCTCAGCGTTTGTGAAATGGGGGTTGTCAAATACATTAACGGTGAAAAGGTGATGGAAAAACAGTTTTTTATTAAACCTGCAACAGGATTGAATCGAAACTATTTTGGGAAAAAAGAACTTTCACGTATCAAAGATGCAGATTTGGAAAAAGCACTAACATTCGACAAAGTGTATCAGTTTTTGCTTGACAATCTGGATGACTGTATCATTGTGTGTCACCAGAAATCTTCCGATATGAACTACCTTTACTATTTAGAAAAACATTACGGACTATCTGGACTGACCACCAATGGATATGCCGACACAAACGAGATGGGCGTGAAAATGTTGGGGGTAGGAGGACTGAAGGACTGTTACAAAGCACTGACAGGAGAGAGCATACCGACCAAGCTCCAGCACCACGCACTAGTTGACGCACAAGTCTGTGCCAGCATATTCCTTGAGTTCTTTAATAAGGAGGCTTGTCGTCATTTTATTCACCACACACCTTACGTTCCTGAAAAAGAAAAGGAGAAAAAGGGAATCATGACGGAAACTGTATCGATAGAAGAAATGGACATAGAGGATAATCTTTTACCTTCTTATTCTTTTGAAGGGAAGAAGGTTAAATTGTCTGGCACCTTCGATAAAGACACTGTCACTGATATCCTTAAAGGATTAGGGGCAAGCGTTCCATCAGGAGATCCAACCAACAATACCGATGCGTTTATCGTGGGTGATGATGTGGGGCCGAGAAAAAAAGAACGTGCCATTGTTCAGAAAAAGAAACGTCCCAGTTCCTTTCACATCTTTACAGCAAACGCATTTCTGTCTCACTTCGGCCATTGTTCATAAATCCCATGCGTTTTCTGCACAATTAAAAGAAGCTAATCTCTACGATTCTAAAAAGGTCACTCCTATATGTCATTGAACAATTCTATTATTTAATTCTTATTCTTTGTTTGATTGCACAGGAGCAAATTAGTACAAATCTCTCGTAAAATGAGTCATTACTTCGACTATCATCCGATGTTAATGGCCAATGAATTATAAACAAAAAAAGGCTTGATGCGCCAAATTAGCACAACAAGCCTTTTTGAGTTCTATTCCACCGTGATGATGATACGCCGATAGGCTACCAGATTGAATGGACCATCATCGTGCACTTCGCATACCAGATGCAAATCCTTGCCTGCAGCATCAGCAGGTATGTTCAGTGTAATGGCTGAAGAAGTTGATGACGTGATGGCAAGTGGCTTTTGATAAGAGCCGGCTTCTTGCTGCTGCCACCACAGGAAAGAGAGCGTATCGCCCTCGCGGTCATACGAACGTGACGCATCTAAAAGCAGCTGCTTGCCAGCTTTTGCCTTCAAACGGATGGCGGATGTGCCCTTCTTTCCATTCACCACCACATGAGGATTGGTGTTTCCACGTCCTTCGTCTGCCCATTGCATTCGTGCCATGAAGTCATTCAGTTCATCGGGGTAGAAGCGAGTCTTATAATTGCAGGTGATTGTATTGGTAGGCTGCTCCCAACTGGTCCATGCATACGTCAGGGAGTCGGGGCACAGTCCGTAAAGGTGATAGCCTCCCCAGTTTGCTTGCTTGGGATCTTCGGGGTCGCTCAATCCGTTTGGCATCATATAGAGGAACGACGGGGTGTCGCCTTCTACACCCCACTTGTAAGTAGGATATTCTGTGCCCAGCGTCCCTTTTTTCTGTACAAACTCTTGGTGGAGGTTCCAGCGTTGCTTGCCTAAATCGCACTGCAGCTGCCATGTCCCTTCATCCCAGATGAATTTGAGATCGTCTTTAAATTCTTGTCGTAACCATTGGTGTGAGCTGTATGCCTTGTCCATGCGCTGACTGTATTGCATGTCTTGGTCTGTGATTGTATAAACGCGGAATTTTCGCACGAACTTGCGCGCTTGTTCTGGTGTTCGTGTCTGCTGCACACGCCAGATAGCTTGTGCCAGCGTATTAGAACTGCCCCACGAAGCCACCCAAATAGGACGGTCGTCGGGTTCGTCGGCTAAGCGAATCAGCAATTCGCTTCCTGGTGAGTCGTTGCTGTCACCAATCACCTTGATGCCTGCACGCTTGCTTCCCATCATGGCGCGTCCTCGCAAGTAGGAAGGACTGGGCCAGTAGCCTATCTGCTGCTTGCCATTCTCTTTCTTGAGCGACAGAAATGCCTTCTGTTCAGAGCGAGCCATCAGATGCTTCACATCCTTCTCATACGCAATGAGCACTCTGTCTAAATACTCCGCCCACTCTACAGGATAGGGGTCGCAGTTCCACCCAACTGTGGTCAGAATGGCTTCTATCTCAAACAGATCTGCGTATGCCATCAGGCGCACAGCCGACTCCATGTCGTCAGGCTCCACGTCGGGAGCACCGATGTCGGTACATACGACCAGGCGGGGCTTCAAGTCTTTGTTCCCCGCATAAGCGTTATTGTCTGCAGTGCCTGTCAGCCACAAAAGCATCAGGCATGTCCATTTTATCATCTTGCCATTGACACTTGCCATGATCATTCCTTGTGTTTTTTTGTAAACGGTACATTATTGATTGTCATAGTGCAGATAGTCAACATCCACCCAGCCGCGTTCTTCGTTCTCGTTCCAGCAGAACACGCCTATGCGGTCGCCGCGATAGAACCCCCATGACAGATCGTATTCTCCAAATGGAAGGTATTTGTCGCCATCTGCGCTCCACCAGAACTGCGACTTGCCATCCAGACTCCATGTTGATTTGAGCCATACGTATGGGCCTTTCAGCTCTGAGCCTCTTTCGGCTTGGTCGTTCTGCCTAAATTCCATATAGCATTTGCCGTTCTCGCGCACGATGCCCAGCGAGGCGCTTCTCTCGGCAAAGTGGCACAGTCCAGTGTGCATTCCGTCGGCTGCGTGGCTGATGTCGAGCTTTACGACCACTTCGTTGTTCTTTGTTCTGAAAGAGCGCTGTGTCAGCGTGTTGCCGGCTTTCAGCAGACGACCTTTTTCTAATGGCTTAAAGGCTTTTAGGCGCATCCATCCCTCACGTTCTGTCAGTGAATACATTTCTTCTCTTGGCTGATAGTTCCATTGCCACTGAGGACCCAGCTGCTTTGAGTCGAAGTCGTCGCTTCGCTGCAGGTGCAGTTGGTTAGACGCATCTGTCCGCGGCATCTTTGCGCTCCACACCATGTTTCCAGGAGTGCCTTCTGTTCTGTCGCCCATCATAGGCCATCCGTCCACCCATTCTACTGGCAGGAGGCTGACAATTCTTCCGCTCCAGTCGCCTGAACCGTGATGGGTGAGGAAATACCAATTGCCATCGGGCCCTTCGATGATGCCGCCTTGGTTGGGCTCGTTGGCATCGCGGCATGGAAGGAGAAGCTGCTTCTCTTCTTTGAAAGGCCCGTCAATTTTCTTGTCACGCTTGGCCAGCACATAACGTCCTAACTCATTGCGGTGCTCGCTGAAAATCAGATAGTAATAATCTCCGTGCTTGATGAGTTTGCTGGCTTCTCGTCCATATCCTTCGTTCAGCAGCACGGCGCTCTTCCTGTCAATGCTGCGGCCATCTTCGCTCATGCGGAATCGGTAAGTCTTGTAGCCGTCGGCGAAGTGGGTGCCAACGAACCATGCTCTGCCTTTTTCGTCCCACATCACGGTACAGTCGTCCCATCCGCTTTCGTCCATCAGCTGTGTCAGTGGTTCCCATGGACCTTCAGCTTTGGGGGCTGATGTCATGAAGAACCCTTCTTCTGGTGTGCCGAAAAAGATGTAGAAACGGTTGTTGTGATATCGTATTGTGCCAGCCCAGATGCCACGTCCGTACCTGTCCATCTCTTTCCATGACAAGGCGCTGCCTATCTGTGTCAGGTCGGCTACGGCATTGCTTGCAATCTCCCAGTTCACGAGGTCCTTAGAGTGCAGCACAGTCATGCCAGGAGAGAATTGCATGGTGGATGAGATGGCATAGTAGTCATCGCCCACTCGAATGCAGTCGAGGTCGCTGTAATCGGAAGGAATGACAGGGTTTCTGTAGGTTCCGTCTTTTTGGTCGCCATAAGTGTTCCATGCTCCCCATTCCTGTCTTTCAGGTGCTACAATGCGCCATTCCCAGACACCCTTGATGCCTTCCTTAATCTTGACTCTCAGGTATCGGTATGCCTTGTTGATGATGTCTGTATGTGGCGATTTTTTCTGAACATCCTCATGTCCTCCGCAGCGTTCCCAATGGATGTTATCGTTTGAACCTTCAAGCAGATAGGCATGTCCAGCTGTTGGTCGCACGAAGCACAGTTCGCTTCTGCCTATCTTTGTTTTCTTGCCTAAGTCTGCCATCAGCCAGCAGTTGCTGTCGTTCTCTTCTGCCATCCAGCGTGAGCCGTTGGCTGCATCAACGGCAAATGCTGCAACGAACTTTTCTGTTCGCTGGCATCGCTCGTCCTTGAAGTGCCTGATTTTCATGGGGGTCTTGACTGATGATGCTGCCAGCGAAGCAGGCCTGATTTCTTTCTCTGGCTTGGTTCTTCTCAATGCGCCAACGCCATCCAGTGATACTTCTACCTGACGGATGGTGCCGTCTTCGTTGAACTCCATCTTGTTCACGTATGTCTGCCGGTTGGTGCTGTTTCGTCCGAACTCCAAGAATGCAAAGTAGTAGTTCTCGCCCACATTGAAGACGCATCCGTGTCCTGGTCCAAACACTCCGCGCTCGATGTTGGTTGTTGACACCAAGTCGTGCTGAGGAGTTTCCCAGGGGCCTAAAGGAGAAGTGCGGCTCATCATGTAGTAGTACTCATATCGTTCATCTCCTCCGATGGTGTAGAGGTAGTAGTATATGCCTTTTCTCTTGAAAAAGATAGGGCCTTCTGAATATTCCTTTCGCCTGGTTTCCAGCGTGATGACTTCTCCGACTGTGGTCATGCTGCTGTCCAGCTTTGCCACATGGCGGCTGCCCCAGAATGCGTAAGCTTGTCCGTCGTCGTCGATGAAGATTTCAGTGTCTATGCCTCCTCTGTCTTCGCCTTGCAGCAATGTAGAGGTGGGGGTGAAGGGCTTCTGAAATTCATCCTTCCCCTTTGCCAAACGGAATGGCCCATCGGGACTATCGCCCACGGCAACGTGCATGTAGCCATTGACTGTTGGGTAGATGTACCATCGACCGTTCCGTTCTACGGCCTTGCTGGGAGCCCAGTATTTTTCATTTTCGGCTGATGGGAAATGGGTGCCGTCGAAGCTCCAGTGTACAAAGTCCTTTGAACGCCATACGACTGGCGGGCCAGATGTTTCCAGTCCTCTGCCGTAGCCGTCGGTCGTGGCATAGCAGTAAAATGTATCGCCAATCAATTGGATGCTTGCATCTGCAATCATGTCGGGTACTAATGCTCGTCCGAATGGATTTTCATCTTGTGCGTTTGAAGATTGCCACATCATGATGGCACTGAAAAATAGAAGAAGGGTCTTTTTCATAGGGTATTTGATTTTAATTGCAAAGATGACAATTTCTCCGGAAAAACACAAGCAATTCTGTGGTTTTTGTTTTGTTGGAATCGTGGTGTTGGAGTGGGGGAATGCATACGTCGCGAAAAAAATGATGGAATAGTCGGTTCTGCTGTAATTTTCAAACTTGCCCTTGATTTCAACTGGCGTTTGATGAATTGGCATGTTTGATATCTTTTTCATAATGGTTGTTGCCTGCCGGTGAATCGTTGAGAATCTGTAAGATAATGGCAACTTTAGTGCATTTTTGAAAAAAAAGTTACAAGATTGAAAGTAATATAAAACAAAAAAGACTATCTTTGCAAAATAGAACCTATTACCAGACGGGAACAAATGTCGAATAATAACAATCTAACAAATTAATGATAAAAAGATGAAAAAGAATGTAGTTAATGAGGCTTGGCGCAGACTGAAAGATGCAGTTCCTGCTTGTCTTTTTGTTGCGGCCTGTCTTAGCACGGCTAAAGCTCATGCTCAGCTTTCAACCAACCCGGACAAGTTTTTGGGTAACATCACGACTTCTTATTCTGTGGATTACGGAAACGAGAAGTTTTACACGCTCTGGAATCAGATTACTCCAGAGAATGAATCAAAATGGGCTTCTATTGAAGGCAATAACGACGGCTGGAACTGGGGCGGATGTGACAATGCCTACAACTATGCTAAAAAACACAATTTCCCTTTCAAATTCCACTGTCTCATTTGGGGTGCGCAGTATCCTGGATGGCTTGACAACCTCTCTCCTGAAAGGCAGTATGAGGAAATTGTAGAATGGATGGATGCGGTGAAGAAGCGCTATCCAGACATGCCTATGATTGATGTGGTGAATGAGGCAGTTCCTGGTCACCAGCCAGCTCCTTATAAAGAGGCTCTTGGTGGCGATGGAAAGACAGGTTATGACTGGATTATCAAGGCTTTTGAAATGGCTCATGAAAGATGGCCAGATGCTATCCTCATTTATAACGATTACAACACGTTCCAGTGGCAGAGAACGCAGTTCATCGACCTTGTTCGTACCTTGCGCGATGCAGGTGCTCCTATTGACGCATACGGATGCCAGTCGCACGACCTGACCGATATGAGCCTGTCTAACTTCAAGTCTGCCATGGTGGAAATCCAGAATGCGTTGAAGATGCCGATGTATAGTACAGAATACGACATCGGCACGTCTGACGATGCGCTTCAGCTGCAGCGTTACAAGGAGCAGATTCCTTATATGTGGGAAGCAGACTACTGTGCAGGTATCACGCTTTGGGGCTATATTTACGGAAGAACTTGGACTACCGACGGTAATTCTGGAATCATCAAGGATGGCAAAGACCGCCCTGCCATGACGTGGCTGCGTGAGTATATGAAGACAGATGCAGCAAAGAATGCGAAGAGCCCATTCCCAGGAATGGTGAAGGAAGCTTCGGTGTATGTGAAGCCAGCCGCTCTTAGCGTAACCAAGAATGAGCCAGTTCCTATCACGGTGCGTGCTCGATTGAAGACCAAGACGATAGATCATGTGAAGCTGTATGTGAAGAATCAGCTTTTCTGTACAATGACAGAAGCTCCATATACTACAGAATACACGCCAGAAGCATTGGGCAAATATGATTTGAAAGCAGTTGTTGTTGCAACGGACGGCACTGAATATGAACGACTTTCTTCTTTCACGGCATACAATCCTCGTTCTCCGTTCAAGGGTGAAATCGCATTGCCTGGTACGCTTCAGGCAGAAGACTTTGACGCAGGAGCTGATGGAATTTCTTACCATGATTCTGACACGAAGAAGGAAGGTGATGCTTCCTCTTATCGCACCAATGGTGGCGGAGTGGATATCGTCAAAGGCAACAATGGCAACGCTATCGGCTATACAGCAACGGGTGAATGGCTGGAATATACTGTCAATGTTGAAAAGGCAGGTATCTATTCTTACGATGCAACCGTGTCATCAGGTGTTACAAACTCTTCTTTCAGTCTCTCGTTGAGCACAGAGAGCGGATTGACCAAGCTTACAGATGTGTTGGCTGTTCCGTGTGTCAACTCTAACGATTGGAACACTTACAGAACGATTCACGGAAGGCTTCTCATCCCGCTGGAGGCAGGCAAGCAGATTATCCGTATCAACATAACAGGTGGTAGCTGTAATATTGACAAGATTGTGTTCACGCATGTGGATGTGGACGACAAGATGAAGCTGACCGTAACAGCCGACCCTGCTCCTGCTACGATTAACACCAGCACAACGCTCAAGGCAACAGCTTCTTCTGCGACAAGCACCATTGCCAATGTGAAGTTCTATGTGGGCAACGTCCTGCTGAGATCTGTTTCCGCAGAACCTTTTGAAGTGGCATATCGTCCAACGGCAAAGGGTACTTACGACATCACTGCAATTGCCACTGATGCTGACGGCAAGCAGTCGAAAATTGTGAAGTATGAGCTGAAAGTCAACAATAAGCGTACTGCATACAAGGGCGTTGTAAGCATCCCCGGCATTATTCAGGCAGAGAATTTTGACAAGGGTGGTGAAGGATTCACGTTCCACGATGCTGATGCGGAAGATGAGGGTGATGCAAGCTATCGAACTGATGATGAGGGTGTTGATGTTGTGAAAGGCAATGGCGGAAGTGTATTGGGCTATACCGCTGTTGGCGAATGGTATGAATATAGCATCAATGTGAAGGAGGCTGGAAAATATTCATGCGAAGCAACCGTTTCTTCTGGAACAACAGGCTCAGGTTTCAATGTTGGACTTGTAAAGGACGGAAAGGTGACTACTCTCTGCCGTATTTCTGTTCCTCAGACAGGCAGCAATAGCTGGGATACCTACAAGGTAGTCAAGAGCACCTTCAATGCCAATCTTGAAGAAGGCGAACAGATTCTGCGCATTACCATCAGCGGTGCAAACTGCAACATCGATAAACTCGAACTGAAGTGCATTGTGAGCACAGACATTGACGAGGTAAATGCTGCTGGACAGATTGGAGGAGCTGACGGTCAGACGGGAAATGCAGACATGTATAACCTTGCAGGACAGAAGGTTGACGAGAACTATAAGGGAATTGTCATCGTTGGCGGAAAGAAAATCCTGAAACGATAAGCCTTCCACATTTCTGTCAGTGAAAATAAGCTTGTTGCATAGAAGCTTAATAGATATGTAAATGTTCAAATCTCCCATGGCACCTGCTGCTGTGGGAGATTTGCTTTTCTGTTTTTTCCAAAAGAACGCAGGAAAACGAGAGGGAGTACTGATTTTTTTAGAGAGCCAATGTTGCTTATTTAGCCGAAAAGTGCTATATTTGCCGAAATATCGAAAAAATATGGCAAAATTGATGAGAGATATAGGCGAATTCAATGCGTTGTTCCATCAGCCCACCCTGCATCCATTTGTAAGTGTCGGCGACTTGGCTGCTGCCGATTCGTCCCTGTTTGAACCCACCGATTTCGATATGTACTGCGTCATGCTGTTGGAGCAAGAATGCGGAAAACTCACCAAAGATGGTAAGGCCATCAGCTACAAGGCAGGAACAGTAGTGACAGTGATGCCCGGGCAGACCATGATGATTCAAGTGGAAAGTGGCAAGAAGCCCCAAGGTAAGATGCTGGTATTCCGCCCCGAACTGCTGATAAAGACAGGCTTAGGTCGCGATTTCTATATGTTCGGATTCTTTAGCTACGATGCACGCGAAGCCTTAGAGCTGTCAGCCATCGAGCGAGGCATCTTGCAGAACTGTTTCGCCAACATCATCGCAGAGCTCCACACTGCCAACGACCACCTGACAGGACACATGCTCAGATTAGGCATCGGCCAGCTTCTGAGCTATTGCAAGCGATTCTACGAGCGCCAGTTCGTCACCCAGCGCAAGACCAACAGCGACGTAGTGGAGAAGCTCAGCAGTCTGCTCGACAATTACTTGTCAAGCGGACTTCCTGAACAGAAAGGACAGCCTACAGTAGCATGGTGCGCCCAGCAGTTCAACTGGTCGCCCAACTACTTTGGCGATGTCATCAAGCGAGAGCTGCACATCACAGCACAGGAATATGTGCAGGGCAAAATCATAGAAGTGGCACGAAACATGCTCTCCGACACCAACATGTCAGTGACAGAGATAGCACAGCAGCTGGGCTTCACCTATCCCAACCATTTCACACGTCTCTTCCGCCGCAAAGTAGGCCTGTCGCCATCCCAATACAGAATGAGAGTATAACTCAACTTTCTGAGGAAGTTAAGTAGTTAATGAGTAGTTAAAGTAGTTAAGTGGTTAAGAAGTTAAGCCGATACCAAAGGTCGGCAAGGCATGACGGAACATGAAATGGCTTAACTACTGTCCGAAGGACGAGCGTAGCGATAATTACTTAACTCCTTAACTACAGAAATTAGGCTTAACTCCTTAACCACAACAACTTGCGAAACTTTAATAAAACACCAAACACACCATAAAATGAAAAAACTTACAACATTACTCATGAGTGCAGCCATGCTCTGCACAGCGGGACACGTCCATGCACAGAAAAAAGCAGAATACAAAGTGACCAGCCATGCCCAGCAGACCATCGACGGCTTTGGAGCCAGCGATGCATGGAGCATGTGGCAGATTGGCACATGGGCAGACACCCTGCAAACTCAAGTAGCCGACTGGCTCTTCTCCACCGACACTTTTGCCGACGGAACACCCAAGGGCATCGGACTGAGCATCTGGCGATTCAACGCAGGAGCGGGCAGCGCCACACAGGGAGAGGAAGCACAGATCAACCGCGACACACGCACCGAATACTTCCAGCAGCAGACAGGGCAGCGCCGATTCCTCCTGCTGGCAAAAGAACGTGGCGTGCCTACCTTCCTGGCATTCTACAACTCTCCGCCAGTGCATCTCACCCAAAACGGACTCGCCACCAATACGGGACGTGGCGGCACATTCAACCTCAAGGAAGATGCCTACGACGACTTTGCGGCATATATAGCAGACATGCTCCAAGCCGCAGAACGTGAAGACGGCATTCACTTCAGCTACGTGTGTCCCGTCAATGAGCCCGACGGCCACTGGAACTGGCAAGGCCCCAAGCAGGAGGGCACGCCAGCCACGAACCGCGAAATAGCCAGGATAGCCCGCGAGATGAGCAAGGAGTTCACCAAGCGCAACATCACCACCAAGATACTGGTCAACGAGTCCAGCGACCTCCGCTGCATGCTCGGCATCTACGAGGCCGACTGGCAGCGAGGCAACGAGATACAGTGTTTCTGGAATCCCGACTCCACCGAGACATACGTGGGCGACCTGCCCCACATCGCCCATGTCATGGCAGGACACTCCTACTGGACAAACACCCCCATCCTTCAGCCCGACAACCCACGGTACGAGACCATCGGACTCTATGGCTACCGAAAGCGGATTGCCGACGCCTTCAAGTCCGTAGGCAAAGACTTCTGGATGACAGAGCTTTGCATCATGAGCAATGACGAAGAGATACATGGTGGTGGCGGCTTCGACTTCTCCATGGAGGTTGCCCTCTACGTGGCACGCGTCATGCACTACGACCTCACCGTGGCCAATGCCCGTTCGTGGCAGTGGTGGCGCGCAGCAGGAGGCAACTACAAGGACGGACTCATCCGCATGTATGTGAAGGGAGAGCGCACAGGCGGTCGCGGACAGCGACGCGGAGCCGTACAGGAAAACATGGCGCGCGACTCCAAGCTGCTATGGACCATGGGAAACTTCTCACGCTTTGTCCGTCCTGGAGCAGTACGCCTCGATGTGGAAGGCATCACAGAAATCGACGGACTTATGCTCTCCGCCTATCGCAACGTCGATGGCACCACAGCCATCGTAGCCATCAACTACAGCCAGACAGACCGATCTGTCAGCATCAAGATGAAAGGCTGCAAGCACGCCGCAGCCTATCGCACTTCCGATGCTGAAGGAGAAAACCTCAAGCACATCGGCCGTGCCAACCTTCGAGATGCCATCCTCCCAGCACGTTCCGTCACCACATTCATCACAGAAAAATAAAAACTCCCCCCAAAAAACGATATGCCCCACAACGCTCAGGCGCTGTGGGGCATATCGTTATGTCGCTGTGGGGCACACCGATTTACGAGAAGATACATTCAGCTACTTTTATCTTCCCGTCACCCATTTTCTCACCCCTTCGGCAGAACGAACAATCACGATTTGTCCTGTTGGAACATTCCTGATGTCAGCAATGCGTCTGCCCATCAAGTCATAGTATTCAGCCGCCCCAGAGAGAGAGCCAGCCCCCATGTCCTCAATTCCTGTAGTCCTATTCAAAGGAATGAAATCCTCCTGAGAAGTGATTTGGGCATAGACATCGAAAGGAGCTAAAGTGGAAGCGGAACGCAACCTTACCCATCCCCATGCTCCATCTTTCTGCTCCAGAATGTAGTCACCTGAAAAAAGAGGTAGCCCTACGTACGTTCCACGCAAGGACGCATCCAATGGAGACGCTGTATAAGTTACTTCGCCATTGCCCGTAAACGTCACAAGACCTGTCGCCTCTACCAATACAGGCTGGTGAGCAGCAATCGTTGCCGTTTCTTGGCAGCTGAAATCGTCCGTCATCGTGTACGCCTTCACTCCCTCCGGCACGTTAGCTGCAAACGGCAGCATCAGCATGCGCGCACCTGCCACTTCGACCGTCAGTGAAGCCTCTTGGGCTGTAAAGGCTGTTGCAGGACGGAAGATGCCTCCCTCTTCCGAAAGCTTCAGACGCTGGCATACAGAGCCTCTCACCACATTGTCTGCAGCTATCACGCTCTCCTCTGCCACGTATGCCACACGATTCGTACCATCCATCCATGGCAGTTCTGCGGGCAATCCCGTCACACCTGTCAAGTCGAGGCTTGTGCATGCTTCGTCCTGTGTATATTCCATCATATAGCTGTCATCTGCAGCATAGTCGCCGGTCAGTTTTGCGGCATAACAGTTGCCATTGTCAAAATAAACATCGCCAAACGTGATGGTGAGTTTAGACACAGCATTGTCGCATGTGAAAGAGATGATTCCGATGCATCCATCAGCGAGAGTGGCAGGGGAGAGGTCAAGCACAAGGTCGAAGTTCTGCCCGCGACTCAAGTCCATGCGTTCATACGTATGCTTCTGCACCTTGCCTTCGCTGTTCACATAAGTCAGCGTTGGTGCGCCAATGGTCAGCGAGTTGGTGCTTGTCACCTTGTTTACGTGCATGACGAGCCGTGAGAAACGGTCGCTCAATGCCACATAGCCACGAACAGCCGTTGTCTGCGATGAGATGAGCGGATTGGAAGCATCAAACGTTTTCGTCTTGTTTGACAGTTTATAGAGCGTACCGAATGTAGTCCTTGTAGCTTGCATATCGTCAATACGGTCGAAACGCGTTGCAGTTCCCTTCATGTTCGATGCCTGACGGTCACTTGAACGCACAAACAGCACCGTGCATACACTCTTAGCCGCTATCGTGGCAACAGGACGACATGTCTCAACTTCTTGATTCAGGGTTGTTTTTGAAAAGTTCTTCGACTTGGCAGTTGTGTACAATTCCCCTTTCTCAGTGTAGAAAGGCAAGTCCACAGTCAGTGTCACGTTTTCATCGCCCGAGTTAGCCATGACCACCACCACAGAGTCGCCCGTCTGCGAGAGATAGGCCGAACTCTCCAAGCTATTTCCGCTCCAAGAAGCATCAATGCGCGTCATGCCCGTCACGAATCGTGAGAAGTGCGCCATGATATAGCCGCGCTTGGTGATGGCACCGTTCGATGTGCCTCGCTGTCCATCGCCCATCATGGCATAATAGCGCTTGGCTGCATAGTGAATCCAAGCGTTGAAATCGCCTAACATACATGTGTTGATGGCAGTGAAAAAATTGAAGAAGTCCTTTGAAAAGTCGAAGTTGCGAGTGTTGTTTTCAATCTCGTTCCAGTTGATGAGATATTCTGTCATCCAAATCTCCTTTCCCTTCTTCGCAAGATTCTTATATGCCGACTGAATGCCGCCATACTGGTGTCCGCCGTAAATGTCGAAGCAGTCAATCACACCTGTCTTGTTGAGCGCATTGGCATAAGAATCGCTCACGGCCAAAGTTTCAGGAGCCATAATCTTGCAGCTGATGGTGCGGCCGTAGGTTTTCACAAATTCAGCAATTTCGGTGTTTGACCACAGGCAGCCAGCATACGAAGCCGCCCAGTCTGGCTCGTTCTGGATGGAGATGGCATCCAGCTCCACTCCGTTCTTGCGCAGATACTGCACATAGTCCTCCAGATACTGCGCATAATCTCCCCAATTCTCTTTCTTCAGCTTGCCCGTCGTGCCATCCTCGTTTTTGGCATTGCTTGTTCCATTGGTCTTCCACTCCGCAGGCTGTCCCCAAGGCGAAGCAAATACGATAAGCCCCATCTGCTTAGCCTTTTTCGCTGTCGCCAACGACTGCCCCCAGGCATTCCTGCCGATGGGGATGTAGAGGCGCATGATGTTGCACCCTACAATGCTGCTCTTGCCCCACACCTTTTCAATTTCGGTATTGGACATGTGGTTGTACGTAAATTGAGGACTGCATACAAATCCTCCAAAACCCGTAATGCGCTGATGGGTCTGCTGTGCATCAAGACGAACGGTTGCTTTCGTCTGTGCTATCGCGTAGCTGCTCGCTAAGCAAAGCAACACCGCTGTCATGCTTTTCCAAAACTTTCTCATAATTCTATCTTGCTGCTTTTGTTTTCATGTCGCAAAGATACGGCTTTTTTGGAGTATCGATTATTCTCTATGTTACATTTTTTTCTTTGTGTATTTCAAAATGTCTGCTTGGATTAAACAGAAGGTCTATTCCTGATTTTTAGATTCTCCGTCCGTTGTCTGTTGTCCGTTGTCCGTTGTCTGTTGTCCGTTATCCGTTATCCGTTCGGCATGAGTTGGCGAGTGCAGAGATGGTCAAAATCTGCAATATTGGATATGAATAGTAAAAAAAATAAGGAACTTGGTTTGAAAAGAATAAAAAAAATGTAACTTTGCGAAAAACAAAACTAAAACCTATAGAATATGAATCGTAAATTATTATTTGTATTGGCAGTTTGGGGACTGCTGACTGGCATGGTACGTGCCCAGAGTCTGGATGAAGAAGAGAAGCCTTTGCTGACATTGGCTTGTATTTCCGACATTCATACGGAACGTTCATTGATTGATTGTGCGAATCTCGATGACATTGCTTTGCGAGGTTCTTTTACAAGAACGCTTTCTTTGATCAAGAGAGATGAAAAGATTGATGTGTTGATATTGGGTGGAGACCAGACAAGCGATGCAACCATCCCTTTGAAAAATTGGGAGAAGGTTCGTTCTCTGATTGCGAGCAGGACGCGTCTTGCATTCCCTTCAAAAACATCAACTCCAGTCTTGTATGTGTCTGGAAACCATGATTATGAGGTGGCTAATTGGGATAATATTCCTAAGTCCTATAACGCAGCGGATTATTATTCGTATCCGATGAAGGATGATGTGGGCGAGTTGTCGGAGAATGATGCTTTCTACGAGGAGGCAGACAATGGCGAATTGGGCACGATGCGTCTGTTGGCGGCCTATCATTATGTTATCAAAGGTTTTGACTTTGTGGTTTTGAATGGAGGTAAGCATCTTTTCAAGAGCGCTGGCAATTATATGTATTCAGTGGAATCTGTTCAGTGGGTTGCAGACAAACTGGAGGAAATCTATGCGGAAGACCCAAACAAGACTGTGTTTGTTGCAGTTCATATTCCATTCAGCGATTCTAATAGCATCCGCAGCTCTTCAAAGGGGCTCGTTTCTTGTGATAGCGAGAAGTTGCTGAAGAAAACGTTGAGTAAGTATCCTAATCTCATCATGCTTTATGGACATGATCACGGCGGCGACAATGCCTACACTCGCAGCAAGACTTCGCAGCGCGTCACTCGTTATAACATGAGCGGCAATGTGATTGCTACTACTGACGCTACCCATGTGGACGGAATGGAACCTGAAGCCCCCCAAGAGGAGGCTCGGGCATTCTATTTGAAGAATCAGGCGAACGGGAAATATTTAGGGTATAACACCTATAATCTTGCGCCAGTTGATTCTGAGGTCAAAATAACCTTTACGGAGCAAGGCGGAAAGGGCTATTATCTGGAATTGGATGCAGCAAATCCTTCTGCAAGCAGCAACAGTTTTGTCCATATCGGCAGCAATGGCTACTTCTCTGGTGGTGATGCTTCGTTGCTTTATGTTTATGAGTTGAGCGATGAGAATGCAACTGCAGCAAAGCGCACAGATGAGTTGAAGGACGGTCTGTCTTATCTTATCGTAGGAAAGCAAGGAACCAACTATTATGCTTTGTCGAACGAGACCTATAATTCGGGGACTGCTCAGCGAATGCAGCGAGTTCAGGTGACACTTTCTGATGATTTGGAGACACTTACGCTGGCTGCAGCTGATAAGACTCTGCTGTGGACTTTTGAGGCCGCTGCTGTTGTCGAAGGAGGGGCTGTGCAGCAAGAAGAGACAAACTGGTACGTGAGCAGTTATGCTACGGGTGAGTACTTAGGCTTCAATACACTCAATCTTGGCATGGCGCTTGATGCTAATGTTGCGACAGTGGCGGTGACAGATGCTGCAACATCTGCTTTCTCAGTGAAGGTGAGTGGCAGTGGCTCTGAAGCAAATGGCAATTACATCATTTCCAGTTCGAACGGTCGTTTCTCTGCCAATGCAAACACTAATCCTACTTATTTCTTCAAGGTTACCAAGATTGATGAAACAGAGATTGTGGCAGAAAAAGTGTCGGTGCTGGAATCTGGCGCGACGTATGTAATCGTGGCAGAGAACGCAAAAGACCGCTCACTGCTCTATGCGATAACCAATGAGGGTTATCCTGCAACAAACAGCAATCGCCTGATAGGACTGAATGTGAATCCAGAAAATGGTGTAATCATTCTTGACCCATCGCAGACGAGTGCGCTATGGAAACTTGAAGAGGCAGAGGAAAAATCGGCAAAGCCAAGCTTCTTCTCTGCCTACATGGGCTCTATGCGCTATTACTATAACACGATAGACCCAGGCGACATGCCGATTGAGACACCAAACATTGTTCAGGCATTGATGATATATGTCTATGCGGATCGTGTGGAATTGCACATGAAAAACTATAATCGTTCAGGCACGATTAATGGCATAACAGTCGAAAAGGAATTGGCACCTTACATCTCTTATAGAAAAGTTGATTTGCCGACTTTGATTGAGGATGTTAAGTCGAAGGATTCCTATACGGAGGAGGGGGCATACGATTTGCTGGGGCGAAGGGTTGCGGATGTTCTTTCGAGGGGGATTCGTGTCGTCGATGGCAAAAAGGTTTTGCAAAAATAATTAGATAATTTATTGGGTTATCAATCAGATGATTACAAGTAGAGGTTTGCGAGAAGTAGAGGATGTTGTGGCGCATTTGAGGTCTGTTCCCTTCGATGTGACAGTGGGGGGGCTGTATTCGGCTGCTCTGCTTTATGATGGCTATCATCCTGAAAGTCCTCAAAGTTATGGAGAATGTTATGACCAGCGTGTGTATCGGCATTTCTTGGCAGAGGGCAAGCAGACAGGAAATATGAAGGAGCAGTTAGCAAGAACGCTGCATGACTATCATATTCATGTGGGAATCCGTGATTTTATGGTCTGCCATGATAAGTATCGCTGCATTGGCATTATGGGTGGGCATGCTTTGCTGAGGACGGATGATATGTTCCGAAAGGTTGCTCGTCTTTGCAAGCGTCTCACGGAAAAGGGTTATTACATCATTAGTGGTGGAGGCCCTGGCGCAATGGAGGCTGCTCATCTGGGGGCTTGGATGGCAGGAAGGACAGAGGATGAAATGGGTGATGCTCTTGCCATTTTGCAGTCTGCACCTTCGTTCAAGGAAGAGGGCTGGCTTTCTACGGCTTTTCGTGTGATGCATCAATATCCTCAGCAGAACTATGTCAGTTTGGGCATTCCCACTTGGCTTTATGGTCATGAGCCTTCTACGCCTTTTGCTACGCATATTGCGAAGTTTTTTGAAAACAGCATTCGTGAGGATAGCATTCTGACGTTGGCGTTCGGGGGTATTGTGTACACGCCTGGCAGTGCGGGAACGATGCAGGAAATCTTTCAGGAGGCTGTGCAGAATCATTACTTGTCGTTTGGTTTTTCCAGTCCGATGATTTTCTTGGACAAGCGGTTCTGGACGGAGGAGATGCCTGTTTTTCCTTTGCTGAAAGAACTGGAGTGTCGGGGAAAATACAGGAATCTGAGGCTGCTGCTGACGGATGATGTGGAGGAGGTGCTGGAGGAACTGGATGGTTTCAGAATAGATATGTCACAAAAAATAAAGGAAAAATGAGAAAATTTGTATTTGCAGTTTTGGCAGCATGGTGCTGCTGTGGGGTGTCTGCTCAAAACACGTCGGTGAAGAGTTTAGGAGATTCTAAGTTTGAGATGGCTATGGGCAAGCTGACCATGGTGGTTGATGCTGGTGGGGGCGGCAAGATTCTTTCGTTCAGGCATGGGGAACAGGAGGTTATCTCGCAGCTGACGATGCGTGAGGCGTTCGGGAGCACGTTCTGGACGAGTCCGCAGAAGGAGTGGAACTGGCCGCCAGTACAGGAGTATGACAAGATGGCGTATGCTGTGGAGGAGAGGGAAGATGTGCTGGTGATGACGAGCAAGGTGTCGGAACGTCTGGGCTTTCAGATTCGTAAGGAGTTTTCCATGGATGAGGGGAGTGGAGCGTTTGTTGTTGCTTATTCTATTGTGAATAGGGGTGATGTTTCTCGCAAGGTGGCTCCATGGGAGATTACCCGAGTGCTGAACGAGGGAGGTCTTATCTTCTTTGACGCACCGGTAGAGGGCATTTCGCCAGCTGGGCTGATGGATTTCTCGTCTGAGCATGGTGCGGCATGGTATCTTGCTGACGAGGCTGCCGAGAATCGCAAAATCAATGCGGACGGAAGGGGCTGGCTGGCTTACAAGAATGAGGGGCTGCTGCTGATTAAGGTGTTTGAGGATTTGGAGGTGGGGCAGCCTGCTCCCGATGAGGCGGAGATTCAGGTGTATGTGAATCGCGGCAGGTCGTATATTGAGCTGGAGAGTCAGGGCGCTTATACGGAGCTGGCTCCTGGCGAGGAACTGAATTGGACGGTGCGTTGGTATCTGCTTCCAGACTCTTCTCCTGTCAAGCCATCGAAGGGGCTTGTTCGCAAGGTTGAGAAGTTAATTTGAAAGGAGTTAAAGGAAGTTAGAAGGAGTTAGAGGGGAGTTAGAGGACGGATGTTGTGCTGTTTGCATTTCCGTCAAGGCTTGCTACCCCAAGTATCGGCTTAACTACTTAACTTCTGACTTCTTGACTTCCAGAAAAATATCCTTGAAGCATTTTTTCGGTTATGCGGTTTGAGGTTATACGGGAATCCGTCCTACCGTTAACCGCTAAACCGTTCTACCGTCAACCCCAAATTCCGATTTTCAATTTATGAGAAATGATTTCTGTGCCCAGGGGCTGTCTGACTCGGAGGTGGTGAGCAGTCGTGAGAGGTTTGGGCGAAATTTGATTACGCCTCCGAAAGAAACTCCGTGGTGGATGCTCTATCTGGAGAAGTTCAGGGATCCTATCATTGTGATTCTGCTGGTGGCTACGGGTATCTCGCTGGTGTTTGGGTTTGTCAATGGCGACTTTACGGAGTCGGTCGGCATAGTTTGTGCTGTGCTGATTGCTACGGGTGTGGGTTTTTGGCAGGAGTATTCGGCCAAGAGGAAGTTTGACGCAATGAGGTCTGACAGTGACTATGAGAGGGTGAAAGTTCGCCGCGGCGGTGTGGTGGTGGAGGTGGGAAAGGATGAACTGGTGGTGGGCGATGTGGTGATTCTCTCGGCTGGCGATGAGGTTCCTGCGGATATTGAGCTGTGGAGGGCTACGGAGATGAAGGTGGCTGAGGCGTGCATGACGGGGGAGTCGGTGGCTGTGTCTAAGTATCCGATGGATGTTCCGTTTGCGGGGTCGGGCTTTGCGCCGAATCTGCTGCTGCGTGGCACGACGATTGAGCAGGGCATGGGTGAGGGTGTTGTGGTGAAGGTGGGCGATGCTACGGAGATAGGCAAGACGACTCGTCGGGCTTCGGAAGAGACGGGGAATAAGACGCCGCTGGAGGAGAAACTGGAGGAGCTTGCCCGAAAAATCAATGTGGCTGCTTTTACGGTGGCGGGTCTGATGTTTTTGGTGCTGAATCTGGTGCATTGGGACTTTGCGTTAGGGGATGCTCCGTTTGCGTGGACATGGGATGTTTTTCTTCAGGAGGTGCAGTTTCTGATGGGGGCTGTGGTAGTCATCATTGTGGCTGTGCCCGAGGGGCTTCCGCTGTCGGTGACGTTGGCTTTGGCTTTCTCGATGAAGACGATGGCGAGGGAGCATAACCTCATCAAGAAGATGCACGCTTGTGAGACGATTGGTGCTGTGAATGTTATTTTTACGGATAAGACGGGTACGCTGACACAGAATGTGATGACGGTGGTGAATGTTGATGTGCAGGAGGGGGATGGTCTGTTGGAGGTGATAGGTGCACTGAATTCTACTGCCAACTGGTCGGACGGTGAGCGTGTGTTGGGAAATCCTACTGAATGTGCCATTCTTAAGTGGATGGGGCGGAAGAGGACTGAGGAGCTTCGTGGTCGCTATGAGGTTTTGGACTGCATTCCGTTCTCCAGTTCCTATAAATATATGGTGAGTTATATGCATGACAGGGAGACGGGCGAGAGGCTGATGGTTGCGAAGGGTGCGCCTGAGGTGATTTCTCGCATGATAGGCTATGATGTTTATCTGGAAGATGTGGCGGCACAGCAGGCTCGTGGGCGAAGAGCAATTTCGGCCGCGGTATTGGAGGGTGCGGACTACGAGAGCGTCAGGCGTATGCTTGAAGAGAAGGGATGTGTGGAGAGGGGAAAGTATGTGGGTACATGGTACATTGAAGACCCAGTCCGACCAGATGTGCCTGTGGCGGTGGAGAAATGCTATGGAGCTGGAATCGATGTGGTGATGATGACTGGCGATAATTTGAAGACGGGCACGGAAATTGCTCGTCAGGCGGGTTTCCAGAACATCTGGGCTATTGAGGCGAAGGATTTTGACGAGGTGGTGGGCACGAAACAGCATGGTCGTGAACTGCCTAATGTGATAGCTCGCTGCACGCCTGAAAACAAGCTGTCTATCTTGAAATGGGCACAGGCACGACGCTACGTGTGTGCCATGACTGGCGATGGCGTGAATGATTCTCCTTCTTTGAACTATGCCGATGTGGGCATTGCTATGGGAACGGGTACGTCTGTGGCTAAAGAGGCGTCGGACATTGTTCTGCTGAATGACGCTTTCCCGTCTATCGTGACTGGAGTGAAATGGGGACGTTCGTTATTTAAGAACATCAAGAACTTCCTTTTTCTGCAGCTGTCTATCAATGTTTCGGCATGTCTCGTGGCGGTGTTTGGTCCGCTGGTCGGCGTGGAAATGCCGTTCACGGTCACTCAGTTCTTGTGGATTAACTTGGTGATGGACACGCTTGCTGCGATTGCTTTGGCTTCTGAGCCCGCAGACGAGAAGGTGCTTCGTGATAAGCCTCGTGACAGGGAGGAATTCATCATTAACCGCTCGCTGGTGAAAGCTGTATTCGGCTTTGGCGTGTTCGTTTGGCTGCTGTGCACGGCTGTTCTTTGGGGCATGAATAATAGGGATGTTGTTGCAGGATGGGGCGTTGAGGCACTTTCGTCTTTTTTTTCAACGATGAATCTGACCATCTTTTTTGCAGCTTACATGATTTTGAACTGGTGGAACATGTTTAATGCACGGGTGATTGATAAGAACAAGTCGCTGTTTGATGGTTTGGGAAAGAATGGGAAGTTTACAGGCATCATGTTTTTCATTCTCTTCGTGACGGTTGTGGCTGTGCAGTATGGCGGTGAGGTGTTCCGCACAGAACCGCTTTCATGGCAGACGTGGTGCTGGATTTTGCTGGCTACTTCTCCGGTGGTTATCATCCGTGAACTGTATTTCCAACTGAAGAAAATGATCAGTAAGAGAAATTGAGATTCGATGTGAAACGATTTGTATTCGACATGAAAAGAAAAAGCGAGACGATGCTGTTGTGTCGTCTCGCTTTCTTGATATTAAAGTTTTGCAAGTGGTTGTAGTTTGAAAGGAGTTAAAGGAAGTTAGAAGGAGTTAGGGAAAGTTAGGGGACGGATGTTGTGCTGTTGGATTTTCGGACATGGCTTGCCGTCCCTTAGTATCGGCTTAACTACTTAACTTCTGACTTCTGGCTACTTAACTTCCCCAAAAATATCTTTGAAGCATTTTTCGGTTGCACCGGCATTGCTGTTGATGTAGTTGCCTGCTGCTTCTCCTGCCCGTTGGAGTGCTTGGGGCGATTGGATGAATCGGTCCATGATGTTGGCAAATGTCTGTTCGTCTTGATACTCGAATGAGCCTCCACATGCTTTGAGTGCCTGTGCTTCGCGGAATTTCTGGTTGTTAGGGCCGAAGAGTACGGGAATGCCGTAAACCGCAGCTTCTGGCACGTTGTGTATGCCGACGCCAAAACCGCCTCCGACGAGCGCTACCTTGCCGTATCGGTAGATGGATGACAGTTTGCCGAAGCAGTTGACTATCAGGGCGAGTCCTTTTTCTGCAGTGTCATTTCTTTGGAACGCAAGAATGTGGGGGTTGTCCTCTATTTCTGTGTATCTCAAAGATTTGAATCCGTTTTCGGCCAAGAGTTTCTCTATGTCTTTGAGGTGTGTCTCGCTGATGACATGAGGGGCGATGATGAGTCTCCAGTCTTTGTGCTGGGCAAAATAGGGGATGTAGATTTCTTCGTCTGGTCCCCATGATGAGCCAGCGATGAAACAGGGAGATTTTTCTGCAAATTGCTCTACTAATGGCAGGGGGGCAGCTGCGTTTCTGATGGCGATGACGCGGTCGAGTCTTGTGTCGCCGACAACCGTTGTGTTTGTGATGCCATGTGCGGCAAGCAGATCTTTTGAAAGTTGGTTCTGTACGAACAGATGGTCGAATTGCCTGATGGCTGTCAGCGAGCCATACCACTTGAAGAAGTGCTGGTCTGCTCGGAAGATGCTGCTGATGCTGTACACTTTTGTTCCTCGTTTGCGCAGGGCTTTGAGGAAGTTGGTCCAAAACTCATACTTGATGAAGATGGCTATTTCGGGATGAGCCAGACGGATGAACGAGGACACGTTTCCTAATGTGTCGAAGGGGATGTAGCATACCAAGTCTGCACCTTCGTAGTCTTTTCTCACTTCATAGCCCGAAGGCGAGAAGAATGTGAGCAGTATTTTGTATTCAGGGCGCTCTATACGGAGGCGTTCCATGAGTGGACGCCCTTGCTCAAACTCTCCAAGTGATGCTGCATGAAACCATGCTACTCTGTCGGTTGGCTTGATGTGTCGATGCAGCAGCCTGAATGTCTGCCCGATGCCATAGACTCGTTTCCGTATTTTCTTGCTGAAGAAGGAAGCGATGATGGCTGCGAATGCGTATAGATAAATGCCAAGTGTATAGATCATTATGCTGCAATTTTTATCCCAGTTTCTCGATGGCAAACTTCATGCGCTTGATGACTTCTTCCTTGCCTAAGAAAGCTGAAAGTTCATACATGTCGGGGCCTTGTCCTGTTCCGACGAGTGCCACACGCCATGCGTTCCAAGGCTTGATGCCTGTGGTTTCTGTCCATGGGTCAATAATGGCTTTCTGTCCTTCTGCGCTCCAGTCTGCAATGCCTTCCAGCACTGTCATCATCTGCTGCATTTCGTCAGCAGTGTTCTCCTTCCAGTTCTTGCGAATGAATTTGTCGTTCTCCTTGTCAAACTCAGCAGGAGCCACAAAGAAGAATTGGGTGAGTGGCCATAAGTCGCTTGGAAAAGAAATGTTGCGTTTTTTCTTGTTCCCTTGTCCATCTGTGTATTCGATGACTTTCAGTTTCATCATCCTTACGACTTCTGCCTCCTGTTCTGGAGTAGCATCGATGCCATTCTCCTTCAGCACTTTGTCGAAAGCTGGACACCAGTCGGTGTCAGGACGCTGAATCAGGTATTGGTGATTGAACCATGCGGCTTTTACATAGTCGAATTTCGCGCCATTTTTTGAGCACTTGGACAAGTCGAACAGCTTCACCATTTCGTCCAGTGTCATCAGTTCCTGGTCGTTGCCTGGATTCCATCCCAGAAGAGCAAGGAAGTTCACTACTGCTTCGGGCAGATAGCCTTTTTCGCGGTAGCCGGAACTGATTTCGCCGCTCTTGGGGTCGTGCCATTCGAGTGGGAATACGGGGAATCCGAGCTTGTCGCCGTCGCGCTTTGAGAGCTTGCCGTTTCCGATGGGCTTCAGGAGCAGTGGCAGGTGGGCAAAGCGTGGCATGGTGTCGGTCCATCCGAATGCTTCGTAGAGCAGCACATGGAGTGGGGCAGATGGCAGCCATTCTTCGCCACGGATGACGTGGGTGACTTCCATCAGGTGGTCATCCACTATGTTTGCCAAATGGTAGGTGGGCAGTTCGTCTGCGCTCTTGTAGAGCACCTTGTCGTCGAGGATGGAAGAGTTGATTTTCACTTCGCCGCGGATGAGGTCGTCCACCAGCACATCTCTTCCTGGCTCAATCTTGAAACGCACCACATACTGCTCGCCGTTGGCAATGATTCTTTCGACTTCTTCTTTGGAGAGGGTGAGCGAGTTGCGCATCTGGCCGCGTGTGGAAGCGTCGTACTGGAAGTTTTCCACTTCTTCGCGCTTCTTGTTCAGTTCTTCGGGAGTGTCGAAGGCATAGTAAGCCTTGTTGGCATCGAGCAGCACCTGCACGTATTTCTTGTAGATGTCTCTTCGTTCGCTCTGGCGATAGGGTCCATGCTCGCCTCCGAAAGAGACGCCCTCGTCAAATTGGATGCCCAGCCAGTTGAAAGCCTCGATGATGTACTCTTCTGCTCCTGGCACGAAACGAGTGGAATCTGTGTCTTCGATACGGAAAATCAGTTCACCTCCATGCTGCTTGGCGAAGAGGTAATTGTAGAGGGCAGTGCGCACACCGCCTATGTGGAGAGGTCCTGTCGGACTGGGCGCAAAGCGCACCCTAACTTTTCTTTCTGTCATAATCATTTTGTTTTGAGGTGACAAAGATACGAAAATTTTGAGTAAGTGTGTGAAAAAAGACTTGCTATATTCCCCGACAGTGTAAAATTGGTTTAATAAGTGTGTAAAAAACACAATTGCGGAGTGCTTTTCTTCCATTATAGTCTTCTATAGCTTCCACCGTCTGCATAATATTTAAAGCACCGTGTTTGAAATATTTCGTAGGCGGTGTTTAAAATATTATGCCCACGGTGGACATGTAGGGAACTGCATGCTTTATGTGAATTGGTTGAACTCACGTTATTTTAAGCATTGTGTGCATAATAGCGCATTTGTCGGCGGAACTCTTGATGGTCATTTTTTCATGTGTTTAAGATTTTTGTGGAATAGAAATGGATGTTTGAACACAGTCTATCATGAATGCTGCTTCAAGTGCTAAAAGATGTTAATGGCGATGCTGTTTGTTGCAGGGTATTTGTATTCTGTCTATCTTTATATCGAAAAACGATAAAATGAGGGAAGGTGCAGAAGGTGATTCTTGCTATCTTGTTGACTTTTATTGTATTGACGAGATTGATGGAGCGGTGACGCCGTAATGAGAACTGTATGTAAAAAAAGATGATGGTATGATGAAATGGACTGTATTGTCGGACAATAGGGCGCATGACCCTCGTATGGAGACGGAACATGGGCTTTCTGTCTTGCTGGAGACGGAGCGGCTTCGTGTGCTGCTTGATACAGGCGCAAGCGATATTTTTATCCGTAATGCGGAAAAGTTGGGTGTTGATCTTGGGAATGTGGACTATGTCTTTGTCTCTCATGGCCATGCTGACCATGCTGGGGGATTGCAGCATTTTCTGGTAAAGAATCAGCGGGCAAAAGTTATAGTTTCGCCAGAGGCTTTGGCAGGAACGTTTTTCTCTAAGCGCTTGTGTCTGCACAGTATTACGCCAGCTTGGCCCAGTGAACTGGATGGACGGACAATAAATGTGGGAGGCCATGCGTGCGAACTGGAAGAAGGACTCCGAGTGATTGCTCGCATTCCTTCAAGTCGCCCCAAGCCGCAAGGAAATCAGCGGCTTTATGTGCAGGATGTGGATGGAAATCTTGCGCCTGACGATTTCCGCCATGAACAGGCACTCTATGTAGATGGTTTGCTCTTCACGGGATGTGCACACTGTGGCTTGGAAAACATCCTTGAAGCTTGCCCGTGGCCTGTGCATACAGTGGTGGGGGGATTCCATCTGTTGGATGGATGTGAGTCGGAAGACGAACTGATGGCTTTGGCGATGAGGCTGAAGGCAGCCTATCCTCATGTGCGGTTCTATACTGGTCATTGCACTGGCGATGTGGCTTTTGAAGTGCTCCATCGTGTGATGGGGAATCGACTTTTTGCCTTCAGTTGTGGAGAATCTGTGCTGGTGTAAGTCTTGCTTTTAGGGTGCTCGTACTCGGAAAAACTCAAAATATTTTGGTTTTTCTCTCACTTAATCGTACCTTTGTACCGTCGAAATCAACACATCTTTAATATATGAAGTTCAATTTCAAGAAGATTTTGCCAGACGTGTATTGCATCGCTTTGTTTGCGGCAATTGCGTTTGTTTATTTCATGTCTCCAGTGAGCAAGGGCTTCCGCTTGGAGCAGCACGATAGCGGTGCCAATGATGGTATCAATGTGGAAATCAAACAGTACCGTGATGCACACAATGGAGAAACGCCGCGTTGGGTGACAAGCTTGTTTGGTGGTATGCCAACCTATCAGATAGCCCCTTCTTACGATTCTGTGAAGACGATGGCATTTGTGGAAAAAGCGTATCACCTGTGGTTTCCTGACTATGTATGGTACATTTTCGCATCGATGTTGGGTTTCTACATCTTGCTAAGAGCATTTGACTTCCGTCAGTGGATGGCAGCGCTGGGAGCTGTGGTGTGGGCATTCAGCAGTTATTTTTTCATTATTATCGCTGCCGGACACATCTGGAAGGTGATGGCATTGGCATATATTCCGCCTACCATAGCGGGTATGGTGCTGTGTTACAGGAAGAAATACTTGTTGGGAACAATCGTAACAGCCATTTTTGCTACATTGCAGGTGCAGGCAAATCATGTGCAGATGTCTTATTACTTCCTGACCATTGAGCTGCTGCTGGTCGTGGCGTATCTCGTGCAGGCTATCCGGGAGAAAGAATTATTGTCTTTTGGCAAGGCTACAGCAGGCATTGCAGTGGCAGCTGTGCTTGCCGTCTGTCTGAATGCCAGCAATCTCTACCATACATACGAATATTCCAAAGACACCATGCGCGGCAAGAGCGAATTGGTGAAGCCTGGCAAGTCTGAAGACCAGACGGATAGCGGATTGGAGCGCAGCTACATCACAGCTTGGAGCTATGGCATTGATGAGTCTATGACTTTCCTCATCCCGAATGTGAAAGGCGGGGCAAGCATGCCGCTTTCGATGAATAAGACAGCGATGAAGAAGGCTGACGCCCAAATGAGCCAGATTGGCATTTATGGTGCGTTCACTCAGTATTGGGGAGACCAGCCGGGCACCAGCGGACCTGTCTATCTGGGCGCTTTGGTCTGCATGCTATTTGTTCTGGGTCTGATGGTTATCCCTAACAGGCATCCTATCAAGTGGGCGCTTATTGTGTCTGGTGTGCTGACATTGCTGTTGAGTTGGGGAAGAAACTTCATGCCGTTCACCGATTTCTTTATTGATTATGTGCCTATGTACTCAAAGTTCCGTACAGTGGCAAGTATCCTTGTGGTCGTGGAGTTTGTTGTACCTTTCATTGCTTTGTGGGGATTGAAGCTTTGGGTGTAGAAACCTGAGAAGAAACCGATTTATGTGGCGACTATCTTCACTGTTGTTATCTGTCTGATTTATGTGGTTTCACCAGGATTAGGCCATGACCTTGTGAACGCCAACGATAAAGCTGCTGTGCAGCAATATGTTGGAGCGGGCTACTTCGATGCAGCTTTCGGGCAGAATATTCTCCGCAGTATTTCAGATATGCGCGCAGCAATGGTGAGTGCTGATGCTTGGCGTAGCATCTTCATTATTTTGTTGGGCATGTTTGTTCTGCTGTGGTATGCCAAGAAGGGTGCAGGCGACCCGAAGAAAATAACGATCTTGAGCGTGATACTCTTGGCTATTTGTCTTGTTGACATGTGGCAGGTAAACAAGCGCTACCTCAACGATGACATGTTTGTTGCACCACGTGGCGTAGAACGTATTCAGAAGACTGATGCAGACACTTACATTCTTGAGAAAAGTGGTGCAGGACGAGACTACCGTGTGCTGAATTTCACAGTATCTACTTTCAATGACAACAACACGAGTGCTTTCTATAGCTCTATAGGTGGATATCATGCAGCTAAGCTGCGTCGGTATCAGGAACTGATAGAAGCACATATTGCTCCTGAAATGAGCAAGGTCTATACGGCAATTCGCATGGCTCCTATGGATACGGTAGCTATGCAGCAGCAACTTTCGCCATACCCCATCTATGACCTGACGGCAGTCAACACGGATTCGCTCTTCCCTGTCATCAATATGCTTAACACACATTGGTTTATCCTGGGAGCAGGCGAGAAAGGCAATGTGAAACTCCCTGTTGAGAATGCTACGGCAATGGGCAATGCCTGGTTCGTCACCAACATAAAGTGGGTAGCCAATGCGAATGAAGAACTGGATGCTCTGGGCAAGGAGAATCTCCGTACTACTGCGGTGGTGGCAAAGGATGACTTCGGCTTTTTGAAGGCAGAAGGTTCTGGTATTGTAAAACTTACATCCTACGAGGCTAATGAGGCAAAATATGAGGTGGATTCCGAACAAGGCGGCTTGGTGGTCTTCTCTGAAGTATATTATCCGGGATGGACAGCCGCTGTTGATGGACAGCCTGTAGAGGTGGGACGTGCCAACTACGTGCTTCGTGCTATCAATGTGCCAGCAGGAAAGCATGAGGTCGTGTTCGAGTTCAAGCCTCAAAGTATTCAGACAACGGAAACAATTGCTTATGTGGCATTAGGTGTGCTTGCGCTGCTCATTGTGGCTGCCATCGTTTGGAGCATCAAGAGAAAATAAGAATTATGACTATATCACTTTTGCAACCAGACATTGTGTGGGGAAATCCCGCTGCCAATCAGCAGAAATTAGAAGGTTGGCTTCGGGAGCTTGATAAGAGCGACCTTTATGTGCTTCCAGAGATGTTCTCGACGGGTTTTGCCGCTGAGCCGCAAGGGGTAGCGGAAGCCGATGACTCCACTCTTGCTTGGATGCAGCGGATGGCGCAAGAGCTGAATGCCGCTATCTGCGGAAGTGTGGCGACGGAGGAAGGGGGCAGCTATTTCAATCGCTGCTACTTTGTTAAGCCTAACGGACATGTGGCAGCCTACGACAAGCGCCATCTGTTTACTTACGGTGACGAGCATCGGCATTATGTTCCTGGCGATGCGCGTAAGGTGGTGGAATTCCGTGGCGTTCGTTTCCTTCTGCAAGTGTGCTATGACCTCCGTTTCCCGGTTTTTTCTCGTAACAATGAGAAGATTCCTTACGATTGCGCCATCTATGTGGCTTCATGGCCGACATCACGTCTTGCCGTCTGGAACACTCTGCTCCATGCTCGTGCCATTGAAAATCAGTGCTATGTGGCAGGAGTCAATCGCACAGGAGATGATGATACTTGCCATTACAGTGGAGGAACGCAGTTCATTGACCCTTTTGGAAATACTGCGGCAGCTTGCCCGTTAGGTGAGGAGTCTGTGATTACGGTAGAGCTTGATCAGGCAAAACTTCGTGAATTCAGACGGAAATTCCCTGTGCTGAAAGATGCTGATTGAAAATGGAAGGGAAAAATAAAAAGCGAAAGTTGTTTGCTTTGAATGGCAAGTAACTTTCGCTTTTTACCTTTATTTTTGTGATTTCTTTCTGAATTCATCCAGCTGCTTGAAACAATGCCTGTTAATGATTTCTTCCAGCTTTCGGTCGGGGTTGTGGAGGATTCGGCAGTTATAGTCGAAAATCATCATTTCTCCATTTTCTGCAGTGTAGGGCTGCCAATAGGGGAGCCCTTCTGTGTCCGGATTGCCAGTGTGGGCAAATTGAGCCCATGAATCACTCATCAGGGTTGCCAGCAGGAAGTCCTTTTCTGTAGGGTTGGGTACGTCGCTGTGCTGGTGATGCAGGCGGTTGAAGCAGAATTTTAGTTCTGCGCCATGCACGGAACCTTGATTCTGAGGAGATTTCCAAGTGAACATATACATATAGGTGTCCGCCTTGCGCTTTCCGCCAATCTCATCTGCCGTGATGATGGTCTTGGGGCGGAACAGCCAGTCGATGCTCACAAGGTCTTGTGGCGTATGGTCTGGATAAGCTTCGGCAAATGCGTTGATATAGGATTCGGTTTCGTCGCCAAATGTGCGTGTCAGTTGCGCCCGAGCCTCTTCCTGAGTCATGGGCTGTCCGTATGCCAGACGTTGCAATTCGTTAAATGTTGTGCCAATTAGGATGGGTACTTTCGCTGATATGTCGGCAAATCCGGGTTGGAAAGGCTGTTGTAGCAGTACTTCTCCGTCTGGCGTCGGACCAAATCCCCACATCATCGGAGTTCCAGGCCGACGTGTGCCGATGCTGGCTGCCATTGCGCGCTGTCCGGCTGCATAGAGCTCCTTGTAAGGCACATCCTTGATCTTATCCACGTCTTTCTTCTCTATGCCCAGTTCCTTTAGCACGGCCTCGCCCAGTTCCTCGGTCATGGCTTTCGTGTTTACGTTGAGAATGGTTCCGCTCATGATGATAGCCTTGTGGAAAAGCCCCTTGGCTGATGGCATGCAGAGCAAAGTGCCTACTTTCCCACCGCCGCCAGATTCGCCAAAGATGGTCACGTTCTTGGGGTCGCCGCCAAACTTCTTGATGTTGTCACGCACCCATTCCAGTGCCGCCACAACGTCAAGCATGCCTACATTTCCCGATTGTCTGTAAGCTTCTCCGCAAGTGGACAGGTCTAAGAATCCGAGAATGTTCAGGCGGTGATTCACGCTGACAACCACGACATCTTTCTTAGCCAACGCCATGCCGGGATCCCATGCGGAAGTGCCAGAGTCAAAGCCTCCGCCGTGCAGCCACACCATGACAGGCTTCTTGCCTTTTTTGTCAGTGCTCCACACATTGAGTACGCATGAGTTTTTTTCAGACATTTCCGCTTCCGACATCTCGCGGTTGGTTTGTTGCATGGCTTGTGGCCCCCAGTGGTCGCACACTCTCACGCCTTGCCATTTCTCTACAGGCAAAGGAGGCATGAAACGCTCCACTTTCGCGTATGGAATGCCCAGCCAAGCCATTGTTCCTTCTTGGTCAATCCCTTTCACGAGTCCGGATGTTGTGCTGACCACCATCGGATCGGACTTCTGTCCCATGCACACAACGGCACCCCATAGGACTGCCATTGCCATAATCAGTCTTAATTTTGTCATTGATGTTTTTTTATAATAGGTGTTTATCTTTTTGCAAAGATAACACATTCTTTGCGAAATTTCAGTGTTTTTTCGGCAAAGTTAAAAACTATTCTCTTTTCCTATCTATAAAAGCGGGAAATTACGTCAGTTTGGTGAAGTAAGGTTTAGTGTGGTCGATTCACGTGAGATTAAGTAAATTCATCCCAACAAATATGCGTACATTTATCTTCACCGCCTGCATAATATTTAAAACACCGCTTGCGAAATATTTCAAGCACGGTGTTTTAAATATTATGCAGGCGGTGAGCACGTAGGGAACGATAGCTGTTCTGCGAAGAGAATTTTCGTGGCTGGCGAATGAGGGAGTGGGGAGAATGTGTGACGAATCAAGAATGTGAATTGACTATGTCGAGCTCTGTTTCATTTGACTCGCTTCATGTTGTACATCTTGCGATTTGGCGCAAACTGCTCTTCCGACTTGTCAACAAATCACATTTAACAATGTGTATTAAGGGGTGGCTTGTTATTTTTAGTGAAAAAAATGGCGGTATTGTTGTGTGTCAAAGGGAAAAGGGGTATATTTGCAACTATTGTGTGGCAGATATGTATGTGAAATCTTTGAGTGCGATAATTTTAGGATAAAAAACATAAATTTTAACATTTTTAATTATGGCTTTCTTAACAGACGAAAAACTTGTGATTGTAGGTGCTGGTGGTGCTATCGGCTCTACTATGGTTCAGCTTGCATTGACCATGAAGCTTACTCCTAATGTTTGTCTCTATGACGTTTACGCTCCTGGCATGGAGGGTGTGATGGAAGAAATGTTCCACTGCGGTTATGACGGTGTGAACCTTACTGCTACAACAGACGTGGCTGAGGCATTCAAGGATGCAAAGTATATCATTTCTTCAGGTGGCGCGCCTCGTAAGGCAGGCATGACTCGTGAAGACCTTTTGGCTGGCAACTGCAAGATTGCAGAGGAACTGGGCAAGAACATTAAGGCTTATTGCCCTGATGTAAAGCACGTTACTGTTATTTTTAACCCAGCAGACTTGACAGGTCTTGTTACTTTGCTTTACTCAGGTTTGAAGCCTGGTCAGGTAACTACTTTGGCTGCGCTTGACTCAACTCGTCTCCAGTCTGCTATCGCTAAAAAGTTTGGCGTGAAGCAGTATAAGGTGACAGGCTGTGCTACTTACGGTGGTCATGGCGAGCAGATGGCAGTGTTCGGTTCTGCTGTAAAGGTAGCAGGCAAGCCTCTCTACGATATCATAGGAACTCCTGAATTCCCAGAAGCAGAATGGGAACAGATGAAGAAGGATGTGACTCAGGGTGGTGCAAAGATTATCGAGTTGCGTGGACGTTCTTCATGGCAGAGCCCTGCATACTGCTCTGTTGAGATGATTCGCTCAGTGATGGGCGGCGAGAAGTTCCGCTGGTCTGCAGGTACTTACGTTTCAAACGAAAAGTACGACCACATCATGATGGCTATGGATACCACTCTTGATACTAATGGCTGCACATATAAGATGCCAGTAGGTACTCCAGAAGAAATGGCTAAGCTTGACGCTTCATACGCACATCTCTGCAAGATGCGTGATGAATTGGTTGAGTTGAACATCATTCCTGCTGTATCAGAGTGGAATAAGATTAATCCAAATTTGTAAATTTCACTTGTCACTTTCCCTTTTTACTTTCTCTATATGAAGAAGTACGGAAAGTATACGCTCTTAGGATGGAGTTGGCGTGTCCTCTTGGGGATTACGCTAACTCCATTTTTGTTGTTTGCATTACTTTTGCTGTTGATTTATTTTCCTCCAATTCAGAAGTTTGCTGTTGATAAGACTGCTGAGATTCTGAGCGAGGAAATGGAGATGGATGTGACGGTGGAAAGGGTTCGTTTGGCATTCCCGCTTGATTTAGAGGTTGGAGGAGTGCTTGCTGTTCAGGACGAGGACACGGTGCTGGATGCAAGGTTGCTGAATGTGAGTGTGAGGGCGTTGCCGCTATTCCATGGAGAAGCAGAGGTGGATGATGTCCATCTCTATGATGTGAAGCTGAATACGAAGGACTTGGTTGAGGCTGCTGTAATCAAAGGTTCTGTAGCAGAGCTGGGTCTTGATTCCCACAGTACGGATTTGAAGAACGGACTTGCTGTGGTAAACAAGGCGCTGTTACGCGATGCCGATTTGATGGTGGTATTAGCCGATTCTGTGGCGGAGGATACGACAACGACAGAAACTGTGGACTGGAGGATACGGGTGGATGATGTTGAACTTCAGCGCGTAAAGGCTTTTGTGATGTTGGCTCCGCAGGCAGATAGCGCATGTGTGATGGCTGATATTGGAACAGCTCATGCCAATGCTTTTCTGGACTTGAGTAAGGAACTCTATCGGGTGGATAAGCTGGAGGTTTCGGACGCTCGCATAGGTTATGACTTGCTGAATATGCCCAATTTGCCTGAACAGCTGGATCCGAATCATTTGCTGTTTGAAGACGTCAGTCTGACGATGGACTCTTTTGTATATAAGGGTACTCAGGAAATGGAGTTGATGCTGACGAAATTCTCGGCCTGTGAGCATACGGGACTTGTGATTGCTGATGCTCATGGAAGGGTGGAGATGGATTCGATGGCATTGTCTTTGCCGAAGTTTACGGTGACGACGAGCGACAGTCGTCTGGTATTTGCTTACCGCATGGATATGAATGCGTTTGACGAAGTGTCGCCAGGCACATTCTCCTTCCTGGGCGAAGGACAGATTGGCAAGGAAGACATGATTTACTTCACACGTATGGGCGGAGAGGGTGCTCGCGATGTTTGTACAATGATGTCAGAGCGTTTGCCAGCTCTCCCATCTGTGCTGCAGATGAAGGCCGAAGGAAACCTGAAGGCTGTCCATGTAGAGCGGCTTTATCTGGATGTGCCTGAGCTGGCAACGCTGGAGGGTGAAGCTGAATTGTTTGATGTGTCAGGCGATATGTCTTTGCAGGCAAACGTTGGTGTCCGCGATGTGCACGATGCTGCGGTGGACGTTGAAGGTAGTTTTGCCATGGCTACAGAAACGTATGCAGCTAAGATGGCTTTTGACAGTCTGATGCTCAATCACTATGTGGTGTTGGAAGATACCGCCGTTTTCTCTGGTGAGGTTTCTGTACAGGGTGAAGGGCTGGATTTCTTTTCACCTCATACTGTGTTGCAGGCTGTTGCCAGTCTTTCGGATTCTCATTTTGGGAAGATTGATTTGAACAATATTCAAGCGGATGTAGCACTGAGGGGACGGAAACTGCTGGCCAATGTGTTGTGTGATAATTCGCAGCTGCAAGCTCAATTAAAGCTTGATACGGAATTGCAGAAACATCTTATAGATGGTTCTCTGGACATTGATGTTCCGTTAGTGGATATTCAAAGTATGGGCTTTAGTGAAGAGCGGATGCAGGCAAGCTCTCAAGGTGCGGTCATGTTCTCTTATGACTGGGATGAACATTTTAGTGTGGACTCTCATATTGATGTATTGTCTTTGCAGGTTCGTAAAGATAGTGTGCGTGCTGAAAATATAGATTTGTATGCTGTGGCTCAGGAGGATACGACTGCTGTGACATTCAAGACAGGAGATTTGTCTCTGGATTTCTTTACGCCTAATAATGTGTTTCAGTTGTTGCCAAAACTGGAAGAGTTGAGCGAAGTGGCTGGTCAACAGTTTAAGGACCGCAATGTAAATTTAGATGTATTGAAGACTTATTTGCCTGATGTGTCGCTTCATGCTGTTTCTGGCTATGAAAACCCTTTAGCAGACCTTTTGAATGTGTATGGCATCAGATTCCGTGAGTTTTTGACAGATGTAAACGTAACGTCAGATAACGGAATAATGAGTAATGGGCATGTATATGCTTTAGTGATGGATGATGTCATGGTTGACACGGCTTTCTTCACGATTATGCAAGATACGACACAGTTGGATTATCGTGTAGGTGTGCAGTGTCATGAACAGCCCCAGCTTCCAGCATTCCGTGCCTATCTTGAAGGGTTTTTGATGGCCGATAAAGCGGATGCGCATCTAACCTATTTCGACAAGAAAAACCGTAAGGGAATAGACTTTGGAGTAAAGGCCGATGCTGCTGATAGCTGTGTCAATTTCAGTTTGTATCCGCAAAAGCCAGTATTTGCATTCCGAGAGTTTGGCTTGAATGACGACAATTATATAATCCTTCGGCCTCAGAGGCCGCTTCAGGCAGATGTGCGGCTGAAGAGCTTGACGGATAGTTGCTATATGTCGGTATATGCTGATGAGAATGAGTGGGGAAGACAAATAGCCAATCTTGTGATTGACAACTTGAATTTGAGAGAACTGCTGACTATTGTACCCGTTCCGAACCTTCCAGCGATGGGAGGTATGCTGAATTTGGACGCATATTACATTGACCAAGAAGAAAATTTCCTGGTGGAAGGTTCTCTTGATGCTAATAGCTTTGTATATGAAGGTCAGAATGTGGGAGATTTTGATTCGAAATTTACTTATGCTCCTCAGAGTGAGACGGTTCATGTGATAGATGCTAATTTGGCTTACAATGGCAATGATATTGTTTTCTTGGAAGGAATATATGATGCTGATGATGAAGGTGAACTTGATGCAAGCATGTTGTTGCAAGATGTACCAGTGGATATGCTCAACCCCTTCATTCCTGACCAATTGGTAGGATTCAAAGGTGTATTGGCTGGTAATATGGATGTAAAGGGTCCAATGGATGCCCTCTTGTTCAATGGGGCATTGATGCCTCGCAATATGCATGTGCTTTCCGATCCTTACAGCCTTGACTTTACTTTGGCGAATGATACGATTGCATTTACTAACAGCCGAGTGGAGTTTGATAACTTTAAATTTTATGGTGCAGATGAGAATCCGCTTGCTTTGAATGGCTATGTGGATTTCTCTGATTTTGAAGAGCTTTTCTTGTCTTTGTCGCTCAGAGGTTCTAACTTTAAGATTGTAGAATCTCAGCGTAGTAGCAATAAGGTGCTGTTTGGTGACATGTACGGAGATTTTTTTGCTCGTGTCATTGGTTCAACCAGCGATCTGACAGTGCGTGGATTGGTTAGAGTGTTGCCTACAACTAATATCACTTATATTATGACGGAAACACCCCTGTATCAGGGCGACCGTCTGGAGGACATTGTGACTTTTGTGGATTTCAGCGCTCCTCCACCACCTCGTGATGAGATGCTCAAGAAAACCTTTATGGGTATAGACATGAATATGTCGTTGAGCATCGAGGATGGCGCAAAGTTTAATTGCGAGTTCTCTGCTGATAAACAAAGCTATATCAATGTGCAAGGAGGTGGCTCTGTCACAATGCTTTATACACCTGAAGGTGTTATCAATTTGCAGGGACGATATACCATCAATGAGGGCGAGATGAAATATACGTTGCCGATAATCCCGCTCAAGACATTCACAATCCATAATGGCTCCTATATCGAATTTACAGGTAATCCAACTAACCCTGTGCTGAATGTGGCGGCAACAGAACGAGTGCGTGCGGCTGTAGGACAGAGTGATGGCTCAAGTCGCAGTGTGGCTTTTGATACAGGACTGAAAATAACCAATTCGTTGGATAATATGGGGTTGATGTTTACGATAGAAGCTCCTGAAGACCAAGCTGTTCAGAATGAGTTGGCGGCCTGCTCTGCTGAGGAGAAGAATAAGCTTGCTGTGGCGATGCTTGCTACAGGCATGTATCTTTCTGGTTCAAACAGCAAGGGCTTTACTGCTGGGAATGCACTCAATAACTTTTTGCAAAACGAGATAAACAACATTGCGGGACGTGCTTTTTCGACTATGGTGGATGTCAATGTGGGAATGGAACAGACAACTCGTGATGATGGTACCAGCCGTACTGACTACTCCTTCAAGTTCTCTCGCCGATTCTTCTCTGATCGCCTGAATGTTGTGATAGGCGGCAAAGTGAGTGCTGATGGCAACACTGAACAGAACGAGTCAGGCGCTTACATCGATGATGTGTCTCTGGAATGGCGGCTTGATCATGGAGGGACGCAGTATATTCGGCTCTTCCATGAAAAAGACTATTCTAATTTGATTGAGGGTGAGTTGGATAAGAATGGAGCTGGTGTACTTCTACGTAAGAAGGTAGATAAGTTGTCAGATCTTTTTATTTGGCGGAAAAAAGATGATGAAACAAAATAGAAGGGCGATGAAAAAGGCATTCTTACACATATTTATATTGATGCTGCTTGTTGCATGCTCAACGACTTCTCAACTTCCAGAGGGTGAGATGCTTTACACGGGCATCAAGGAAATTGAGGTTGAAGACCGAATAGGGACGTTGGCAGAAGAAAATGCTTTGCTCGAAGTTGAGGCTGCTCTTGCCTATCAGCCTAATGGCGCATTTATGGGAAGTTCTTCTTTGCGAAGTCCGTTCCAAGTTGGCTTGTGGACCTACAATGCTTATGTGAATAAATCCCGCAAGGGGTTCAACAAGTGGCTGTTTGACTCGTTTTCCACACCGCCAGTCACGATTTCTCACGTTTCTCCCGACATGAGGGCTAAAGTTGCGACAAACCTTTTGCAGAATTATGGCTATTTCCGGGGGAAAGTGGATTATGAACTTGTCAATCAGAAGAATCCGAAGCAACAGAAGATTGCTTATCGTGTGAAGCTTGATCAACCTTATCTCTATGACAGCATACAGTATCGTTTCCCTGTTATAGAGGATAGTATCTTGCGTGCTGCGGCTGATGAGGCTTATGTTCGTAAGGGAGGGCAATTTTCCACGCTTGACCTGACGAGTGAAAAGACACGTATTGTTAATGCGTTCCGTGACAACGGCTTCTATTACTATCGTCCTGACTATGTTACATATTTGGCTGATTCTACCAATTCTCCTTATCGGGTTACTCTGTGTGTACTTCCCGATATCAATATGCCGCAGAAAGCCAAGCAGCAGTATTACTTCGGAAATGTGAGCGCATACATTCGTCAGTCTCGTGTGCGTACAAATCGTCGTCAAGCAAATACAGAACAGCAGGTTGCTGAGAATCGGAAGCGTACAGTAAACCAGTACACAGACTCATTGATGCTGAATGACTTGAAGATTGTTTATCAGGGCGATCGTATGCCAGTAGCGCCTCGTGTGCTTTTTAAGAACTTCAAGTTTTGGAAACGCCGTTTGTTCAATCAGTCTAATGTGGATAAGACTATTGCGAACTTGCATAGTATGAACATTTTCTCTGGCATGAAATTTACCTTTACGCCTCGAGACACGACTTTGGCGAACGATACGCTTGACGTTCGGTTGGAACTGACGATGGATCAGCTTGTTGATGCGGAGCTGGATTTCAACATCACGCAGAAGTCCAATTCGCAGGTAGGTCCGAGTCTTGGACTGATTCTTTCTAAGCGAAATGCGTTTCGTCATGGCGAGACCCTTTCTGTGGGACTGAAAGGTAGTTATGAGTGGCAGACCCAAAAGCAGTTTGGCGAGAACAAACGCATTGATTCTTATGAGATTGGACTTGACTTGTCGCTGTCTTATCCGTGGATTGCCTTTCCTGGGCTCAATAAGCAATTCTTCAGGTATCCGGCAACTACGACCTATCGACTTAACATCAATCAGCTCAATCGTGCTAACTACTATAGGCTCATGTCTTTCATTGCTGAAGCGAAATACGGCTTTCAGACCAGTCGCTCATGGAGTCATGAGTTGACTCCCCTTGCCATTTCCTACAACAAGATGCAGCAAACCACGGCTCGTTTTGATTCTATCGTCGCAAACAATTCTGCCCTTTATGTGTCGTTGCGCGACCAGTTCATCCCTGCTATGCAGTATTCCATCATTTATGATAATACATGGAAAACTCGTTTGGCACATTCCATGTACTTTGAGGGAACTGTCAAGGAATCAGGAAATTTGCTCAATACAGTCAATTCCGTCCTGGGTATAGACTATCATAAGAAAGATAAAAAACTGTTAGGTACTCCTTATTCGCAGTTCCTCAAGTTTACGTTCACGCTGAAGAACCTGTTCCGTGTTGCAGATAAAAGCACCATTGCTACACGTGTACAATTGGGCGCAATCTGGACGTATGGAAATTCCAGCTATGCTCCCTATAGCGAACTTTTCTATGTGGGTGGTGCCAATAGCATCCGTGCATTTGCTGTGCGCAGTATAGGTCCAGGTAGCTATTTGGACCGCGAGGGAAGAGGAACCTATCTTGACCAGGCTGGCGACCTGAAGTTTGAACTTAATGCCGAATACCGTTTCCCCATTGTCAATGCCCTTCAGGGAGCTTTCTTCATCGATGCAGGCAATGTGTGGCTCATGCGTAAGGATGATGCCCATCCTGGTGGACAGTTCAAGCTCAACAGGCTCCTGAAAGATATGGCGCTGGGCACAGGATTGGGTGTTCGTTATGACCTTGATTTCCTCATTTTGCGTCTCGACCTTGGTATAGGTATTCATGCTCCTTACGATACAGGAAAGTCGGGGTATTACAATATTCGCAAGTTCAGTGATGGGCTTGGCTTCCATTTCGCTGTAGGTTATCCATTCTAAAAGAGGAATGCAGAAAAGCGTATTTATGAAAATTATTGTATCACAGGAAATTAAAGAGGTTTGCCCTCTGTTTGTCGGGGCATGTCTTGAAGCGACCGTGCGTAACAGCCTTTATTCGCCAGCGCTGTGGGAGGAGATAGAGTCTTTCAGTAAGGACTTCTGTCGGCAGTTCACCACGGAAACTCTTAAAGAAATCACTCCCATCTCTGCCACTCGGAGCATTTACCGTCTTTGCGGAAAAGACCCTTCGCGCTATCGGCCGGCAGCCGAAGCGTTGTTGCGCCGTGTGATGCAAGGGAAGGAACTGTATAAAGTCAATACGCTGGTTGATTTGATAAATCTGGCTTCGATGGCGCATGGCTATAGTATTGGAGGATTCGATGCCTCCAAGTTTGTTGGCGACACGCTCACGCTCGGCATTGGGCGCCAAGGAGAGCCTTATGAGGGTATTGGGCGGGGATTCATCAATATTGAAGGACTTCCGGTTTATCGTGATGCAGAAGGTGGTGTGGGAACACCTACAAGTGACCATGAACGGACAAAGCTGAATCTTGATTCAACCCATCTTGTGGTTCTCATCAACGGCTACGACGGCAGCCGCGAGAGGGTGGAGGCTAATGCACGTCATTTGCAAGAGCTTTTGAGAAAGTATTGTTTCAGCGATGGCGGCGCATATTTTCTCTATTCCTAAAAGCTGTTCATGTTTCGTCATAAATGTGTTGTGACAGGTTCATGCTTGTTCCTACGTGTTCACCGTGCGCATAATATTTAAAACACCGCCTGCGAAATATTTCGTGCACGGTGTTTTAAATATTATGCGCACGGTGCGTCGTTAAAGGGGAAATGCGTTGAAATCTATCTCTTAGCTGTTGCTATCAGAAAAAATGTGTACAAAATGTGAAATATTGTTATTTTTCATGCGCTATTCTATACAAAGCTTTGTTACAATGTAAAAGTTTATTAAATTTGTATCGCAAACACAATTTTTATTATAGTCGACAATAAAAGTTAGCTAGCTATGTCTATAAAAATTAAGAACCTGAACAAGGTTTATCCCAACGGCTATCACGCATTGAAGGACATCAATTTGGAAATCCCTTCAGGCATGTTTGGCTTGTTGGGTCCCAATGGCGCAGGTAAATCCACGTTGATGCGTATATTGGTGGCTTTGATGGAGCCATCCAGCGGAGAGGTGGAAATGTATGGGTATAATTTGCTGAAAGAACGTCGTGAAGTGAGGCGTATACTTGGATATCTGCCTCAGGATTTCCGTTTCTTTGCTAAATACAAAGTGATAGAATACTTGGATTATGCAGCCCGTCTTTCTGGCATGGACGACAGCCGTAAGCGCAAGCAGGCGGTAGCCGATATGCTCGAGCAAGTCGGTCTCTATGAAGTGCGCGAACGATATGCGTCAAAGCTGTCGGGAGGTATGAAGCGAAGACTGGGCATCGCACAGGCGTTGATTCATGAGCCTAAAGTCATTATCGTGGACGAACCTACTACAGGTCTTGACCCCGAAGAGCGTATCCGTTTCCGTAACCTCTTGACTCAAGTGAGCGGCAACGACATCACCATTATCCTGTCAACTCACATCGTGGGTGATATTTCCAGTTCATGTGTGGATATGGCACTGCTGAACAAGGGAGAGATTTCTTTCAAGGGCTCTCCTGAAGAAATGCTGAGACGTGCGGAAGGTAAGGTGTGGCGCTTGTGTGTC
>JAFWAX010000059.1 GCA_017507385.1 Bacteroidaceae bacterium | reverse complement strand
AGTGTTTTAATGCGTCTTCTTTATGATATTGGCGGAAGAAGATAACTGATGATTCCATGATGCTGTTTGGGAATTTAGTGTCAGGAAAAATGCCATATTCTATGTTAGTGTCATCGCCAATGAATGATGTGGTGGCTTTAATAATCTCTTGGATGATGTCATTGATTTCTTCCTCCGAACTTGATTTGTAGCTGATGCCACGATTCTCAAACTGGTGGTGTGAATCGGTAAAGCCTGTCTCCATATCGTCGCGGTAGTTCAGGGCGCTATCATTACAGAGCATATATATAGGACGAGTTTTGAGGCCTCTGCGCTTGAATATTTTTTTTAGAATTTTCCAGTATGCCTTTGTATCAATGTAACCGTCGTAAGAATGTGAAATGCTGTCCAGCTGCTGACGGTAATAGAAAATCCCATATCCCTTTTTGTAAAGCAGAGAACCATTGGGACGAAGCTCGGGGATGTATTTGAAGGTAGCATACCCAGGTGCGTCGGGAAAGTCTTCTTTCACCCACAACGAGTCTATTCTTTTGTTCGGATGTCCTAAGACCATCATATAGTTCATGCTGTCGATGTCGTCCTTATGATGCTCGTACATATAAATCTCGCTCGCTTTGTCTGCCAGATTTGCAAATGTTTGGCGCGTGGAATCCAACAGCAATTGGGCTCTGGCACTCTGCGCCATCATTTCGAGGTTGCTCTTGTCTGGAATGGTATCCTCGTCGTAAAAGAGACCTAAATGGAATGAGAATTCTATAACCCTTTTTCTGTTATTTTTCAGACGTGGCCCTTTTAGGAATCCTAAAGAATCTGCATAATTTATAAGTCCATGAATTTCCGGATTGATTTGCAGGTTGTTTAGAAAATCATTCTGTGCAAAGGAGCAGAGAGAGAAGAATGCCGCCCAAAGTATAAAGAGAACTTTTTTCATGCTATATTTGTCTTTTGTAGGTGAAACATTATTGTTGGTAGTACTCAATTTCCCCGTTTATCCAGCTCTTCATTTTCTGCCAGCCGTATGGCAGATAATGTTGCAATCTACTATCGTTTGTTAGAATGATATGGTATTGGTTAGTGTCAACAAGTACACTGTTGGAAAGGCAATAGCCTTTGGGACCATTTCCAGGTTTCCAGCAGTTAAAGAGTTCAATAATACCATGTTGAATGAAATCTAAATCATTATGTTGAGTATATGTGCAGATGGAATTAGGGTGTTTTTTTATATAGTCAATAGTCGCACTCTGTAAGGCTATGAGCACAGAATCGGCAATTTCTTTGTTTGCGATAGTATAGACCATTCCTTTGTATTCCTCGCCGTAAGGCGGTTTGGCTGAATAATATGGATTTATTTGCATCTTTATATCTGGCTTTTGTATGGCAAGTGAAGAATCGCAACGGATGTAGATGCTTCGTCCTGTTACACCTTTGCGGGTTAATATTGGTTGTATGTGTTGGGTGTAATCATCGAAGTCAACATACTCGGGAGTTCTGCGAATAGTATCTGGATGATATATGTATTCAAACCATCCACCTGCGATGGTAGGTAGTACCTTTCTTACGGAATTCTCATAATGTTTTACTGCAACAGTAGGCTGATATAAATAGCTAAGTGTATGAGCAGCAGGAATGTATCTGAGCCGTAATTTGTTTTTTTTGTGGAAGTCCTCTTCCAAAGTGATGGTTAATTTGATGCTGTCAACTCCATTCTTGTGGTAGGTCCAGATACTGCTTTCTTGAGCATCCTTCGTAAGTTCCTTGCATGTATTCCAGATGGCATCGTGTATCATCATTTCTTTCGGATGTATGACATTATATATACTGTCGTATTGAGGTTTCATTTTCATCCCAATTGTACCAGGGCTGGGTATGAAACGGCCATTTATAGTGTAGTCTATAAAATAACGGCAGTGTGGTACAACGTCAGGTGAATCAAACTGATATTGAAATAGGATATATGCTAAATCTAAGGAATCTACATGGTTGATGAGACGTTCAATTTTTGGGATTATCTGTGTGTGTCCGCTTAAAGTTACCAGAAAAACAGCAAATGTTGTGATGATTTTTTTCATGTTGTTTATGGTTTTATAGCGTTAATACATTTCTTCTTCTTCGTTGATGGCAAGGTCAATCTCGTTCATTAACCTTTGGCCGTGTTGCTGAATCTCTCGCTTTAGCTCTTCGTAGTTAATCTTTTGCGGTAGAAGTCCTGTGTAATATGGGGCTTCAAAAGTCTCTGGTTCAGGGAGTGCTTCTGTTTCAGCATGATTGAAGGCTGTGGCTTCTTCCTGAGCAGGTTGAGGCTTTTCTGCAGGCTTTTCTTCTTCTTTCTCTTCCAGATTTGCCATGTAGTACTTGGGTGGACGAGCGGTCTTGTATATCTCCTTCACTTTGTTCACCGTGTCGTTTTTTTCTGTGTTTTCTTTCTTTTCCGCATCCTCATTCTTTTCTGTGGTCTTTTTTTCTGTCTGCTTCGGCTCTGCCTGCTTCGGTTCGGTCAGTGGAACAGTCTTCGCTGTATCGGCCTTAGCGATGAGCTTGGGCTGTTCGGGCTGGTTGGAGCAGGGCAGAAAGAAGCCCAGCGAAATCAGCAAGCTAATGGCGGCTGCGATGCCGGCATACTTCCACCATCTGCTGCGTTTTTCTTGCTTGATGGATGGCTTCACCTTCCCGTTGTCGAACAGGGCAAACATTTCCTTGTATTCCGCCCATTCGCCAGCTGCTTCATGGGTACGGAAGTATTCGGCAAGCAGTGCTTCTTCTTCCAGCGTGGTTGTGCCGTCCATGAAACGCTGGAGCAGCTGTTTCACTTTCTGTGTCGTCATGTCTGTATGTCTTTTCATTGTTGATTCCTCTTTTTTAATTGTTCTAAAAGCTGATGTCTCGCTCTCGATAGCAGTGTGGAGACTGATGATTTGGCGATGCCGAGCAGGGCGGCTATCTCGTCGAGCTCCCGATGTTCCAGTTGCCGCATCTTCAGGATGATACCGTTGGTGCTGGGCAACTGCTCTATCTGCCGCAAGAGCCATCGTGACAGTTCGTCGTATTCCATCTGTTCATGGGGGCTGCAAGCATAGCCAATGACCAGATGCTGCTCTATGTCCTCTTGGGGGTGATGTGTTCGGCGCTTGTCTATGCAGCAGTGCCGTGCGGCCACTCCTGCAAGCGCTTCGGCAGAAGTGTCAGCGCTGATGCTATCGTGTATGCCCCAGAGCTTCAACAGCACGTCTTGCGCCACATCCTCTGCTTCGTCGGGCGAAAAGCCGAAACTGATGGCGACAGCCAAGGCTTTTTCCCTCATCTGAAGGACTTTCTGTTCAAATTCTTTTTGTGTCATACACCTATATAACGAATGAACGGTGCAAAATTAAACAAAAAAAAGCGATTTTTTTCAAGAAAAAATTTCTTTTGAACTTCTGAGGGGGATGCCAATCGTGAAAGTGTGGCGGAAAACGGGAGGAGTTTGGGAGGTTTGCTGCTTGAGACACAGCAGGTTCCAGTGACGGTGGATGTCTTGGTGGGCTTAGGGTGTGCAGGGATTGCAGCTCTATTTGAAATCGGCAATTCGCATGAGGATTTTTGCAACACCATCATTGTCAACATGGTCGGTGGTGTAACGTGCGCAGGCTTTCACGTCGTCGGAGGCATTGCCCATTGCGATGCCCCATCCGGCATGGGAGAGCATGGGCTTGTCGTTTCCTCCGTCGCCAAATGCCATGGTCTCGGATATGTCGAAACCGAAATGTCGGCAGATGTCGTCAATGCCTGTGGCTTTGTTGGTGCCGCTGACAACGCAGTCGGCAAAGAATGGATGCCAGCGCTGGGCACTGCATCCTGTCAGCACATGGTTCATGATGAATGGCTCGTCTTGCTCTGTGAAGAAGGCGATGACCTGCATGATGTCCATGCTTAACGCTTCTTCGGCTGGGAGCTCTTTGGGGTTGGGGAGGTCGAGAAGGTCGAAAACTTCTTGGAATTTCTCGTTGTAGTGGGTGACGAAAGCACTCTCGTCAGTTGCGTAGGCAATGGCAATGGGGTGCTCGTTCTGGTAGTCTATGATGCGCTGTATGTCTTCCTTGTTGACGGGATTGTGCGTAATCACGGTGCCGTCGCTCAGCACGATGCTGGCTCCATTGGCGGACATGATTCCGTCGTGTTCGAGCCCTGCAATATTGTTGATGAAGGGCATGGGTCGTCCGGTAGCGATGAATACCTTGATGCCCTGCTGCCGCACTGCATGCACCGCATCAATGGTTGATTGGGGTATGCGGTGGGTGTTGAACGAGACGAGTGTTCCGTCGATGTCGAAGAAGATGGCTTTGATCATTGCTTATTGTAACAAGCTAAACACTCCCATCTGGTCGAGGAAGACAAGGCCGATGGCCACAGGGGTGATGTAGCGCAGTGAGAAGACTAACAGTTTGAAATAGGGTGTTTTCAGCGTGCCGCCGTTGCTCACCTCTTGATGGTAGAGCTTCTGGTCCAGTACCCATCCGGCAAAGATGCTGATGAGCAGGCCGCCGAGGGGCAGGAGCACCATGGCGGAGAAGTCGTCGAATATGGTAAAGATGTTGCGATCGAACAGGGTGATGCCACTGAGTGGACCGAACGAGAGGGAACAGAGGGTGCCAAGCACGAGGATGGTGAGGGTGACAAGGGTGGCGGACTGCTTGCGTGTCTTCTTGAACTCTTCTGACACATAGGCTGTGGCCACTTCGTGGAGCGAGATGGAGCTGGTCAGCGCAGCGAAGAAGAGCAGGAAGTAAAAGAGGGCGGAAACGATGGCTGCCAAAAGGCTGCCCGCGCCGAATGCCTGCTGGAAGACGTTGGGCAGAGAAATGAAGGTGAGGCTGGCGCCAACGCCTATGTCGCTGGGATTCATGCCGATGTTGAAGATGGATGGGAAGATGATGAAGCCTGACATGATGGCGATGGTAGTGTCAATGCAGGCTACGTTGACGGCTGACTTTGCAAGGGGAGTCTGCTTGTCGAAGTAGCTGGCGTAGGTGCAGAGGCAACCCATGGCGAGGCTCAGTGAGAAGAATGCCTGTCCGAGGGCCTTGAGCACTACGCCGCTGTTCACTTTGCTCCAATCGGGCATGAGCAAGAACTCGAGCCCGCCGGATGCTCCAGGGAGGGAGAGGGAACAGATGACGAGACCAACTGTGATGAGGAAGAGGGCGGGCATCAGTATCTTGGATGACTTTTCGATGCCTGACTGTACACCTCGGGTGATGACATAGTGGATGATTCCGATGAAGACGAATAGCCAAAGTGTTGGAATCCAAGGGTTTTCCACGAAACTGTTGAAGAGATTCCCATAGGCTCTGGCTTCCACGCCATGGAAGGCATTGGTGATGGAGAGGAATGCGTAGTGGAGTGTCCATGCGCCCACTACGTTGTAGTAGCACAGGATGAACCATCCAGTGAAGACGCCGAGCCAGCCAACCCACTTCCATGGGGTGTCGTGGGACATGATGCGATAGGCTCCTGCGGTGTTGGCATGGGTGTGGCGTCCTATCATGAATTCGCTTATCATGAGAGGAAGTCCCAAAACGAGGATGCAGACGATGTAGATGATGATGAAGGCGGCTCCACCGTTTTCGCCTGTCTGGATGGGGAAACGCCAGATGTTACCGAGTCCTACGGCTGAGCCTGCGGCGGCAAGGATGGCTCCTATCTTGGAGCTGAATTTTTCTCTGTCCATAGTTTATTGGATAAGTAACAGCAAATGACACCTATGAATGCGCCTATTGTATTGGCCACGAAGTCGATGATGTCGCCCGAGCGGCAGGTGGTCAGGTAGGCCTGAGCCAGTTCCATCAGTCCGCCGAGCAGGGTGGGGTAGATGAATGCGAGCAGCAGGAAGGTGCGGCTTGTGTTTCTCTTGTTCAGCACAGCGTGGTCGAACCACATGGTGAGGGAGAGTGCAGCATACATGACGAAATGCACCCACTTGTCGATGAGGGGCACGTCGGCGAGCGGCGGCTCTTCGGGCACAGGGATGAGGCTGAGCACGGTGATGGCGATGGATGCTGTGAGGGTGAATGGGTACTTTTTCATGGGCATGGATTAGCTTGGTCGCGCCAAAGCTTGTAGGGGTGGCGGATCATGTACTTGTTATAGTAGCGGCGGTCGCCTGTCACTTCGGCTCCGAGAAAGTCGGGCTTGACATACGCTTCGTCTTCGCTCTCCAGCTCTATCTCTGCCAAGATGAGTCCTTCGTTTTCGCCGAAGAACTCGTCTATTTCGACGATGTGCTTGCCGCTCCTGACGAGATAGCGGTCTTTACAGACTCGCCCTGGCATGCAGAGCTTCATCATCTCCTGTGCATCAGCGAGCGGCACTTCCACTTCAAATTCATAGCGTGAGAGTCCTTTGCTGCACGATGGGCCTTTGATGGTCAGATAGCCCTTATCGTTGCGGATGCGTACTCTGACGGTCTTGCCTGGCTCGGTGGCGAAGTAGCCTTGCTCGATGTGTGTCTTGTCGTAAGCTAAAGCCTTGAAGTCTCCCGCTACCAGAAATTTACGTTCTATCTCCCTGTGTACCATAGATTTCTGTCTTATTCTATGTCTGAAAATTCCATTAGGTAGGCTTTGATGAATCCGTCCAGCTTGCCGTCCATCACTCCGCCTACATCGCTTGTCTGGTAGTTGGTGCGGTGGTCTTTCACGCGGCGGTCATCGAACACGTAGGAACGAATCTGGCTACCCCATTCGATTTTCTTTTTCCCTGCCTCAATTTTCTGCTGTTCTGCCATTTTCTTCTTGAGGGCACGGTCGTAGAGCTGTGAACGGAGCAGGCGCAGTGCGTTTTCGCGGTTTTCCTGCTGTTTGCGGGTCTCTGTGTTCTCTATCAGGATTTCTTCTTCTTCGCCGGTGTCGGGGTCAACGTACTGGTAGCGAAGACGTACACCGGTTTCGACCTTGTTCACATTTTGTCCTCCTGCTCCCGAACTGCGGAAGGTGTCCCAACTGATTTTGCTCTTGTCAATCACCACCTCAATAGAGTCATCTACAAGCGGAGTGACAAATACGGAAGCGAACGAGGTCATACGCTTGCCCTGTGCGTTGTAGGGACTGACGCGCACCAAGCGATGGACACCGCTTTCTCCCTTCAAGAATCCATAGGCTTGGTCGCCAACGATTTCCATCGTCACGGTCTTGATGCCAGCTTCGTCGCCATCGATGAAGTTGCTGATGTTCACCTTGTATTTGTGTGCCTCAGCGTATCGCTGATACATGCGCATCAGCATTGAAGCCCAGTCTTGTGCTTCTGTACCGCCTGCGCCAGAGTTGATCTTCAGCACAGCATCCATGCCGTCGGCTTCGCCTCTCAGCATGTTCTTCAGTTCGAGGTCTTCAATCAGCTCCAGAGCTGCTGCATAGTATTGGTCAACTTCTTCTTCGGTGGACATCTCTTCCTTGTAGAAGTCGAATACCACCTCGGTGTCGTCGGTTGCAGCTTTCACTGCGTTGTATCCGTCAATCCATTTCTGCAAATCCTTCACTTTCTTCATTTGCTCTTCGGCGGCTTTCTGGTCATCCCAGAAACCTGGAGCCTGAGTGCGCAGCTCTTCTTCCTGCACTTCAATTAACTTGTTGTCTATCTGCAAATAACGGTGCAGTGCTTCCGTTCGATCCTTGATGTCTTTTAGTTGTTCAGCGGTTATCATAAATGCTTATCTTGCTTTTTGTCTGCAAAGGTACGATTTTTTTGGGTAAATGGATGGGTGGTTGGTTAAAAAATCGTATCTTTGCACCTTGAATGAAAGTGAAGACGGCATTGCTTGCCGAAAAAAACAGGAATGAAGTTCATTAAACGATTGGATTTGTTTATTCTGGGGAATTTCCTCACGCTGTTTGCAGGCACGTTCTGCATCAGCCTTTTTGTCGTCATGATGCAGTTCCTGTGGAAGTTTATCGATGAGCTGGTGGGCAAAGGGCTGACGTTCGATGTGTATGTGCAATTCTTTTTCTATGCCGCTGAAACACTGGTTCCGCTGGCATTGCCGCTCGCCATTCTGCTGGCTTCGCTGATTTCGTTTGGAAACATTGGTGAACGCCTTGAACTGCTTGCCATCAAGGCGGCTGGCATTTCGCTGTTCCGCACGCTGCGTCCGCTCATCATCCTGATTTCCCTGCTTTCGTTCGCATCGTTCCACTTTCAGAACAAGATTGTTCCGGATGCCCAGCTGAAACTGACGCAGATGCTCTATTCGATGAGGACAAAGTCGCCTGAACTGGAGATTCCTGAAGGTGTGTTCTATGATGGAATTAGAGATATCAACCTCTTTGTGGAGAAGAAAAACAAGGAGACGGGCATGCTTTACGATGTCGTTATCTACAATATGCAGGAGGGAGTCAATAATGCTCACATCATTTTGGCAGACTCGGCAAAGCTGGAAACGGCAAGCAACAAGATGCACCTGCTGTTGCACCTTTATCAGGGCGAGTTGTTCGAGAACCTTCAGAGTGGTGCGCTGAAAACGCGTAATGTGCCCTATCGCAGAGAAACATTTGTGGAGAAGCATTTTATCATCGATTTCGACACGAACTTCAATATGGCAGACGAGGAAGATGTGTCGGGTTCGGCACGAACGAAGAGCATGAGCCAGCTTGTTCATGACATTGACTCAATGGAAACACACCATGATAGTCTGAGTGTTGCTTTTGCCCACAATATGCAGCGTGGCAACCTGTCCATTCCGCACAAGGCGCGCATTTCGGACTATGATTCGGTGACTGTGTCTCACATGAGAGATAGTGTGAAACGATTGCTGCAGGAGGAGGAACAGGCTTTTGTCGCTCACAAGGAGATTGCGGCAAAGGAAAAGCCGAAGTCTTCGGTCAGCATGGAGGCTTTGCTTGACAGTGTTGACAACATGGTGATGCAGCGTGTTATTACGACTGCGCTTCAGAAGGTGAGTGCACAAGAGATTGACATCAGTACGAAAGCGAATATGATGGAGTATGGAAACAATCAGATACGCCGTCATCAGATTGAGTTTTGGACGAAAATCACGATGTCGCTTGCTTGCCTCCTGTTCTTCTTCATTGGTGCGCCCCTCGGAGCCATCATCCGTAAAGGCGGATTGGGCTTCCCTGTTGTGGTGGCTGTCATCATCTTCATTGTCTATTACATCATCAACACGTTTGGCATGAAGGTGGGGCGTGAAGGAGGTATGCCTGTGTGGCTTGGCATGTGGCTCAGCACGATGGTCTTGGCTCCTCTTGGCGTGTTCTTCACGGTGAAGTCGAACAATGATTCGGCTGTGTTCAACATGGATGCCTATGTTGGTTTTGGTAAAAAACTGCTGGGTATTCGTACAAAGCGTAACATTACCAAGAAGGAGGTCATCATCAATGACCCGGATTATGTCGATGCACACCAAGGACTGGAACAACTGATTGTGGCGAGCCGTGACTACTATCGTTCAATGCCAAAGTTCAATGTGTTTGGATACATGAAGTATATTGCCTTGTTCTGTTTGGGCAAGTATCAGGATGTACAGGCTGAAGATATTCATTGCCAGTTGGAATGTTTGGTTGAAACGCTGTCTAACAGCAAGGATCGTGTGGTGTTGAGCCTGTTGAATAAGTATCCAGTGATGGACGTGCATTCGTTCAGATTCTATCGCCGTAGAAGAAGAGATATCAGAACTATCATAAAAAACTCAGAGACACTCAAGCAACATATATATGAAAACATCATTTCAGTTCAGTAAAATAGAGGATGCCATTGAAGATTTCCGCCAAGGAAAGTTCGTCATTGTGGTGGACGATGAGGATCGTGAGAATGAAGGCGACTTCATTGTGCCAGCCGAGATGATTACTCCCGAAAAAGTGAATTTCATGCTGCGTGAAGGACGCGGCGTGCTTTGTGCGCCCATCACGATGTCGCGCGCTAAAGAGCTGGACTTGCCCCATCAGGTAGAGGAGAATACTTCCATGTTGGGGACACCATTCACTGTGACCATTGATAAGTTAGAGGGCTGCACAACGGGGGTCAGTGCTCAAGACCGGGCTGCCACGATTCAATGGCTTGCTAATCCTGAGGCGAAACCTGGAGATTTTGGCCGTCCTGGCCATATCAACCCTCTTTATGCGCAAGACAATGGCGTGCTGAGGCGTTCTGGCCACACGGAGGCTGCCATCGACCTCGCACGCTTGGCTGGATTGAAGCCTGCTGCTGCGCTGATAGAGATTCTCAATCCTGACGGCACCATGGCACGAATGCCTGAACTGATGAAGAAAGCAGAGGAATTTGACATGAAGCTGATTCAGATTAAAGACCTCATCGCTTATCGCTTGCAGCAAGAAAGCCTTGTGGAGAAAGGCGTTGAAGCAGATATGCCGACTGCTTATGGCCATTTCCGCATCATTCCTTTCTTGCAGAAGAGCAATGGATTGGAGCATGTGGCACTCATCAAAGGCGAGTGGGAGAAAGATGAGCCAGTCTTGGTGAGAATGCATTCCAGCTGTGCCACTGGAGATATTTTCGGGAGCCAGCGATGCGACTGCGGAGAGCAGCTGCACAAGTCGATGCAGCTCATCGAGGAGGCAGGCAAGGGAGCCATCGTCTATCTGATTCAGGAGGGTCGTGGCATTGGACTCATGAACAAGATTGCTGCCTATAAGTTGCAGGAGGAGGGGCTTGACACTGTTGATGCCAACATACATCTGGGATTCGACCCCGACTTGCGCGACTATGGAGTTGGTGCACAGATTCTCCGTGAAATAGGCATCAGCAAGATTCGCCTCTTGACCAACAACCCTGTCAAACGTGTCGGTCTGGAAGGCTACGGATTAGAGATTGTAGAAAATGTACCCATAGAGATTACGCCCAACAAGTACAACGAGCGTTATTTGCACACAAAGAAAGAGCGCATGGGACACACACTTCACTTTAACAAATAAAACAAAAACATATACAAAACATGGAAACATTATCTGATAGACTTAATCGTTTATCTCCTTCTGCAACGCTCGCAATGAGCCAGAAGAGTTCGGAGCTGAAAGCTCAAGGTATCGATGTGATTAACCTCAGTGTAGGCGAACCAGACTTCAACACGCCAGACCACATCAAGGCTGCTGCCATCAAAGCTGTTGAAGAGAACTGGAGCCGCTACAGCCCCGTCCCCGGCTACCCTGAACTGAAGCAGGCGATTGTGAACAAGCTGAAGAACGAGAACGGACTGGACTACAAGCCCTCACAGATTCTCTGTTCCAACGGAGCCAAGCAGTCTGTCTGCAATGCAATTATGGCGCTTGTCAACGCAGGCGATGAGGTTATCATCCCCGCACCTTACTGGGTTTCATACCCACAGATGGTGCTGCTCGCTGAAGGCACTCCAGTTTACATTGACGCTCCTATTGAACAGAATTTCAAGATTACGCCAGAACAGCTTGAGGCTGCCATCACACCAAAGACACGTGCCATCATCCTCTGCTCACCAAGCAATCCTACAGGTTCCGTTTACAGCAAGGATGAATTGGAAGGACTCAAAAATGTGCTTCTCAAGCATGAGCGCGTCATCGTTATTGCCGATGAAATCTACGAGCACATCAACTATGTTGGCAAGCACGCTTCTATGGCTGAGTTTGCAGATATCAAGGATCGCGTAGTCATCATCAACGGCGTCTCTAAAGCATACGCCATGACAGGATGGCGCATCGGCTTCATTGCTGCACCAGAATGGATTGTCAAGGGCTGCAACAAGCTTCAGGGACAATACACATCCGGTCCATGCTCTGTATCACAGAAAGCAGCCGAAGCAGCATTCGCTGGAGACCAGCAGTGCGTAGAAGATATGCGTCTCGCCTTCGAGCGCCGCAAGAACCTCATCGTGAAACTCGCCAAGGAAATCCCCGGACTCGAAGTAAACGAGCCACAAGGAGCCTTCTACCTTTTCCCAAAGTGCTCCAGCTACTTTGGCAAGAAAGACGGCGATCGTGTCATCAGCAACGCAACAGACTTTGCCATGTACCTGCTTGAGGTGGGACACGTCGCAGCTGTTGGCGGTGACGACTTCGGTTCTCCAGAGTGCTTCCGTATCAGCTATGCTACATCTGACGAGAACATCGTTGAGTCTATGAAGCGTATCAAAGAGGCATTAGCTCGCCTCCAGTAAGGATACGCTATCATAAGCCATCTGAATATCCACAAATCGATGTGGGGCACTCCGAAACTTCGATGTGCCCCACACCGACATTTCGATGTAGGGCACATCTATTAAAAGATTGTTCAGAAACAGCCCACGACAACCTCTCATTCTGCAGGCCGAACCAGGCCACTGACCTATTAACTTACACCTTCATTTATGAAAAAACCTATTCTGCTCCTTCTTCTCTCCTTGGCAACAGCAGCCAAAGCCCAAGAAGACATCACCTCGCAATACATCAAGAATCCATCATTTGAACAAGATGACATTTCCAAGCTGCCCGCCGATGATACCCGAGGCGCCTATACAGCAAAGACGGTTGAAGGCTGGACGCTCGAAGGCAGCTACGGAGTCAGCGACATCATGACCGCTGCAGCCACTGCTACAGACAACAACTTCGGCGCTCCAGGCCACCCCTCTGACGGTAAACAGATGTACTACATCCGCAATGCATGGAATGCCTCTACAGCCACACTTCTGCAAGCCATCACATTGCCTAAAGGACTGTACAAACTTGTCCTTGACAACAAATGCGTAACCCAATCATCACATACTGCCAGCCTCATCGCAGGCAAAGAAAGCCTCTCCCTGACATTTCAAGGAAGCCTGCCTGCAACATGGACCAAGAGCGAACTGATGTTTGAGACGGCTCAAGAAGAACAAGTAAGCATTGGACTTCGGGTTCACTTCGGAAGCGGCTCTGGAGGCTCAGTCCTCATCGACAACTTCAGACTCTACAAGATGCCTGATGACTACACGGAGGCAGAAGACCCGACAGAAGAAGCTGTATCTTCATTCACAGAAGGCATCATCACAGCCGACTTCGTTAACGAGGCAGACATGAAAGCAGACCTGTTGCAGATGCTCGCCAATTTCTCTCGCTACATGGTTGACGATTTCCAAGAATGCACTGCACCCAATTCCATCAACGAGGCATGCGGATGTTTCAAAGGAGAAAACACCATGGCAAACGACGAGAGAGGCGTGCGACCCAATGCCGACCTGTCCATGGTATGTGCTTTCCTCGTCAAATACGGGAAGCCTGCAGGCGTCACACTTCCTGCAGGCGTGACATGGGCCAAGATAGAAGACATGGCAATGAAGTCGCTCATTTTTGCCTATTCAACCCATAAGGCCAACAAGCTGAAAGTTTGCAAGGGGAACAATTATTGGGGGTCAACATCCACCTCCGATGCAGTTTGGGAATCATCACTTTGGGCAATGTCCGTCGCCTATTCCGCATATTTCCAATGGGACAAACTCAGCGAAAAACAGAAAGGATACATCTATTCCCTTCTGAAAGCAGAATGCAACTACGAACTCAACCGCAGTATCCCTACGGGGTATGCAGGGGATACGAAAGCGGAGGAAAATGGCTGGGAGACCAATGTGCTTGCCGCAACACTCGGATTGTTCCCCGATGATCCTCTGGCTTCTCGTTGGTTTGAACGCCTTCGCGAATTTGCCATCAACAGCTATTCGCATCCTTCTGACGCAGATAATACGACGGTCATTGATGAATGGTACGACAACAAGACGGTTGCTGACCTCTACAAGGGACAGAATCTATACGATGACTATTCATTGCAGAATCATAATCTCTTCCACACCTCTTACCAGAATGTCGTCATGCAAGAACTCGGAGAGGCAGCCCTCGCGCTCAAGATGTTCCAGCAAGGACTGTACGGCAAGGAAACATGGAAGACAAATGCCCTCATGCACAACAACCAGCAGGTACAAGACAGCATCCTCAACTGGCTGGCATTGGCTGACGGAGAACTGGCTATGCCTAACGGAAACGACTGGAGCCTCTTCCTCTACGACCAAATTACAAGCTACTCCACTCAGGCTTGCTTCCAGAGAGACCCCAATGCACTCATGCTGGAGAACATGGCTTACAAATATATCAAAGCCAGACAGAAGACTACGGCTGACGGATCATGGCTACTTCGCGCAGATGTCGGCGCACGTCGCATGGGAGTGGAGGCACACCGTGTCATGATGACTTACCTCATGCACGAAATGCTTTCAACAGCAGACCTCACGCCCACATCATGGGACGCCTTCAATACAAAACACGGGGAGGCGAAACTGATACCTTGCCAAAATGTTGTGCGTGCAGCCACAGACGACCGCTTCACCTGCTTCTCGTGGAGCAACGGTCTGAAGTCCTACACAGGCTACTTCGCTGCCAACTCGCCCGACAAAAACAAGATTGTGGTGCCTTATCGTGCCAACAACACGGGCAACCTCCTCGGATGGTATGAAGTGAGCGGTAAGGGCACCAACGCCACACCAGTGGTGAGCGGCATCTATCAACTGAAGGGCAATGGTTACGTGATGAACGGTGAACTGAACACCAACGACAACACGCTCAACAACCGTTTCGCCCTCTACTCCACCCCACAGAACGCCCTCATCTACCTCGACTACGTGACCGCCAACGCTGCCGCCACCATCACAGCCGAGAAGGGAGGCCTCCTCGCCATCTCCACCGACGAGCTGATGAAGACCACGCGTACATTATATTATAATAAAGAAGAGGGCATGACCCACAAGCAGTTAGATGGGAGCACCTTCACCACCTTCGAGAGCAACTGGGTGAACATCGACAACGAACTGGGTGTCATCCACCCTGCGCATGGGCTGATGGCCTTTGGCGACCGTGGAGCCAACAACTCCATCTACACCTCGAAACTCTATCCAATGTACAGCAATGCCTCACGTTCCGTGAAGAGTGGCGATGTGGTGGATGTCCGCAACATTGTCTATTACAGCAACATCAACGCTGAAAAGACACAAGAGATGGCAAGTCTACTGTTGTCGCTAAAAGAGAAACTGCCCGCAGGCTGGAACGGTGTCATCGCCCCCGATGCCGACCGCTACTACTTCATTGCCAGCAACTTCAAGGGCGAGAACACTGCCACCCTGAAAGACCTGCAAGTGCAAGGCACTGTGGCACCCGTCTTCTATGAGCCCACCACCATCAACGGCAGCAAGGCGACCGTCACCTTCACCGTGCAGCAGAACCACTCCGTGGCACATCCTCTCGCCGTGATGGTGTCGGGCAGCAACTTGACAGCCCAACTGATCGATGATACTTCGGCCTACATCACAGCCACTTCCGACGGAGTCATCAACGTGGCTATCAACACTGCCGCGCTCAACGACTACAGCATCAAGAAAGGTGAAACCATCCGTGTCTATCTGGACGAAAACAACGAGGTACGCGCTGAGAGCGTGTCCTCCTTTCCCGAAGTCGAAAAGACAGACTACACGGGCTACATCGTCAACCCGTCGTTCGAAGGCAACTCGAAAGCAGGATGGTCAGGCTCTCCCACAGTAGATTACAACTGTGCCGAGAAGTACAACACCACCTTCGATGTCTATCAAGTGATTGAAGGACTGCCCCAAGGACAGTACCTCCTCACCTGCCAAGGCTTCTATCGTGCAGGCATCACAGCCAACGCCGCCTCCACCCACAAGGCAGGCACGGAGAAACTGAACGCCGTCCTCTATGCCAAAGGCACTGAAGAGGTGAGCACACCCCTCCAATCCATCATCGAAGAGGCTGGCCAGAAAGGCGCCATTGGCGTGATGGCCACAGGCTACGGCTATGTGCCCAACACCATGGAGCAGACCAGCGCCTACTTCCGTTCCGACCTCTACCCCAACAGCCTTCTCTGCACCGTGGGTGAAGACGGCAAACTCCGCATCGGCGTGAAGAAGTCCACCCTCATCAGTCAAGACTGGACCATCTTCGACAACTTCACCCTCACCTACATCCCCGAAGAAGTCCCCGACGGCATTTCCCACCCACACACAGGACGACTCTCCTCAACACTCACTTCACCAGACATCTACACCCTCCAAGGCACTCCCATCGCAACCACCCACCTACAACGTGGTGGCATCTATATTGTAGCCGGAAAAAAACGGATGGTGAAGTGACCATTTTGTGTGTTCAGACAGCAAACAAGCCGTCCTCACAAGGAAAACTTGTGGGGGCGGCTTATTTTTTTCTTGAATTATTTGGAGGTTAGGAGGAAAAGCCATACATTTGCCGCCGACGCCATCGCCCCTTGGGGCTGTGGGTCAAGGCATTTTGAAAAAGGACGTTTACCGAAACGTTATCTTCGACCATACGAAACTCGCAATTTCAGCACAGAAGATACGGCAACGAAACGTCCACGTGAGGTGTATTACACATCCTCCTTTCCACACATGCACAGCCCTTGGTGGCCACTATGGTGGAGTGAGTTTGTATATATATCCCTCGGGCGTGGGCTAATGGCGTTGTCTATCCTGTGCGAAGGCAATGCGAGGCCCGTATGGTGGGATAGACGAGAAGTACAGACGCTCACGTCTTTTTAGCACACTAACCCACCCAACCAACCAGCTGAATCAGAAGCGTCTATAGGCAACTAAAAAACATTGTTTTATGAAGAAGCCTATACTCATTTTCTATCTACTTACGCTCATCGGTCTGTCCTTTCCAACCAGCATGGGTGCGCAAACTCCCACTACTGACAACATTGTGTTGAGCGATCTTGCTTGGGACAATGACTTAGAATTCTATTTCTTTGACGTAAGTCTTGAAGGCTCGCGCATTTACACAGCCTACAACATGGACATCTTCCTCCCCGACGGCATCAGCACCGACAAGGACTACGTACTCATGACGGAAGAAGGATCAGAAGGCATCTACCCATGCACGTACAACAAAATAAAAAAAGAATACACCTACACACATGGTGTCAGTGCCTCCATGCCTTCTACCAACCAACTTCGCATTGCATGCACGTCAGACATCAACGAGGAGTTCACAAAGACCTCAGGTACCCTTTTTCGTGTATATGTTGAACTCGATGCATCCAAGTTCACCTTCTCCCCCAAGCCTATTGTCACCGTATCTGGCATCGGACTGGTCGTGAAAGAAGGTGCTCAGAAGTATGTGCCAGCTGACTTCAGCTGCCGCCCGTTCAGCACGGGCATCCCAGCCGAGCGCACCCTGCCGCTCAACATCAGTGCAACCAACAAGATAGGCACTCTCATCCTGCCCTTCGATGCCACACTGCCCACAGGCGTGAAAGCCTACCAGTGCATGTCGGTCGATGCCGAAGCACAGAGCCTCAACCTGACCGCTGCCAGCAGCTTCGAAGCATGCAAACCCTACATCGTCTATGCTGAGAATGGCTATAGTGGCAACATCAGCGGAACGGTTGACCTCTCTGCCACCTATCCCGACGAGGACATCTATGCCGAGGGCTACCTGACAGGTGTACTCTCCCCCACCGTGGTCAACACGGGTTACATCATGCAGAACCAAGGTGATGGTCCCATGTTCTACGATGCCGACGGCAGCAACTTCAGCCTCCCAGCTGGCCGCTGCTACCTCACCCCTCCCACAGCCTTGCTGTCTAAAGCCTTCGGATTTAGTTTTGAGGAGGTGAATGCCATCAATGCAGTCATCGGCAAATCTCCCATTTCCAGCGAACTGCACGACCTGTCGGGCCGTCGCGTGACGCAACCCACCAAAGGCATTTACCTTCAAGATGGGAAAAAGGTATTTATTAAATGATTCATCTATTCAAAAAACTCTAAAACCAAACAACTATGAAGACAAAACATTTTCTTATTACATTACTGATGTGCTGTGTGAGCATCAGCATGTCGGCTGAGAGTTGGACGGATGCCAATGGAACGGCGTGGAATTTTTCAACATCAGGAGAAAATGCCACAGTTACAGGAATTAGTGGCACGATTCCTAATGAATTGATGATTCCTTCAACTGTATATATCGGTGAAACGGCTTATACAGTTACGACTATTGCTAAACAAGCATTCTTTGGGGAAAAATTCTCTTCCGTAACAGTACCTGCAAGTGTCACCTTTATTGGAAGCATACCTTTTTATAATTGTTCAAATCTCCATTATGTTCATCTTCAATCTTCTACCCCTGTAGCAGAAATTACTAACTGGAATGCTGCACCTATTAAAATTGTATTTTTTGTTCCAGACGAAGCTGTAGAGACCTATCGTACTGCATGGACAAATATGAGCCGATATGTCGTACCAGAATCTTCATCGTCTGTCCGAGAAGTGACAGTAACGGCAACGGAAGAATCTTCTGCGATCATAGATGCAATAGGTGAGGAGCATGCATTTGATGTGGTGAAATTAAAAGTACATGGTACCTTTAATGGTTATGACATTATGGCCTTTCGCAATAAAATGATCAACCTTCGTGATTTGGATTTATCGGATGCTCATGTCGTGAGTTCACCATATAAATACTACAAAAATTGCAATTCAAAGGACAATGTAATTACTGGATATTTTGTACCAGAAACCCTGCTAAGTTTTAGGTTACCTGCAGATATTCAGTCATTGGAAGCTTATGCATTTTATAAGTGTGATTATCTAAAAACCGTCACACTGCCAGAAGGAATTCCTTATATTCCTGCCTATGCATTTTATTTCTGTTCAAGTTTGTCATCTGTGAATATCCCAGAAAGTGTAGTCACAATAGGAAACAGTGCATTTGATAATTATATTAATAGTGATAGGAGAAATTTATTAACCCAAATTCACCTTCCTTATCACCTACAATCCATAGGTAATTTTGCCTTTAGGGGTAATGAAGGGTTAACGGATTTACGCCTTCCTCCGTATATAGAAAACATTGGCAATCAAGCGTTCATGAATTGCGAGGACTTAAAGGACATCTATGCATACATGCCAGATGTTATTGAGATTTCCACCAACACATTTGATTATACAAATCAGAATCTTTATGTTCCAGAGTTCCTATATAAAAAATATTATTACGATACAAACTGGAGCCAATTTGCAAACATTGTTAAGATAAACTTATCACCCGACGACTATCTTAAAATTCCTACTGGAAGCGATGTTGTTTGGGAAGAAGACGATGAACGTGTACCCGATACAAGTACGGGCGAACATGTAGATGGTGAATTGAAGCCCACAGGTTCGTTTACTGTTGAAGGCAATGAGCCTCAACCATTCGACGAGATTGAACAAAACCTTGATGGTGAAGGCCAAGGCGGTTCTCTGATTGCAGATGGTGGTGACGGTGACGCCAATAACAATATGCCCGTGAACACGCTGAAAGTGAAGATTCAAGTGAAAGCGAACCGCTGGTACTTCTTCTGCTTCCCTTACGACGTGACCATCGCCAGTTGCGAATACCCAGGACAGTACACATGGAGAGAGTATGACGGTCTGATTCGCGCATTGAATGGTGCCAACGGATGGAAACCTGTGGAGGGCACCACACTGACAGCACGTCAGGGCTACATCTTCCAGTCTGCCACAGCGGGCACACTGGTGGTGAACTTCGACCATCCAACCTTTGGCGGTAACCGTCCCAAGGCACTCACGGAATATCTGTGTGACAACGCCGCCAACGCCAGCTGGAACTTTGTGGGCAACCCCTACTCTTGCTTCTATGACTTTGACGACAACGACTTCGATGCACCTATCACGGTGTGGAACGGTACCAGCTATCAGGCTTACCGTCCAGGCGATGACGACTATCACCTGCAGCCCTACGAGGCTTTCTTCGTACAGAAGCCTTCTGGCACAGATGAAATCGGATTTGAGAAAGAGCGCCGTGAGACCTATTGTCAGAGTGAACAAAAGAAAATACATCAGGCAAACACACGCAGAGCCAAGGGCATCGCGCCTGAGCGTCTGCTCATCAACCTGACCATCACAGACAACGACACGGCATCTGTTGACCGCACCCGCTTGGTCCTGAACGAGAAGGCCAGCCGCCAGTACGAACTGGAGTGTGATGCCGCCAAGTTCATCAGCAACGATGCCAAGGCACAGCTCTACATGGTGGAGAATGGAGTGCAGATGGCCATCGACGAACGTCCCGAGTCGGGCGACATCCGTCTAGGCTACATGACCAAAGAACGTGGCACCCTGCGCATCGAAGCTCCACGCATGGATTTGCCCATGCTGCTGCTGGACACCAAGAAGAACATCACCTTCGACCTCTCACTGGGTGCCTACGAGTTTGAGACAGAGGCTGGCACGAACAACACGCGCTTCATGCTCCTCCCATCGAACGAGGCTACAGCCATCAAAGACCTGACGGCAAAGACAGGCGTGGCTATCGGCTTGCAGGATGGTGGTCTGAGCATCGGCGGTGCCGAGGGCAAGCAGATTGCCATCTACAACACCAACGGTGCACAGGTGGCTCAGCAATCGGGCAACGGCTTCGTGGGACTTCCTTCAGGTATGTACATTGTGAAGGTGGCCAACAAGAGTGCCAAGGTTTATGTGAAGTAAAAGCCTCATGCCTATGAAACGACTATCATTCATCCTCTGCTGCTTGCTGCTGCTCTGTGTGGACAGCATGCAGGCGCAGGGTGACTTCGACCCAGACCCGCCAGCCGATCCGCAGGTGCCGGTGTTCTACTATCCGCTGACGGTGGCCTGCAACCCGACGGGGGGAGCCAATGTGAGCGGAAAAGGGAACTACGCACCTGGCACCGTGGTGACGGTCTCGACCTCGCCTATAGCTGGCTATATTTTCAACCACTGGAAACTGAACGGGGTGACCTATGAAGCGACCACCACCAGTTTCAGCTACACCACCGTGGCTGGACAGATGGACTTTGTGGCGGTGTATGACTTTCAGCCCAACGACCCCAGCGAGCCGACCATGGACGTGAAGAGCCGCCTCTATCTGACGTCTGAACCAGCAGGTGTGTGCACTTTCAATCGCACCAGCGGTGCATGGGTGGAGGCCGACCAATATGTGAGCGTGGACATCACAGGAGTGGATCAGCTTTACGAGTTTACAGGCTGGTATCTGAACAACACGAAACTGACGAACGTGCAGGCATTCAACCATCTGATGGGCTTCCATGACGAGACCTTGGTGGCGCACTTCCAAGAGTTACCCTTCAACCCCAGCAGCCCTGCTGACCCCTCAATGGCCGAAGGGCAGACGGACGTGCAGACCCATGCAAAGGGTGATGTCAATGAGGACGGCACAGTCGATACAGCTGATGCCGTGGCTGTTATCAACCTCTATCTGACGGGCAACAGCGACGGCATGAATACAGGACTGGCAGATGCCAATGGCGACGGTGTCATCGACATGGCCGATGTCGTTTTTATCATCAATGTATATCTAACCAATCAATAAAGGAACAATGAAAAAAACCTATCAAAGACCAACAATGGCGGTGGTGCACATCGCAACCGAGGAAATGGTTGCCGCCAGCACACCTGGGGTGAGATACAGCTCCCAGAAGGTGGACACGGAGGGCACTGCCCTGAGCAAAGACCGCAGCATATGGGATGACAACGGAACGAACAGAAGCCTGTGGTAAACAACAAAAAAAAGGGAAAGATGACCATGCGGTGTGTGACACAAGCCGCATGGCCATCTTTCCCTTCTTTTCCATCCTGATTGTAATTATCCGTAGATAATCTTACCTGTTTCCTTATCGGTGTTCTCCTCGATGAAGGACTTGTTGTACTGCGTCATGCCGCGCAGGGACATGCCCATGTTGGAGGGAAAAGGTACACTTCAATCAAGCTTCCACATCTTTTTAAGACCATGAAATGAAATTTTTGCAGAAGAACGAATCTAGTTTCAGGAAAATCATCTATCTTTGTACCCAGAAACTCAAAAATAACTTCATTATGGGAACAACTGAAACATTCAGCCGCACTGACGCTATGGCTCTTGAGGCATATTGGACTTTGTTGCGCCCCTTGAGCCGGAGTGTAAGGCATGAATTGGCCGTCAGATTAGGAAACTCTCTCACGATGCCCATTACCCCAGATGAGCCACACAAGCCGCGCCTTGACGATGCCCTTCGTTTCGTAAAAACCCTTTCCGTGCAAGGAGGCCGAAAGGTTCCTGCTAACACGAAAGGCATTGATGCTTTGATTGAAGAGAAATACACTGACGCATGAAAGCCTACGTTGACACGAATATCCTGGTTGACCTCATTCTCTCGCGCAAGCAGTTTTTAGAGAATGCCCAACGTGTCTTCGCACTTGGATATACAGGCGACATTACGCTGGTAGTGTCGGCATTGTCGTTTGTTAACACCGTCTATCTCGCCAACAAATACAAGTTTCCCAAGGATGAAGTGATTGACAAACTGATTCAAATTACCGAATTTACAGAAATCGCCGATTTGAGAGGGGCAAATATAAAAGACATGCTCAAGAGCGAGTGGAAGGACCTTGAAGATGCCACGCAACACAGGTGTGCTTTGGAATCGGATGCTGATGTGATCGTGACCCGAAACAAGAAAGACTTCAAGGACAGTATTATACCCGTCATCACACCGCAAGAACTCTTCGAGAAGCTATCTATCTCCTTTTAATAAGGACACTATTCTGACATTCTTCCTCACATCATCTCGCAAGTGAACCAGAGTTTGAAGAGCGGGTCAGCAATGTAGAGTCCTTTCTCTGTCTGCTCGATTAGTTCGCGGTCGATGAGTGCCTGCCGCAGCTTGGGAAGGTTGGAGCATAAAAAAATGTTCACCTAGTGGTGTAACACCACTTGGTGAACATTTTTATTCGTAAGTACGTAGCGGAGGGAATTATCCGTAGATGATCTTACCTGTTTCCTTATCGGTGTTCTCCTCGATGAAGGACTTGTTGTACTGCGTCATACCGCGCAGAGACATGCCCATGTTGGAGAAGCCACCATCGTGGAAAAGGGTCTGCATGGTGACTTTCTTGGTGAGGTCGGAGAACATGACGATGCAGTAGTCGGCACACTCGTCGGCGGTTGCGTTTCCGAGTGGTGACATGCGGTCGGAGAAGTCGAAGAGTCCGTCAAAACCCTTGATGCCGCCTCCAGCAGTTGTGTATGTAGGCGACTGGCTGATAGTGTTCACACGCACGCCCTTCTCGCGTCCGTAGATATAGCCAAATGAACGTGCAATAGACTCCAGCAGCGACTTAGCGTCAGCCATATCGTTGTAGCCAAAGAATGTGCGGTGGCTAGCCACATAAGTGAGAGCCAGCACGCTTGCGTTCTCGTTCAACGCATCTTGCTTCTTTGCCACCTGCAGCATCTTGTGGAACGAGATAGCCGAAATGTCAAGCGTCTTGTCCAGAAGGCTATAGTCGAGGTCGTCATATGTACGCTTCTTTCTCATGTTTGCGCTCATGGCACAAGAATGCAGCACAAAGTCAATCTTTCCGCCCAGTGCCTTCTGTGATTCAGCAAAGAGCATCTCAAGGTCTTCCACGCTGGTAGCGTCGGCAGCAATCACTGTAGCGTTAGTCTTTTCAGCAAGTTCAGCAATCGTGCCCATGCGACAAGCAACAGCTGTGTTTGTGAGTACAATCTGTGCACCTTCCTCCACGGCACGTTCTGCCACCTTCCAAGCGATAGACTGATCGTTCAGTGCACCAAAAATGATACCTCTTTTACCTTTAAGCAAATTGTAAGCCATAATTTTTACGGTTTTTTTGTTTTTACGGTTTTTGAGTTCAACGGTCTTGCGGATTCGTGGAAACCGACCCACCGTTTTCAATACAAATCGTCTACAAAGGTACGAATAAGCGAGTACAAAACGAAAGGAAATCCCCTAATTCTCACTTTTTCGTGGCGTAAACGAAAAAAAGTTCCAAAATCCTTTGACAGTTTCCCGAAAAGCACTACCTTTGCACTCGCATTCGGGAAAGACCCCCCGATGAGAGTTGGCGAGGTAGCTCAGCCGGTTAGAGCGTCGGATTCATAATCCGGAGGTCGAGGGTTCGAGCCCCTCCCTCGCTACAGAAAGCATCTGCGATTTCGTGGATGCTTTTTTGTTTTCGGGGAGAATGATGAGAAAAAGGAGGAAATGACAATTGTCTTGTTAAGGTACAAATGAAAAAATGGGGAATTCACATTGCTTTTTTCAATACAAGGATTTATGAGAATATTGACTATAACAGGAAGTGACGGAACGGGAGGTTCGGGAGTGCAGGCCGACATCCGCTTTATCGATCAGTTAGGTGGAGTTGCTGTTTCGGTGGTTACGTCCATTACTGTGCAGAACACTTTGGGTATTCAGGAGTTTTACGATCTCCCTGCTGATGTGGTGCGTCTGCAAATGGAGGCTGTAATCAACGACTTGCAGCCTCAAGTGGTGAAGGTTGGATTGCTGCGCCGAACAGATGTGGTAACTGTTGTGGCCGATGTGTTGCGCCGTTACCGTCCTCGATATATTATCTATGCGCCAGTGCTCAAGTCGGCACATGGAGATGAATTGATCTCTCCACAAGTGTATAAGGCTGTCAAGCAGCATCTGATTCCCTTATGCTCTTTGGTTCTGGAACCTTCAAACTTGCCTGTGACGACTTATCGGCATGGATACACTAACCAGCTTTCGTCTGCTGTAGCAGTCTATCTGAGCCGAGGCGAACAAGTGTCAGATGCTTTGCTTCATGCCCGCGCTTGTTTGGAACAGTTACCGGTAGGCTATGTTGAAGAAAATAGTAGAAGTGGCGAACTTTACAATCACTTCCGTGATGCTATTGAGCGTTTTTATTGCCGCTACTCCGATGTGGCGTTCTACGCCGAGCAACTGAATGTAAGCGCACGCTATCTCGGACAAGTTACACGCCGCATTTGCGGCCGTTCACCCAAATCTATTATAGATGAACGTATTACTGCGGAAATAGTGTCTTTGCTTGCCACCAGAAAACCGCTAAAAGAGATTGCTTTAGCGCTGGGCTTCTCTTCGCAAGCTCACCTCACACGCTATTTCAAAAAACAAAAGGGGATGTCGCCTACGGAGTACAAGCGGATTTGCCAGAATTGAGTTTCCATTTGCCCAAATGGGAACTCATTTTTTTTGTCTAATAGAAAAGCTTTTCCTTTGCAGAAATTTTTTAGAACTTGCAAAATAAGTGAACTTAAGTATGGTGAACGAAAGACAAAAATTGAACCGCCAGTTGGCTCAGATGCTGAAGGGTGGAGTAATTATGGATGTGACCACTCCAGAGCAGGCTCGCATTGCCGAAGAGGCGGGTGCTTGCGCAGTGATGGCATTGGAGAGGATTCCTGCCGATATTCGTGCGGCTGGAGGCGTTTCGAGAATGAGTGACCCGAAGATGATTCGGGGCATTCAAGATGCGGTTAGCATTCCTGTGATGGCCAAATGCCGCATTGGGCATATTGCTGAAGCGCAGATTCTGCAAGCGATTGAAATTGATTACATTGATGAGAGTGAGGTGCTTTCTCCTGCTGACAACATCTATCACATTGACAAGACCCGCTTTGACGTTCCTTTCGTCTGTGGAGCCAAGAATCTTGGTGAAGCGCTGAGACGCATTGCTGAAGGTGCCACAATGATTCGTACCAAAGGAGAACCTGGTACAGGCGATGTGGTGCAGGCTGTCAGCCACATGAGGATGATGCAGAGCGAGATTCGTCGGTTGGTTGGCATGAGCGAAGATGAGCTTTACGAAGCAGCCAAACAGTTGCAGGCGCCTTACGATTTGGTCAGATATGTGCATGAGAATGGGAAACTGCCTGTTGTCAACTTTGCTGCTGGTGGTGTGGCAACGCCTGCCGATGCGGCTCTGATGATGCAGCTTGGAGCGGAGGGTGTCTTTGTGGGCAGTGGCATTTTCAAGAGCGGGAATCCGCAGAAACGTGCTGCTGCCATCGTTCAAGCCGTCACTAATTATCAAGATGCGAAACTATTGGCGGAACTCAGTGAAGACCTTGGTGAAGCGATGGTGGGTATCAACGAGCAAGAAATTGAGCTTTTGATGGCGGAAAGAGGAAAGTAGAAAATTTAAATCGAAAAGATTCAACATGAAAGTAGCGGTACTTGCCCTGCAAGGGGCATTCATCGAGCATGAGCAGATGCTCAAGCGGTTGGGTGTAGAATCGTTTGAGGTAAGAAAGCTTTCCGACTGGCAGAAGCCTAAAGACGGACTCATTCTGCCTGGCGGAGAAAGCACGGTTCAGATGCGTCTGATGGCCAGCCTTCAGCTTTTTGACCCTATTCGGCAAGCCATCAACGAAGGACTCCCTGTTTTTGGAACCTGTGCTGGCATGATTCTTCTTTCCGAGGGAAGGTTGGGCACAATGGATGTCCGTGTGCGTCGCAATGCCTATGGGCGTCAACTCGGTAGCTTTCATGCCTATGGGCAAGTTGAGGGGATTGGAGATGATGTCCCTATGACTTTTATCCGTGCTCCCTACATCGACGAGGTGCTGTCTCCTCGCTGTCGGCCTTTAGCTGTGCTCGACCATCATATCGTGGCTGCTCAGCAAGGGCGTCAGCTCGCCACTTCTTTCCATCCGGAACTCGACTGCGATTTGCGTTTGCACCAGTATTTTGTGCAGATGCTCGCATCATAAAAATAATTAAGACGATTTTCTGAACGTGCTTTCACGTTAGCAGCCCACGCATTCGCCGTGCGCATAATATTTAAAACACCGCCTGCGAAATATTTCGTGCACGGTGTTTTAAATATTATGCGCACGGCGAATGCGTAGAAAGGGGGAGGATGATTGGGGAGAAACGGAGCTTGGCTGTGCTTTGATGGTGCCAAAGTGTAAACTCGTCGAAAGAGTGTTATCATAATACCCCTCGGGTCAAAGAGAAGCCCGAGGGGTATTTGTGGAATGGAAACTCGTTTGGGGGTTGCAAGGCAAGAGGCCGTGCTGGACTTATACGAGTTTTCTTATTTGACGAATACTTTGACAGCAGTTCCGTCGGCTTTTTTGATGATGTTGAAGCCAGGCTGGAGCGTATTTTGACGGATGCCGGCGGTGTTGTAAATGCCTATGATAGCGCCCTCTGTTTCTGTGTTGACATTGTTAATGCTATTAGGCTTTTCAACAGTGTTGATGCGGCATTCCAGCAGCAAAAACTCTTGGAAACCTCCGCCAGAGGTCATGTTGACGAAACGGATGGTGTAGTTGCCTGCTTTGGCGATTTCGAACGGCATTTCATAACGCTTAGCCGTGCTGATGTTTGCCGCCGTATTTCCGTTGGCATTAGGAGAAGCCAGATAGCTGCTTGATTCTTCAACGACATTGCCGTTGGCATTGAGAATCTGCGCCTTGTAGCGTGGTGAGCCCTTCCATGCAGCCATGGCGAAAGTGAGCTTGTATGAGCCAGCGCTGAGCTTGAGCTGATAAGAAGCCTGCTTGCCATATTCCGCATTGGTGTTGCGCCAGTAGAGCCCCTTGCCCTGATAGCCTGTGAAGCCAGAGAAGACACGGGCGCCAGAGCCGTAGCTGTTAGGATACTGGTGCACATCATTGTTCTCCTGTGTGGCGCGCCATCCTTCGGGCATCGTGCCTTGCAGCACATCGTCATAGTTGAGGTTATACACAGCGCTGTTGTCGATGAATACAGGCTGTATGGTGACGTTGTCTTCAAACATGGCGAAGGTAATCTCCGTAGCATCCGGGTCATCTACAGGGATGGTTGTGCCAGCCGTGTAGTAGACAGAGTTGGTGACGCGCAGTTCCTTCAGCTGGCAGCCAGGGTTAGGCGTGATGGTCAGCTTCACGGTCTGCTCAGCCTCAGCCTCAGCCACGTCAGCTGTGACAGCTCCATTCTCAGCGTCAAGCACCGTGACAGCATACTTCATCGGCGTTGCATCCACTGGCGAGTAGATGATTTGGTCGATGTACATGCCCACGCTGCCCGAGTTGGTGAGGATGAGGGTGTTGTTGCCCTCCTTCAGGGTAGCAGTTATCTTAGCCATGCGCCAGTCGTTGAGACTCACCTTTTCAAATTGCATGAGCGATGACTTGCCATTGACGGAAGCCCTCATCTGTCCCTTCTTGGAAGAGTTGCAGTAGCGCACGTAGATGTTGTATTCTCCCGCTTTCTTCAGCTTGAGCTGGTGGCGGAGGGCAGCCGTCGAGTTCGTGCCGAGGTCGATGTACCCCATGCCGGCAAAGTCGTCCACATCCTGTGCCCACCAGCCAGAGTGCGTAAGCGCCACGCCCTTCACGTTCTTGCGGTCGAGGTTCTCAGCCTCGATGATGATAGGTCCGGCAAAGTCCTCAGGCTGCTTAGGCAGGTCAGCCGTCAGCGGTGTGCTGTCAGCCAAGTCAGTGCTGCGTTCAGTGGCAGCGCCAGCACAGTTGATGGTCACGTCGAGCGCACCCATGTGCTTCACGTTGAGAGTGAACGTGCCTGTCTCAGCATCCCACTCCTTCGTCGTGTTATGAGTAGCCATCGTGCGCTTAGTCACCTTGAATGTAGGCTCTTCAGTCGCGCCCACAATCACAATCTTGTCCAGCACCATGGTGGTAGTGTCGTTGCGGTAGTTGTTCAGGTAGAAGTCGATGTGGTCGCTGTACTCGCGGATGATGCCGCTGCTCAGCTTACCCCAAGTCAGGTCAAGCCGCTCGCAAGTGTTGTAGAGGAGCGGAATCTGCGCCGATGCAGTCGTCTTCTTGTTCATGTAGGTGTAAGGAGTGTAAGTCACCAGCTGGTTCTTGTATCGGTTCACATACAAGTCGCCCGTGCTCACCTCAGGATACTGAGCGTTGAAGTCAGCCACCTTCTTGGTCTGTGAACCCCAGCGAGAGGTGTAGTTAGACTTTTTCACCTGCACAGGGATGCTCTTTGCAGCCTCGTCATAAAGTCCTGTCACCATCGGGATGGCGCCGTAGCGTCCTGTAGATTTGAAGTAGCACAGGTTGTTGTACCACTGTCCGTAGTTCCACTGCGACTCCTTCTTCTGGTTGAAGGGGTCAGTCTGCAGGTAGAGCCCGTTGTAGAGGTCATCCCATGTGGTGTAGTCGTCAGCCTTGTCGTTGATGACCACAATCTTAGTCTTCTCCACCACCTCCTCGCGAGTAGGGATGTACATCGTGCCGTCAATAATCTTGCGCCACATGTCCAGCCAGATGCCGCGGAAGTTAGGGAACGTGCCCCAGTTGCGCCGCGTGTATCCGTCCACATTGCTGTCATACAGCCCCTGGAAGCACTCGCCGCTCCAAATCAGCTCAGGACCGTCCCACACAGCGCCGCCGTTCACGCAAGTCTGCTCCATCACCGTGCCGATGCCCGCGCTGCCCGGATACTTCCTGCCGTGATTCTCGCCAAAAAACTTGTTCAGCGCATCATTCCATCCGCAGTTGTCATAGCGCACGCCATAGTTCTTGATCAAGCCCGAGACGAAAGGCCCCCAGCAGGCACTCTCGTTGTTGTAGAAGCATCCCGCGTGTGTATATTTGTAGAGGAACAGGATGGCCTCGGGATACTTCTGGCAAGCAGCCATGAATTCCTTGTTGCGCTTCAGCTCGGCAATCGGGTTCGTGTTCATGTGATAGACACCGCCGCACCAGCTCACCGTCAGGAAGCCACCATACTTGTGCGACATCTCCACCAGCTTCGCGAACAGCGCCCAGCGCGTGCTCGTCGTGCTGGAACTCTTGTTGCCAGCCACGTCAAAGCCCCAGAACTGCTCAGCATAGTTCCATCCCAAGAAGTTAGGGTAATTCTTGAAGAAAAACTCAAATGTCTCCAGGTCACTGTCCTGAATGTGCGTGTGTCCTCCGCTGGCAGGCTGACAGGTAAACCACATGTTGTTAGCCTGGCACACAGAAGCCCATGACTTGTAAGTACGCACAGCATAGCGAGGCATGCGGTACATCTCCGTCTTCTCGTCAAACTGGCAAGAGAGCGACAGGTTCATGCAGACGTATGGCTTGATGTCGTCAGGAATCAAGTCAATAATCTTCTGCGGGTCAGCACTGTTCCACACATCGATGTGGACGAGCCAAAGCGGATGCTTCGAGTCGATAGGTCGGCGCTCCTGAGCCGACATAGTTGCTGCAGCCATCAGCAGAGTGAGGGCCAGCATCATTTTTGTAAAGACAGATCTCATATAGTTAATTGTTTTTAGGTTATCGTGTTGCAAAGATAAGGAATTTTCTGCCAACAAAGATTCTTCTATGTTTCCAAAAGTTGCCGGGATGTTACATGGAACTCTGAAAATCCCGAAATTATGGCATATTTCTGCTTGCTTGCCACCTGTTAGCAGCCAAAGAGGGCAATGAAGCCAATCTTTCTGAAAACATCAAGAATATTGTCAAGTCGCAAAGATAAAATGAATTCGCCCAGCTCCGTGTCACTACAAGGGCATTTAATCAATTCGTACTCGATGCGCGTTCCGATGATGCAAAGTTACGCATAAAGACCCCCTGCTTGCAAGCATTTCAGCGCGAAAAGCGAGGGGTGTCGCCACAATGCCCCCAAAGTTGGCGAATATTCGCCAGCCCACCCCCGACTCCCTGGCGACACATTTCGCGCCAATTTCAACCCACACAGCAGAACAGCCCGATACGCAAAGAAAGCCCATGCCCATATCACACCATCCAATCCCCTGCATCCCGACCATCATTTTTTCATTTTTTCATTTTTTCATTTTCTCATTTTTCATGGGGGACATATATAAGGGGGTAGGTTAAGTTTTATTTAATAATATATAATATATAATATATACGCGCGCCTCTGCGCACGAGAATTAAAAAATTAAAAAATGACGATTGAAATATGGGAAATAGTTAATTATGAGGAAGTTAGTAAAATGCTCAACCTGTTCTCCTCTCAAAACCCTCACTCAATTTCACCCCTTTTTCACCCCAATTCAGCTTCAAATTCACTCATTCTCTCCATCAATCCCATCCGCTTCATCGTTCCACAGGAACCTTTCTTTACATACCGCTCCGCGATGATTAAGCAGATTAAGCGGATTTCTACGATAAATCTATTTCCTTTCCATGAAAGTAAATGCCATAACTCTCTTAGAAAGTAAATCACAAGTAATTTTCAAGTAATTTTTTCCTCTCACAGATATCACAGATTTCACGGATATGGAGCCTTGCAAGGCTCTGCAAAAACATATTTCTGTTATGTCGAACTCGTGCTTCCCTTCTTTCTGAAGACTCAAAATGCTTATAGTTATTCAAATCGTACCCCTCGGGTACGGTATGTTAAGACATAGTCTTAAGCAGATGGGAACAAGTAAAGTGGCATCAAAATACCTCTTTGCTAACATTTTCTATTTACAAGGCGGGCTAGGCTTGCACAATTTGAATAAATGATACCCGTTGGCGAATCGTCAACGGGTAATTTGTCTTATTTTACTACGAATTTCTTGCCACCTTGGATATGGATGCCGCTGGGGAGGTTATCCACATCCTTCATCCGTACACCTTGCAGGTTGTAAATAGGAAGATTAGAGGATTCTGTATCAAAAACGACATCTTCAATTCCTGTAGGATCATACTCTTTGATTTTCATAAAGTATTTCCACACATCGGCTGTTTGGTATGCTGCCAGTGAACCTTCGGGTACATAGAGAGTGGTATAAATATAGTTGATAGTACCAAAACTGTTTTCGTACACAGAAGCAGGAGGTACAGGCGATGCCATAGTAAGGCTGGCAAGATTTCTGCAACCGTTGAAAGCATTCTCTTCAATGCCTGTTACTGAAGCGGTGATGAAGACGCTTGTAAGATTCGTATTATTACGGAATGCACTGTTTCCTATCATGTATTTCTCGTCATTGTAATCCTCTGGCAGCGCCAATTCGCTTTGGTTTCCTACGTATCCAGTCAACGTTGTTTTATGGAAAAAGAAATCGCCAATTTGTCCATCGACATTTACCACCTTATCGGCATAATAAGCAACGTTTCCATGGTCTGATGAACCAGCAGAAATGTCAAGGGAGGAGCAGTTAATGACGGTTTTAAGACCTGTACAATATTCGAATGCATGATATCCAATGCGTGTCACACCTTCGGGGATAGTGATGCTGGTGAGTCCTGTACAATTATGGAATGCATACTCTCCAGTGCTTGTCACTGAATTGGAAATAGTGATGCAGGTAAGACCTGTACATTCGAAGAATGCATGGCCTCCAATGCTTGTCACTGAATTTGGAATAGTGATGCTGGTAAGTCCTGTACAGCCATAGAATGCTTGGTCTCCAATACTTGCCACTGAGTTGGGAATAGTGATGCAGGTAAGTCCTGTACAGCCATAGAATGCACGGTCTCCAATGCTTGTCACTGAATAAGTGTTGCCATTATAGGTAACACTTCCAGGAATTTCCGCCTTTCCAGTATATTCTTTATCATATTCGTGATAAGAAGAACCTTTAAATGTTATTTCGACCTTTGCCGTTGTAAGAATGTTGTAATAAATCCCATCTACCTCAAAGTCATGGGCATTCGTCGCCATGCAACACCATAGCCCCGCTATGGCCATTGCTAATTTCTTGAATTGTTTCATGTTTGTTTTAAAATCATTAATTAATGTGGGTTTGATGAGTTTTAATTATCTGTAAATTGTGGGTTAGCGAAAATTGTTGGAACTTTATAGTGCTCAAATACAAGTGTCACAAACAATAATCCTATGCTCACCGCAAACAAAGTTACAGAATTATTCTGTTTGGCAGATGATTTATCTTCGCTGATTTCCAATTCTGCAAGTTTTTTGATGGGATGATGGCAAAATTGCCCCGCCCATTATTGCCAAATGTCATTTTTTAATTTTTTAATTTTCTCATTTTTGTATCTGTCGTTTAGGGTGGTCGAGGTGGCTGTGGCGCTGGCATTTGCCTTTGCCTTCGTTGCAATTGCTGTGTTTTTGCTGTTTGTGGCGGGGAAATGGTGGTTTTTTCATTTTGTCGCTTGGGGGGATGGCGGAAAAATCGTATCTTTGTACGGTTGTACGGCTGGAAACTTGGCTGTGGACCATAAAGCAAGGCTGAGCTTGCAAAGGCTGAGATTTTAACTATCAAAATAAACTTATAATTCAATGGCTTTGATTGAAAGTATTATTGCGCGTGCAAAATCGAATAAGCAGCGCATCGTGCTCCCCGAATCGCTGGAGGAGCGTACACTTACTGCCGCCGACAAGTCACTTGCTGACGACATAGCTGATATTATTCTTATTGGCAATCCTGATGAAATTTTTGCTTTGGCTGACAAGCTGGGACTGAAGAACATTGGCAAGGCTACGATTATTGACCCTGCCACTTCGGAGAAGACGGAGGAGTATGCGCAGCTGCTGTTTCAGCTCCGCCAGAAGAAGGGCATGACGATTGAGAAGGCACGCCAGCAGGTGCTCGACCCGCTGTACTTTGGCTGTCTCATCATCAAGAGCGGTGATGCGGATGGGCAGATTTCGGGTGCGCTGTCAACGACGGGTGACACGTTGCGTCCTGCCTTGCAGATTATCAAGTGTGCGCCGGGCATTTCGTGTGTGAGCGGAGCGATGCTGCTCATTACGAAGGCGCAGCAGTATGGCGAGGAGGGCGTGCTGGTGATTGGCGATGTGGCTGTGACTCCTATGCCTGATGCGAATCAGCTGGCGCAGATTGCGGTTTGTACGGCGCAGACGGCTAAGAGTGTGGCTGGGTTTGACGATCCGCGTGTGGCGATGCTGTCTTTCTCTACGAAGGGAAGCGCTAAGCATGAGGTGGTGGACAAGGTGGTGGAGGCGACTCGCTTGGCGAAGGAGCTGGACCCCAGCCTGAATATAGATGGAGAGCTTCAGGCGGATGCGGCGCTGGTGCCATCTGTGGGACAGAAGAAGGCGCCGGGCAGTGACATTGCCGGCAAGGCGAACGTGCTGGTGGTGCCATGTCTGGAGGTGGGCAATATCAGCTACAAGCTGGTGGAGCGTCTGGGCAATGCTGAGGCTATCGGTCCTATCTTGCAGGGCATCGCGAGTCCTGTGAACGACTTGAGTCGTGGTTGCAGCGTGGATGATATTTACAAGATGGTGGCTATTACTGCTTGCCAGGCACAAAAGGTGGATAAAAAATAATAAGAAAAGATATGAAGAAGATTCTTGTTCTGAACTGCGGAAGCAGCTCTATCAAATATGCGCTCTACAATATGGATGACCAGAGCGTGATTACCAGCGGCGGCATCGAGAAAATTGGTCTGCCGGATTCTTTCATCACGGTGAAGCTGAATGGCGAGAAGCACAAGATGGAAAAGCCTGTGAAGGAGCATACGGAGGGTGTGCAGTGGATATTTGAGGTGCTGACAACTGGTGAGTATGCTGTGCTGAGTCATCTGGAGGAATTGGATGCGGTAGGACACCGCATGGTGCATGGAGGCGAGAAATTCAACAAGTCTGTGTTGCTGACTCCTGAGGTGATGGAGGCGTTTACTGCCTGCAACGACTTGGCTCCGCTGCACAATCCGGCTAACATCAAGGGTGTGAATGCTGTGACGGCGTTGCTGCCTGACATTCCGCAGGTGGGCGTGTTTGACACGGCGTTCCATCAGACAATGCCTGACTATGCATATATGTATGCGCTTCCATACGAGCTGTATGAGAAGTATGGTGTGCGCCGCTATGGATTCCATGGCACGAGCCATCGCTATGTGTCGCAGCGCGTGTGTGAGTTCCTGGGCGTGGAGCCTGCTGGGAAGAAAATCATTACTTGCCACATCGGCAACGGCGCTTCTATCGCGGCTGTGAAGGATGGAAAGTGTGTGGATACTTCGATGGGCTTGACTCCGCTGGAGGGGCTTGTCATGGGAACACGTTCGGGCGATATTGATGCTGGGGCTGTCACATTCATCATGGACAAGGAAGGGCTTGATACGCATGGCATTAGCGACTTGCTCAACAAGAAGTCTGGTCTCGCTGGCATTAGCGGTGGCCTGTCCGATTTCCGCGACATCCTTGCTGGCATAGCGGCGGGCAACGACAGGGCTCGTTTGGCAAAGGAGATATATTGCTATCGAATCAAGAAGTACATAGGCGAATATGCAGCAGCCATGGGAGGCGTAGATATCATCCTCTTTACTGGCGGTGCTGGCGAAAATCAGTGGGAGGTGCGTGAGGCTGCGACTAAGGGCTTGGAGTTCATGGGCGTGAAGCTTGACGAGGCGAAGAACAAGGCATGTCGCGCTACCGAGGCCATCCTGTCTGCCGACGACTCTCAGGTGACAGTTTGCTGCATCCCGACAGATGAGGAGCTGATGATTGCTTTGGACACTCTGGAACTGACTAAGTGAAAGACGAAAAATGAAAATCGGAATGTCCTGTCAGTCGAAGGCAAGTAATATGGATTTTCACTTTTCATTTCAAATAAATTTGATTTATGAGCGAATATAACGATAGCGGAGTCATGGACGAGGGATTGGGAGAAGGGCTCATGGATGAGATGCCTGCTTCTTTGGACAATCCTCCTAAGAGCGATTACGACCCTGCGAACATGAAAGACAGCATTACCCATCATCTGAGCGGAATGTATCAGAGGTGGTTCTTGGACTATGCCTCCTATGTGATTCTGGAACGTGCTGTTCCTCATATCATGGACGGCTTGAAGCCTGTACAGAGGCGTATTCTCCACTCGATGAAACGTATGGATGACGGACGCTACAACAAGGTGGCGAATGTCGTGGGATACACGATGCAGTTCCACCCGCATGGCGATGCTTCCATCAAGGACGCGCTGGTGCAGATGGGGCAGAAGAACCTGCTCATCGACTGCCAGGGCAACTGGGGCAATATCCTCACGGGCGATGATGCTGCAGCGGGTCGTTATATTGAAGCAAGGCTCTCTAAGTTTGCGCTCGATGTCCTGTTCAACCCCAAGACTACAGAGTGGAAACTGTCTTATGATGGACGAAACAAGGAACCTATCTCGCTGCCAGTCAAGTTTCCGCTCCTCCTCGCTCAGGGTGTGGAAGGAATTGCTGTGGGTCTGAGTTCCAAGATTCTGCCTCATAACTTCAATGAACTTTGCGATGCAGCCATCCATTACCTCTACGATGAGCCGTTCCAGCTCTATCCTGATTTCCAGACAGGTGGTTCTATCGATGTGTCGAAGTACAACGACGGGCAGCGTGGCGGTTCGGTGCGAGTGCGTGCCAAGATTGAGAAGCGAGACAGTAAGACTCTTGCCATCACAGAGATACCTTTCGGCAAGACAACAGGCTCGCCTTCCAAGCCCAGCCAGTTCATTGATTCCATCCTCAAAGCCATAGAAAAGGGGAAAATCAAGGCTCGCAAGGTAGAAGACCTTACAGCTGCGGGTGTTGAGATTGTCATCCACCTCATGCCTGGTGCGTCAAGCGATAAGACGATAGATGCACTTTATGCTTTCACTGATTGTGAAATCAGTATCTCGCCCAACTGCTGTGTCATCGATGACAGAATGCCAAAGTTCTTGACTGTCAGCGATGTGCTTCGCAAGAGCGTTGATAACACCAAGCATCTCATCAAACGGGAATTGGAGATACGACGCGGCGAATTGCTTGAGCAGCTTCATTTTGCGTCGCTCGAAAAGATATTCATCGAAGAGCGCATCTACAAGGGCAGAGAATTTGAGAATGCCAAGACCATGGATGCTGCTTGTGCTTATGTCGATGAGCGTCTGACGCCTTACTATCCGCAATTTGTGCGCGAGGTGACGAAAGACGATATCCTTCGGCTCATGGAAATCAAGATGGCGCGCATCCTCAAGTTCAACAAGGAAAGAGCCGATGAGTTTATCGTCCGTCTCAAAGCTGAACTGGAGCAGATTGAGCGTGATTTGGCTAATCTGGTGGAGGTGACAGCTGAATGGTTCCGATTCCTTAAGAAGAAATATGGCGCAGAGCATCCGAGACTGACCGAGATACGTAATTTCGATACGATTCAGGCCGCTACAGTGGCAGAAGCCAACCAGAAGCTCTACATTAATCGGGCAGAAGGCTTCATCGGCACAGCGTTGAAGAAAGATGAATTTGTCTGCAACTGTTCTGACATCGACGACATCATCATCTTCTATAAAGACGGAACATACAAAGTCATCAAAGTGGCGGAAAAGGTGTTCATCGGAGAGACCGAGCGCAGCAAAGCCGAAAAGCGCAAGGTTGAAGTGATACATGTGGCAGTCTTCAAGAAGAATGACACACGTACCATCTACAACGCTACCTACAAAGATGGCAAGACTGGTGTCACTTACATCAAGCGTTTTAATGTGCCCAGCGTGACGCGTGATCGCGAGTACGATTTGACAATGGGTACACCCAAGTCTAAAGTGACATGGTTCTCCGCCAACAGTAATGGAGAGGCTGAAATCATCAAGATAACGCTCAAGCCGCACGAGAAAATCAAGAAGCTCGTGTTTGAAAAAGACTTCAGCGAAATAGACATCAAGGGGCGAACTGCTCGTGGCAATCAAGTGACCAAGCATGAAATTTTCCGTATTCAGTTGAAAGCCTACGGAGGCAGTACGCTGGGTGGCCGCAAAGTGTGGTGGGATCCAGATGTCCAGCGCATCAATTACGATGAACATGGCACTTTCTTGGGAGAATTCCACAATCACGACCAGATACTGGTTGTCCTTCAGACTGGCGAGTACTATCTCACGAATTTCGATGCCAACAACCACTACGAACAAAACATACTTCGTATAGAGAAGTACAAGGCAAAGAAGGTTTGGACCGCTGTGCTTTGGGATGCGGAAAATCAGAACCAGCCATACATCAAGCGCTTTGTGTTTGAAGAGTCCAAGAAAAAGCAGAGCTTCCTGGGAGATAATCCCGAAAGCAAGCTCATACTTTTGACAGACACCCCATATCCTCGTCTCGAACTTACCTTCTTTGAACCCGACGCATTCAGAGGACCACTCGAAATCGATGCTGAAGAATACATTGCTGTCAAGGGTTTCAGGGCTAAAGGAAAGCGACTCACCACATTCGCGCTCGACCAAGTGAAAGAACTTGAGCCTACACGTTTCCCGAATCCGGAAGAGGACGAAGAGTCGGTTGCAGAAGCCATTGAAGAGGTGGAAGATCCCGATGATGGGAAAAGCGATGGTGACATTCGCGATGAATTGACAGGGCAGTTGAAATTGTTTTAATCGAAGTGATATATATATATAATATAATAATGTGTAAAGGCTTGACCGTGGCGTTGCTGCTGCTGTCAAGCTTTTGTGCTTATGGACAGCCTCTTCTTGCCGAAAAGAACAAAGAAGTTCTGCATTCCTCTATGGCGGGAATCGGTTGTGCGAACGTCCTTGATACCTATCTCTCTCCATACAATTATACAGGTACGGACATACGTGTGCAGCGCGAGACCATGCGCATGACTAACCTGTGGAAAGGGAAAGTGAGCCATCAGTCGATGGTGGATATTAATGCTGCGCTCAACAAGAATCGTCCTGGCAATATGGATGAATATGTTGGCGGCATACGGTATTCCCATGGCTGGTTCTATAATTTTGCAGGTGGAAATATTGTCAATCCCGTAGAGCGTTCCACGTCACGCTGGAACTTTGCTGCGGGTCTGGCTGCCACGGCCTATTTAGGGGCAATCTATATTGATCGTGGCGGCAACAATCCTGCTCAAGCCAAAGCCGAAGCCTGTGTGGATGCGAGCGGCATGGCAACCTATGATATGCGTATGGGCAAGCACCACTTCCTTTGGCGCTATCAGCTTTCGGTGCCATTGCTGGGAGCGGCTTTTTCACCTCGTTATGGACAGAGTTACTACGAGGCTTTTGGACTGGGGCATTACGATCGCAATGTGGTCTTTGCGCATATAGGGAACATGCCGTCCATGCGCCATCGGCTCACGATTGACATTCCCGTGAAGCGTTATGTGTTTCGAGTCGGCTACGTTGGACAGTTCAATCAATCCACGTTCAACCAACTGAAATATCACAGCTATACCCATGACTTGATGGTCGGATTCACTAAATATTTCTATCGTCAATGAAACACCTATTCTATACACCCATCCTCTCTCTCTTTCTGTTTGCTTTCACGCTTGCTTTCGTGTCTTGTGTGGAAGAGGAGGAATATGACAATTCCAAGCGAGGCAATTTCGAAGCGCTCTGGAAAATGATGGACGAACATTATTGCTTTTTCGACTATAAGCAGCAGGAACTGGGACTTAACTGGGATAAGGTGCATTCACTGTATGCAGGAAAGGTGAATGAGAAAATGGATGACAATCAGCTCTTTGAGGTTCTCTGCGATATGCTTGCGGAACTGAAGGACGGGCATGTAAACCTCAGTGCCTCTTTTGACTATGGACGCAACTGGAGTTTTTACGAGGACTATCCTCAAAATTACAATGACAGCATTGCTAAACTCTATCTGGGGCATGATTACCAGATTGCTTCAGGACTGAAATATGTTATACTGGATGATAATGTAGGTTATGTGCGCTGCGAGACTTTTGAGGAAGGGGTAGGCGATGGCAATGTCAGTATGATGCTGCACAATCTGGCAATGTGCCAAGGACTGATTGTCGATGTGCGCAGCAATGGAGGTGGACAATTGGCCAAGGCTCATACGCTGGCTTCTCATTTCACCAACGAAAAGATTCATATTGGCTATGTTTCCCATAAGACAGGCAGAGGGCGTGCAGATTTTTCTCCCCCCAAGGCGGAATATATAGAGCCTGCCGCTGATGGAGTGCGCTGGCAAAAACCTGTTGTCGTTCTGACCAATCGTGGGGTGTTCTCGGCTGCCAATGATTTCGTAAAGTGCATGAAACAGTGCCCTCAGGTCATCGTGATGGGCGACACAACAGGTGGAGGGTCAGGTATGCCCTTTAATAGCGAACTGCCCAATGGGTGGCAAGTCCGCTATAGCGCAGTCGTCTATTATGATAGCGAAATGAAACATACGGAATTTGGAATCACCCCCGACATCGTAGTCGAGATGTCAGGTGCTGATATTGCAGCCGAGAAAGATACCTACATCGAAAAAGCACGCGAACTGCTGAGGAATCCTGGCGATTGTGGTTCAGAATAGCAAAAAATGTCAATTATCAATTGTCAATTATCAATTATTTTGTACCTTTGCACTCGCTATGCGCCTGTGGCGGAATTGGTAGACGCGCCAGACTTAGGATCTGGTGTCTTACGATGTGCAGGTTCGAGTCCTGTCAGGCGCACAAAAGAGGTTTTATCTTGGTGAGAAATTCGATAAAATCATTTGATTTTTAATGGGTTAAATGTAACCTCATTTGGCACAAAGGGAATGAAAGTTGCGATAGTTTCAAAAGATTTTTCAAAAACTATCGCAACTTCTTTAAAATCGTACCCCTCGGGTACGCCATCGCGTACCCGAGGGGTGCGGTTTTATAGAGAAGCATATTCTTGCCAATTATTTCAACCAGGATTCAATAAATTTGAATATAAACGAATTCGTTGGACTCATGTCATTCGTCCATGTCATCCTTTTATGTCTTTAGACCTTTCTGTGCAGACTTCTGCTTCGTGCGCTTTCCTGTACGGTTGGGCGGTTCTCTCTTTCCCTTTATAGCAATTCCGTCAATTTGACCAGATTGGTGCTGTTGGAACCCTTTATTAGGATGGTGAATCCTCTTGGCTTCTTTGTGTTGATGGTCTCTTTCGCTTCGTTTACATCTGCAAACATCTTGAAGGTCTCAGGATGTTTTGTCTTTGCGAACTCCTCGCCAACCAGCCATACCTCCTCAAAGCCATATTTGCAAAGCGTGTCAATAGTGTTCTGATGTTCCTCTGCGCTGGATTCCCCCAGTTCTTTCATGTCTCCCAGAATGCACATCTTGTGTTCATCAGGCAAAAGTTTGAAATTGTCCAAAGCCGCCTTCATGCTGGTGGGATTCGCGTTATAGGCATCCACTACAAGCCTGTTCTCCTCTGTAATGGTGAGTTGGCTTCTGTTGTTTGATGGGATATACTGTTCCAGTGCTGCGTTGATGTCCTCTTCTGGTACAGCAAAATAGGTGCCAATGCAGGCTGCAGCAAGCGCATTGTCAAGGTTGTAGCTGCCGATGAGTTGGGTTTGAACAGTTGAGGGCTTGCTCGGTTGAGGGCTGCCCTTTGACCATTGGAATTTCAGGAAAGGATTGCACTCAATTAGCTCGCCTTTCACCAAGAGATCGTCGTGTTCTTTCTGTCCGTAGGTGACGAGTTGCAATCCTGTGCTGATGGCTTGCAGATAGGGATTGTCTTGGTTGATGAACGTCGTTTTGTTGTTCTTCCGCAGGAAGTCATACAGTTCACCTTTGGTCTGGATGACACCTTCGAATGAGCCGAATCCGAGCAGGTGCGCTTTCCCTACGTTGGTGATGATGCCATAGTCTGGCTGAGCAATCTCTGTGAGCGTCTTGATTTCGCCAGGATGGTTGGCTCCCATTTCGATGACGGCAATCTGATGGTCTTTGTTCAGCTGTAGCAGCGTCTTGGGCACACCGATGTGGTTGTTGAGGTTCCCCTGTGTGTAAAGCACGTGGTATTTCTTCTTCAATACGTTGGCAATGAGCTCTTTGGTTGTTGTCTTTCCGTTGGTGCCTGTGATGCCGATGATGGTAGTGCCGAGACTCGTTCGGTGCTGCTTGGCAAGTTGCTGAAGGGTGGTGAGCACGTTGTCTGTAAGGATGAATCTGTCATTGTCGGGTTCATCAAATTCGGGCTCGTCGATAACAGCGTAGGCCGCTCCTTTCTCCAGAGCCGCTTTAGCATAGGCATTCCCGTTGAAGTTGTCTCCTTTCAAGGCGAAGAAAATAGAATCTTTGGGTACATCTCGACTGTCGGTCGTTATGATTGGATGCTGGAGAAATATGTTGTATAATTCTTTGATGTTCATCTTTTTATGGTTTATGGCTATGCGGTTTTACGGTTGGGCGTATAATAATGTCCGTATAATGCTAAAGTGAAATGCCCGTGAAATCGCATGGTCGTACAATTACAATGCGTTCTTTAGATAGCTTTCCAGTTCGTTGATAGCAAGCTTCAGATGGAATACTCCTCCTTGTGCAACGCTGATGGTTCCTGTTTCTTCGCTCACGATGATTGCAATGGCGTCGCTTTGTGAGGTGATGCCAAGCGCCGCTCGATGGCGAAGCCCTAACTCTTTGGGTATGTTGAGATTGTGGCTGACGGGAAGAATGCAGCCTGCTGCCATGATGCGGTTGCGGCTGATAATCATCGCTCCATCGTGAAGTGGCGAATTTTTGAAAAAGATATTCTTGATGAGTTCTGTGCTGATGTTGGCATCGATGGTCTCGCCAGATTTGATGATGTCGGTCAGCGACATCTCTCGCTCGAGGATGATGAGTGCGCCTGTCATGTTCTTGCTCATGCTGTCGCACGCAAGCACGATGCGCATGATGAACTGGTCTTTAGCGTCTTCGCCTGCTCCAGGCCTCTTCTTAATGAAAAAACGCACGATGGCATTCAGGCGTCTTTGTGAACCTAAGGTAAGGAAAAAACGGCGGATTTCTTCTTGAAAAAGGATGATGAGTGCAAGGACACCTACGCTGACCAACTTGTCGAAAATGCTGCCTAACAGCTTCATTTCCAGAATCTGTGACACAACAATCCATGTCACAATGAAAACGAGGATGCCATAAAAGATGTTCAGTGAGCCCGATGATTTCATCAGTCGCCAGACATAATACAATAATAGGGCGACCAGAAGAATGTCAATTGCGTCTTTTATTTCGAAGTTAAACACGTGATGAAGAGTGATTTATAAGTTAAAATGTAATGTTTTTTGGACGATTTTGATGACTTCGGCACAGGCTTTGACATCGTGTACACGAAGGATGTTAGCCCCTTTCTGCAATGCCAAAGTGTGGAGGACTGATGTGCCATTGAGGGCTTGGTCGGGTGTGGTTCCCAATAGCTTGTAAACCATGCTTTTGCGTGACAAGCCAACCAAGATGGGCAATTCAAAAATCTTCAGCATTTCTTGATGCTGGAGCAGTTCGTAATTATGGTTAATGGTCTTAGCGAAACCATATCCGGGGTCGAGTATGATGTCTTTCTGCCCGAGGTCTCGCAGCCTTTGTACTTTTTCTACAAAGTACAGCATGATTTCTTTCATTAAATCTTCATAATGAGCCTCTTGCTGCATGTTTTGCGGTGTTCCTTTCATGTGCATCAAGACATAGGGAACACCTAATTTTGCTATGGTCGGGAACATGTTGTTGTCGAGTTCCCCGCCTGAAATGTCATTGATGATGCCGGCTCCTAATTCCTCTACGCACATTTTTGCCACATCGGCACGGAATGTGTCGATGCTGACAGGCATGTCGGGAGCTTCTTCTCGCAGCACTTTCATCCCTCTTCTCAGGCGTTCCATCTCTTCCTGTACTGGCACGTCGTTAGCTCCCGGACGTGAAGAATAGGCTCCAAGGTCAATCATCTGTCCTCCCTCATCGACAATCTTCCTTACTTGCAGCCGGATGCTTTCCTCCGTCTGTTTCCTGCTGTCGGAGTAAAAAGAGTCGGGGGTGATGTTGAGGATGCCCATGATGTGAGGCTCCGCAAGGTCTATCAGACTGCCGCTGACATTGATGGTGTATGGGTTCAGTCCTTCCATTGTTGCAAAGTTACAAAATAAAGTGAAAAAAGAATACTGAAAAGTTAAGAATCTTTTATTTTATTTCTTTGTGAAATGAAAAATGTGGATGTTGACAAAGAAAACTCATATTTAAATACTTGCAAGTCAATTTTTTTCTATATTTTTGTAGCGACAAATAAAAAGGCGCATGAAGCATATTTTTCTTTACTTTTTAGGACTCATTTTCCCACTGCATGTGCTTGCTCAGCCTTCACAGGACGAGGTGGTAGAGGCGTTGGAGCTTGCCAACGATTATTTCATCAGCAGAAATCCTGACCCGGGGAAGCCGACCTTCGTAAAGAAGGAACGCCCCTCTAACTTGTGGACTCGTGGCGTTTATTTTGAAGGACTGTCTGCTTTGACCGAACTGGAACGTCTGATAGGGAACGAGGGGAAGCATCAGGAATATTACGACTATATGTATCGGTGGGGAACGGCGCATGACTGGACCCCTCGCAACGGCGTGGCTACTCGCGATGCTGATGACTATTGTTGCAGCCAGACCTATCTGGATATGTACATGATGCCACAGCCTGTTTCAGGAACCGTCTATTTGACCAAAACAAGGTGGAATATGGTGACACCGACCAAGCAATGCCTTGACAATCTGATTGCGGCAAAAGATATGCCGTGGGTGGCAGGCGGACAGACGAAGTCCAAGGGCAGCGATGGCGACTGGACATGGATTGATGCCATTCAGATGGGACTTCCTGTGTTCTCCAAGATGGCTCGCCTTTGTTTCCTTACAGGTGACAGCAACGCTTCCCGATACACGGAAAAAGGTTGGGATATGTATGAAACCACTCGTGATGAGATAGGTGGAGGACTGTATAATGCTGCTGATGCGCTTTGGTGGCGAGATAAGGATTTTGTCCCGCCCTACACCGAGCCCAATGGCGAAGATTGTTATTGGAGTCGTGGCAATGGATGGGTGTATGCCGCTTTAGTGCGGGCCATGGATGCCATGCTGATTGCAAAACATGCAGAAGCTCCTCATTATCAAGAGCCTTTGGGTGAGAAAAAGTGGAAAAATATTGGGGGGGATAAACATTTTAAAGATTATCGCAGGGATTATCTCGCCATGACCGAAGCATTGTTGAAGTGCCAGCGAGATGACCATTTCTGGAATGTTTCGCTGCACGATGCAAATCATTATGGTGGCAAGGAACTTTCCGGTACAGCCCTCTTTATTTACGGCATGGCATGGGGTGTTCGTCATGGGTACCTTCCCAAGAAGACTTACCTTCCTGTTATCTATCAGGCGTGGGATGCCATGGTGAAAGAATGCCTGCATCATAACGGTTTTCTGGGCTATGTGCAGGGAACGGGAAAAGAACCCAAGGACTCCCAGCCTGTCACCTATGATAAATCTCCTGATTTCGACGATTATGCTTTAGGATGTTTTCTTCTTTGTGGAACAGAGATAGTTAGACTTATCAATCAATAACCTATAAAATATACAATGAAAAGAGTAGTATATGTACTAATGTGTATGTGTCTGATTCTGAGTGCCTGCGATTCAGAACAAACGACAAAAAAGAACTCGAAAAAAAAGGCTGTCACGGCAAAAGTGCAGAGCGCCCCTTACGAACTGCTCGTCGTGGCCAACAAGGAATGGCTCAAGACCGGTGCAGGGCAGAGCCTTATACAGGTCGTTGAGGCTCCTATAGAGGTGCTTCCGCAAATTGAACCTAATTTCCGTGTCACCAGTATCAATCCCGAAGCCTTTAATGGCGTGTTCCGCACGTATGCCAACATCGTCTGTGTAGATGTGGATAAAAAGTACAAGGAGCCGGAACTGCGTCAGGCAACTAATATCTATGCCCGTCCGCAGAAAGTGCTGTATGTCAATGCTCCTGACAATCATAGCTTTGAGAAGTATATGGAAGAACATGGCAAGACGATACTTCGGGAACTGAACGAAAACGAATTTTCCCGTGAGCGTGGACTGCTTGCCAAGCAATTTAATGGTGCGGTGCAGCGTCAGGCAAAGAAACAGTTCGGGGTTGACATCAAGGTTCCGCAGGACATTGATGACATGAAGATAGGAAAAGACTTTCTGTGGGCTTCGGCCAGCAAGCAGGAGTTCCGTCAGAATGTGTGCCTTTACACTTTGCCGTTATCAACACTCTCGTTTGTGGATGCTCGTGACTCGGTGATGAAAATCAACATTCCTGGAGGCAGGGAAGACCAGTGGATGGAAACAGACAGGCGAACTGTGCTGACGGATGAATTAACCAGAAATGACTTAGTGGTGATTCGTGGACTTTGGGGGATGAGGAACGATGCAATGGGCGGTCCTTTTGTGTGCTACTGCTATGCCGATACGCTGCACAACCGCTTCCTTGTGGCAGAAGGATTTGTGTATGCACCAGAAGAGAAGAAACGCCCCGTCATGCGGCAGTTGGAAGCTGCTTTGCAGACTGTTGTATTGCAGCGGAAGTAGGGTGATGCCTGCTGATACGAGTGATTTGTATGGAGAAATGTCATTTTCTCTACTTAAAATTTGGTATGTAACAAAAACTTTTCCTACATTTGCATCGACAAAATTAAAAGTAATTATAAAAAAGAAAATATTATGGCTTACGTAATTAGTGACGATTGTGTAATGTGTGGAACTTGCGCTGGCGAGTGTCCATCAGGTGCTATCAACGAAGGTGATGGCAAGTATGTAATTGATGCAGACGCATGTGTTGACTGCGGTACTTGTGTTGACGCTTGTCCAGCAGGTGCTATCGCTCCAGGCGAATAATTAGCAGTTCCCTGCAACAAACTTGTTGTACAAGTTTTTTTGATTTAGCGGCATTCCCCAATGGAGTTTGCCGCTTTTTTTGATGCCTTTTTCATCAAAAGATGAATTTATATGCTGCAACAGTCATCAATTCAGATATTTCATGTATTTTTGCAAAAAATATGGTTAATAAACATGAAAAAGACATATTCTTACTTGAAAAAACTACAGATTGTAATTCTCTTTTTGTTCTCATCCTCCCAGTTTCAGCAGCTTGCTGCTCAGGATGTCATCGACCTTTCGGGCGGTTGGCAGTTTCAGATAGACCGTGAGAATAAAGGTGTTTCTGAAAGATGGTATCAGCCTGACTATCAGATGGAAGATGAAATCGTGCTTCCTGCTTCTATGCCGCAGCGTCTCAAAGGTGATGACATTAGTGTCAATACCCAGTGGGTGGCATCGCTGTATGATTCCAGTTACTTCTTCAATCCCTACATGGAGAAGTACCGCAATCCGGGCAAGGACATGAAACTACAGTTCTTCCTTACTCCTGACAAGCATTATGTGGGCAAGGCATGGTACAAGAAGACGATTGTTCTTCCTGAAACAGAAGAACTTCCGATGTACACCCTTTATCTCGAACGCCCTCACATTGCAACAGAAGTATGGGTCAATGGCGAGAAGGTTGAACGCATCCAGAAGTCATTGTCTGTTCCTCATGTTTTTTATCTTTATGGACTTCTCCAGCCAGGTGAAAACACTATCGCCATTTGCGTCGATAACCGTCACGAAACGGTGAGAGTGGGGCAGGACTCTCATTCTGTCACTGACCAGACCCAAGGAAACTGGAACGGTATTGTCGGCAAGATGGAGCTTCGTCCGTTTAATGCGATTGACTATGTTGCCGTTTATCCCGACATCGACACCAAAACAGCGCGTGTACACCTCGAATTGCTTGACTATAAGCCCAACCGGCACGCCACACTCACATTGCGGGCAACGGCATTCAACACGGACAAGCACCACGTTGTTGCCAGTGCTCCAATAGAACTGACAATGAATGAGATGCAAGCAGTCTCGAAAGATGTCGTCTTGCAAATGAGCGACTCCATGCTGCTGTGGGACGAGTTCAATCCACAGCTCTATCAACTCGAAGTTGAACTGAAAACCGCTGATGGGCAAGTGAACCGGAAAGAGACCGTTTTCGGTATGCGAAAGATTGAGATCAAGGACAAGATGTTCTATGTGAATGGCCGAGAAGTTTTGTTGCGTGGCACAGTTGAAAACTGCTGTTTCCCCAACACCGGCTATCCCCCTATGGATGTGGAATCGTGGCTGAAAGTCTTTAAGACCTGTAAGGCATACGGGCTCAACCACATGCGCTTTCATAGCTACTGCCCTCCCGAGGCTGCTTTCATGGCTGCCGATTTAGTGGGTTTCTACCTTCAGCCAGAAGGTCCGTCATGGCCGAACCATGGTGTTCGTTTAGGGCGAGGCGAACCCATTGACACCTACCTGATGGATGAGAGCATCGCAATCGTCAATGAGTATGGCAATCATCCTTGCTTCACATTCTTTGCTTTTGGCAATGAGCCTGCCGGCAATTGGGTGAAGTGGTCCACGGAAGGTGTGGCAAAGATGAAAGAATACGACTCTCGCCACCTCTATTGCGGCTTCAGCGTCGGAGGCGGCTGGGCATGGCAGCCAGGCAGCGAGTATGCCGTGAAGGCTGGTGCTCGTGGACTGAACGAGTGGGCAAGAAGAGCTCCCGAGTCGGTGCTTACATTCGAGAACAATATCTCCATCTACAATGGTAAGGACATGCCGAATACACCTATTGAAATGCCTTTCGTGAGTCATGAAACAGGGCAGTGGTGCGCCTTCCCGAACTTTGGTGAGATAAATAAATATACAGGCGTCAACAAGGCGAAAAACTTTGAGATATTCCGGGATTTGTTGAGAGACAACGGCATGGAGTCGCGTGCTCGCCACTTCCTGATGGCATCAGGCAAATTGCAGACAATATGTTATAAGGCAGAAATTGAACGCACGCTGCGAACTCCAAAATTTGCTGGTTTCCAATTGCTTGCACTTAATGACTATTCGGGGCAGGGTACAGCGCTTGTTGGATTGACCGATGTGTTCTTCGATGATAAAGGTTATGTGACCTGTGATGACGTTCGTGAGTTCTGTTCACCGATTGTTCCTTTGGCGAAACTGCCGAAATTCACTTATCGGAGTGATGAGATATTTGAGGCTTCAATCGAACTGAGCCAATATTCAGCCCAAGAAATCAAAGGCGCTGCCCCTCATTGGAGTATCTTGAAGGAGGACGATGTGGCATTTGAGCCGCAGGCTTCCTCTATCCCCTCGGGGGAACTTTATGCAGAGGGCGATTTGCCGAAACGCGACCTTCCTGTTGGCGGCAATGTTGAATTAGGCAAAATATCTGTTCCGCTCTCAGACATTACGGAGCCAACCAAAATGATGTTGGTCGTATCCATTCCGGGAACAGATGCCGTGAACCGCTGGAATTTCTGGGTATATCCTGCAGAACTGACTGGACATGTCAAATACAAGAAAAAATCATGGATACCAAAAGATGTCTATGTGACTGATTCTCTGGACGCTCAGGCTTTGAAGACTCTGAACAAAGGTGGAAACGTGCTGATATGTGCGGCAGGAAAAGTTTCTTATGGAAAGGAAGTGGTGCAGCAGTTTACTCCAGTCTTCTGGAACACGTCGTGGTTCAAGATGCGTCCTCCTCACACAACAGGCATTTATGTCGAGAATACCCACCCCATTTTTGACCTTTTCCCAACCGATTACCATTCCGATTTGCAGTGGTGGGAACTTGTCAATCGTGCCCAGGTCATGCAGTTCACAGATTTCCCTGCCGACTTTCAGCCTCTGGTGCAGAGCATCGACACATGGTTCATCTCACGCAAGATTGGCATGCTCTTCGAAGCCAAGGTGGGAAAAGGTAAGTTGGTGATGACCACGATGGACATTGCCAGCAATCTTGACAAGCGCATTGTTGCTCGGCAGATGCGTGAATCCATCCTTGCTTATATGCAGTCAGAGCAGTTTAGTCCTCAGTGGACGCTTGATGTTCAATTGGTTGCAGATTTGTTTACCAAGGTGGCTGGCAACGTGAGCATGTTTACTAAGGATTCTCCAGATGAATTGAAACCCGCATTGAATGCCCCAACTTCCCAGAAAAAATGAAGATGAACAAGACGTTATCGGTTGCGATAGGAGCAATGATGGAATGTTTGCTCTTCACTCCACTTGCTGCCCAAACCTATTCTTTTGATGGACGAGACAAGGCGGCGATCCAAGTGGATGAAACAGACATCTACACTCCAGACAGAGGCTATGGGTATGATTTTCAACAACTCGTGACAGAGGCTAAGACGAAGCAGAATGACACTTTCCGCTTGTCGGATGGCGTCTTTTATTTCTCGGTGTCTGTGCCTGATGGCAACTACAAGGTGACGCTTACGGTTGGCTCGAAAAAAAAGGCGTCTCATACCACCGTGCGCGCAGAATCTCGTCGCTTGTTTATTCAAGATGCAGAAACGAAAAAAGGCGAATTTAAGACCTTTACTTTCGTGGTCAACAAGCGCAACACCATCATTCAGTTTCCTGACGGGAAAACGGATCGTGTGCGTATTAAGAAAAGAGAAGAAACGAAATTGAACTGGGACGACAAGCTGACGATAGAGGTGAATGGCGATGCGCCTGCCGTTTCGTCCATTGCGATAGAGCCGGCTCCTCATGTCCCAACCCTTTGGCTTTGCGGAAATTCCACGGTTGTTGACCAGGATTATGAGCCTTGGGCATCATGGGGACAGATGGTAACTCGTTGGTTTACAGATGATGTGGCGGTGGCGAACTATGCAGAGAGTGGTGAGACGGCTACTTCCTTTATTGCTGCTGGACGTCTGAAAAAAATCGTTTCCTTGATGAAGCCCGGCGATTGCATTTTTATGGAATTTGGACATAACGACCAGAAAGAAAAACGTGCCGGAAGCGGTGCATTCTACAATTATGCCTACGCCCTCAAGCAGTTTGTGGATGAGGCGCGTGCCAAAGGCGTGACCCCCGTCCTTGTCACCCCTACTCAACGCCGCTCGTTCGATGGCGAAGGCAAGATTCAAGACACGCACGGAAACTATCCTGAAGCGATGCGTTGGGTGGCAAAAGACCTTGAGGTTCAGCTGATAGACCTTCATGCAATGACCCGTGTTTTTTACGAGACGCTGGGCGTGGAGGAAAGCAAGCGCGCTTTTGTTCATTATCCGCCAGGCACATTCCCCGGACAGCTCAAGGCTTTTGAAGATAATACCCACTTCAATCCGTATGGAGCATTCGAGATTTCCAAGATGGTGGTCGAAGGCATCAAGTCACTCCAGCTTCCTGTTGCACAGTATCTTAGGAACGACTATAGAGCTTTCAATCCTGCCGTTCCTGATGATTGGCGTGGTTTCCATTGGAACTCATCCCCATTCACCGACACCATCAAGCCTGACGGAAATTGATGCTTCCCACTCCTACGTAAACACCGCCTGCATAATATTTAAAACACCGCCTTTGAAATATTTCGTGAACGGTTTTTTGAATATTATGCAGGCGGTTAGGCGGTGGGCGGTTGTACGGTTGTGTGGTTTACGGTTGGGCGGTGGGGTGACGCCATCATTGTGCAACTGTGTTTCTGGCACAACTATAAAACCCTTAAAAAATTTTTTATTTTTCACATTTTTTTGTATATTTGAACTTGAATTTTGTAAAAACGCAGTTGATACGTGTTTTTTGCAAGCTCTAATATAATGAAGTTTTTTTCTAACGTTCTAATTGATAGATTTTTATATCGATTAGGATGAAGTGAAGGTATGCTCTGTTGTGAACAATTCAAAAATGTTGATATTGGAAAAAAAGCAGAGCATTTGGAGTTAATAAACGTTAAAAAATAAAAATAATGAAGCATTCTTATTTCTCTTGTGGTTTGCTTGTTGCAACCATTGTGGCAGTATTCAGTTCCTGCTCCACACCAAAGGACATTGCTTATTTCCAAGACTTCAACATGGGCAAGTCTATCGTCGTGCAGAACCCGGTTGAAATCAAGTTTAAGGCAGATGACGAAATCCGTATTCTGGTCAGTTCGGATAAGGAAGAGCTTGCAAAGCAGTTCTCTCTCTCTTCTGGAACCAGTTCGGGTGATGACGGTTCGCGCTATACCATTGATACCGAAGGCTGCATCCGTTTCCCCTTGTTGGGCAAGATTCATGTGGCAGGCTTGAATCGCCAGGAGCTGCAGGAGTTGATACGTGAACAAATTATCGAAAAAGGATTGATTCGTGACCCCATCGTGACCGTCGATTATTCTAACTTGTATGTAATTGTGTTGGGCGATGTGGGTACAGGACGTGTGCTCATCGACCGCGACAAGTTCACTCTCCTTGATGCGTTAGGTGCTTCTGGCGACCTTAAAATCACAGGTCAGCGTACCAATGTGAAGGTGATACGTGAGAACTACGGCAAGAAAACCGCATACGAGGTAAATCTCTGTTCTGCAGAAGATTTGTATTCTTCTCCGGTATATTATTTGCAGCAGAATGATGTCATTTATGTAGAAATGAACAAGAAAGAGAAGCGCAACGCAACAGTTAACGGCAATTCTACTGTGCAGCCAGCCTTCTGGATGTCGCTTGCTTCCTTCCTTGTTGGCGTAACTAACTGGTTCTAAAAGACGGTCATCAGGTCGCTTCGCTGAACGGTTTTCGGTCTTTCGGGTCAACCGCCCAACCGTTCCACCGTTTCACCGTCAAACCCAATTCTCAACTAACGGTCATCAGGTCGCTTCGCTGAACGGTTTTCGGTCTTTCGGACCAACCGCCCAACCGTTTCACCGCCAACCGTATTACCGCCAACCGTATCACCGCCAAACCCAATTTTCAATTTTCAATTTTCAATTATCAACATGTTACCTCTCAATAATCAGGCTCCAATGCAGACGCATCAGCAGGCTTCTGGAACAGCCCAGATGGCAAAGAGCAACTCCGCCTATCTGAAAGTGCTGGATATGCTCATGGTCTTTGCTTCCAAATGGTATTGGTTCATCATCTGCTTGCTTGTCGCCCTTGCCATTTGCTATTTCTATTTGGCCATGACCCCGCCCATTTACACCCGTTCCGCATCTATTTTGATTAAGAACGAGGCGCAGTCAGCCACATCAGACATGAAGTTTTTGGAAAACAGTGTCGATGTTAACAACGAGTTGTTCACCCTCAAATCGCCCAACATTGCTAAGGCAGCAGTGCTCAGTCTCCATCTTGAAGTCCGCTGTTTTGCTCAGGGACGTTTCCACGAAGAGGCCATCTATGGCACACAGCTGGGAGTGCAGTTCCTGCCTTTGGACTTGAATGACCTGGAATCGGCAGAATTCTTTTTCGACTTGAAAAAAGACGGAACCTTTGTCATGGACAACTTCTCACGCAACGGAATACCTGTGGCAGGAGCGCTTCGTGGCAAAGTGGGGCAGACCGTCAAGTCGCCAATTGGCAATATTGAAGTAAAGAAGACACCTAATTATCAGCCACATGAGATTGCTTTGAGAGTGGAACGCGTGTCCATTTCTGAGGCTGTCAATCATACAATATCCAACTTGAGCGTCAGTGCCGTCAGCGAGATGTCAACCATCATCAACCTCTCCTATAATGACGAGGACCCTCAGCGTGCTGAAGACGTGATTTCTACCATCATCGCTACCTACAACGCCAACTGGGTAGAAGACAGCAACCGAAAGTCTGTCTCAACTTCAGAATTTATTGATGAGCGTTTGAGCATCATTGAACGTGACCTCGGAAATGTGGAAAATGACATCTCTGAATTTAAGTCAGCCAACCTGATTCCAGCTAGCAGCAGCGATGTGGCAAGCATCTATGTGGGACAGGCTTCTACGGCTACAGCACAGAGCACCGAGATAAACAACCAGCTCTTGATGGCGCGTTATGTACGCAACTATTTGACGAACGAAGCGAATAAATACACGCTGATACCAGCCAATCAGGGAGTCAACAGCCCGAATATCAGTGGACAGATTTCGGAATACAATACGCTGCTTCTGTCACGCAACAACCTGTTGAGTGCCAGCTCTTTGCAGAACCCTCTCATTCAGGAGAAAGATTTGCAGCTGGAGGAACTTCGCAATGCGCTCATTGCCTCTGTCGATAACCACATTGCTTCTCTGAATGTGGAACTTCGTTCAGCACAGGCTATCCGTGGACAAGCCAACAGCAAGATTGCTTCTTCGCCTTCACAGTCCAAGTATCTGCTCTCAGTTGAGCGTCAGCAGAAAGTGAAAGAAAGTTTGTATCTCTATCTGCTCCAGAAACGTGAGGAAAATGAATTGTCACGAGCATTTACAGCCTACAACACGCGTGTCATCACATCGGCGTCAGGTTCTAACATCCCGACCTTCCCTGTGCCTAAGACCGTTTGGCTGATTGGTGTTATTCTCGGTCTGGCCATTCCTGGTGTCATTATCTTCCTGCTCGAAACCATCAACAACAAGGTGCGTGGCCGTCGCGACCTCAATGAACTGACCATTCCGTTCATTGGAGAGATTCCGATGTATCGCCATCATCGCACATGGAAAGAGAAGCTTTGGGGGCCTTGGGTGAAGTTGGGAAGAAATTTGAAATCGCTGATTTTCCGTACAGCACCGAAAGAAGACAAGACGCTGCATATCTTGGTGAAGGATCATTCTCGAAATGTCATCAACGAAGCATTCCGTGTAATACGTACCAACATCGAGTTTATGACGGCAAAAGGTGGACGTGGCAAGGTCATCATGCTCACATCGTTCGACCCGAACTCTGGTAAGACCTTTGTAGTGACTAACCTCATCACATCCTTTGCCATTAAGAAACAGAAAGTGTTGGCAATCGACCTTGACCTCCGTAAGTCATCATTGTCCGCAATGGTCAATAAGCCAAAGATAGGTATCTCAGACTACTTGTCGGGTGTGACTGACAGTTTCGATGACATTGTCATTCGTGATGCGACCCATCGCTATTTGGATATAGTTCCAGTCGGAACAGTGCCCCCAAACCCAACAGAACTTCTGTTTGATGACCGTCTGGCTGAACTTTTGGAAAAAGTGCGTGATGAATATGCATACATCATCCTCGACTGTCCGCCAATTGAGATTGTGGCAGATGCTACTATCGTTGGCCGCAATGCCGATGCCACGCTGTTTGTCATCCGTGCAGAAGTGCTTGACCGAAGCCTTCTTCCTGATATTCAGAAGTATTATGACGAAGGCAAACTGCCAAAGATGTCCCTCATTCTCAATGGTACTACTGATGCCTTCTCTTACTATGGCAACCATCGTTATGGTTCTCGCTATGGTTATTACGGCGGTTCATCTTACGGCGGATATACAAAAGATGATGATTGATGATAGAAAGTAAATGCTCTTTCTCCCTAAAAATCTGTTAATTAAAAATTCAAAAATATAAATAATAAAATGAACAAGTGTGATTCTAAACGTAAGGTTCTTTTCCTGATAGAGTCTCTCCATGGCGGCAAGGCTGCAAAGGCACTTGCTACATTAGTACAATATATTGATAAGACCAAGTTTGATGTAACGGTATGTGCCATCAATGGTGGAGGTAAATATGAATCTACCATCAGCGAAAATGTCAATTATAAAGTGATTCTCAAAGATGGCATGAGAGGAACAAAATACAGTCTTGTGTACAAGCGACTTCCCATGTCTATGGTTTACAAGATGTTTGTTCCACAAGGCAATGATATTGAGATTGCTTACACAGAAGGCTTTGCCACCAAGCTGCTAAGTTGTTCTTCCAATACAAAGGCAAAGAAATATGCGTGGGTGCATTCCGACCTTCACAGCAATCATTGGACTCAAGAAGTCTTTTCAAATATCAAGGACGAAACGAAGGCGTACAATCAGTATGATAAAATCATCGGTATCGCAGGTCTTGTCTGTGATGCTTTCAGAAAAGAGTTTCTTGATGTCACCAAGCCTGTAGAAAAGATTTATGCTCCTATCGATTCGTTGTCTGTTCGCCTCAAATCGTTGAATGCCAGCAATGAAGATGAAAATGGAGTAAAGGTGCGCTTAGTTGCACATGGTCGTCTGGAGGCGCATAACGAATATGCACGTTTGCTGAGAATCGTCAATCGTTTCGTCAAGGAAGGATATGATATGGGATTGTGGATTTTTGGTGACGGTTCACAGCGAGGAATCCTCGACCATTATGTCAAGGAAAACGCTTTGCAGGACAAAGTCAAACTTTTCGGTCCTCATCCTAATCCTTACCGCTATTTGGTGCAGGGCAACCTCTTTGTCTGCTCTTCTTATAGTTCAGCAGTGATAAAGGCCCTCATCCTTGGTCTCCCTGTTGTTGCTACAGAAACACCAGAACTCACCGAACTGCTGAGGAATGGCGATTCAGCTCTCATCACGGCCAATACAGAGGAAGCCCTTTATGCAGGCATCAAGAAACTGCTTGACGACCCCAAACTCCTTGCCGAATACAAGCAAAAAGGCGAGGCGCGAGGCTGGGATTTCGACATCGAGGCATTGATGGTGCCATACGAGCAGTTGCTGATGGAGTAATTATATTGATAGACTTTGAAGAGAAAGTGTTTGAAACCTTCTAATAATGATTTATGGAAAAGAGTTTTAGTCCCCAATATTATACGATAGGTTGTTCTTCTCTGTCTGAAAAGCAAGCGTCTGATTGTTCGGAACTTTACTCGTCAGATTATGGAACGTGGAGCGGTGTTGATAATCCTGAACGAAAAGGGAAACGAATAAGGTTGAGTCCAGAAAAATACTTGTCGTTGCGGAATCAAAGAGACATGTATGTGTCTTTATGTTACGATGGCGAGAAATTAATAGGACATGCTTTTTTCTTGAATAAAGTATTGGAAGATGGTAAGAAATGTATTTGGGTGACGCAATTGGTTGTTCGGAGTTTCTACCGTAATCGAGGTATCGCAAAAAAACTGTTACGTTCGGCATGGGGAATGTCAGATTATTTTGCATGGGGATTGGCCACTACTAATGCTGTGACCATCAAAACGTTGGAATCGGTGACATGGAGAAAGGTGGTTCCTTCTGTGATAGGTGAGCATATCGGTGAGATTCGTTCTTTATGTGATGATGTGGAATTTGCAGACAAAGAAAGAATCATTATAGATAAAGAGAAATCTCAGATTTATACAAACTTTTATCCTAATTTCCAGAAGTTGAATCATCAGCGTGGCTTAGACGAACTATATGTAGGCAGATTAGGAGCAATTGAAGATGGGCATGAATGGTTGGCATTTACTTTTCAAGAACAAGAAAAAGTATTCAATGAAGACCAGTGGAATGAAATGCTTGACTTTTCTGCTGAGCAGTTGGAGGATGCCTATTCTCGGATGGATATGCAGAATCAGCCTTGGACAAAATACACGGAACATGAAATAGATTATGTCATTGAACATACGAAATTGGGGCGAGGGCAGAAAGTGCTGGATCTTGGATGTGGTCAGGGACGACATTCTATAGCATTGGCGAAACGTGGAATATACGAAGTGTATGGCGTGGATTTTTCCGAGCGTTTATTGAATGTAGCAAGGCGAAATGCAAAAGACCATGCGGTTACTTTCTTGAAGCGTGATGCGAGAAATCTATCTATAGAAGGAAGTTATGATGTTATCATGTGTTTGTACGATGTAATAGGTTCTTTCCGAACATTGGAACAGAACGTGAGTATCATCGACTCGATTTATAAGAAGCTGAAAAAACATGGACGCTGCGTTGTCTCTGTGATGAATATGGAATTGACGGAACATGTCGCTACTCGTACTTGCAACAATGTACAGAAGCATACAGATGAGCTGGTCTCCTTGCCCGCATCAGAAATTATGCGGAGTACAGGTGACATTTTCAATCCCGATTATTTTTTGTTGGACAAAGTGGCTCATCTTGTGTATCGGAAGGAACAGTTCCATCATGACAATTATTTGTCTTCAGAATATGTGATTGCCGATTATCGTTTCATCAGGCAAGAGTTGATAGATGCGTTTGAACAAAGGAACTTTAAGGTTCTTTCTGCAAATTATGTCCAGTCAGGGAAATGGGATAAGCCTTTAGCTACAGCCACAGACCGAAGGGCAAAAGAAATCTTATTGGTCGCAGAAAAGATTGACTAAACAGTTTAGGGCATAACTCTGGAAATGAATTGTTTGTAAACAATCAAACAAATCTTTTACAGTTCATGCTTTTAACCTAATGATAATAAAAAGTGCAAGTTACAGAGATAAAGCCACATCCTTGGTCTCCCTGTTGTTGCTACAGAAACACCAGAACTCACCGAACTGCTGAGGAATGGCGATTCGGCTCTCATCACGGCTAATACCGAGGACGCCCTTTACTGCGGCATCAAGAAACTGCTTGATAATCCTCAACTCCTTGCTGAGTACAAACAAAAAGGCGAGGCAAGAGGATGGGACTTCGACATCGAGGCATTGGTGGTGCCATATGAGCAGTTGCTGATGGAGTAGGTCTAATTCGTATGAAATGTGAACGTCCAATAAATTCTCTTTTGAGGTGATGAAGTCATCGAAACGCACATTTCCTTTCACGCCTGATTGTAACTTTGTATCGCAAATTTATTGTGTTAAAAACGAGGGAATCTATTGTGATGTATCGGAAAGAACCAAATCTAATGGATGAATCACTAAAACAGAAAACTTTTTCAGGGTTAGTCTGGACTTTCATAGAAACTATAGCATTGCAAGGTTTTGGGTTTATACAAGGAGTCATTTTGGCACGTCAATTAATGCCTTCTGATTATGGCCTGATTGCAATGACGGGAATATTTTTTTCCATGTCATATGTTTTGATGGATGCAGGCTTTACATCATCCTTGATTCGTTCGAAAGATAGAACAAGTTTGGATTACTCAACGGTTTTTATTACAAATATTGTTCTGTCTTTAATTTTTTGTTGCATTCTTTCTTTTTCTTCCTCTTTGATTTCTGATTTTTATGAAGAACCAATGTTGAAAGAAATTGTGATAGTAAATGCCTTGTTGATGTTTTTAGGTTCTTTTGTATCGGTTCAAGGAACTCGGTTAACAATACAATTGAAATTTAAGGTGAAAAGTATAATAAGTGTGATTTCAACTATAATACCAGGTATATGTTCTATTATTTTAGCTTATATGGGATATGGTGTCTGGTCTTTGATTTATCCTAATTTTATGGGCTTGTTGATAAAAGCCGTATTATATTGGCATTATCAACATTGGTTCCCGGGTTTCCGTTTTTCTTGGAATGTATATAAAAAACATTTTTCATATGGACGTAATTTGATGGTTTCTGGTATTCTAAATACATTTTATGACAATATAAATCCCATTGTGATAGGGAAACTTTATTCAGCTTCTCATCTGGGCTATTATAATAAAGCTCAGGGGTATGCGATTTTGCCTTCTTCAACCATCAGTGGTGTTCTTTTGAAAGTAACTTTTCCTGTTTTGTCAACGATACAAGATGATAATGCGAGACTGGAACAAATTTACCGTCAAATGATAAGAGTTACAGCATTTGTAATATTCCCTATAATGATCATGTTATCAGTCCTGGCTCGTCCATTTGTTCTTTGTCTATTAACGGAAAAATGGGCTGATTGTATTCCTTATTTGCAAATATTATGTTTCTCTTTGATGTGGCATCCTGTGAGTACTTTGAATCTTAATTTACTAGGTGTTAAAGGATATTCTAATTTGTATTTACGCTTGGAAGTTATTCGAAAAATAATAGGGGTGTTAGTTCTTTGTGTAACAATACCATTGGGGATAATAGCAATGTGCTATGGGCAAATATTTGTTTCTATTGTAGTCTTAATTATTAATACATATTATACGGGTAAATTAATTAACGTGAATTTGAAAGTACAAATACAAGATTTATTGCCGTCATTTTTATGCTCATTAATGACTGGGCTTCTTGTTTATGTGACAATTTGTTTTGTCACCTCCAATCTCTATCAAATATTCATTGGTTTATTGGTCGGGGGGACGTTTTATATATTGACATCAAAAATCTTAAGGTTTAGGGAGTATTTTATATTGTTAGACTTCTTGAAAAAGTTTTTTCCTCGTAAGGTGTAATGTTTGTCGTTTTTTTAAAGGACTATAGGTATGGGTGAGGTAAATGACACCATTGCGGGATTGGTATCTATCGCTATTCCTGCATATAAAAAAACATTTTTGGGCGAAGCAATAGAGAGTGCATTAGGACAAAATTATCATAATATTGAACTAATAATAGTTAATGATAACTCCCCTTATGACATAGATTCAATAGTTGCTCAATATAATGATTCGCGTATTCGTTATTATAAAAATGCGGAGAATTTAGGGGCAAAAAGCATTGTGCTGAATTGGAATCGGTGTTTGTCGTATGCGAGGGGAGAATTTTTCGTTCTTCTGTGTGATGATGACATTTTAATGTCTAATTTTGTAACTGAGTTGTTGAAACTTGCAAGGAAATATGAAAGATGCAATGTTTTTCATGCGCGTAAGATAAATAAATTCATTAATGGGGAGGAAAAACTGTCTCCTCTTTGGCCCGAGTACGAATCTTATCATGATTTTATAAATAATCATTTTTCCAAAAAACGATTTCATACTATTTCTGAATTTTTATATAGAACGCAAAAGATTAAGAAAGAGGGGTTTCTAGTCTTCCCTATGGGATTCTATTCTGATAATGCTTCGATTCTAAATTGGGTGAAAGAAGGTATTGTTTCTAGTGAAACCGCTTTATGTGTGTTTCGTTTTAGTGATGAACACATAAGTTCTAATGCAAATAGAGCTTATAATGACGGTAAGGTTCAAGCAGCAATTCAATATTGGAAATGGGTACAAAAATTTGAAGAATTTGAACAAAATAAAAGTCTTATAAAAGAAGACGTTGAAAGTACTGTGTACAATGCTTTTAAGAATTCTAATTTAGGAAAGTGTTTCCTGATATTGTGGATGGTTCCCAATGATATGATAAGTTTTAAACATAAATTAGGATTTATAGTAAGTCTTTTGAAAAATCGCAGATTGTAAAACTATGCAGAAGAAGCAACTTTTCTTTTTGCTTTTCTCGATGAATTTAGGGGGTGTTGAGAAATCGTTGTTAGGGTTCTTGTCTCTATTAGGTAGAGATGAATATGATATACATATTGGTTTATTACGTAAAGAAGGTGCTTTGTTGGACAGCCTCCCTTCATGGGTTGTCGTACATGAGTGTTTTAAGGAACAATGGGAAGTTCTTAATCGCCCCCCTTTGTTAACTATAAAATCCTTTTTCAACAAAGGAAATTTCATGGAGGCTATTATGCATCTTTTTTTATACGTGATATATAAAGTTTCGGGGGATAGAACGCTTTTCTATAAATATATATTACGTAAAGAATCATCTATTGATATATGTTTTGATAAAGCATATGCTTATGCAGGTCCTGCCTCGATGTTAGATTATTATATTTGTCGAAAGATAAAAGCAAAAGAGAAATATGGGTGGATTCATTATGATATAAAAAGATTTGGTATAGACAAGGTTCTAACTCGTAAATTGTATAAGGACTACAAAAAAATATATGTGGTTTCGGAAACTGCAAAAAGTAAGTTTGACGAACTCTTTCCTGAATTTTGTCAAAAAACAGAGGTGAGATATAATGTGGTTTCGAAAGAACAAATACTATCATTGGCAGAGCAAGGAGATACATTTACTGATGATTTTCAGGGTACTAGGATTTTGACAGTAGGACGGTTGTCTCAAGAGAAAGGACAAGATGTGGCCGTTTCGACATTAAAGATGCTGGTTGATAAAGGTTGTGATGTGAAGTGGTATTTTGTAGGAGATGGGAATTTGCGTACGATATGTGAACAAAAAGCTTCTGAATTAGGAGTATCTGATAGAGTCGTTTTTTTAGGATTGCAGATAAATCCATACGGCTATATGAAGAATTGCGACATTTATGTACAGCCTTCTCGCCATGAAGGTTATTGTATCACTCTAGCAGAAGCACGTTGTTTTACAGTTCCTATTGTCGCAACAAATTTTACCGGTGCGGAAGAGCAGTTGAGAACTTATCCCCAAAGTGTTGTGACGGGTATGGCCGTAGAGGAAGTGGCAAATGGCGTACTTTTTTTATTATCGAATAAAAGTCTTACGGAGTGAAATGGACGATAGAATAAATTTAATTTATTGGAATGAGAATACCAATTTCGGAGATCAATTAGCACCTTATATAGTATCTAAGTTATCTGGCAAAGGCGTTAATCATAAAATAGCAGCAATAAGTAAGAAGAATTTAATTAAATATCTGTTGAGGTATCCACATAAGTTAGGGAAGTTAAAAGAATATGTGTTACCTTTTCAGAAGAGTATTCTCGCTGTCGGTTCTATTTTGAGTTATGGAAACTCTCTGTCAAAAATATGGGGCAGTGGTTTTATGAATGAAACTGATCTGTTTTATGGAGGTTCCGTTTGTGCTGTGAGAGGTAAATTGTCTGCGGAAAAAATAATGAGGATGGGAGGACCCTCATGTAGAGTCTGTGGCGATCCTGCATTATTATTGCCAATTCTCTATACTCCCAATATTGTGAATGAATATAAAATAGGAATAATCCCCCATTGGAAAGAATACGATTATTTTTATAAATTCTATGGGAATCTGTATCATATTATAGATTTACGGACGACTGATGTGGAATTTGTTATACGCGAGATTTTATCATGCAAAAAAATATTATCGACATCTTTGCATGGGATAATCGTATCCCATGCCTATGGGATTCCTGCTTTATGGATAAAACATTCTTCAATAAATACTGATGGATTTAAATTTAGAGATTATTTTAGTGCTGTGAACATAGAGAATTATGATGGGTTTTCAGATTTGGACGTGATTTTATCAAATGAAAGAAGTATAAATTCTTTTTTTGAAAAGAATAGTCAGAAAACCCTACCTTCTTGTAAACTCGCATCTATTCAAAAGGCATTGTTATTGGCTGCGCCTTTTCATGTTGAGACCAAATGGCTAAAAGATTGTCAATAATAGTTCCCGTATATAATGTGGAATCTTATTTATGCCAATGCTTAGATAGTATATATGGCCAGATAGAATCATGTGATGAAGTTATTTTAATTGATGATGGTTCAACAGATTTGTCACCTTTGATATGTGATAATTACAAGAAAAAATATTGTGATACAACCCTTGTTATCCATAAGGAAAGGAGTGGCCCTTCTGATTCGAGAAATATAGGGACTCTAAAAGCTGATGGTGAATTTATATGTTATGTTGATAGTGATGATTGGCTCTCTCCTACTGCATTGGTTCAAATGCTTGGGTTTGCAAAAAAAAATGATTGCGATATAGTTCAAGCTAATTTTTACTATGCATACCCAGACCATCTCTTATATAAAGACTGTAAAGTTGGAAAGGATTCAGAAGGTGATGTGATTACTAGAGATGAAGCAATGTCAATGTTAATAAGAAATGGATTCATAAATAATTTTTTATGGGGGAAAGTATATAAAAAAGATATTGTAAAGAAGCATTTATTGAGAACTGATATGTGTATGGGAGAAGATGCTGATTTACAATACCATTTGATACATGATTCTAAGAATATAGGAATTTCGCCATTATGCTTATATTATTATAGGCAGCATACAAGAAGTTTGTCTACTTTATTTTCTTCTCGGCATATAGGATTGTTGGAAGCGTATGAAAACCGTACTCTTTTCATACGGGAGAACTATCCTTCTTTATTTAAAGAACAGATTCATGCTTTTTGGTACCAATCATATATTTTTTATAATATAGCAAAGCGTAAATCAGAAGAGGAAAGATTACTTTTCTCAACTTATTGGAATAAGATAAATACAAAATATCATCTAATATTTAAGGAGGAATTAAGATATGATATTGATTATCGTCTTTATAAGTTTTCTCCGTTTGTTTTTAGAACGTTTTGTTTTTTTTATAAAGTGAGGTCTTGTTTGTTCCGGTTTTTGAAGAGGAGTGACTATAAAAGGATAGATGTTTAAGAATGAAAAAAAAGATTTTATTTGTAATAGATTCTCTTAATATTGGAGGGGCAGAGAAAAGTCTTGTAACATTGTTGAATTTACTGGATTATTCTCGTTATGAGGTGGATTTGCAGTTGTTCGCCTTTGATGGAACTCTTATGCAATTTCTTCCTAAAGAGGTGAAAGTTCTACCTCCTTTGAAATATACCCAGTTCTTAACTTTGTCCATTTGGAATCAACTTTTAAAGCCTAAATGTTTGATGGCTAGATTGTTGTATTCTTTAAAAATAAGGAAGTCGGGATTGCTTCACGCTGATAAAGCCTGTTTGTATTGGCAAACAATAGGGAGATGTATTGAAGTAAATTCCCATCAGTATGATGTCGCGATAGGATATGCTCAAGGAATTCCTACGTTTTATACTGTAGATAAGGTGACGGCAAAGAAGAAACTTGTTTGGATAAATGCGGAATATCGACTTACAGGAAAAACAAAAGCATATCAGTCTCGATTTTATCGTAAATGTGATGTAATAGTTCCTGTTTCAGATTCTGCTTGCAAAGTGTTTTCTAGTATAGTGTATCCGGAATTTAAAGAGAAGATGAAAATAATGTGGGATATAACCGATGCACAGATGATTAATAGGATGTCGGAACTTCTTTCTGATAAGCCAATTTCAAAAGAATGTCCCATAATTATGACTGCAGGGCGTCTTGACAAGCTACAAAAAGGGTATGATTTGGCATTGGTGGCAGCAAAGATTTTACGTGATAGGGGAATCCGATTTCGATGGTATGCGATAGGTGATGGGGCTTATAGAGATGACATGGAAAAATATATTGTGGAAAATCATTTGCAAGAACATTTTATTCTATTGGGTTTTACTACTAATCCGTATAGCTATATGCGTCAATGCGATATATATGTACAGACATCTCGTCATGAAGGCTTTGGATTGACAATTGCAGAAGCGCGCATTCTTAATCGCCCAGTGGTCTGTACAAATTTTGAAGCATGCACAATGCAGATGATAGATGGAAAGAATGGATTGGTTACATCATTCAATCCCGATGATATTGCGGACGCAATTGAGCGATTGATGAATGATAAGGAACTTTATAGGAACATTCAGAATTACTTAAAGAATGAAAAGAAGGGGAATGTAGAGGAAATAGAGAATTTTTATAAATTGATTGATTGCTAATAATTGTATGAAGCGTAATCTATCTTTTTGATACTATATATAAATTAGGAACTGTACTACTCTTTCTCATACCGTTAAGCAACAAATCCATATACTGCGAATAGACTTTAATAAAAGGATTGAATAAACTCTGTAAAGCTGCTTCGCTTTATATTACGAAGAGTCACCGCTTTTTAAGACGTTGTTGCACGGCTTTGTAAAGAGGAGTGGCTTCGTTTGAAAGTAAATTACAAGTAAATATAAGATTAAATTTCATAGGTTGAATATAAAGTAAGGATGAAGCCACGTATTCTCATACTGATGCACTATATGGAGTTGGGTGGGGCAGAAAGAGCCTTAATCGGTTTACTCGAAGCATTTGATGTTTCCAAGGTGTCTGTCGATTTATTTGTTTATAGACACACTGGTGCGTTTATGTCTTTTATTCCCAATAAAGTGAACCTTTTACCTGAAAATCCAGTATATGCTGTTGTTGAAAGTCCAATGAAAGAGGTGCTTTTGAGGAAAAAATGGGGGATTTTCTGGGGGCGATTGATTGGTAAACTAAGGTATTCATGGTATTTATATAAGAAAAAGATACAAAATGAAGGCAGTGCTTCTCATTATGCTTTTGATGGAATGATATCATTTTTACCTTCTTTGCGATATTTGGGACATTATAATTTAGCAATAAGTTTTTTGGATCCTCCTCATGTGGTGCAAGATAAAGTGGATGCTGATATTAAGTTAGAATGGGTACATACGGATTTTTCCACTGTAAATATGGATGTGGCAAAAACGATAAAGAGGTGGGAAAAGAATGATTATATAGTGTCCATATCTTCAAGTGTGACAGAGCAATTCTTGAAAACATATCCTACTTTACAGAATAAGATTATAGAAATTCATAATATCTTATCACCAAAGTTTGTTAGAGGGCAGGCTTCTGCAGGGATGGAAAATTTAGAAATAAAATTTAATGGCACTAAGAAAGAATATATTTTGGTATCTGTAGGAAGAATTTGCTATCAGAAGAATTTTGAATGTATACCTTCAGTTTGTCGTATTCTTAAGGATAGAGGGCTGAAATTTCATTGGTATGTGATTGGGCCAGGAAACCATGATTATATAGATAAAATGGGGGAAAATATGGAAACAATAGATTGTTTCGATTTTTTAGGTCCTAAGAATAACCCGTATCCTTATATATCCGCATGCGACTTATATATACAACCTTCTCGTTATGAAGGACATTCTGTAACTGTACGTGAAGCACAAATATTATATAAACCAGTTGTGGTAACGAATTATGCAACAGTTCAAAATCAAGTGAAAAATGGCGAAGATGGTGTAATATGTGGTATGAATAATGAAGAAATCGCAGAAGCAATCATTGAGCTTTTAAAAAATGAGAAGAAGATAGACCATATCAAGGAATATTTACAATCTCATGATTATGGCAATGAAAGTGAAGTGGATAAAATTTATGAAATTTTGGGCATTTAATGTGGAACTGTACATTGTTAATTGGGCAAAGAAATATTGATATAAGATTCATATGAATGTGATTTTTTCTAGTGATAATAATTATGCACAACATTTAGGAGTAGCAATATATTCGTTGTTGTATAATAATAAATGGAGTGAACACACTGTTGTTTATATTATAGAAAATCTTATTACAGAAACCACCAAAAAAAAAAATAGAAAAAGTCGTATCTTTATTTAATAATGCTGAAATTCGATGGATTACGTTTGACAGATGGAAGGAACAATTGGATTTGTCCATGACATGGCCAATTTCATTAAGTGCATACGCTCGTTTGTTTGTTGATGGTATGCTCCCTTTGGAGGTCGAAAAAGTATTATATTTGGATTGTGATATGATTGTTAATGCTTCATTATACGAATTATGGAATTTAAATTTGAACGATGCGGTTCT
>JAFWAX010000058.1 GCA_017507385.1 Bacteroidaceae bacterium | reverse complement strand
TTCGACAGCTGGATGAACGAGCGTGCTATCCTCTACAGAAAGATGGAAGGAATTCCAGCAGAGTGGGGTACAGCTGTTAACGTTCAGGCGATGGTATTCGGAAACATGGGCGATACATCTGCAACAGGCGTATGCTTCTCACGCGATGCCGGTAACGGTGAGAACCTCTTCAACGGAGAGTACCTCATCAATGCACAAGGCGAAGACGTTGTGGCAGGTATCCGCACACCACAGCAGATTACAAAGATTGGTTCACAACGTTGGGCTGAGCGTGCAGGCATCTCTGAAGAAGAGCGTGTCGCTAAGTATCCTTCAATGGAAGAGGCTATGCCTGAAATCTACAAGGAACTTGACATGCTTCAGAACAAGCTTGAGAACCACTATCGCGATATGCAGGACATGGAGTTCACCGTGCAGGAAGGCAAGCTCTGGTTCCTCCAGACACGTAACGGAAAGCGTACTGGTTCTGCAATGGTGAAAATTGCCATGGACCTCCTTCACGAAGGACTCATTGACGAGAAGACAGCACTTCTGCGTTGTGAACCAAACAAGCTTGACGAACTCCTTCACCCTGTATTCGACAAGAAGGCTCTCGCTGCAGCAAAGACACTCACACGCGGTTTGCCTGCATCTCCAGGTGCAGCTTGCGGACAGATTGTATTCTTTGCTGACGACGCTGCTAAGTGGGCAGAAGATGGAAAGAAGGTTGTGATGGTTCGTATCGAGACATCTCCAGAAGACCTCGCTGGTATGGCTGTAGCTGAAGGTATCCTCACAGCGCGTGGCGGTATGACTTCACACGCAGCCGTAGTAGCTCGCGGTATGGGCAAGTGCTGCGTTTCAGGTGCTGGCGCGCTCAACGTTGACTACAAGGCTCGCACAGTTGAGATCGATGGCGTTCTCCTCAAGGAAGGCGACTACATCTCTATCAATGGTACAACAGGTGAAATCTACGCAGGACAGGTAGAGACAAAGGCTGCTGAGGTTTCAGGCGACTTCGCTGAACTCATGGCGCTTTGCGAAAAATATACTAAGCTCGTTGTTCGTACAAATGCTGATACTCCACACGATGCACAGGTAGCACGCAACTTTGGTGCTGTAGGTATCGGCCTCTGCCGTACAGAGCACATGTTCTTCGAAGCTGAGAAGATTGTTGCAATGCGCGAAATGATTCTTTCACAGGATGCAGAAGGCCGCAAGAAGGCACTCGCTAAGCTCCTCCCTTACCAGAAGGCTGACTTCTACGGAATCTTCAAGGCAATGGACGGATGCCCTGTAAACGTGCGTCTGCTTGACCCACCACTTCACGAGTTCGTACCACACGATTTGAAGGGACAGGAAGAAATGGCTAAGGCTATGGGCGTAACAGTTCAGTACATCCAGCAGCGCGTTGAAAGCCTTTGCGAGGCTAACCCAATGCTTGGACACCGTGGTTGCCGCCTTGGTAACACCTACCCAGAAATCACAGAGATGCAGACACGGGCCATCCTCGGTGCAGCTGTTCAGCTGAAGAAGGAAGGTTGCGATCCACATCCAGAAATCATGGTTCCACTCACAGGTATCCTCTACGAGTTCGAGGCTCAGGAGAAGGTTATCCGCGAAACTGCTGCAGCTCTCTTTGCTGAAGAAGGAGTAGAAGTAGAGTTCAAGGTAGGTACAATGATTGAAATTCCACGTGCAGCCTTGACTGCAGACCGCATCGCAAGCCGCGCTGAATACTTCTCATTCGGTACAAACGACTTGACACAGATGACATTCGGCTACTCACGTGACGACATCGCTTCATTCCTCCCAGTTTACCTGGAGAAGAAGATTCTGAAGGTTGACCCATTCCAGGTTCTCGACCAGAACGGTGTTGGTCAGCTCGTTGATATGGCTGTAAACAAGGGTCGCAGCGTACGTCCAGACCTCAAGTGTGGTATCTGTGGCGAGCACGGAGGTGAGCCATCATCAGTCAAGTTCTGCCACAAGGTAGGTCTCAACTACGTTTCATGCTCTCCATTCCGTGTGCCAATCGCACGCCTTGCTGCCGCGCAGGCTGCTGTAGAAGAAGCATAAATATTTGTGTTATAAATAAAATAAGGCTTGCTCATGAACGAGCAAGCCTTATTTGTTGTGTGTGAGCAAGCTTATTGACCCCAAATCCTTTAGTTTATTCCATATAGTAAAAGAACGATTTTATCTTTTTCTTGCCGCCTGCATAATATTTAAAACACCGTGCGTGAAATATTTCGCAGGCGGTGTTTTAAATATTATGTGCACGGTGTGGAGGTGGGGCAGAAGCATCGTACCCTCAGATATGCCGTATCCGAGGGGTGCGATTTGTTGTTGATGCCATCATTGCAAGCATACTGTAGTCAGCGCATCGTCATTGCTGGATTCCTTGTTTCTTCTTCCACTCCTCCAACTGTTTGAGCCATACTTGTGCCTGCGATTTCTCAATAAAGAATGCACCATAAGAAATGCCCATCAATCCTTTCTCTTTATAGATATGAAGGATTTCTCCTGTCGGAGTCAGGCAATAAATGCTTTTTTGACCATATAGGCTCTTTTCAGAAGCCATCAGGAAGTCTGCCAAAGCTCTCTGTATTTGCACGTTGTTCTCCCCACGAAAGCGATTCATCACCACCAATATCGTTGGCACCTCATTCACCAATAATGACTTCAGCACCTCCTGTTCCAACTCCGTCGTGTTGCAACACATCACGACATCCTTCTTCGTCTGCGACTCCACCCATCCGAAAATCTTCTCATACGTCGCCATTGGTGCTCGCTTTGAACACACAAACAAAGTCTTCTCCTTTTTCAGAAGTTCTTGATTCCCGATATATTGGATGGCACGAAACATGATGTGTTAGAAATAAGTTTCAACGGCAAAACGAAACCGTTCGATGAAAATCACTTCACAAAAGTACAGGAATCGGCTCAAACGTGCAAGCGTTTGAACCGATTTATTTGATAATTAGACCGATTAGGGTATTGTCAAACTAAAAATTGTATCTGTTGTCACTTTTGAAAGTGAAAAGCGAATATTAATCAATAAGTGAATATCTTTCATCGGGAATGTTATTCCTTTGCCTTTTCTTCTCTTGTTTTGAACTCTTCTTCTTTGAAGGTCTGGGAATAGTCTATTAGAAGATTTTCTTCAGTGAAAAGATTGTAATAGTCGTTATAGGTTTTCATCTTCTCTATGTATTCGGGCAATACCTCACCTATTGTGTTAAATTGTGTTCGTAGTTTTTCGACATACTGCAGTATGGATTCTTGTAAATTCTGCTCTCTTAAACTGACTGTGTAGTTTACCCCCTTTTGTTCGTCCTGCTCTTGCTTTTCTTGAGGGAACTTCGAGAATGAAGACTCGACATTGTGAATGAAGTTTTCGAGCAAGATTTCTTTTGTCTTAGTTCTATTACCCATCACAATACTGGTTCTCAAGCGTTGTAGAGTGTTCTCTGCCGTATTATTATCATGCTCATGGAAATAGTCTTTTTTCAAAGCCCTAATGTCATTTGTCATTCCCCAGAGCTTGAAGAATAGAATGATCTCCAAGATGCCCCATGCAATCATAATCACATACATGAGTATGAGCCACCCTGGCATTTCAAACGAAGATGATGAATACCCATAAGCAAAACTGTTTAGTGCAATTGTGGCTAATGACGTGAAAACAATAAATCTTTTCATACAGCAAAGTATTTGAAAGTTAAACAATAATATACAAAAAAGGCGCAGACTTTCGCCATACGCCTCTCGGTTCACCACAAACCATGTACATATACGGGAGAAATCTGCGCCGAATCGGTGCAGCTCCAATAATGTACACTTGCTCTTTTCTCGTGGTGGTGAATGAGAGGCTATAGAGCATTATGTCTTTGCACTCTTTTGCAGAATGCGGTGGCAAATTTACGGAAAAGAATTGGAATAAACGAAGAAAACGAGAAAAATGTGAGGGGTGATGGCTTTTCTTTCTGTGTATGAGTGTTGCCTCCACTATCGTACTTACGATACCCCCGTCATCGTAATTACGGCAATGGGTATGTCGTAATTACGTCTGTGGGTGTGTCAGTTGTGGGGGGAGACGGGTGTGTGCCTTGGGATATGTCCGTTGGCGGCATCTGTGTTGTAGTGTTGCAGTTCTCCAAATGCTCTTCCACTCGATGAAAAATCTGATAAATACTATTTATATATTATATTTATTATTATATTATATATAGTTATATATAAATATATAATCTATTACTTTAATTTGCCGTTGACTTCCTTGAATCATTTTGGAACTGCAACACTGCAACGCTGCAACAAGTGTAACGATGTTGACAAATCGGAGAGGAACGTGAGTTCGTTTGGAGGACAAATAAAAGAGTGGTAAATCCGTGGGTGGACGTGTCGCTCTAATCGTGAATTCTGTTGCAAAGAGCAACAAGAAGGGAACACCAATAGATGCTCCCTTCTTGCAATAATATGTAAGTGGTATTTACTCTGCTGAGTAGTCAATCTTGCTCATGCGAACAGATTGGCATGTCTTTTGGACAGACCTTAATAGTTTAATCCAAAGTGCCAAAGGGGAATGATGTTGAGCATGGGGAACTCTATATCGTCTTTTACGATGAAACCTCGGTTGGCTTGTTCGATTTGCTGTTGCCCTTTGTGGCGACCGCCAACCTCAAAGGTGAAATCTCCTATTTGAAAATCTGCAATGCCAGAAAACGTGACTTCGTTTTGGAGGCGTGTTTGGTTGAGGAAAAAGGTTTCACGCACATTGCCAAGGTCTGCGTGTTCAGGACTCAGATTGTAGATGAGGTTTGTGTTGTCAAGATAGACCTTCTCAACTTTTCCGAGGTTTCGCAAGCCTGTGGTGGAGTTGTGCAGTTGCATCGCCATACCGGCTTCTTCCATCATCAGGATATAATCGGCAATGACGTTGCGGCTGACATCCAGTAAGGTGGCAATTTTCGTGAAGTTGGGTTTGAAAGGAGCACTTTCACTGATAATGCTGAGCAGACGTTTCAGTTTATGTCCTGTAGAGGCATTCATTCGTGCAAAAACGGGAATGTCAACTTCCAATGTCTGATTGATGACTTCGCGAAGGCGGCGATTGAAATTCCGTTCGCGGCTGAAGGGGTAGTAGCCCGTTTGCAGATACTGGCGGAATAATTGTAACGGATGTTCTATGGCATTGGCATCCACTCGCTGTGCAATGATGTCTTCAATGGAATAGACGGGAACATTGATGTTGTGAAACAGCATCAGATATTCACGGAAGGATAGCCCTTGCATGGAGTACATGACAGCGCGTCGGCTAAGGTCGCTTGCTCCCTTTTGTATGTCAAGGATGGATGACCCTGTGAACACCACATGCAGGTTGGGGTGATAGTCGTTGATGAGTTTGAGTTCTCTTGACCAATCTGGATATTTGTGGATTTCATCAATGAAGAAATGGGTGAAGCCTTTGTCTGCCATATCCTTTGCCAACGACAGCAAGGTGTGATTGGAGAAATACAGGTCTTCAGCCGTGACATACAGAGTGGTGTTACGGTTGAGGTTCTCTTTGATATGTTGGAGGACGAGGGTTGTCTTTCCCACGCCGCGAGGACCAGTCAGACCCACAAGATGGTCTTGCCAATCTATTTCAGTGTACAGGTAGCGATGAAAATCTGTCTTGGTTCTATTTACCAGCAGGTTGTAATATCCGAGCAATTCTTCCATGATGAGACAAGTCTGATTCTGCGGCAAAGGTAGAGAAAAGGATATGGATGTGCAAGAAAATGCACTAAAAAAATGCAGTTTTATCCAATAATTGCATTTTTTTAGTGCATTTTCTTGAATAAAAAGGATGCCGACCCTGAATGGAACGGCATCCTTTGGGATGATGATATGTAAGTTTTTTTACTCTGCTGAGTAGTCAATCTTGCTCATGCGCACGTAGGTAGCGTAGCGGTGCTGTGCAATTAGAAGTACGTTTCTACGGCGAAGCGGAATTGTTCGATGAAAATTTGTTTGAAAGCAGAAATGTTATTCTGTTCGTAGAACAGTAGCATCGCTTTTTTATAGTCGATACTGTCAACCGTGCGGAAAGATATAGGGCAGTACCCGTTGGCTATCAAGATGGCGTTGCTGGTGATGCGTGCAATGCGTTTGTTGCCATCGTTGAATGCTTGAATATATGACAAGAGAATTAATATAAACAAAGCCTTCTCAAAAATATAGGTTCTGCTGTTCACAAGGTCGCAAGTTTGTTTGAGAGCCTCGCGAATCTGGAACTCGTTGTCAATCGGTCGATAGTTTGTCCCCGTGATACCGACACGCCGAGTGCGGATGTTGTGGTCAACGCCAAGTTCCTTGACAAGCAAACGATGAATGTCCTCTATACGTGAGATGGTCAAGTGCTCCATGTAGTCTGGATTGGCAACAATGAAGTCAAGGGCATCCTTGTGGTTGAGCAGCATAATGGCTTCTTCTTTCGTTTTTCCTGCCGCCGTTTGTTTCTCTTTCAGCAGGCGTTCTGTTTCAAGGAGAGAATAGGTGTTCCCCTCAATCTGTGAGGACTTCCAACTGAGGTCAATGCCAAGACGTTCCATCTCCTTGCGTTTTTGTTCATCGCTGAGTGAAGCAAAGTTCTTGGCAAAGTGATCTTGTAACGTATTGAGTGTTACCATTTCCTGTTCTGTGAAAAGGCTTGCATGGCTTAACACATGAGGGATTAAATCAAAGTTGTAGCCTGTCTGCACCTGTCGCTCATCGACCTCCTTGCTGTAGTAGTCGTCTATATCAATGGGAGCAAATAAAGGTGAAACGAAATATCTTGTGGCTCTGGCTTTTCCTTCCGCACTGATATAGAAGGAATTAATCAACTCCGTGATAGCACGTTTAATAGTGGCAAGACTGACCTCGCCTGTTAGAGCATCAGCAATTTGTTTCGATGACACACCTGGATGCTCCTTGATGTATTGCAAAACGACGTTCTTATCCATCGGTAAAATAGAATTGGCTCACAAAAGTATGAAAATCGGCTCATTCATACAAGATTTTGAGCCGATTTGTTGCTTCTTTTGAGCCGATTTGATTTAGGTGGTGCCTAAATAGTCCATTCTATGGCAAAGAACAACAAGAAAGGAGCACCCTTGGATGCTCTTTTCTTACGTCGAACTCACGTTTCAGCATGGAGGCACAGGGCATTATCACCTTGTGCCTCTTTTCTTTTTGAGGAGGGCTTGGCAAGTGGCTGCAAACGCACACCGCGCAGACAAGGTTTCAGACACCGTGCGCATAATAACACGAACACCCTGTGCCTATTATTTCCGACACGGGCGGCATGTCTGAGTATCAACGATTTGGAGTTTTGGAGGGGAAAGGGCACAAAAAGCGTACCCGAGGGGTGCACCATCGTTTCCATTGTCCTTTTCTCTGTGATAAGTTTTTCCTTTGTCTGTTGTTCCGTGGCTTTTATTTCACATGTGATGTTTGAGTATAATACAGAATATTTGTAAAATGTCATGAAAAAGGATGCCGAACCATCATGGAACGGCATCCTTTGGGATGATGATATGTAAGTAAGTTTATTACTCTGCTGAGTAGTCAATCTTGCTCATGCGCACGTAGGTAACGTAAGATGTTCATGATGCTTTTGAATATAAACGCAATGCAGTGAAACGTGACATAGAGAGTCTCTACGGACTATCTGACAATCAAAAATCATTTTATTGCTAACAGAGTGATATGCAGATAATGGGGCAAGAGGTCTTCACGTACATTATACTATGGGGGATGAACAGATTGCGATTTTGTGCTGACACGTGATGAGGTGAAGCAGAATCTGCATTCTTATTGAAATGTCACTTTGGGGGCAAAAAGATTCAGTTTGATTGAAAATATGATGGAAAAGTGAAAAATGAAAGAAGAATAGAGTATATTGTATTCGAAAAAAGTGTATCTTTGCCATCAAGTTTCCCTAAAAAGTTACTCCAATGCACAGATAAAGTATATTTAGGACATAAGAAAGAACGTCCACTTTTGATTCTTGTTTTCCGACAATTGGGGAATTAGACGAAATCATCAAGAACTGAAGTAGATAGTTCACGCCGTCGGCGTGGGCATTTACTCGTTTAAGATGATAAGCGATCCCCAATGCCTCGGAAAACGTAAACGAAGTAGATTGCTCACGTTTTTTATATTTCAAGTGAGTGTAAGTTTGGCCAGAATTGGTAAGCTTCCCAATGGGGAAATTTTTAGTAACTTTATATCGTCAAATCTAACAACAACAATATCCTACTTAATCAAAAAACTTGCCGCATGAAAAAAATTCTATCCCTCGCCATCGTTGCCTTGATGACATTCAGCCTTACCGACATGAAAGCAGGAGAAGACCCACATGGACTCTACCACCTCAAGAGATTCATATACCAAAATGGCAGAACTACTGTTCCTGCCTTTCAACAATACAAGTATGCCGCCGACTCGGTCGGACTGCTCGTGATGTGGCAACAGGCACCAACTGCCAACCAATGGGGACGGATGCAAATCGAGATTCGGGAAAATTATCCACTGAAAAACACAGGCGAAACACCCCAAGGCCCTGACGGACACGGCACACAAATCTTCAACGTCAATGCCAACCAGTTCTACTTCAAATGGTATAACCAGCAATGGCCCAACATGAGCAAACTCAACGAGTTCATCACCGAAGTATATGCCAAAGACAACATCAACCCCACCGTGGCAAAGGCTTTCAGCATGCTTGAAAACAAAACAGCCCCGTCAAACAACAAGTTCGACGGCTGGTGGCTCCGCATCGCCTCGGCACCCAATCCCGACGGCTCAGGACAGCGGCAACCCGTGCAGACACTCTGGAAAGCATACACCTCAGACATGTCAATAGTGGTCTATATGCTCAACAACGGCAACGTCATCGGCTGCAACACCGTGATCGGCACAAAATACGAAAACGACACCACCATCTACGAGGCTGGACACCGCTGCGACATCCACTGGATCAACAAAGACTGCCACGCACTGACCTTCGTGCAGGAAAACAACACCAAACTCACCGAAATTTGGGTGCGCGGAGGACTGCCACAAACATGGCAAAACATCTTCAACACCGACGTGCCCCTCTACAAAGACGGCAACCAATCCATCATCGATGCCGTGAAATCAGCCTTAGAAGACAACCTGCAACAAGCAGAAGCATCACTTGCCGAGGCTACCGACGAAAAGGATGTACCCATCACCAACCTGTGTATGGGGATATCCATCATCGCTGAAAGTCTCTTCCGAATAGCCGAAAACCAGAACGACACACAAAAATACACCGAATGTCACGACTTTTGCGAACGCCAACTGCAGAAAATAAAAGACTACGCCGATGCAGGACACACCCCCGACGCCCTATCTCAAACACACATCCACCAGATAGAAATTCTCAAAGCCCTCGCCATACACCGCACAGGAAAAACCGAAGAAGGAAAGAAACAACTGGAGGAACGCAAATCCATCATCGATGCCGAAATAAACCGCTACAAAAATGTGGCAGGCATGGAATCATACATCAGCTCACTCCACTACGTACAACTCTGGATGTACAGCCAAGCCTACGACATCTTTGGCTCATTCCAGACAATCCTCATGCTTAACGCCCTGACACTCATGGCACCAGGCGTCACCACCTCCTTTAAGCCCTTGCTTCTCAACACCTACGCCAACTGCCATCTCCTTGACGGCAACCAAGAAGAAGCAAAAAAACTGTGGCAACAAATCAAGGACCTTGATGCCAACTACCTCAAGAACCAGCCCGCCAACAACCCCTTGAAAAAGGCATTCGGCGAATAATTCATGAAGAAGGAAAATCTGAGACTTGAAGAGGATGGAATGAACTCTACGAACGAGAGAAAATTATTGAGGGTTAAAAAGTTAAAAGGTTAAATTTGTTTTTTCAAATCTACACACAGTGGGTTCTTACATAAAAGGGATGCTGAGCAAACAGCATCCCTTTTACTAATTATAAGATATAAAATGTTGGTCTATTGCATGATTGACTTCGTTGTATTACTCAGCTGAGTAGTCAATCTTGCTCATGCGTACGTAGGTAGCGTAGCGGTGCTGTGCTGCCTTCTTAGCCGCATCGAAGAGCTCCTGAGCGTCTGTTGGGCATACCTTCTTGAGTGAGAGGTAACGTACTTCGCCGTCGAGGAATGCTTGGAAGTTGTCCCAGTTTGGAGCCTTTGAGTCGAGCTGGAATGGGTTTTGGCCCTGTTCAGCAAGACGTGGGTCGAAGCGCCAGAGGTGCCAGTAGCCGCACTCAACAGCCTTAGCCTCTTC
>JAFWAX010000057.1 GCA_017507385.1 Bacteroidaceae bacterium | reverse complement strand
TTTCGAGTGCAGGAGGTGATGTCGAATCCTGGACTTACCTTGTTCATGTTATCCTTCCAACAGGAACAGCAGAGTTGAATGTTCAGGCTCTGCTTAACGACAATTCAGACTATGATGTGGTGATTGGCATGGATATTATAGGGATTGTCGTTTAATTCTTCCGTATAGGCCTGCATAATGTTTTGCCGTTGATGAATTCTGGCATCAGCCTTGCTGTTATTGCATTTTCTGACGGCTATAGCTAGTATTTTGGGGCTTTTCCCTACATTGGCCGACAGTCGATAAGGAGTTCTCTGCTGAGGACTCCATTTCTTGATTGTCAGAGTTGTTTCTATGCAGCCTTTGCCTGTTCTTGTTCAGCCAGCCGCTCTGCCAAATGGACTAAGTTCGCTGTATGGATGCCGAAGAAGATGTACAGGATTTCAGTTTTCTTCTTCCTTGCCTTGATCCGTCGCATGTCATAATGCTCCTTCTGAGTTCCAAATGAGCCTTCCATCGCTGTGGCCCTAACTCTGGCAAGCTCCTTTCTGACATAGTCCTTGCCATTCTTCTCTGTAGTTGGGCGACCACGCTTTACAAACGATGTCTGGATGCCCAGTTCTTTACAGAGGTTGCGATTGGCTGAACCAGCATACCCGGTATCACCGCCTATCTTCTTCGCGTCCACATTGAATAGCCGCTTGTGCATCTTGATGCAGTGCTCAAGTCTGGTTCCCTCGTTGAAGGCATTGAATGAAAGTTTCTCGATGAACGAGATGCCGTCAACCTGGATGTTGTTGCATTTGGCACCAAACTCCACGGGCTTCACTTCCTTGCCACAGACAATAGGTCTCACATATGGCTTTGAAATACTCACGATTCTGTCTGGGATTCTCTCTCTGGGGTTGTCATTCTCAAAGTGATTTTTCTGCTGACGATACACTTTCGTGATGATTTCCATGAGGCTCCTCTCTTTGTCCGTCAGTGTTTCTTCCAACTCATGTTCGCGACAAACCTTTCTGATTTCCTGCAATATCTTCCCCAGCAACTTTATCAGACGGCGGGTAATCTTCCGCTGCTGCGACTTGTTGTGCTTGCGCTGCTTCACATACGTCAGATTTGCCTTCTCCACATCAAGGTACTTCGTTCTCGGACGATGGATGCCAAGACGCTGACACACCGTACACATTATTGAATATGCCTTCTCATTGCACTCCCACAACAGTTTCTGGTCTGTCGGATAGCGCATCTCGCTCTCATAGCACGTCGCATCAGTGTAGAATGTATCCAGGTCTTTCATGTACGGCTTCCACGCTTCTGCAAGTAAGTTCTGCTGTTGCTGAATCCTAAGCTTGTCTGCAAGTTCAGAGGCTATGTCGTCTATCAGCTTGTAGTTCGTCAAAGGACGCAATGGGTTGATCGAGATGTCGCAGAAAATCTGATAATGAACGTTGCCGTTCAACTGTTCCAGCAACTTCGGAGCACTCAGCCCAGTATGCATCTTCAGAAACATCAATGCCACCTTGCCCTCAGCACTGAAGAATGGCTTGGGGCCACGTCTACGTTCATACCGGTTACTCAACAAACCGAAGTTCACGGCCATCTCATGCAGGGGAAGAAGACGTTTCATGCGTCCAAGCTCACTGTTTTCGAACGTAATTCGAAAAAGATCATAAAAGTCGAGATCCTCGAAGGGTAATATCTTGGTTATTCCAGAAATATGTTGTACTTTTGCCATCGCAATTGATTTGCAATTCCCCCGATTTGCACTTTCCGACGGTGATCGGGGGGATTTTTATTATCACCCACAAAGGTACAAAATTTCTATCACATTACAAATCAATTAGTTATAAAGTTTCTTAATATTTAACGACACTCCCTATTATAAATTCATGCGACTTCTGCTATACAAACAAAGACGGCAAAAGTACATTCTCCTTATGTCATCCAGCAAAGGAGAAAATCATTCTGAAATAAACCAGCCATAGGCTTTCTTTCAAGAAAGACATGTGCGACAACA
>JAFWAX010000056.1 GCA_017507385.1 Bacteroidaceae bacterium | reverse complement strand
GGAGGGGCAGAGGCTTATAATAAGCATACCCCTTGATTGACTGTCGTGAGTTTTTCTTGGGCTGCCCCTGTCAGAGTTGCCGCTCTGACAAGGGCTTTTTTATTAGGCAATGGAGAAGCGGCGGCTAGCGGTCTGCTTGATGAAGTCCTTGTAAACATCGGGCATGACCTTTTTGAAAGCAGTGCTGTCGAATCTCTGGCTCAGAACCGAAGTCCAGCGAACGATGTACTGCCCTGCTTCCATCTCTTCGGTGTTGCGGTTCAGCATCTCGGTCTTGATTTCATCACGAAGGGTTTCGGCTTCTGCCTTGGCTTCCTCGATCAGTTCTTCCAGTTCCTTCAGAGCTTCGATCTTAGAGGTGATTTCGATAGTAGACATTGTGTTGTTCTCCTTTGTGTTTGAATTTGTTGCCGTCTCTCCGGCTGCCGCTGCTCTTTTGTGTTTGTTCTAGCACTTACAACAGGCAGTGTTGAAATTGGGCTGTGCTGTTCTTCATGTCTATATATTACACTATTTTCTGTGTAATTTCAAGATGGCATATTACACAAATATCTGTGTAATAATATGTGTAAATTTTACATTGATTTCTGTGTAATTCTATGCTATAATACGGACAATGGAGAAGGGCAACTTTTTTACAAGCCCCCAGGAGGAAGGAGCAACCAAATCATGCCTATCGTTTACAAGATTGACATTCTCGCCGCACTGAAGGAGAAGGGTTACAACACAAACCGCCTCAGAAAAGAAAAACTGCTCTCCGAAGGTGTTATCCAGTCCCTTCGTGAGAACAAGTACATCGCATTACAGAATATTTCCAAAATCTGTGAGCTTCTGGATTGTCAGCCTGCGGATCTGCTTGAGTTCCAGAAAGAAGAGTAACCAAAATGCAAAAAAGAGGGACAGCCGAAGCTGTCCCTCAATTATCTTTAGGCGATGTATTCTTCTGTGTCAATGGTGATTGCTTGTTCCTCTGATCTCAGATGTACCCAAAAGTCAGTGCTGCCGCAGCAACTGACAACCCAATCGTTGTATTCTTCGGGGAGGGTGGACAGGAACTCTTTCAGTTCCTTCAGACTTTTGGCGTGAATAGGAATAATCTTCTTCTCATTGAAATTCATACTGTTTCTCCATTTCTTTTAGTCGCTCTCCCGACCGGGCGTACCATTTCGGGAAAAAATATTTTTGAAAGTGCGTTTTCAAAAACGGGTGGGCAACTCTCCCACTAAGAGTGATTTTGATTTCGGAAGACGGTCTTGCCGACTGTGTGCGGCAGAAACATCATTTGTTCACAATCAGTCGCAGCACTTCTTTGGTATTCAGTGTTTTAACTTCCCATGACCGCCAGTTTGATTCTTTTGGAATTTGCGTATTCAGGACAGGTCGGTTGGCTCGTATCAATTCGCCCTCTTTTTGCCCGATTTCCTCATTGATGTCTTCTTTGCTTGTCTGCTGTGCGTAATAAAGCACATCGAACTCTATCGCACAATCCAACTGGTGCGCTGCGTCCCAAATGATTCGGTACTTGCGCTCTGAGCCTGTGTTGATGCCGACATAGTGGGCAGCAACCCTCTCCAACATATTCTTGCTTTTCCCTATGTAAACAATCTAATCCTTTAGCTTAATGCAGTAAACGCCTGGGTGTTCATACTTCTCAGCCAGACCTTTCCGGCGCAGCATCTCACAAACATTCTCAACATACTAATTTCTCATTCGTTCCCTCCTTTCGTCTCTTTCTTTACCTTACATATATATTATAACAAATTTTTATATAAAAATCAAAAAAGCTACTTATTTCTGGACTTCTCACAACATTATGCCGTCTTTCGGACATGACGGAGATAAACGAAAAACGGCGGCAGCCAGTTCCGGCGATCCCTCAATTTGGGGTATTCACTTTTCGGAGTTGGCTGCCGCCGCAGTCTTACTTGAAGTCCTTCAGAATATCGTTCAATGCCATGTCAATGGCGGTCTTCAGGCTCTTCTGCATAATTCGCATAATCTCAGCCTCAAGAATGGATTGCTTCTTTTTCTTCTTTTTTTCCTTGTCCTTCTGGCTCTGGCTCATTTAATCTTCACCTCGCTCACAATCTTCACAGTGGGAATTTCATTTTCCTCTGCCTTTGCTCGCTTGGCTGCCTCTCGCTCTTCGTACATTCTCTGCATTTTCTTGCGTGCTGCATACATAATCTGTTCTGGAGTGTATCCATCCATGTACATGGTATTGTAATATTCAGGGATCTTGTTAAAGTATTGATCGATCAAACTCATAATTTCTCTCTCCTTTTCATTTTTATCGCACTCGCTACTTTTGCACGAACGCCGCTGTTGCGGCTTCGTAGCAAAATAGCGATGCGTTTTTCCTTCTGTTATTTATGAAAAAGAGGGGAAATGAATTGATTTATTTTAATTAAAGAGTTACTTTTTCCCCAATAATAAGTTTAGTTTTATTTATTAACAGGGAAAAAGTAACTCTTTTCCTATAAGTCCTTCCACAATGCACTCGCCGAAAGCTCCTGACCCAGAGTGCGGAAGGTGTTCCATCCAGTCTTCTCCGACACTTGCCGTTTGGTGATGTTCTCATATTCTTTCAGCAGAACATTTTTGGCACTTGTAACAGTGTCCACGCTCATGCCAATGTCATCGGCAATCATCGCATTTGTAACGATGTCCATGTCGTTGCCGCAGATCCAGATAAAAACCTTCAGCACCTGGGCGAACGCTACATTTTCGGAAGAATAGTCATGATTGATGACTGACCGCACCCAGGGGCGAGGGAGTTCAATTCCTTTTGCTTTTGGAATCACCTTCAGGGTTTGGGTTCTGCCCCGAGTGTCCCATGTGATAAATCCTTTTGAAGCTAAGGATTCAACCGCAGCCTGAAGGACTTTTCTGTTGCGATCCTGAGCGGTAAGATTTATGTATCTGCACATCTCAGACCAGTTGCCAGTGAATGTGCCGCCCTGTTCTGCGATCATGGTCAGCACATTAAATTCAGCTTTGGTGAGGGACAACCACTCCCGATAAAAAACAACCTTTTCCATGTCCTCAGGTCCTTCCGTAGACCAGATTGCACAGGGCAATCACTTCTTCGTCAGGTAGCGCAAGCAGTTCATCATTGGTCATCCAGTGACCATCGGCGCACTTAATACCATGCTCGTCCATAGCCATGCCAATAGCATCAATCATTGCATCAATTTCATTACGCTCGTACATTTTCATTTCCTCCTCTGAAAATTAGGATGCCTTGGGCATCTTCTGCTTATATTCGATAACCTTGGGTGCTTCAACAGGGGCAGCGGTCAGCTTGCCATCCTTGAAAACAGGGGCTTTTTTGTAATTGGGGAACTGGATCTTGAACCAGTCGCAAACATACTTGTAGGGGCTTGCGGTTGCCTGGGACAAAGCCTTGACAGTGGCAAAGACATCCAGAAGCTCGTCAGCGTTGTCATACGCCCGAATGTGCGTTTCCATGTTCTCGTAGGTCAGGCGAGTGTTGGTCTTTGCCTTGTCGCACTCACGACCCGATACGATGACCTCAGCCATGCCAGGGAAGTCTTTACGAATGGACTTCATCAGCTTATTTTCTTTGGTGCCATACTTGGCAGCGGCTGCCGCAAACTTGTGGTTCATAATCACAGTGTTCTCGTTGAACAGAATCTTGTAACCCTCACGACCAGGGGTAACACGCTTAGTAGTTGCCATTGTTTTTTACCTTACCTTTCTTCTGGATTACATTCCAGATGCGAGATCAAATTCGTCTTCTTCAGTGTCCTCTGCCACAAAGGAAGCATTGGACTTGACCAGGGTAAAGATGTCCTTTTCCCGAGCCTGCTTCTTAGCTTCCTCAGCAAAGAAAATCTTGTAGTCATCGTACTTCTGGAAGGTCTGCTTGAACCATGCCAGGACGC
>JAFWAX010000055.1 GCA_017507385.1 Bacteroidaceae bacterium | reverse complement strand
CACTCCTTAAATTGGATGAGGGATGAGAGTTTATGGATGAGGGTTTGTTAAATAAAGAATTAAATATAAAAGCTCCATGCTACTACACAACATCAAACTTGCTTTTCAGCAAATGAGGAAATACAGGCTGCAATCGGCAGTCAGCATCGTAAGTCTGGCCATCGGCTTTGCCTGCTTTGCATTGGCTATGCTATGGATAAGATATGAACGGACATTTGACACACAGCATCCTGACGCAGACCGTCTGTATATGGTGTACCAGAAAGAGGGATTGGTTGTGCGCGAACCGCTGGCTGGTTATCTTGCTTCCAATCTGCCCGAGGCTGAAATGGTTACCAAAATCGTACCAGGACAAAATACCATCCTCATTGATGGTGTGAAACACGAAATCAACGAGATGCAATGCGACAGCAGTTTCCTGAAAACGATGGGAATACGCGTGGTGTCGGGCAATGCCGACTTCTGGATGCACCGCCATCAGTATGCCGTAACCGAGGAGTTTGCTGCCAAGGTGTGGGGCAAAGAAAATCCAATAGGGAAGACGTTCAAATCGGTATGGAATGATCAGGAACTGAATGTAACGGCTGTGGTGAGCAGCTACGGACAGCACACCAATATTCCTTTCGACATTATCTACGGCGAAACAGATGAACTCAACTGGTACAGCAGCAGAGGTTATGCCCTTGTCCGTCTGAACCAGAGGGCAGATGGCGAAGCCTTTGTGCAGAAGATGGACACTTTCGTAGTTAAGGTGCCAGAGACCGTACACGACTGGGGCAAAGGCGGAGCATTCGATTACAGCGGACTAAGTGCCGTACCTCTCGGCAGATTCCGCCAAGTATTGAGCGACTCTGGCGAAACCAGCACACTGAGTTCCGCCACTGGCCTTGTGCAATTCCGCCACATCCGTATTATAGTCCTCGCTGGCATACTGCTCATCATGTCAGGATTGCTAAACTATCTGACGCTGTTCCTCAACCGCATCTTCATTCGCCATCGTGAAGTGGTGCTTCGCTCGGTGTTCGGTGCCACCACACGCAACATTATGGCAATGCTCTTCACAGAGTATGCCCTACTGCTGGTCATCGCCTTGGGCTGCGGTCTGCTTTTCATAGAGGCATTGCTGCCATGGTTCCGTGGAATAACGGGTATTGCCAGCGCCCGCCATGCCATCTATGGCGAGACTGCAATATACTCGGCTGTAGTGATGGTAGTCGGTTTCATATTGTCGGTTCCTGTCATCGGATATTTCCGACGCAAATCGGCACAACATTCCTTACAAGGGCGCGGGGTACAGCACACCTACAAGAACTTCCGCAAGCTAAGCGTGGTGGTGCAGATGACCATCAGCATTGGTTTCATATTCTGCACAGCAGTGATGATGATGCAACTGGAGAAACTGCGTCACACCAACCCGGGATTTGAGCGCCAGAACATGGCGGTGCTCAACATCTACGACGACAACGACCATAAGGCCTTTGCCCAACAGTTGAATCAAATGCCTGAAATCAAAGAGTGGCACGAGGGATATTCACTTTTCCCGCGAAACGGCATGATTGGTTTCGGTCTGGGTGTGGGAGGAACAGACAAGCGCATTAACTGCAACATGGTGTTGGGCGCAAAAGACTACCAGCAGTTCTATGGTCTGCAACTTAAAGAAGGTCGCTGGATTGAGGAAGGCGACAAGGACTGTGCTGTGGTGACCGAATCAGCAGTCAAAGAGATGGATGTAGAAAAGCCCATCGGCACACGGTTGGAACAGAGCAAGAAAAAGGGTTACACCATCGTGGGTGTGGTGGAGGACATCTTTTACAAAGGACCTTCTGACAAGGCAGAGAATCATCTCTTCTGCAACGACCTGTACGGCAGCAGTTATGGGCATGGGCTTTACCTCATAAAATACCACAAAGGCACATGGGATAGTCTGAGCAAGAAACTGAACGACATGCTGAAGAATACCGATACGGGCAAGAACACTTACAGTCTGAAAAATTGCGAAGAGGAATACGACAAGATTATCCTCTCTGAACTGACACTGCGCAAACTGATGACTGCCGTATCGCTGGTATGTGTCCTCATTTCTCTCTTCGGAATATGGTCGATGATTATGCTTGATTGCGAGCAGAACCGTAAGGAGATTGCCGTGCGCAAAGTGTTTGGTGCCAAGGTCAGTCAGGTGCTGGCACAGTTCATAACAGAGTATCTGCTGCTACTCGTTGCAGCAGCCATCATTGCTTTCCCAATAGGTTATGCCTGCATGAAACCTTGGATTGAACAATACATCATACAGACAGAGTTGCCATGGTGGCTCTTCGTCGGCATCTTCCTCCTCATCACCCTGCTCGTAACGCTCTGCATCGGTTGGCGAGTGTGGAAAACGGCACATGCTCATGCGGCAGAGGAGATAGCGAAGGGATAGAGCCCCCACCTGACCTCCCCCTTGGGGGAGGGAAATGGATGAGGGATGAGGGTTTATTGATGAGGGTTTGCCTGTAAAGCTATTGTCTGAACTCCTGAACTCCCGAACTCCTAAAATCCCCTCACAACTAGAAAAATAAAGAATTAAATATAAAAGCTCCATGCTACTACACAACATCAAACTTGCTTTTCAGCAAATGAGGAAATACAGGCTGCAATCGGCAGTCAGCATCGTAAGTCTGGCCATCGGCTT
>JAFWAX010000005.1 GCA_017507385.1 Bacteroidaceae bacterium | reverse complement strand
TCAACTTCTTTATTTCCCTATCAAAATCGCTTTCGAGTAAATCCATTTCTCGCTTGCGGTATATCTCAAACTCTTTTTCGGCTTTGGCTATTGCTTGTTGGTGCGAAACATTGCCTTTACCTATCAAAACTTTGCGTTCGTGGGCGATGATTTGACCATCAAGAGCCTCAATCCAATCTTTCATTGTCATCGGATTCATCTCCAATGCTTGGAACTCGGCAAAATCCAAGAAGCCAGAAACGAGCAGGTTCAAGCGTTGTAATTCAATCTTCGATAAATAGTTCTTTGCAATCTTCACATCATCTTTGGTAACATAGTCGCCCTTGAAGTTTGTCATACCTACAAAAGGCTTTTCATTATCTACACGATTGTATATAACCTCGGCAGCGGTGTTCTCGTGGACGGCATAATGTAACTTATTCTGCACCGTTGCAAAGAACATTTTTGTCATTTCACTGCGAGGGTCGTAATCTGTTGCTGTAGCATAAATATCTGTCACCTGTTGGTAGAAGTTGCGTTCACTACTACGAATATCCCTGATGCGTTGCAACAACTCGCGGAAATAGCGATTGCCACCCTGCTTCAAACGCTCGTCATCCATAGCAAAGCCCTTTTGGATATACTCATGTAGTCGTTGGGTAGCCCATCGACGAAAACGGGTAGCCACCTGCGACTGCACACGATAACCGAGAGCGATAATCATATCAAGATTGTAGTGAACAATATTACGCTGTACTTGGCGATTGCCCTCCTGACGAACTAACAAGAAATCCTTGTGAGTTGAATCATTCAGCTCGCCATCGGCATATATATTTTTAATATGCAAAGCAATATTTTGCTGTGTTGTCTGATATATCTCCGCTAATTGATTTTGTGTCAACCACAAATCTTCATCGGCAAAACGCACCGACACACGAGTAATTTCGTTATCGTCTTGATATAGTATTATCTTGTTTTCTTCTTTCTTCATCATCTAAACCTCTATTTGTTACTTTTCAAATGTTCTATCAACTCTAACCCTTTCGCAGTCAACTGATATTTTTGGTTTCTACTATTGGGTTTCTCTGGAATTGTCATCTGAATAATTCCTGCATCTAACAAAGGATAGATATATTTCTTACGGAACTTGGTCCTGTCACTATAGCTCATATAAGATAACATTTCAGCAATAGTTCTGACTTCTTCGCAGAATATCAATAATTTATCTACATCTTCAATATCCAAAACTGACTTAGTGCCGACTTAGTGCCTTCATGAGCAGTAATAGGCAGAGTAATGCGGATAAAGTTATCTGTAAACTTGAAACAATCTTCACCGTATGCACGCAAGATACGAGGAATTCTAGAACCTAACGACTCTACCAATTCCACATCGCGGTAGATGCGCATCAGTTCCTTGTTGCGAGGGATAGATATGCCATTGAAGAACTCCTCTTTTGTGAGAGATTCAGGCAAACGACCTGCTGATGTTATCTCAAGTCTGTCTGGGAATATCTCAAATTTAGGCGGTACTTCAAACGAGTAATCGTTATGCACTGTGGCATTGATGACAGCCTCGCGCAAGGGGATACATCCGTAACAATACATCCGCTGAGCCCCAAACTCACGGTTTAAGTATAACGAAAAATGGAAGCTGATTTTCTCAACTTCCCTTTCAAGTGGTGCCACCAGGATTCGAACCGGGGACACACGGATTTTCAGTCCGATGCTCTACCTACTGAGCTATGGCACCAATTGTGTTGCTTTTGTTTTGCGAGTGCAAAGGTAGGGCTTATTTCTTTACTGACCAAACTTTTCTGTGTTTTTTTTTCTTTTCGGCATGAAAAAGATGGAAAAAGGTGTGGTGGAATGGTTATTCTCCTATGAATTGGAGGAAAAGTTGGGGATTGCTGTTCACGACGAGTGTGTCTGGGAACTCTGTTTCTTGAAGTAGCGGAAGGGCATAGCGGTAGTCGCAGATGCCTGAAGTGTGGTGGGCGTCACTTCCAAGGATGATGTGCATGTCGTGTTTCTTGCATAATGTCAGCATCTGAACAAATTGGGAGTGTGCGAGATGCTTGCCGCGCTGGGGATTGAGCGAGCTGCTGTTGAGTTCGAGGAGAGTTCCTGTGCGGTGTGCTGCCAGCACCACTGCTTCTATGTCGAAGTCTTTGGCTGTTCCGTCGCATGGATGCGAGATGATGTGTATTCGTGGATTCTCAATGGCTCCGAGGAGGGCGGAAGTGTTCTGCTCGCGAGTGCCGTTGGTGTAGCATAGCTTGTGCAAACCGGCGATGATGTGGTCCATGCTGTCAAGCGTTTCGTCGTCTGTGATGTCAACATTTCCTTCATAGTCGATAATGTTCAGTTCGGCTCCGAGAAGCAGTCGCATGTCGCCGTATTGACGTGGAACAACGTGCTGGTTGCGGAAATAGATAGGAGGACAAGTTCCTGGAATGGCTGGCCCATGTTCGGTAACGCCAAATAATGTGAGATGGTGTTTTTGTGCTTCGGCTATCATCTCGTTGAGTGTGCTGAAAGCATGGCCAGAAACAATGGTATGGGTATGGACGTCAAGTTTGATTTCAGTCATTTCTCTCTTACATTAGTGAGTCAAATGGAAAGTCTTTTTTCATGCGGTATGCCAGTCCTGTGACAATGGCAAGAAGTTCGCCGTTTTGGTTGGTGACTTTGATGTCACAATAAGGTAGTTTTTTGTGGTCGAGCATTTCTGTGCATTCTGCAGTGAGGCGGTCGCCAAGTTTTGCCGATTTGAGAAATGTGATGGTGTTGTTGATGCCGAGAGTGAGTGTGCCGTGGCAATTGGTTACGGCTGCAAAAGCGAGATCGGCCAGTGTGTACATCACTCCGCCTTGACAAACATCGGCACCGTTGAGATGGCGTTCTTCTACGGTCAGTTCTGCTTTGGCATAGCCTTCGCGGATGGTGGTGAGCTGTGCTCCTATGCTTGCGGCAAATCGGTCATTTTTATTGAGATAGTCGAGTAGTGTCATGATGTGATAAGTGCTTTGTGATTACAAAGTTAATATTTTTCTTTTCTTTTGTGTAGCTTTATGATATCTTTTTTGAGATATTTGCTTATCTTTGTGGCATGAACAAACATTAATTATTGCAATATGATGATAAAGAAATTTCTATTTGCCGTTTTTTTTCTGATGGGTGTGAGCGTTTCTGCTGAGGCGCAGGAGGTGGCTGCATATTCGGGTCATGCTGTGACGGACGAGGGCGCATGGTGTTGGTTCGCTGATCCGCGTGCTCTTCATTATGAGAATGAAACAGGTACAATCAATGCGACTTATATTGGATATATTGATAACCACGGCAATATTAAAGCGACGCAGGTGGATTTTAATACGAACACGACAAGTGAGGTGCTTGTCCGTTCTTGGTTTCAGCCGGATGACCATGACAACCCTTCCTTCTTGGTGTTGCCCGATGAACGCATCATGATTATCTATTCTCGCCACACGGATGAGGCTTGCTTCTATTACAGAATCAGCAGGAAACCAGGAGATATTACCTCGTTAGGAGAGGAGAAACGGCTGGCTACGGCTAACAATACGACTTATCCTAATCCTTTCATCTTGAGTGATGACCCCACCCACATTTATATGTGCTGGCGTGGTATTGGCTGGCATCCTACAGTAGCCCAAATGAGTCTTCCTGATGAAAACGATGACATCAAATTTACATGGGGACCCTATCAGATGGTGAAATCGACAGGTGCACGTCCCTATGCCAAGTATATCAGCAATGGGAAGGACAAGATTTACCTTGCTTATACAACAGGACACCCTGATAATGAATATCCCAATTGGCTGTATTGCAATGTTTTTGATGTGAATGACAAGTGTCTGTATGATGTATGTGGAACAAAATTGAGTGAAGTGGAGAAGGGAACTTTCGCCGTAAGCAAGTCTGCTGGCTATGCGGCAGCTTATCCTTATACGGTGGTCGATAAAACGAGCGACCGACGGGATTGGCTATGGAATATGGCTTTTGACAAAAATGGGAGCCCAATCGTTGGCATGACGAAGATTGACCAAAGCAAAAAAGTCCATGATTATTATTACGCGAAGTGGAATGGGAATGAGTGGCAGACCGCTTTTATCGCGAGTGGTGGCGGACAGTTCCATCAGACTCCAGGCGTAGAGATGTGCTATTCAGGCGGAATGGCCGTTGATCGTGACAGTCCTAATGATGTGTATTGCTCTGTGCCAGTGGATGGTGTCTATGAGATTGTGAAATATACGATGAGTGATGATGGTCTGCGTGTGGTCGCAAGCAAACCTGTGACTTGTGGCTCTGCTCTGAATAATATGCGCCCGTTTATCATTGAGGGAACAGCGGATAGCCCGTTGCGCTTGTCGTGGATGAATGGCAATTACTATTATTGGATTGTCAATACGCGTTATACAGAAGGGTATCCAACCAGTATCCGGGTTGATGGCTCTTTGCCCGAGAATCAAAAAATGAAGAAAGGCTATACGTTTAGTGCCAACGTGAAGATTGATGCAGAGAATTATCGGGGCAATCTCGTGATTTTGGGTGAAGAAATCGTTTATGGTGTCAACGATTCCCAATATCCTTATGTGAAAATTGATGGTGTTTCTTATGTTGGACAGAATGTGCTGGGAACTGCTGATAGCTGGCGGACGGAAAATACAGCGACTACAGGAGGCAAGTGGTTCAGCAAGACAAAATTGGGGTGGTTCAACTTGACCATTACGATGGATGGGGAATACTTGACGGTCTATCGTGATGGTATTATTGACATGAAAATCAATTGTGGAAAAACGAAGTACATTCCTCTGAAAAAAATAAAGTTTGCTGAAAACATTGCAGTCGAAGGTAAGGTGCTGACAAAAAAGAAGTGTTATCCCCAAACGCGTATTCGGAAAGAATGTTTGGTTAAACAATTGCTCAAGTAATTCATACTCTAAAACTTATATAAAATGAGAAAGAAAAAAGTTTATTTTTCTGCTGTTGCCATTGCAGCCGCTATAGCGTCATGCACAACAGGTCAAGGAGATAAAATCATCATTGAAGGCGAATTGGCTAATGTGCCAGACAGTTTGGTGATGGAACTGATTGAATGGGAAGGAGCCTCGGGAGAAAAAGTAGCTACTGATACGCTGATTGACGGCAAGTTCCGTTTTGAAATAGAGTCAGCATCCGATGGCTTGTCCCGAGGCATGATTTGCAGTGATGGTGGGCTGAGAACACCTGAATTCTTGTGGATTGAGCCAGGTGCAAAGGTGGAAATTGCTGGTGACGGATTGGATTACTCGGGTTGGGAAATCAGGAGTAATGTGGATGCGCAGGAGAACGAGAATCTTTTCCGTGAGGCGGCGAAGTCAGAGCATAGCCAGATGTTCCAATGCGTGGCTGAATACCTGACTATGCTTGAGGCATTCAATAATAAAAATGTTCGTACGGATGAGGAATCCAAGTTGATGATAACTCGCCTGCGTGAGCTGTCGGAACGGCAAGAAAATATATATAAGGAGATTAGCCACAAAGAACGCACCCTGCTTGCTGACATGAATCCGGATGAGGCTTGGGCTTACCGCTTGTCAACCCTCTGCACCTTGTTCGAACATTACGACGATTCCATTGCGGGGATTGTGGCAAAGGAGCAGTTTGGTCGCATGGATGAGCAGCTGGAAGCTTCGTTCTATGGACAAAAAATAAAGAGTGCTTTGTTTCCGCCTGCTGTGCTGCAAATTGGCGATATGGTTCCCGACATCGAATTGAAAGATACATTGGGGAATGTACATAGCCTGCAGGAACTGAGGGGAAAATACGTACTGCTCGACTTCTGGAGCCGTGGCTGCGGCCCTTGCATCATGAGTTTCCCCGAATTGCGTGAATTGTCTGAAAAAATGAAAGACAGGCTGGAAGTGGTAAGCATTAGCCAGGATGCAGAAAGTGCATGGCGCAAGGCTTCGGCCAAGCATGGCATTACGTGGAACAACTGGAACGACCTTCAGTTTGACAGTGGTATCTTTGCTCGCTTTGGTGTGCAAGGCATTCCGCGCTATTTCATCATATCGCCCGAAGGTAAGCTGGTGGATACGAAAGAAGGTTATTCAGAAGGTTTCCTGAAATACAATTGGTTGCCTAAATACATGGACTTGTATGGCAGGACTCCAAGCTATCGCAACGAGGGAGATGTACGTATAATTGACTATCCAGAAGTGGATGAAGACCATCTCAGCTGCATGAACATTTGTCGTGTAGAGCTTTCGGAGAAGGGAACTGACGTCATTTTCAAAGTCTTGTTTCGTCCTGGCTGGTGGATTAAAGTGGCCGACACGTCGTATATCGTTGCTGATTGTGGTGAGAAACTTCCGATACGCAAGGCGACAGGTATTACCCTCAATGCTGAAACTTATGTGCCAGAAAGTGGGGTGATGGAGTTTACTCTTCACTTCCCTGCTTTGCCAGTAGGCTGCACTTCGTTCAGCTACTACGAAACGGAAGAAGCTGATGCTTGGCGTGCGATTGGAGTGAAGGTGAAAGAATGATGGCTTAGTTTGCAAGTGAATTATAGTCGAACCCCTCGGGTCCGATACAGCATACCCCTCGGGTCCGACGAAGCGGACCCGAGGGGTATGATTTTGTGGAAACGCTGAATTTTCAAGATTTCCTTTTCATGGAGAGCTGATGAGAATCTCTATCTGAAATCTTCTTCGGTGAGGAAGTTCATCTTGTTGAGCATGATGGTTTCCTTTGCTTTCTCGCTTTGGTCTGTACGGAACACCAATACGCCTTTGCTCTTCCACAGGAAGGAATAGAGGTAGAGGATGCTGACTCCGGCATCTGATATCTGTTTGATGGCTGCTGCTGCACGTCCTGGCGCATCGTCGATGCTCAAGGCAATGACATCTGACAGCTGCACGTTGATGCCTGACTCTTTCAAGATGATATACGCTTGCGCAGGATTGTCGCAAAGTATGCGGTAGATACCATAATCCTTTGTGTCGGCAATGGTTGATGCAATGATTTGTATGCCAGCCTTGCTCAGCAGGTCGAGAACGTTGATGAGCGTTCCGCTTTTGTTCTCAATGAAGATGGATAGTTGTTTGATAGTCATGATTACTGGTACACTTTACGTTTATCAATTACTCGGACTGCTTTTCCTTCTGAAACGGGGAGTGTGCCCTTAGGAACAAGCTTCACATGAGGCGTGAGGAGAATCTCGTCTTTCAGGCGACGCTTGATGTCTTTCTCCAATGCAAGCAGGCGCTGGAAGTCGTCGGTGAATAGTTCCTCAAGCTCGACTTCAACGGTCATGTTATCGTTGTCGTCATCAGTCGTCAGCGTGATGAGGTAGTTGTTTGCCAGCTCTTTGAACTGCATGAGTATCTTCTCAATCTGTATAGGGAAGATGTTGACGCCGCGCAATACCATCATGTCGTCGGAACGTCCGCGCATGCGGTCAAGTCTGACATGGTTGCGTCCGCATGGACAGGTGCGTCCAAGCACTCTGGTGAGGTCGCGTGTGCGGTAGCGAAGCAGCGGCATGGCTTCTCGGTTGAGTGTGGTGAGCACCAGTTCGCCGATTTCTCCGTCAGGAACAGGCTCAAGTGTTTCTGGGTCAACAATCTCTACGATATAATAATCTTCCCAGAAATGCAAGCCATTCTGTTCTTGGCATTCGAACGCAACGCCAGGGCCGCACATTTCGCTCATGCCGAATGAGTTGTATGCTTTCACGCCAAGCATCTGCTCGATGCGTTTGCGCTGTTCTTCTGAATGTGGCTCTGCTCCGATAGCGAGTACCTTGAGTTTGGTATCTTTGCGTGGGTCAACTCCTGTCTCTTGCATCACTTCGTACAAGCGTGTCACATAGCTTGGCACTGCATGGATGGCTGTCGTTCCGAAATCTTTGATGAATTTGATTTGGCGCAGCGAGTTGCCTGCTGCAGCAGGAACGGTGAGGGCACCGAGGCGCTCTGCTCCGTACTGGAAACCGAGACCGCCAGTAAACATGCCGTAGCCAGATGAGTTCTGGAATACGTCGTCAGGACGGAGGCCTACCATCCAGAGACAGCGGGCAATGGCATTTGCCCACTCGTCCAAGTCTTTTTGTGTGTGGAGAATGACTGTCGGATTGCCTGTTGTGCCAGAAGATGAGTGCAGGCGCACACACTGGCGGAGCGGTACGCTTGCCATGCCGAACGGGTAGGTCTCGCGCAAATCCTGTTTGGTGGTGAATGGTATCTTGCGGATGTCATCAAGACTCTTGATGTCTTCTGGCTTCAACCCTGCTTCCTCAAACCGCGCCTTGTAGAAGGCAGAGTTCATGCAGTGTTTCACGGTGGCTTGCAAACGCTCTAATTGCAGCTTGTTGAGCTCTTCCCGTGAAAGTGTCTCGTATTGGGGATGAAGATATGGTGATTTGTCGTCCATAATACTTTCTATTTATATAATATGTGTATGATCTTTGTGGAAAGCTTCGATGCGCTCCTTGAACATCTGTTCTTGCTCCTGCTTGAAGAAAGATGTACAGATGCGTACTCCTTGCTCGTTTGACCCCATCGTGTCAAGTGGGAATACAGCAATGCCATAGTACATCAGTTCACGGGTCAGCTGAAGATCGGTCATGTTTGGATATTGAACTGTGAAATAGAAACCGTCAGCAAGTGGCGCTCCCATGTCGTTGTCGTAAACGAGGTAGAAGCCGTTTGACAAAAGAACGTCTTTCATGAACTTAGCTCTTCTGCCATATTCGCGAACATCGACCAAAAAGTTGTATTTCCCTTCACAGGCAGCCTCCATCAGTGCAGACATGGCGTGCTGAACACTATGGGTCGTTCCGCTTGACAGGGTGTACATCAGTCGATTGCAGAAGAAATCGCCGAATGTGCCAACGCCATATTTCTCTTTCAGTGCAGGATAGGTGCGCTGATACAGCTTGTTGCTGATGCAGGTGACGCCTATGCGCTGTCCCGCATAAGAGAATGCTTTTGAACCAGAAATGGCAAGGATGTAGTTGTCTGTATATCGAGACACTGTAGCTTGAAATGGGGCTTCGTAAGGATGTGACAGGTCACGTCGGAAGTCCATGGCGAAATAAGCGAGGTCTTCGAGAATGATGACGTCGTATTTGTCAGCTAATTCTCCGATGCCTTTCAGCTCTTCTTCGTTGAAGCAAACCCATGATGGGTTGTTAGGATTTGAATAAACGATTCCACAGATATTGCCTGCAGAAAGGATTTCTTCAAGCTTTGAAATGAGTGCTGCTCCACGGTATCCATGTATGTCCAGGCCAATGTGTTTCAGTCCGATAACATCGCATTGTGTGGTTTGTACGGGGAAACCAGGGTGGATGAAGAGAACAGTGTCTTTTTCTGGCACGGCACGATACCATGCTGTGAATGTAGCAAATGTGCCTTGCATGCTGCCCGTTGTGGGAATGCAGCACAGAGGGTCGATGTCAACACCGATGAATGCCTTGACAAATTGTGAAGCCGCATTTTTGATGCGTGGTATTCCACCGTTTGGAGGGTAGATTGTAGCGCAACCATTTGCCAGTGCTTCCTGCTCAGCTTTGGTGGCAATATCGGAAGGCTGAAGGCCTGGCACACCCATTTCGAGGTGAATGATGGGTTGCCCAGTCTTCTCTTCCAGCACTTTTGACAGAGACTGGATATCGCGTATGGTAGCTTGTGAGAAGTCGCCTAACCCCATCCCTTCAATGGTGTCCGTCACTAAGTTATAATCTAATGGAGTATTCATGATAAGATGAATGTTCTAAGCTTCTAATCAAGATTGTTTTGTTCTTTATTTCCAATCCGCCAGAAGTGTTCTCTTGTCGAGCACATGCTTTGCCTTGCCAATGGAACGCTCAATGTTGCCTGGCTCCTTGATGTGGATGTTAGGCTTGATGCCCACCATGCTGACGATGCGGTCGTAAAGTGGCTTGATGAATGGCATCTGCTTTGACGGATTAGGAGAGAAATATTCTGTACGCAGTTCGACATCAAGATCGAATGTGTCTTCGTTGTTCTTGCGGTCAACAGTGATGAAATACTGTGGAGTAAATACTGGGAACTCAGTCAAGATGGTTTCTATCTGCGATGGGAATACATTCACGCCGCGGATGATGAGCATATCGTCACTGCGGCCCAGAATCTTTCCAAGACGGACTGTGGTGCGTCCGCATTCACAAGGTTCGTAGATGAGATGTGTAAGATCTCGTGTACGGTAGCGTAAGATTGGCATAGCTTCCTTGCACAGGGAGGTGAATACCAACTCGCCTTCTTCTCCTGGTGCAACAGGTTGCAGTGTTTCAGGATTGATGATTTCGGGATAGAACATATCTTCTGCAACGTGCGTTCCGTTCTGGAACTGGCATTCACCGCCAACGCCAGGACCGCACATCTCTGTCAGTCCATAGATGTCAATCGCTTTGATGTGCAGTTTCTTCTCCAGTTCTCGGCGGATTCCCCAAGTCCATGGCTCTGCTCCGAAGAAGCCGACACGCAACTTCAGGTCTTCTGGCTTAATGTCTGGATTCTTCTCAATCACCTCTGCCAAATGCAATGCGTAAGAAGGGGTGCAGCAAAGGGCTGTTGTGCCAAAATCTTTCATCAGCATAATCTGTTTTTCAGAATTGCCAGAAGATGTTGGCAACTGAATTGCTCCGCGGAGTGCTGCTCCGTCATGTACGCCCAATCCTCCTGTGAAGAGTCCGTATCCGTAAGCAACCTGTACGGTATCGCCTGGTCCCACGTCGCCAACAGCTAAGACGCGTGCCACACACTCAGCCCACATTTTCAGGTCGTTCTCTGTATAAGTTCCGACAACAGGCTTTCCAGTTGTTCCTGATGAAGCGTGAATGCGGCGAATCTCGCTTTGTGGAACAGCCTGAAGGCCGAATGGATATTCATCACGCAGGTCATGCTTTGTGGTGAAAGGTAGCTTGACAATGTCGTCAATACTTTTGATGTCCTCAGGCTTCACGCCCATTTCGTCCATCTTCTTTTTATAGAAAGGAACGTTTTCGTAGCAAGTTTTGACTGTTTTCAGCAAACGTTCTGATTGTATCTTGCGCATGTCTTCACGCGACATGCATTCAATTTCTGGATTGTGAATCATGATCTTTATTGACGTGATTTTGGGTTAGTTCTTACTTGCAGCAACTCCGGAGTCGAATGCCTTTAGATTTGCTTCTACGATTGTTTCTCCCTTTCGTGCAAAGATGACAGCGATGGCATTGCGTAGCTGCTCTACGGAGAGGATGCCGATGTGAGGGGCAGCCATTCCAAGCAGTACCATGTTAGCGCCACGAGCGTTGCCCGCATCTTTTGCAACAGACTCGATGTCAAGTTTTACGACAGAAGGCATAGCGTCAAGTTCTGCCATCAGTGCTTCTTGATCGGGGTAGTTAGGAATGTTGATGAATGGTTTGCTGCTGGTTACAATCGTACCTGTTTCTGAAAGGTAAGGAAGGTAACGCAGTGCTTCCATTGGTTCCATGGAGATTACTACATCTGCTCCAGCTTGTGGAATGAGGTCTGAGTAGATGCATTCGGTAGAAAGGCGAAGGTTAGACTGTACGTCTCCTCCACGCTGGCTCATTCCGTGCACTTCAGCCTGTTTCAGGTTGATGCCTGCTGCTGTTGCAGCTTCTCCTATGATGGTTGCGATGGAGAGGATTCCTTGTCCGCCTACACCGCATAGTATGATGTCTTTTTTCATTTGTTTTCCTCCTTTGCTTTCTTGGCTTCCCTTGCGTGGCGTGCAGCTGTCTGGATGCATTCTCTGCGTGGGATGATTACTGAAACTCCGTTGTATTCAATCTCTTCTTTCAAGATGCGTGTAATTTCTGGCATGTTCTTAGGAAGGGGAACTACTACACGAACGTGCTCTGGTTCTACGCCCAGTCCCAGACAGATTGCTTCAAACTTGTTAGTTCCAGCAGAATCCTGTCCTCCGGTCATACCTGTAGTGAGGTTGTCAGAAATGACAACGGTGATGTTTGACTTATCGTTTACGGCATCGAGCAGTCCAGTCATGCCTGAGTGAGTGAAAGTGGAGTCTCCAATCACAGCAACAGATGGGAACAGCCCCGCGTCAGCAGCGCCTTTTGCCATTGTGATAGAGGCGCCCATGTCAACACAACTGGCCAAAGCCTTGAATGGAGGCAGTGCACCAAGTGTATAGCAGCCAATATCTCCGAAAATCCTGTAGTCAGGATATTCAGCAAGAACTTGGTTCAGAGCAGCGTAAACATCGCGGTGTCCGCATCCTTGGCAAAGCTGTGGTGGACGTGCAGCAAGATTCTTGGCTGTATCGAATGCAGGACCAGCCTGTTTGCCCAATGCAATAGCTACATTGTCTGGAGTCAGTTCACCTGTGCGTGGAAGGTCACCTGTGAGACGTCCCTTGACTGGATAGTCTGCTCCAACGATTCCTGCCACTTGCTCTTCAACAACGGGTTGGCCGTCTTCCATTACAATCAGAGCGTCATTCTCGCTGGCAAACTCCTTGATTGCTTTAGGAGAAAGAGGGTATTGTGACACTTTCAGAATGTTGGCATTATCTCCAACATTCTCTTTCACGTAGTTGTAGGCAATACCGCAAGCGATGATGCCCAGTTTCTGTCCAGCCGCTTGCTCTTTCTTGTTATAAGAAGATTTTTCTGCAGCAGCGAGCATTTCTGTTTGCTTGTCAAGCAGTTCTGCATATTTTCGACGGGCAATCGCAGGAAGAAGCACCCAGCTTTCCTTGGCGATATTGAGTGGATTTTCAGCCTTAGGCTCACCAACTTCTACAGCAGCACGGCTGTGAGCAAGGCGAGTAACGACACGCAGCAATACAGGCTCTTTCATTGCTTCCGAGAGTTCGAATGCGCTTTCAACCATGTCGTAAGCCTCTTGCTGGTTAGATGGTTCAAACACTGGAATCATCGCAAACTTGCCATAGAAACGAGAGTCTTGTTCGTTCTGGCTTGAGTGCATGGATGGGTCATCAGCAGCAAGAACGATGAGTCCGCCATTTACGCCAGTGATGGCGCTGTTGATGAAAGCGTCAGCACACACGTTCATGCCCACATGTTTCATGCAGACCAATGCTCTTTTTCCTGCATACGACATGCCGAGTGCGGCTTCCATAGCTGTCTTTTCATTAGTACACCAGCGGCTGTGAATGCCTCGTTCCTTAGCCACCTTGTTTGCCTGAATGAATTCAGTAATTTCGGTGGACGGAGTACCTGGATAGGCATAAACGCCGGACAATCCGGCATTGATGGCTCCAAGCGCAATAGCTTCGTCTCCGAGAAGTAGTTGTTTCATATATGTTTGTTGTTTTTTGTTGAGTTCTAATCGTACAAAAAAAGATGTTCGCGCCTTGATGAAAGGCACGAAAGACATGCAAATTTAATAAAAAGCAATGAGAAAACCGCCTTTTTGTTCTATTTTTCTTTTATTTGAGTGGCAAAAGGATAGGATGAAGACCAGAAATGCCATCTCGCTGCGTTATGCGGTCATATATGGTGCCGCATGGAACATTTTCAAACTAAAAAAGCCGATGGACATCGATAGACATGCCGACCATCAGATTGGTGCCATCTGTCAGTGGGCTGTTATAGTAATAATGCTTGGGTTTATAGTTGAAAAGGTTATCAAGTGCGGCGGTCACTTTGATGCCCTTCCCAAATTCTTGTACAGCAGACAATTTCCACAACGTATAAGCAGGGTAGCAGACCTGATTCGTTCCTTTTGAAATGTCATAATAATCAACGAACTCAATATTCTTGACTTTGGAAAGAAAACGTCCGTTCAGAGACAGGCGTATGCCATAGTTTTTTGATACCTGTTTTTCCCAGTCTATGCGAGCGACAATGGAATGCTTACGTGCTGGAATGTACTGGTTGTTAATGGTGTTTCCCTCTTTGTCTTTCTTGTGCCGTTCGTTTGTGTATGCGTGTGATAATCTGGCACTCAGCCCATTGTTCCATTGGGTCTGTACCGCAGCTTCCCCTCCCCATACCGAATAGTTGTCAAGGTTGACATAGTCAAGATACAGCTGCTTGTTATCCCCTGGCAAGTAGTGGGGGATGCCAGTTGTCAACTTGTTCCTCACGTCGTTGTAGTAGGCGGAAAAAGTAAAGTTGTAACGGCTTTTCGTGTAGTCAGCCGAGATGTTGAAATTATGGCTTGTCTCAGCTTTCAGATTGGGATTCCCTTTGATAATCCAGATGCCAACCATGTCAAAATCATAATACTTCTCCTTCAGGGCAGGTGCACGAAATCCCATTCCATACCCCAAACGGACGTTCAGGTTGTAGAGCGGCTTGTATCTTGCTGTAAATTTAGGGGTTATCTGAGAGTCATCGCTATCGGAGAAATAATCGTAGCGCATTGCTCCGACAAACTCCCATGCATCAGAGGCTATCCAGTCATACTGCACGAAAGCATCTACGCTGTTCTGCGATTTGTCCCCCATCTCCAGATAGTTGTTCATCAGATAGTCATGCATGAAATCAGCCCCTGCCGTGAGTGTGCTTCCGTTGTCGAATGTGTGGTTGTACAGTCCTCTGACGATGTTCTGTACATTGCTGTAGTCACGCACATCACGGTGTGTAATCTTGTAGAAGTCCGACTTGTCATATTGGTCGAACGAATAGGATAAATCCAAATGGTCATTTGGAGTAATGGTCCATAAGCCTCTCAGACCAGCGCTGAAGTCCCTGTATCGTTCAGGCGTGTCAGCAGTTCGGGTCAGTTGCCGATAGAAAAACCCTGCCCGTCCGGTAAGCTTCAGGCGTTCTGTAGGCGTAAAAGTCAGTTGGTCTTTCACATTCACGGTGTGTTCCCCATATATGGTAGTCACCACTTGCGTGACAGGGTTCTCCGCATTGTGTACCTCAAATTCATCTGTAGAGGTATAGGTGGCGGTCAGCAGGTTTCTTAACTTTTGTCCCTTAGTGCCAAACGATAATCCTGCTCGTTGGGCGTTATGTCGCCCCATCCGTGCGTTTACGTTTAGTGACCAAGGTTCATTTTCTTCCTTCGTGATGATGTTGACGACACCTCCGTTGGCGCTGCTGCCGTATAGCGCGCTTGCAGCCCCCTTCACAATCTCGATGCGTTCCACATTCGCCATGTTCAGCCTCGTGAAGTCCACGTCATCCATAGCCTCTCCAGCCATGCGCTCGCCATCCACGAGGAAAAGAATCCCCTGACCGCCAAATCCGCTGAGGTTCATGTGCTTCCTCTGGTTCATGGCATACGAGAACTCCACGCCGGGAATCTCCTGCTGCAGCAAGTCCTCGATGTTGGTCGCGTCCGTTTTCTCGATGTCTTTCGCCGTGATGACACGGGTCTGTATGGGCACATCCTTCAGCAACTTGGGCGTTCGAGTGCCTGTCACAACCACGTCATTCAGGTGGAATGTCGAGTCTGCCGTCTGTGCATGGCACAAAGCTGCAACTCCTGCCCAAAGGAAGGGCAGCATGAATTTGCTCAAATGTGGAAAAAGCATAGGGCGGTCTTGACAGTATTTCTTCAATACGGATACTTGTAGTTGATGGTCAGAAAGCACTTCTTGCCCGCAGCATTCTGGTAATTCTTCAGTTGCAGTGCGGCGTAAGTGCCATTCTTCAGTCTCAGGATAAACACATGGCTGTTGAGCGTGAAGACGGGAGGCACAGGCGGTATATGCACCTTCAGCCATGCCGAAAGCGTTGGGTTGATATGAATGCCTTGGTTGCCAATCAGTCCTTGCAGCATACGGTCCTGTACCGTCCACACGTCTTTCTCGTTCCATACGTCCTCGGCGAAAACTGCGTCCTTGAAAGCTTCGCTGCTTGCGGGCAGGTCGTTCATCGACGTGTAGGATGTCTCATGCACACTGCCGCCATTGGTCCGTACGTTGTTTCTGTGTATGGCGATGCTCCAAGCGGCAGGCTCCTCTTGCTTCTTTGTGGGCATGAAACTGCGAAACTCGTGGTTGGCAATCCCCGCTCCGAAAACATCATACCAATAGGTGTAGATGCCGCTCTTCCCGTCTCCCTCAATAGCCTCTGTTGGAATGGCGTACGTTACCACTGCGTTTGAAGGATTGTACAGGCTGTTGCTTTGCAGACTGTCGGCTATCGCTTCAAAATCAATGTAATGCCATTCGGTCCAGCTGGAGGCGTCAATGTACAGCTGCTCTTTCCCCGCCGCCTCTTCTTCAAGGGGCGCGTCATAGATGTCGTCAAACAAACCTTCACAGGAAGAGAGCAGCAGAGACAATGCTAAAAGAAGCTGCCTCATTTCTTCAATTTCTCAAATGTAGCAACGATAGGGAACGGCATTCTGCCGAGCTGGAAACTGTTTTCTATCTTGATGCCTCCACCTGGAACTGGCTCCAGAACGATTTGGCTGTTAGGGGCAAAGCTGTATTCCTGATCCATGGTTGGCGGATCTATTTCATTCCCGTTCTCATCCACATTCACAGCCTTGAAGTGCTGGGTGAGCCCGTCTTCTCCGTAAACATGGTGGAATGTCTCTGTTTTCTTATCGTAAGCGATATTGCTGATGGTGTATGCGCCCAGAGTGAGGTTGCCCATAATAGTGTTGTAGAGCTTGTATTCAGGAACCTCGATGGTGATGGTGCTGTCGGGATTAGCCGTGATGGTATATGCCATGTTCGCCGTGTAGGTGTAAGCGCCTCCCACAACAACAGTGTTTGTTCCGCTATAAGTTCCTGCCGCCACATCCGCCATCGAAGCCTCTCCTGCGTGGAAATAGATGGTGCATCCCTGCATCACGCTGGGAATTTCAATGACTGGTGCCAATGTGGTGCCTTTCAAAATGGCTGGGTATGTGCCATTGTAGCTCATATAGTTGAACTTGATGTTGCCAGTGCCTTGCAGATTCTCGCCAAACTGCACGTAGCCAAACTGGGCGTCGCCCCAGACAGGGTCGGAGAACTTCACGATGTATTGGTCGCCGGCAGTCCAGACGCTAAGCTTAGCGTCATTGCCGTAATAAGCCTTGCCAAAATATTGGGATGAAACATAGATGTAGCCGGTAAATTCGTGGAAGAGGATAGTGTCCACGCCATCGCCTTCGCCATAGTTTCCGTTGTCGTCACTGCACGCTGTGATGAGGCAGAGCCCAATCATCATCAGGGCAAAATACTTTAATGCTTTCATTCTTCTTTAATTTATTTAGTGATTATTCATTCTTCTCATTGGGTGCTGAGCCTGTTCCCTTGTAACAACTTCTTCTCTTCGGATTCATGGGGAACCAGCCCTTTTCCACTCTCTTCTTCTGCTCAAACAACTCCAGAATGCTCCAAAGACATGAGCAGCCGACAACGCCGAGCACAGGGCTGATGATGTCATTCTCTGTAAAGAGCGAGGCTGCGATGAACGCAATGCCTGCTGCAAGGAAAGCCCACCAGCAACGTGTGCCGCCATAGTATTCCGCTTTAATCACAATGGGGTGAAAAGCTCCTATGACGAGAAAGGTTGTAGCCGCAATAATCAGTCCTGAAAAGTTCATCTGTCGTACATGCTTGAAGTTGTTAGAACTCAAATGCGCTGCAAAGTTACGTTTTTTTGCCTTATCTCACAATCCTTATTTGTGAGGATTTGTAAAGACAGCCTCGTGCAGTAGCTCAATCAGACGTGGCACAGCGTACTGGTCCAGCTCACTTTCATCTATCCAGATATAGCCCTCGGGCAAGGCTGGAAATGCTTCTGCCTCCAGCAGATAGAAGTCGGCAAGCAGAATGCGGTGGGTCAGGACATGCTTCACGTCTTTGCGGAGCAGCTTCGCCCCAGACAGCATCCCGCAGTCATCAGTCAGCACAGGCTCCCACAGACCTTGCCAGATGTCTCCGGCCGCTCTCTTCCGTATGGCAGTCTTGCCTTGGCAACGTATATATATATAGGTGAAGCGGCGTGTCTGTATGGTCAGTTTCTTTTCCTTTACAGGAAGTTCGCCAATCCGTCCGCTGCGAAGCGCTTCACAGGATTCCTGCAGAGGGCAAAGCACGCATTTAGGGGAGGCAGGAGTGCACTGAATCGCCCCGAAGTCCATCATCGCCTGGTTGAATGCGGCAGGCTGGTCGGTCGGCAGCAGCGATTGCGCCAGTTCAGTGAAAAGCCTCTTGCCTCGCGTCGTGTTGATAGGAGTGTCTATGCCGTAATGGCGTGCCAGCACACGGTACACATTGCCATCCACTACAGCCGCAGGCAGCCCGAACGCAATGGAGCCGATGGCGGCAGCCGTGTAGTCGCCAACGCCTTTCAGCTTCTTGATGCCGTCTAAAGTGTTAGGGAACGAGCCGTTTGCCGCAATCTGTTGTGCAGCAGCATGCAGATTGCGTGCGCGGCTGTAATAGCCAAGCCCTTGCCACTCGCGCAGCACTTCGTCTTCGCTCGCCGCAGCCAGGTCCTTCACTCGCGGCCAACGTTGCATGAAGCGTAGCCAGTAGTCCATGCCCTGCTGAATGCGAGTCTGTTGTAGAATGACTTCGCTCAGCCAGATGGCATACGGATTTTTCGTGTGCCGCCAAGGCAAGTCGCGCCCGTTGAGGGCAAACCAGTCGAGTAGGGTAGTGCTGAACATAGTACAAAGGTAGCAAAGAATGGGGACTTAATAAATGAGAAGAGGAAAATTGTTGGTCGCGTGGGGCTATTTTGGCCGAAAAGGAACATTTTCTTTCCCTTGTTGCCCTGTTCTTCGCCTTTTTTTGCTACCTTTGTCCCATCCAATCCTTGTGCACTATGCCACATTTTGAGATAGCAATCGTCGACACCAACATCCTGACGGCTTTAGGGTTGCAACCCATCCTGACCGACATCATCCCGATAGCGGAGGTACGCATCTTTATCTCTTTCGAAGAGCTGCAAGCTGCTGACCATGGGCAGTTTGTGCATTATTTCGTGGCATCGCGCATCTACTTCGAACATACATCCTTTTTCCGCGAGAACGCCAGACGCTCCATCGTGCTGGTCAATGGCGACTTGCAGATAGCAGGCGTGCCGACCCTGAATGTCTGTCAGGACGAGAAAGCGCTGGCAAAGTCCATCCTTGCCATGCATAGCCATGGACACGGACAAAAGCCCAATGCCCCTCACCCTCCTCGCATGAGAGCCGAGAGTGAACATCCAGCTGGTGCAGCAGGGAAGCCTCAGCTCTCTTCTCGCGAAGTAGAGGTGCTGGTGCTGCTGGCAAAAGGACTTATCAACAAGGAGATAGCAGACACGCTGAACATCGGGCTGACCACAGTCATCACGCATCGCAAGAACATTATGGAAAAGTTGAGGGCACGTTCTTTGGCTGATGTCATCATCTATGCAGTTTTGAACGGACTTGTGGATGTGGGAGAAATTTAGACTTTTTCCAGCGCCATTCCCGTATAGTGAAAAAACACCCCTCGGACTCGCCTCCCTGCATCCACACCGCCTGCATAATATTTAAAACACCGTGCGAGAAATATTTCAAACGCGGTGTTTTAAATATTTCTCGCACGGTGAACACGTAGGAATCAGCAAACTTCATCCGACTTCGTTGAACTCACGTTGTCCTATCACTTCTTTTTGTAATAAACTTTCTTCCCGTTTATCCAACTTTTGAGATTTTCCCAATTTCTGGGTAGGAATAGGGAGCCATATCCTTCTCTAATGATGATGTAGTATTCATCTTTGTTTTTAAAAGATTGGACGATATTTACATCGAAGTGTTTTAATGCGTCTTCTTTATGATATTGGCGGAAGAAGATAACTGATGATTCCATGTTACTGTTTGGGAATTTAGTGTTAGGAAGAATGCCATATTCTATATTAGTATCATCGTCAATGAATTCTACACCGATTAAATTAGGTCAAAATAGACCGAAACAAACCTTAAATCAAATCGTGTAAAACACTGTCTTACAATTAACTCCGCTTAACTAACCTTATTCTTTGCCTATTGCAGATTTGCCCCGATTAGAGTAATTTTGTACCGCCATTGTACCTCGGGTGGATGAGCAGAGGGTTCGTAGGGTATTCCCTTAAATCACCTTATTTCCCCTTAAATCCGCTTAATTGGTTTCCGTCAAGGACCATCCCCCGAATTTGTGCAAAATTTGATAAAATTACTCGATATGGGCAAGAAACAAACTTCACAAATCCGCGAGTCAGCGAGAGCCATGAGAACTAGTTCTCGGATGGCCGAGCGAGAGCGGATTATCCAAATCCCTAACATCCTTCTGTCCGTGAAGGATGCCTCCGTCGCCATCAGTGTCAGCACAAAGATGGTGAGATTACTTGTTGCCTCTGGCAGACTGAAAGCCGTCAACCTCGGCAAGCGGATGACACGCATAAGCCTACAGGAACTGACAGACTTTGCCGAAAGGCAAGGCTGTAGTGTCGTGCTACCTTCTTCTTCCCTTCTTTTTAATAATGACAGAAGGGAAAAGAAAAAGAGAAACACCACTGCCAAGCCAGAGACAGGCAACGTGAACAAGAGAGCCAAGTGCCGCACGACACCAGCCAGCGACATAGCCCCTGAAGGTGTTACTCACGACTCCCATTATACGTTGGCAGAGGTGATGAGCAAGTTCAACATCAAGTACGGTCGCCTTTATGAAATACGCAACCGCTTCCAACTTCCATCCGTCCATGCCTGGGGAACGACTGCTTTCAGGAAAGAGGACGTGGAGGGAGCCATTGCCAAGTACGATGAGGAGCAAGGCAAGGCACAGCAGGAAGCATACTACACCTGTTTCGACATCATGCAGAAGTACGGCCTGGGCAAGACACAGGTACGACGCTTTGCCGAGACACACGGTGTTCGCATCAAGAAAGCCAAAGGCGGCAGGGCTAATCTCTACCTTAAGGCGGACTGGGAAGCAGCCCGAAAGAATGCCGAGAAAGCGAGTGCCAGCACCAAGGCGAAACGGACATGAAGCTGGATATGAGAATGCAAATGTTGGTACTACTTGTTGCGATGGTTAGAACCAATCCTGTAATCCAAGGTTCAAAACGTCTGATTATAGACCGTTGTACCCTGATTGTAGCTTTGCAGTCAGTAACTTTGCAGAGCCATCTGAAAAAGATGTACCCCAACATTGGCAATCCTTTTGGAATCAAGGAATACAATGAATGTAAATGAATCATTAACCTGTTTCCGAGTATGGTTTTTGCCGAAATATCATACTTAAACGCTAACTCAGGTTAAATCTGATGCATTGAGGGTCAACATTTTAGGCGCAACCTAAACAAAGGACGTACCTTTGCAATCGTTTGAAGTCCAGACCGCCCATGTAGGGCAGTCCAGAACAACCGAATATAGACAAATGTAATAACAATATAAAATAGCAGACATGACGAACTTATGTACCAAGGTCACAGTGCGGAAGCGACCCATCAAGAACGGGCAGACATCGCTCTATCTCGATTTCTACCCACCAATCCGCAACCCGAAGACTGGCCGTCTGTCACGACGCGAGTATCTGGGCTTATACATTTATTCCAACCCTACTGAGAAGTTTCAGCAGGAGTACAACCGCAGCATCATGCAGAAGGCGGAGCTTATTAAGTGCCGCCGCACCGAGTCCATCATCAATGAAGAGTTCGGTTTCCTCGACCGCTCCAAAGGCCAGGAGAGTTTTCTTGACTACTTCAAGCAGTGTATGAACAAGAC
>JAFWAX010000054.1 GCA_017507385.1 Bacteroidaceae bacterium | reverse complement strand
GAGATATGACAAGAACAATAATACAGAAAACAAAGAGATATTATGCCAACAATAAATTTTATTAACTAACTTTGCAGACACATCCAAAGTTTACAGGCTTGGAGCAACTACTCTAGACACACTAAAGGAAACACTACCAAGTAACGGACAGCAATCAGCTGTCCGTTTTCTGTTAACATGTAAATTTCACAAATACTTTGCTTGCGACGAGAAATACTGTGCGCTCTTAGAAATCAATGTCCTTTACTTGGAAATTTTTGTTGAAGGTGATTTCTGTTCCGTTTTCCAAAGTAACTTCGTATTCTCTGCTGTCACGCTCAATTTTTTTCACCTTGACATCAGGAAAACTGGAGTTGAGGTAAGTTTTGATTCCATCAGGAAGCACCTTGCTGGGAACCCCACTTTTAGGGCAAACAACATCTGTCCATTGTCCCTTTCCATCAAATTCCAACTTTGTTCCGTCGCTAAGAGCTACATCATAGCTCTTTTCCAAAAGGTCTTTCTCGAAAGTTGCAACAACAACTTTGATGTTTGCAAAATGGGTCTTTACAAATTGCTGAGCTGGTGCTGGAAGCTGCTCAAATGTAATAGGCTTCCCGTTGTCGGCAGAAACGTTCAATACTGTTGTGGTGAGGCAGAAAGCCATCGCTGCTAAATTTCTAAATAAAGTCTTCATAACAAATTGTTTTTAGAGATTAATAAATTTGTAAAATTATCGCCTATTGTGCTCTTTTTGTCTTTTGTTTTGCAAAAATAAGAGGAAAGTGGTGAAAAAAAAGACTTTTTGGTTAAAAAATCTTTAACAAAACATCTTTTAACTTTTAGGAACAAAATTGTAAAAAAATGTTGTATAGCTATTCTGACTTTTGCTATCAGCTATATTTTCCTCTGTTCTATTTGCTGGTTTTGTGCATTTTCTTTATATTTGTTGCAGAATCTAACGAAAAGAAATTATGAATACAAAAATGATGATTCAAAAGAATGCAATGGTTTTCTGTACAATGAAACCTCCTCTATTGGGAATGAGATTGCTTATCTTGTTTTTTTTAATTGTTGTGCCAATGATGGCGATGGCGCAGAAACCTGATAAGAATTTCCATATATTTCTCTGCTTTGGGCAGTCGAATATGGAGGCGGGTGCACGTCCTGCTGAGCAGGATAAAGATTTTAATGACCCGCGTTTCCAATTTCTCGCAGCAGTTGACATGCCAAGGATGCAGCGTGAGATGGGGAAATGGTACACGGCTGTTCCGCCCATTTGTCGTGAGGGCAACAATATGGGGCCTGTTGACTTCTTCGGTCGCAAGATGATAGAGAGTATCGACGAGAAGTATCGCATAGGCGTCATCAACGTATCTGTGGCAGGTGCCAAGATTCAGCTTTGGGATAAGGACGACTATAAGGAGTATATTGATAATGAGCGAGATTGGATGAAAGCCATCGTCAAGAACTATGGCGGAAATCCTTACCAGCGACTGGTGGATATGGCGCGTATTGCGATGAAAGATGGCGTCATCAAAGGTATACTCATCCATCAGGGCGAGTCAAATTCAGATGATCCCAAATGGCCAGAGCGCGTTAAGAAGATTTATGATGATTTGTGCAGGGACTTGAATTTCAAGAAAAAGGATGTTCCTCTCTTGGCTGGCGAGTTGAAGCATCAGGAGCAAGGCGGAGTGTGCTGGCGATTCAATGTGGATATATTGCCAAACTTGCCTAAAACGTTGCCAAACTCTTATATCATCTCGGCAAAGGATTGCGAGAGTACTGGCGACCAGTTTCATTTCAGCACAGAGGGCATGCGTACACTTGGCTATCGTTATGCTGAGCAGATGCTTAAATTGCACAAATACAAGCTTCGCAAACCCTAAAGCAGTTAGGGGTCTTTTTCTGACGTGAGTTGATGAATTTGTCTGCCATCATCTTTGTTGCGATGATGACAGAGCGCAGACATATATAACCGTACCCCTCGGGTACGACGCATCGCACCCCTCGGGTCCGACATAGCGGACCCGAGGGGTGCGGATTTCATTCATTTCACTTTCATTTGATGAATCGTTGCACTCTTCATCGTAATTACGTTATACCTTTCATCGTAATTTAGATGCACCCGTCATCTGAAAATGCCTGCAAGTGTTGTTGTATTTCTCCTTGTAAGAGCGAGGGAATGGTGACGATTCGTGTTGACTGGTCGAAAGTGTTATTTTTTCAGCCAATGTTCTGTCAACCAAGCCCGCACAGGGGTATCGTAGAGTTTGAAGGCTGCCCATGCAATGAAGATGGCGATGGTGAATATGCCGATGGATGCTAAGATGTGGGTTCCTAAAGGCGCGTCCAGATGGCGATGCACCCAGCTGGTGTGCATGTAGGCCAGCGGATAGTGGGTGATGTAGAGGGGGAAGGATATGTCGCCTAAGAACTTGCAGATTGCTGTGGACTTCTTTCCTTTGATGGTGCTTCCTGCGCCCAGCATGAGCACGAGAGGGAATATGAGCAGCACGCAAATGAGCTGATAGGTGCCGTCGATGATTTTTGTTTCGCCGCCTAAAACGGGAACATTCAACGCAGCAAAGAGAATCAGCGATGTCAGCCAGAATCCATTAGAAATGTGGAACTTCTTGCCGATTCGTGAGATGAGCAGGCCTGACAGGAAAGGGTAGAGCAGCCGCACATATCCGATATAGACGTGTTCGGGATTGAATATGAATCCGCCTACCAGCGAATAGCTGTTCCAGTCGCTTTCGAGCAATCCAAACATATTGAGGCGAAGGGTCACGTCGGCCGTTAGAAGGGCTGCGCATGCCACCAGTATGCCAAGAGCGAGCTTGGGCAGATGGCGCAGCACAAGGGCGTAGAGGATGTTTGCAACATATTCAAACATGAGGGTCCACACAGGACCGTTGATGCTTGTCAATTCTCCCCATCCCCGAATGTCCATGGATGATGGAAGGGGAATCATCAGTATCAGGAGGAAAGCCTGCAGGAGCACCATCCACCAGATGGCATCGTCCACCTTGCTGAATAGCTCGAAGTCGCCTGTGTAGTAGAAGAAGCAGACGCCCACAATGGTGCCGAATATGACCATCGGATGCAACCGCACGATTCTTCTCTTGAAGAATGATTTCAGCGTCATCCTGTCCCAGCGGTCGTCATAGGCATAGCCAATCACGAATCCGCTCAGCGCGAAGAAGAAATCTACGGCGAGATAGCCATGCGAAATGTAGGCTGTGAGCAATCCCGTAGGGTAGCTTTCCAGAAGGTGGTAGAGCACTACGACGATGGCTGCCACGCCACGCAATCCGTCGAGCACTTCATATCGAGGTTTTGATTCCAGATAGTTTTTCATCGTGTTTCTTTTTGAATTTACGTTTTTTATTTGTGTCTGAATATGGCTTCATGTCTGAACAAAAAAAGCAAGAGAAGTTCCTCTGGAGAGGGACAATTCTCTTGCTTTTCTGTCAGCCAGATTTATTTGTACAGATAGATCTTGTAATTCTTGATGCTTCCAGGTGCGCCTTGTTCAGCACGTGGCAGATATTCAAGTGCAGAGATGGTCTGTTCGCTGCCCAGGTCGATGACGAGCAGGTGAGGCAGGGATGCGCTTCTCTCTGTCTGCCAATATGTTGACTCTTGCAGGTCGAACACCTTGTCGCCTGTGTGGTTGCCGTTTTCCTCTTCGCTGTTGGCATACTTGGTTCTCCAAGGCTCGCGTGAGATGCGTTTTCCGTCAGCGCCTTGCAAGTAGAGCTCTGCAATGGCTACGCGATCGTTTTCCTTCTGAGTGGAGAGGCATTCGATGGCGAGGTAGCGGCCCTTGGCAGGAGCGTTGAATTTGACTGTCTGCCAGCCGTTTCCAGCGTTAAATGCACCAGTTACAGCTGGAGTCGCGCTGTTGAGGTCGGGCTTGTCGCCGATGTTGTTGTGCTTGTTGCTCTTTTCAAGCTGGAGCTTGTTGAGCTCAGGCTCCGCCTGTCCCCACACAACGGTTTCTTTGGGTCCTGCTACATCGAGCACGATGATTTCGTTCTGTCCCTTCTTGAGCCAGCAGCCAGGGATGAAGAGTGTCTGCTGAGGGCCGATGGACCAGATGCGTCCCATGGCATGGCCGTTGACATACACTTGTCCTTTGCCCCATGTCTCGAAGTTAAGGAAGGTGTCGCCCACTTTCTTTAGGTTGAAGTATCCACGATAATATCCGCGGTTGCCCCATGCCTTGACCTCGTTCTTGAAATAGTTGGAGTGGTATTCGTCAGCTTCTTTTCCATTGTAGCTGTCGAGCGCCTTGACCGCCACTTCGTAGTCATCAGGAATGCCCCATTTTTCCCATCCCTTGAGGGTGTAGCATACATCGTTGTTGTCAATTGTCGTTTCAATCTTCACATCGCCCACGATGCCCTTGAAGTCCTTGATGGCGCGTCCGAAGTTGATGCGTCCCATCGCTTCGACGAGGATGGTGAGCTTGTCGCCCTTCTTGACAGCAGGCAAGGTGACAGTCTTCTCGTTCTTCACGCGGTCCGTCTTGCCTACGAATGTGCTGTTGACGAATACTTGCGCATAATCGTGGCCTTCAAATGTCAGGGTACTTGATACTGGGATTTCAGGAAGAGCTACGGTATAGAACATCGTTCCCCATCCCATGTCGGCATATTCGAAAGTGAGGTCGTTGACGTCTTCGCCAGTTTCGGAGCCTCCGCATCCATAGACGAGCGGCGCAAATTCGTTGAGCTCAAACTTTGGCACGGTGATGATAGGTGCAACAGGCTTTGGAACAGCAGGCAGCTTCTTGTCGCTGTACTTCTGCATCATGTTGCGCAGTTCGTAGTATTTTGGAGTTGCCTGGCCATATTCGTTGATAGGCGCATCATAGTCATAGCTGGTTACGTCTGGAGCGAAGCCGGGAGAGTTTGCTCCCGCCCAATGCCCGAAAGATGTGCCTCCATGAGTCATGTAGAGTGAGAAGGATATGCCCTTTGAAAGCATCTCGTCAAGACCTGCAACCATGTCTTTGGCCGAGCGGGTCTCGTGGCGAGCACCCCACTTGTCAAACCATCCGCTCCAGAACTCGGAACACATGAGAGGTGAGTTGGGACGCACTTCTTTCAGCTTGCGGAACTGGTCGTCGATGTTAGCTCCTGTGCCGAAGTTCATCGTCCACACGAGGTCGTCCAATCCGTTGTTCAAGAAATTGCTTGCCCAGTCGCATTGGAAGAGAGCCACCTTGTCGAAACCGACAGAGCGCAGGCAATCGCGGATTTCGCTTACATATTCCTTGTCCACGCCGTATGAACCGTACTCGTTTTCAACCTGAACCATGATGATAGGACCTCCATTCTGGATGGTCAGAGGCGCAAGCTGCTTGCCTACTTCTGTTTCAAATATCTTGACACGCTCCATGAAGTAGGGGTCACGCTCGCGGAGGCGGATGTCTTTCTTCTTTAACAGCCACCAAGGAAGACCGCCCATTTCCCATTCTGCACAAACGTATGGACCAGGGCGCACGATGACATACATGCCGTTCTTCTGTGCCAAGCGGCAGAATTCAGCCACATCGTTATTGCCTGTCCAGTCAAACTGGCCTTCCTTCTGCTCGTGGATGTTCCAGAAGATGTAGATACATACAGTATTCATGCCCAGCGCCTTGCACATCTTCAGTCTGTGTTCCCAGTATTCTCTTGGGATGCGTGGATAGTGTACTTCTGCTGCTTTCACGATGAAAGGCTCGCCGTTCAGCAGGAATGTTCCGTTACCGGCTTCAAATGTTCCTTGTGATTTCTGTGCACATGCAGGTGTTGCAGCCATCAAGGCCGCTACCAGCGAGAACAAAAACAAAATTTTCTTCATATTGATAAATAGGTTTTTAGGTTTTTCTTTCAGTTTACAAAGGTATGGAAAATTAAGAAAAAGGCAAAATTTTCCATTCGGAATATTCAGAACATTTATTCCAGCAAGTCAGGTCGCAGCCTCTTCGTGCGCGCCACCGCTTGTTCGTACTCCCATTCTCTGATTTTCGCCTCGTGCCCCGAGAGGAGTATGTCGGGAACCGCCCATGTCTCTTCTGGATTTGACACAGGATGGTACTGCGCAGGTCGGGTATAGACAGGAGGTTCGAGCAGATTGTCCTGGAAGGAGTCGGAAAGCGCACTTTCAACATCGCCGATGACTCCGGGGATGACCCTCACGATGGAGTCTGCCATCACGGCGGCAGCAAGCTCTCCTCCAGTCAGCACATAATCTCCTATGCTCACCTCGCGAGTGATTAGATGCTCACGAATGCGGTAGTCAATTCCCTTGTAGTGGCCGCAGATGATGATGATGTTCTCTTTCAGGCTCAGTTCATTGGCCATGGGCTGGTTGAAGGTCTCTCCGTCAGGGGCGGTGAAGATAATCTCATCATACTTTCGCTCAGCTTTTAAGGCAGAGATGCAGGCGTCAAGCGGCTGGCATTGTATGAGCATTCCAGCTGCTCCTCCAAATGGGTAGTCGTCCACTCGCTTATGCTTGTCGGCTGTGTAGTCGCGCAAATTGTGAACATGAATTTCTGCCAATCCCTTTTTCTGTGCCCTGCCAAGAATGGATTCTCTGGTAAAGGGCTCGATGAGTTCTGGCAGGACTGTGATGATGTCAATACGCATATATTCGCCTGTTTTCGTTTGTTTGTACAAAGGTACGGATTTATTTTCTTTTAATGGAAAAATGTTCGCTTTAATGTACAAATGTAGCCATTAAATAAAAAAATGCCAGCCCGTTTGGACTGACATTCATGTTGTGGCAGTTCTTATTCTGCCATGTTGTTAAATCAGGTCGATGCTTCGCTTCACGAAGTTGTTCAGCGCTTCACCTCGGAGCAAGCCGTTTTGCAAGAGAGCCAAGTCGATGAGCTGGCTTACCACTTCAGATTTTGCGTCCTTGATGCTTTGCTTGATGAGCGGATGGTCGGTGTTGAGCACGAGGTTGAGCATAGTTGGCATTTCGCCATAGAATGCCATGCCTGGCTGTAAACGTGACATGTCCTTCATTCGGCGCATATATTCGCTTTGAGTCATGATGACTGGTGCTGCATTTTCGCCAAGCGCTTGAGGCTCTATGTTGAATTCAATCTTGTCCAGTTTTGGGAGGGCATTCTTGAATGTGTCGGTAAGTGACTTTTTGTCATCCTCTGGCAATTCCTCCTTCTTGTCGTCATTCTTCACGATGAGACGGTCCACCACATCTGAGTCCACGCGTGTGAAGCGGCTCTTCTCAAACTTCTCTTCATAGAGGTTGAACATGGCAGGGTCCAGCTGCCCGTCCATCAGCAGCACGTTGTAGCCCTTGGCGTTGGCTGCGTTGATGTAGCTGTACTGGTCATCCTTGTTGTTGGCATACAGATAGATGAGGTTGCCGTCCTTGTCAGTCTGCTCGCCCTTGATGAGGGTCTGGTACTCCTCGAAGGTGTACATTTTGCCATCTGTATCCTTGAGCAGGGAGAAGTTCTTCGCCTTGTCGTAGAAGTCGCTTTCAGAGAGCATTCCGTAGTTGATGAAAATCTTGATGTCGTCCCACTTCTCCTCAAACTGTTGGCGGTCGCTCTTGAAGATGGATGAGAGGCGGTCGCTCACTTTCTTGGAAATGTAGGTAGAAATCTTCTTCACGTTGGAGTCGCTCTGCAGGTAGCTTCGGCTCACGTTGAGAGGAATGTCTGGCGAGTCGATGACGCCATGCAGCAGGGTCATGAAGTCGGGCACAATACCCTCGACGTTGTCTGTGACGAACACCTGGTTGCAGTAGAGGTTTATTTTGTTCTTCTGAATGTCAAGGTTGCTCTTCACCTTTGGGAAGTAGAGCACGCCTGTGAGGTTGAACGGATAGTCAACATTGAGGTGAATCCAGAAGAGCGGCTCGTCACTCATGGGGTAGAGCTTCTTGTAGAACTCCTTGTAGTCCTCGTCCTTCAGCTCTGATGGCTTGCGAGTCCAGAGCGGGGTGGTGTCATTGATAACATCGTCCTCATCTGTTTCCACACTCTTCTTCTCCTTGTCGTCCCACTGAGTCTTCTTGCCAAAAGCAACAGGAACAGGGAGAAATTTGCAGTACTTGTTGAGCAACTCGCTGATTTTGTACTTCTCAAGGAAGTCCTTGCAGTCGTCATCGATGTACATGACAATGTCAGTGCCACGTTCAGCCTTGTCTGCATCCTCGATGGTAAACGATGGGCTTCCGTCGCAGCTCCATTTGACAGCCTTGCTGCCTTCCTGCCAGCTCTTGGTGATGATTTCCACCTTCTTGCTCACCATGAACGACGAGCAGAAGCCCAAGCCGAAGTGGCCGATAATGGCGTTTGCGTCCTCTTTGTACTTGTCCAGGAAGTCGTTGGCGCCAGAGAATGCAATCTGGTTGATGTACTTGTTAATCTCCTCCTCAGTCATGCCGATGCCGTGGTCGCTCACCGTCAGCGTGCCAGCCTCATTGTCGAGCTTCACGCGTACAGTCAAGTCGCCAGCCTCCTCCTTCAGTTCCCCTTTTCTTGCCAGTGTTTTCAGCTTCTGCGTAGCGTCAACCGCATTGCTGACAATCTCGCGGATGAAGATGTCGTGGTCGCTATAGAGAAACTTTTTGATGACGGGGAAGATGTTCTCTGTCGTAACCCCGATGTTACCTTGCTGTGCCATATTATAATATGATTATTTAAGTTTTTTCGATATAAATTTTCCCGACACCGCAATAAATGGATGCGGATTCACTTTTTTGCAATCAAAAATAATGCCAGCCACAGGTGTGACTGACATTTTGTCTGTGTGACATGAGGACTGGTGGCGAATTCTCGACACTTTCATTTCCATTCAAAAGATGGAATGACCTATTCTTTGTGATTAGAATTATTGGTGTCCGCTAAAAAATCAAAGACTTTTTAGAGCAGTCTATTTTGTCGGACAGCCGTTGAAGGAGTTATAGAGGGGGCTTGTCAAGCGGTAAATTCCGCAAATAAGGGGGGAGGTTTAGCGGACAGTAATATTTTAGAATAAAAGACAAATAATTAACCGTACCCCTCGGGTACGACACACCGCACCCCTCGGGTCCGCCATGGCGAACCCGAGGGGTGCGGTTTTATAAGACTTGTCAAGGTCCCTTCTTTTCTTGTTGCTAATATGAATGCTATAAATATCACTACAAACTAATTCCTCGAACTCAAGTTTGCTTTTCCACTCTTTTTCGGCTGTGGTATATATATTATGTGTGCGGTTGGCTTATGGTTTTTTGCAGACGATTACTTTCCCGTTTTGCAGATCGGCTTGAATTGTGTCGCCTTCGCTTACTTGCTCTTCAACGATGAGTTCGCATATGCTGTCTTCGAGGTGCTGCTGGATGGCGCGGCGGAGGGGACGGGCACCAAACTGTTTGTCGTAGCCTTTTTCGGCTATGAAGATTTGAGCTTCCTTGGTGATTTCGAGATGTATGCCGAGGTCGTCAATGCGTTTGTAGAGGCTGCGGAGCTCTATGTTGATGATTTGAAGGATGTCATCGAGTTCGAGCTGGTCGAAAGTGATGATTTCGTCGATGCGATTGAGAAATTCGGGGGAGAATTGCTTGTTGAGGGCTTTTTGGATGACGGAACGGCTGATTTCCTTATCGTTCATGCCGCTCATGGCTGAGAAACCAACACCCCGACCAAATTCTTTGAGTTGACGGGTGCCAACGTTGCTGGTCATGATGATGACGGTGTTGCGGAAATCGATGGTTCGCCCTTGAGTGTCGGTGAGCCTTCCTTCGTCCATCACTTGTAGGAGCAGGTTGAACACATCAGG
>JAFWAX010000053.1 GCA_017507385.1 Bacteroidaceae bacterium | reverse complement strand
TTCACCGTGCGAGAAATATTTAAAACACCGCGTTTGAAATATTTCTCGCACGGTGTTTTAAATATTATGTGTACGGTGTGTGCGAAAAAGGCGTGGTTTTTTGTTAGAGCGGATTCATCGAAATTTTATTTCATCAGTAGCGATGTTATCTTCTCATCCTATGGCGAAAAAAGAAATCGACGGCAAGAAAACGAAAAAAAAACGTGAAATGTTTGCATAAATTAACAAGATGCTTTATATTTGCCAATCAAAAGCTCTCAAAAGCTGTTGGGATGCCCCTTGGGGTGTCAAGACATTTTGGAAAACAGAAGCGTTATGCTCTTTCTTGCAAGGTGAAAACCTAGGAAATTTTCAATCATTGCAGAAATGTTTGAGACGGCTCGCGTGCCTAAGAAAAGCCATCTCGAAACAACAGAAGTGGACATAGCGGCTTCACGCATCATTGCGTGGAACTGCGTTATCGTATCCATCTTTGTTGTTTCAGGCTATTCCTAGGGCCTTCACCTTGAAGATGTGGACATACAGTTCCACGCTTCTTGTATTCGTTTAACTAATCTAAGGAAACCTTTGCCGGAGCTCCGAAGGTGCTTATGAAAAACTATGAAGAAAACCTTATTCTTTTTGTTCGCCCTATGGCTGAACAGCATGGCCTTTGCGTACGAAATCGAGCATGAAGGTTTGCACTACAACGTCATCGCAACGACCGACGACACGCACAAAGACGTGGAAGTGACGTATCCAGAGGGCTACGACTATTCTGGCGACATCGTGATTCCGTCTTCTTTCATGAAGGACGGTGTACAGTATACCGTAACGAGCATTGGCATTGCTGCTTTCCAAGGCTGCTCTGCACTGACATCCGTCAGCATACCTGAGGGCGTGACAAGCATTGGCATTGTTGCTTTCAATAACTGCTTCAGCTTGACCTCCATCAACATACCTGAGGGCGTGACAAGCATTGGCGACCAGGCTTTCTGTGGCTGCTCCAGCCTTACTTCTATCAAAGTTGACGCGGACAACCCTATCTATGATTCACGAGACAATTGCAATGCGCTTATCCATACCGAAAGCGGGAAGCTGATTGCAGGATGCAAAAACACAACGATTCCCAGCGGCGTGACCGCTATTGGGCCTTATGCATTCATCTGTTGCGATGGTCTAACCTCTATCGATATTCCCAACGGAGTGACGCGCATTGAGAGATGCGCTTTTGAGGGCTGTAGCGGACTGACCTCTGCAACCATCCCAAACAGCGTGACAAGGATTGGTGAAGATGCATTCTCTGGCTGTCACAACCTGACTTCCCTCTCCATCCCCAACAGCGTGACAGAAATTGGAGACTATGCATTTTATGGTGTCGATTTACTTAACAGCCAAGAAGATGGATTGGTTTACATCGGCCGAGTTGTTCTTTATAAAGGGAATATGCCAGAAGACACGGATATAACCATCAAAGAAGGGACGAAGGGAATCGCATCGTCCGCCTTCTCTGGCTGTACTGGTCTGACCTCTATCATTATCCCCAACAGTGTGGAGAGCATAGGGAACGATGCCTTCAGAGATTGTACTGGCCTGACCTCCATCACCCTCCCTAATAATATAAAAAACATTTCGGGGAATGCCTTCGCTAATTGCAATCAGTTGACGTCAATAATTTCTGAAATTGAAGACCCCACCACTATTTCTCATTATAGTGCTTATGATGCTTCATCCTATACTACCCCTTCTAACGTATTCTCTGGACTTGCAGACGCTTGCCAATTGACCGTCCCCTACGGAACGCGTGACGCCTACATTGCCGCAGGCTGGACGGAAGAGATATTCAAAGGCGGCATTGTCGAAGCGCCATACAACCCGGGAAAAGACAACTACCTGGAGATTAGCGACGCTGAGGTCATCCGCGGAAAGAGCATCACCGTCCCTGTCAACATGCACAACAACAAACCTATCACTGCCCTGCAGCTTGAGGTCGCTCTTCCCGAGAACGCCACCTTGTCTGAGTGCCAGCTGACAGAACGCAAGGGAGAGGACCATGCCGTATCCTTCAAGCAACTGGCAAGCGGAAATTATCTGATTACTGTGCTTTCAAATACCAAGTCTGTTTTCAGCGGCACAGAAGGCGCGCTGCTCAACCTTGTTGTAGAGACCAGCCAAGAAATGGCAGCTGACCATCATTCTGTTACCATCAAGAACATCGAGCTGACCACTGAAGACGTGAAAGCCATTCGTCCTTACAACGCGAATGCTACGCTCAAAGTGAGCGGCGTAAAGGTAGCCGACACGAATGGTGACGGAAGAATCTCCATCACTGACGCTGTTGCCATTGTGAGCCACCTCTTAGGAAGCACTCCTATCGATTTCGTCAGCGTGGCAGCCGACGTGAATGGCAGCGGCGACATAACGATTACCGATGCCGTTGCTGTTATCGACATCCTGCTGGAAGGCAATGCGCCGGCCAAGAGCAGAAAAAGCATGGTTGAAATGCTTGACCCACAATAAGCCGCTGCTCCATCATTCGTATTAAATAACTTAAAACAATATATCTTATGAAGAAAAACATTTTCATCCTTTTTGCGCTGCTGGCAAGCTTCTTGCCGGTGCATGCCGAGAATGGCGTCAAGGTCGGGAAAACCTACATCCCCCAAGGCGGCATCGGCACCATAGACATCGAACTGGTCAACGATGACTATGAACTAACCGCTTTCGATATCACTCTCACCCTTCCCGAAGGGCTGAGCTTCGTGCTGAACGACAAAGGCATTCCAACATCAGCCAAGACCGGCCGCATGAACGACGAAAGCTTCACGGTAAGCTCAGCGATGCAAACAGAGCGGGCTGCCAAGTTCATTTGCTATTCAAATTTGAAACTTCCTTTTGCCGACACAAGTGGAACCTTACTGAAAGTGTATGTGAAGGCGGATGCAGAGCTGGCTATCGGAACAGAGCTGACTGCGGCGCTGAGCGAGATTGAATTCACCACCACTTCATCCGAGGCAATCTTGTTTGACAATGCCACTTTCGACATCGAGATTGCAGAGAACCGCGTTCTGCTTGACGAGCTCTCAACAACCATGCCCGAGGCTGCCGAAGGTGTGAACGTGCGTGTGAATCGCACCCTTGCAGCCAATGTGTGGAACACCCTCGTGCTGCCTTTCGACATGACTGCGGAGCAGGTGAAAGCAGCCTTCGGCAATGATGTGCAGCTGGCAGACTTCACAGGCGTGGACACAGAGGCAGATGCTGATGAGAACATCGTGGGAATGACCGTGAACTTTCAGGCTATCACAGCGATAGAAGCAAACCATCCCTGTCTCATCAAGGTGAGCGAGGCGATGAACTCCTTTACAGTGGATGGCGTAGATGTTGAGGCAGAAGATGAACCCTCTGTGGAT
>JAFWAX010000052.1 GCA_017507385.1 Bacteroidaceae bacterium | reverse complement strand
TTTCCGAAAAAACGAGGTCTTTGTCAGTTTCTCCCATAATCATCAGTTTTAGTGTTGTTTTTTAGTATATGCGTTATTTTTGTTACAAAATTGTCAATTATTTTTCTTTTACACAAGATTTTCACTCCTTTTTTTCAATTTCGTTCAATCATTGTCGCAAAAAGCTCCGAAAATTCGGAGAAATTCACTAAATTTGCAGGCAAATCTGTTATTTAGCATAACAAAAGAAAAAAGAACAAGATTTGGCTTTTTATTCATTAGCAAACAAAAAAAGAGTTTTTTGATTTTATGATTAATCGTTCACTCATTCGTCTGAAAGTCGTACAGCTCATGTACGCTTATTATCAGAACAACGACAAAAGCATTGATACAGCAGAGAAAGAGCTCCTGTTTAGCCTATCAAAAGCATACGACCTCTACAACTATATGCTGCTACTTATAGTAAGTGTTTCTCGTTATGCCTACAAGCAAGTTGAAGAGAAGGAAAAGATGAACAAAATTGGGCACATTGACGAAATGGTCAGCCACCGTTTTGCAGACAACCAATTCACAGCACAACTTGAGGCAAACAAGCAACTCCAAGAGTTCGTAGAGACAAAGAAAAAGTCTTGGAACAACGATATTGATTATATCAAGAAACTTTACGCAGACATCCTCCAAAGCGAATACTATCAAGAGTATATGCAGATGGAAGCTGTCACTTATGATGACGACAGGGAAGTTTGGCGAAAAATATACAAAAACATCATCATGAAAGATGAGCGTATCGACGATATCCTTGAGGAACAAAGCCTTTACTGGAATGACGACAGAGACATCGTTGACACATTCGTCCTTAAGACCATCAAGAAATTCTGCCCTGAAAATGGTGCCAACCAAGAGCTGGTTCCAGAATACAGAGACACGGAAGACCAAGAATACGCCATCCGCCTTTTCCGTCGAACCATCATGAACGATGAATATTATCGTTCACTCATTGGACGATGCGTCAAGAATTGGGAATTCAACCGATTAGCATACATGGATGTTATCATTATGCAAATAGCCATTGCTGAACTCCTTAGCTTTCCTCAGATTCCCATTTCAGTCACCATCAACGAATACGTAGAAATAGCTAAATGGTACAGCACTCCAAAAAGTTCTGGTTATGTCAATGGAATTATCGACTCTGTAGCAAAGATGCTGAAGAAGGAAAACAAACTCACCAAGGCTTAATCAGTTCGTGGGGAATAAACACATTATTAAAATTAAAATAAAACCATTAAAATAACACCTAACTCAAAAAACTATGTTCACTCTTATTCAAGCAGCAGGCGCTGCACAAGGCGGCTTCGATTGGAGCATGATTATCATGATTATTGCCATGTTTGTCATCGTTTATTTCTTCATGATAAGACCACAGCGCAAGCGCCAGAAGGAAATAGAAAATTTCCGCAAAAGCCTCACTATCGGCAGCAAGGTCATCACTGCCAGTGGTGTGTATGGCACAGTAAAATCCCTCAATGAAGGCCAGCCTTTCCTCACCATTGAAGTATCTAAAGGCGTGACTATACAGATTGATCGCAATTACGTCTACGCAGAAGGCAGTCAGCAGCCACAGCAGCAATAATCTGTTCATTTTCAATAGACTCAGATTCAAATGCTTGCCAACTTCACAAAAGTTATACTAAGAAGATTGCGGTTGGTCAAAATCAATCGCAATTTTCTTGTGTTTTTGATATTCTTTGTCATATCAATCGTATTCTGGTTCATGCAATCAGTTAAAGAGACATCCGAAGTCAGTCTCACTTACAAACTCAACATTGTTGACATGCCCAAGGATATCATCTACACGACCGATATGCCTCAAGAAGTAAGCGTGAGCTATGCCAGCAAAGGATGGAACGCATTCTACTACAAGTTCATGATAAACGAAGTTAGAGAATTAACCATCAGCTTCAAGGAAATCGACAATGGAAATGGGGAAATCATTATTGATGCAAATAATTTCCGCCGTGCGGCACAGAAAGTAAAGCCTACTGGAATGACCTACAAATCAACCATTCCTAACAAAATAGAAGCATTTTACTCCAACGGACAGCACAAACGTGTACCCGTCACCTTTAAAGGCAGCATTTCAACCACAGGTGGTCGATTCCATTGTGGCACCATTCTATCACCAGACTCTGTTGATGTATATGCACCAGAAGATATTTATAAAAATATCACCAGCATAGAAACAGAAAACATTGCATACAAAGAAGTTGAGGACACCATCAATACCCGATTGGCATTAGTGGAGCCACGGGGTGTGAAAGTTTTCCCCGACACTATCAATGCAGAAATCTGCGTCGACATATTCACGGACAAAATTGTATTAGTACCTGTCCAATGCGAGAATGTGCCACCCAATAAAATCATGCGCACATTTCCCCTCAAAGCAAAAATAATCTTTTTGGTCAGCTCAACACTCTACGATGAAATTACAGCTGAAGATTTCGTTCTTGCAGCCGACTACGAAGATGTAAAGAAAGGCACAGATTACTGCAAGCTATACGTACGCCAACAGCCATCCAACATTCGCAACCTCCGCATTTCCCCTGAGGCAGTGGAATATGTCATAGAACAAGCTTCGGAATGATAAAAATCGGTATCACAGGTGGAATCGGTGCAGGGAAATCATATATCTGCAACTTATTAAAGCAGAGAGGGATACCTGTTTACAATTGCGACGAAGAGGCAAAAAGGCTGATGGGGAACAGCCCGCTCATAAAGAAAAAACTGACACAGATCATTGGCGAAAATGCATACACTCACGATAATGCTCTGAATAAACCTGCCATTGCGAAATTCCTATTCGCCAATGATAAGAATGCAGCTATCATCAACAGCATCGTACATCCTGTTGTCAAGCAAGACTTTATTGATTGGGCAAACAAACAGGATAGCGGCATCGTTGTTCAAGAGAACGCATTGCTATTCGAGTCCAACTTTGACAAATCTGTTGATATCACAATAGAAGTCTATGCACCTACTGAGGTTCGATTGGAAAGAGCCATCGCACGCGACAAATCCTCCGCCCAGCAAATAAAATCTCGCATGGCGCAGCAAATGGACGAAGAAGAGAAACGCCACCGTGCAGACTTCTGCATCATCAACGACGGAGCCACCAATATCGAAGAACAAATAGAGTTTATAATCTCCCAAATTGTACAATCAAAAAAATAAATATCAACCAATTGTAAAATCGTAAAAATAAAAATAAGATTATGATGAAGAAAATTCTCGCCATTTCAGGCAAACCGGGGCTTTACAAGCTCGTATCACGCGGCACAAACAACCTTATCGTTGAAACAATTGACGCGCAAAAAAAGCGTATGCCAGCTTTTGGTGCTGACCAAGTTGTATCCTTGGGCGACATTTCTATCTACACAAATGACGACAACGAAGTGAGCCTTGCATCCGTATTCGACTCTATCAAACAGAACTACGATGGAAAGGCTGTAGACCTCTCTCCCAAGAAAGCTGATCAGAATGATATCATTGCGTTTTTTGCCAAAGTACTTCCAAACTACGACACAGACCGCGTTCGGGTCTCCGACATGCGCAAAGTGCTTTCATGGTACAACATTCTTGTAAACAATGGAATAACAGAATTTGTGAACAAGGAAGAGGAGAATCAAGAAGAGAATTCCGAAGAAGCCAATGCATAACAGTTTATCAACAAACCATATAGTACATGAAGCGGTGGCACAGCTGTGCCACCGCTTCATGTATATGCTCATCTGAAGATGAATTGAAGCATTATTTCTTGCGAAGTTTCAAAACAGCCTCACCTTTTTCGTCCAGCATTACAGCTGTACTATCTGACACATTCACTGTGCTATAACTGCCAAGAGCTTTCACAATAGCATCCTCTATTTCCATTGTAGGACCCATCATGCGTGTCATTCCAATATTAGCAAGCTTCAGGCTGTCCCCTTCAACAACGACACTATATTCGCCAAAGAACGAATTGACAGTCGTATTCCCATTGAATTTCCCATCTTCTCCAAAACTGATAAAAGCTTCTTTTTCTCCACCTGCAGTACTTTTGCCCATCGCTTCCTCTATCAGCCAGTCGCCTTTAATATTTTCAACATTTCCTTCAATTTTCTTCTCGCCTGAGCCACAGCTTCCAAGCAGCGCACAAACCATTGAAATTGCAAATAACTTCTTCATTTTCATATTATTAAATTAAACAAATCAGTATTTTCACACTTTGTGTCATATACTTCCTAATTTTCAGCTACAAAGGTATGGAATTTCTGCCATACAACAATGGGATTTTCCCTATTTCGCATAGGAAAAAAGCCTGCCACCTCATTGTTCAAACACAAGTTCCCCACCATTTGCCTTGACACAGACCGGCTTCTCGTGAACAATTGCACCGCTAATGATACGCTTACTAAGTTCATTGAGCAACTTGTCCTGAATGGCCCGTTTGACAGGGCGAGCACCAAATTGCGGATCATAGCCAGCCTTAGCTATAAGAGCCATAGCCTCATCTGAAACCTTAAGCACGATTCCATTCTGTGAAAGCATCTTGACCACTTTCTCTATCTGCAAACTTACAATCTGCAGAATTTCCGTCTCATTAAGCGGCAAGAAAGTAATAACGTCATCTATTCGATTAAGAAATTCTGGACGGAAAATGCTACGAAGCTGGTCACGTTGCGCATTGCTGGTCATGATGATAATTGTATTTTTGAAGTTAACCACACGTCCCTTATTGTCTGTCAGACGACCATCATCAAGCACCTGCAGCAACGTGTTGAAAACGTCTGGATGCGCTTTCTCTATCTCGTCAAACAGCACAACAGAATAGGGTTTCCTGCGTACTGCTTCAGTGAGTTGACCACCTTCTTCATAGCCAATGTAGCCAGGAGGTGCTCCAATGAGCCGAGTCACGCTGAACTTCTCTTGATATTCGCTCATGTCGATACGCGTCATCATCGCTTCATCATCAAAGAGATAGTCTGCCAAAGCCTTAGCAAGCTCGGTCTTTCCCACACCTGTTGTACCCAAGAAAATGAAAGAACCAATAGGACGCTTAGGGTCTTGAAGCCCAGCCCGGCTACGACGCACAGCGTCACTCACTGCACGAATAGCCTCATCTTGGCCTATCACACGCTTATGAAGCTCCTCCTCCAAATGAACAAGTTTTGTACGTTCAGAAGTCTGCATCTTGTTCACAGGAATACCCGTCCATCGACTCACCACATCAGCAATGTCTTCACTTTCAACCTCCTCTTTCACAAGCGCTTCCCCACCCTGAGCTTCTGCCAACTTCTCTTGAACAGCTTTGATGTCTTCCTCCAGATGCTGAAGTTTTCCATAACGAATTTCCGCAACAAGCCCATAATTACCTTCACGTTCTGCCTTATCAGCTTCAAACTTCAGCTGTTCCATCTGCTGCTTATCACTCTGGATTTGATTGAGCAAAGCCCTCTCGCCTTCCCACTTGTCACGCTGTTTCTGCTCATCAGCCTTCAGCGTATCGATAATTCGATTTAATTCTGCGAGTTTTTCTTTGTCGCCTTCACGCTTAATTGCTTCACGTTCAATTTCAAGCTGCTTCAGCCTACGGCTCAATTCATCAAGCTGTTCCGGAACAGAATCACGTTCCATACGAAGCTTTGCAGCCGCCTCATCCATCAAGTCTATCGCCTTATCTGGCAAAAAACGGTCTGTGATATAGCGGTTGCTGAGTTCAACAGCAGCAATAATTGCTTCATCCTTGATACGCACTTTGTGATGATTCTCGTAACGTTCTTTCAAGCCACGGAGAATGGATATAGAGGAAGGTACATCAGGCTCATCAACCATCACTGTCTGGAAACGGCGTTCCAACGCCTTGTCCTTCTCAAAATACTTCTGATACTCATCAAGAGTTGTAGCACCAATGGAACGTAATTCTCCGCGTGCCAAGGCGGGCTTGAGGATGTTGGCAGCATCCATTGCTCCACTCGTCTGCCCAGCTCCAACAAGAGTATGGATTTCATCTATAAAAAGGATGATTTTTCCATCGCTCTCCACAACGGCTTTTACCACAGCTTTGAGCCGCTCTTCAAATTCGCCCTGATATTTGGCACCAGCAATGAGAGCACCCATATCCAGCGAATAGAGTTGCTTATCTCGAAGATTCTCTGGAACATCACCGCGTACAATACGCCCTGCAAGACCTTCCACAATAGCGGTCTTACCTGTACCAGGTTCGCCAATCAGTATAGGATTGTTCTTAGTTCGTCGGCTAAGAATCTGCAAAATTCGTCTGATTTCCTCGTCACGACCTATGACAGGATCAAGCTTTCCATTCTTAGCACGCTCTACGAGGTTCGTTGCATACCTTTCAAGAACCTCTTTACCAGTCTGTTGCTGGCCATTTTGATTTTGATTATTGAAGTTCATAGTTGCAGTTTTTATGTTTTGGTTGTTTATCACCCAAACAACCTGCAACTATCATTCCACTAATTCAATCATGACAAACTGTCATGATTTCACTCCCACAAACCGTCATTTTGTCCATTATTCAGTATATAATCAACTGCTGTAAATAGCAAGATTTCATCCATTGAACCATATTCACCCAGATTCACGAAAGAAAACTCATCGATTTCAACTGTTGGCATCAAACTTCCATAGTCATAATTTCCTCCACCGTCTGCAACATACGCCACAGCCGGGAACAAACGGATGTGATACTCATGCGCCACTTGCATTGTCATCACATTCTGGCCTGCCGTAGCCTTACCTATCAAAACAACATTATCGGTTCCCATTGTATGCTGCAAAGCATGAATAAGCCACTCTGCTGCACCTTGCGTATAGGCACTCGTGAGAATATGGACACGATGCAAGCCCAGATTTTCAACAGACTGGTCGTAAGGATATTCCATGTTGTTGGAGCGATTTGAATGATTCCAGAATGTCTTAGCAAACTTTGCAGAATACTTTTGTGGATCAACCACATAACTTGCCAATCGCTGCGCCATCTCTATCGTACCATCATTGCATAAACGCAAATCCAGCACCACCTCTTCCACGCCAGCCAACTTCAACTGATTCATCGCCGCATCCAGCATGTCGCGATAGACACCACTGCCAACCAATCCTTTCTCAACAGGATATTCCAGCAATCGAGTACACATCAAATACCCAATCTTCATGCCGCCAGCTTCCAGCACTCGCACCACGGGGAAGGCTACATCTTCCACATACCCGGATGCCCCTAAAGAGACCATCAAAGTATCATCCCAGTAAAGTGTTGCATCCGATTCGTTTTCAGCCAAATGACAAACTTCCAACAGCCGTCCTTCCCCTTTTTGGAGTTTCGTCATATTCTTCTTTGTTATCTTGTAGGAATCATACGAGCAGATATAATCGTTACGCTTCAATCCGGCTCTCTCAGCAGGGCTGTTGGGGTAAACCGTCAGCACACGCAAGACCTGCTTTGTCGTATGCCCTGTAGGATCTGTCATCATCAGAAAATCAAAGCCATAAGAATCTATATGGTTAAAATTTCCTCTTTCATGGCTGTCCTCATTCAGCGTATCCATTTCCACGTATGACCACGCATCTTTCTGCCCGCTCTTCTTCACTAAGGTGGAAAGAAATTGAGAAGGAGTTTCAAAATAGTTTTTCCATGCAGGTTCAAAATTCGCCAACGTATCAGCCCAAAGATACTTGTCCAGCACCACCTCCTGCATCCAATGATTATGTCTCGTTTTCTCTTCATACTCATAGGTACGGTCTTCCCCACAAGAGAAAGACAGGAAAAAACCCAAAAAAGCTATCAAATAGGTAAAAAAGCTTCGCATTTCCGTAAAAAATGATATGACTTTGCAAAGTTAAGAAAAAACTCGTTATCTTTGCAATGGTTTAGGAACTTAATCATTTATTCAATCATCTATTATTGTCTAACTATTTAATTTAGCAAAAAATGAAAAAAATTTTTCTTGCAATCATGGCTGTAGCAGCTATCACTTTCTCCGCATGTGACGGCACAGCAAAAGGCGGATCTGAAACAGACTCTATCGCAGCTGTCGCAACAGAAAAAGCAAACGAAGCAATCAGCGAACTCTCAACAGCAATTGAATCTGCAAGCGCAGAAGATGCAAAGTCTGTCCTCACAAAAGCAAAGGACTACATCACTCAGCTTCAGAAAGAAGGCAAAATCGAAGAAGCAAAGGCTTATCTCGTAAAAGTTCAGGAGTACATCGCTGAAAACGAAGAGAAAATCAACGAATTCGCAGCAGGCAACGAGACTATTTCAAACATTGTTGCAACCATCAAAGCTATCCCAGCTGACGCATTAGACGTTGCCAACAACATTGCGGCAGACACAGAAACTGCTGTAGAAGAGGCAAAGGCTGCCGGCAGCGAAGCTGTGGAAGAAGCAGAGGAACAGGTTAAGGAAGCTGTAGAAGAGGCTGAAGAAAAAGCCAAGGAAGCTGCAAATGAAGCTGTTGACAAAGCTGCAGAAGACGCAAAGAACGCCATCAAGGATAAGCTTGGCTTGTAATTTCACTACCCCACAAAAGAATTTTGCTAAAAATAAATAAGGACGGGAATATGCCAATCGACATGTTCCCGTCCTTATTTATCACGTTTCCTTTCCGTATCGGCAAAAGGTATCGCCTTCCGCCCCTACGTGCTCATCGTGCGCATAGTATTTAAAATACCATGTTTAAGATAGTTCCAGCACCTCAAAAGGGGTGAGAGTCTCACCTATGGTACACGTGAGACTCTCACCTATGGTATAGGTAAGAGTCTCACCCCTTTTGAGGTGCAGAAAGATGGGTAAAATAACGTGCATACGGTGTGTGAGTATAGATGATGTAAAAAGGTATTCTGGCTACCTATTCTGAGAAAAAAGAAGTCTGCACTGTACAAAAAATATGTCACGCCACCACACAAAAAGCAGGGGCAGATTCTCCATTGCAAGAATCTGCCCCTATCCTTTAAAAATGGGATACTATCCGTCGTGGTTTTACCACAAACTTCCATTGTCTGTATCCTCAAATATTTCACGGATGTCTGCTTCGTTAAAGTTATTACTTGTACCATCCCCTATGTCTACCTTACTTCCGCCTAATAAACACAGATCCAATTCAATCTTTTCCACATGTAATTCTGGCTTTACATACTTTTCTTTCATACTCTTTGATTTTATAAAAATTTCTGATTCTTTATCTTTCGAGGCTTTCGCCTCCTCCATCGCAGCCGAGGGAGGAGGCGAGTCTCTTTTTTTTATTTAAATATCACTTTCTTTCCGTTCATGATGTAGATGCGTCCCTTTTCAGGAGCTACAACCTGACGGCCCATGAGGTCGTAGATAGCAGCGCCGGCTGCTGACTCCATGGTTGCTGGAGAGATGATGCCGGTGGCATCGCCTTCCTCGCCGCGGAGACAGATACGGATTTTAGCCAACGCGGCTGGGTCAACCGCAACTGGAGAGCCATCCAGAGATGTAACTGTGAGGTAGAGGCGGAATGCAGGAAGCGTTACGCTTTCATCGGTAGCATACTTCCAGCTACCGCCAGACATACCCATCACCTCATCAAGCTTTCCAAGCTCGCCAAAGGTTTTTTCTTCATAGATACCGGTCACCTTAAACTTCATGAACACAGAAGAACATTCAATTGAGTTCTCCTCGGTTGGATACAGCGTCGTATTCTCAAGCACAAGCTCCATATTCTTCGCATCCTCATTCTTGGCACGGAAGAGATATGGATAATTAGCCTTGAGCGTATTGCCTGCAGCAATATTCAACACCTCCATCTGCATCTTGTCAATCTCGCCGTTGTTGTCTTCATCGTAAGAGTGAACGTCGTTGATGTATGTCACATCATAGTCCTGCAGCAACTCATCTGTTACTGGAATCTGGAATGGGACATACAATGGATACCAGGTGTTGGTAGCCTTCAGGGTGCGAGTGTAAACGAGCTCAACCACTTCATACTTTTTATCCACGTAGAATTCTGTGCAGTTGCCATTATCCTCGATTTTCACCAAGTCAGTAGTTCCTGTGTTCTCTACAGCGTATGGAGCAGCACTGCCCGTCAGCTGATAGCCATAAGCCAAGTGGAGAAGCACGTCCTCGTCGTCATTGTCGTAGAATGCGCCGCCGGTAATCAGCACATAAGCTTCTGGCTTAATGCTGAAGTCTCCCTTGAACGTACCGCCGGTGATTTCTACAGATGCTTCTTCACCGTAGATATCTACATCACCATTTATTTCTACGCCTTCACCGATGTTAGCAGTTACAACACCGTAGTATTTCTGTGAACCGTCGATATCGAGAGCACAGTCGCCTTCAGCAACAGTGATAGTCGTTTCACCAGCGAGTGTGAGCTCACCGTTGTTAGCAACTACACCGTAAATCATTTCATCGCTACCTGTACCGTCGATAGTCATGCCATCGAGAGTGAGGTTGCTGTAGTTCATAACAACTACCTTAAGCTTCTTGCTTCCTGCAACTACGTCGTTAGTAACGGCGATTTTACCGTTCTTGAATGTCACGTTGTAAGGAGTAGCATTAGCACCAGCGAGAACCTGGAATGCGAGTGTAGCAGTACCTGTTGAACCAACAGCATCGTTTACAGTGTAAGTCTTGCCGTTGAAGTCGATAGTCACGTTCTTCTTGACAACAAGGCCCGCACCAGTAGCATCAGTGTCGAGAGTGATTGTGCCACCGTCAGCCACTGCATCGTAAGCCTCCTGGAGTGATTCGTAACCAACACCGTCAATGCGAGCTACGTAAACACCTGACTTAACTCCGTATGTGCCATCGACATTAACTGTTGGGATGTAGCCTGCAGCACAGTAAGCCTCGTTTACAGCAGAAGAGAATGTACCGCCAGAGACGAATCCATAAGCAGGATCAGCGTTGCAAATCACACCTTCTAATGTACCGTCTGATACAGATACTGCATCTTCAGCCATTGTTGTTGATGTAACACCGTTGAGAGCGAAGTTGCCGTTGAGAGTACCGCCAGTTACATTAGCAGTGAAGTTAGCGGCATTGCCCTTGTTGATAACATAGACAGCAAGGTTGTAGTCAGTATCGTTGGTAGTGATTGTACCACCGCTGATGTTAAGAGCTACGTACGGAGTGTTGCCTGAGTTCACATTGACACCATAGCCATCCTCGCTAACGATTTCACCACCAGTGATGTTGAGTGTAGCTTTTGCTGCCTCACCGTCTGTCCAGTTGTAGATACGAACAGCTGTATTGGCAGCAATGAGCTTACCACCTTCGATAGTAGCTGTGCTACCAGCGTAGTTGTCGAGCGCATAGCATGCGCCACCAACAGTAGCGTTTTCGATAGTACCGCCATTGATAGTGATTGTGCCGTAGTTGCTGATAACATTGCTTGCATAAGCATTGGTTGCACTCGGTGTAATAGATTTGAAGTAGAGTTTACCTGCCTTAGCCTCACTGCCGTCAACAATAGTAAGGTTACCATTGTTCTTGATCAAAGCAGCTGTTGCACTTGAAGCATCCTCCATTGAAACAGTGAATCCATTGAGGTCGAGAGTAGCTGTTGCGTTTGCTACAACAGTCTCAGTAGCTGTGATGTCATTCACCAGCACGATAGTCTCACCCTCCTGAACAGCATCAAATGCAGCTTGCAAATTCTTGAAGTAACTTTGAATCTTTTCACCGTTCTTAACAACGATTGGGAATGATTCTACAGCTTCCTGTGCAACATCAGCACCAGTTACTTCTACTGCTGCGTAGTTTGCAGCGCGATCCTCGTCAACCCACACAAAGTTAGTTTTGTCTTCAGCAACATTCTCGATGTTTACGTTGCTTGCAGTAATCTTAGCACCTGCAGTAGAAGTAACGAGAACCGCAGCCTTCTTAGCTGTGCTGAATGTCATACCATTAACAGTCAAGTTAACCTGTGCAGGAGCATCGATGTACTGATCTGCAATCTTGATACCGCGACCGCCGTTAGTAGCAGTGATAGAACCACCTTCCACAGTTACAGTCTGACCGTTACCGTTAATCCACAAACCATAGTAACCATTAGCCTCGTTGATAGTTACATTCTTGAGTGTAGCACCAGCCTGAACAGCCATAGAGTTGTTAACAGTCACGTTATTCATCTCAACAGGAGTGCTGAAGATGATTGCGTGTTTGTTCCAAGCACCGTTTGTGTCTCCGTAGCCGGTCTTTTCGATAGTCATGTTGTTGAATATCACCGTCGTGTTGTTTGCCAATCCGAATGAAGACCAGTCACTATTAGTCTGGTTCAGAGTCAGAGTATGACCATTACCATCGATAGTAACAGTAGCACCGTTATTAGCAAATGCTTCACGAGCACCATAGTCCATTGTAACGTCTCTATTGAGTACAATAGTCTGACCTTCCTGAGCAGCTGCGATGGCATCAACGAGAGTAGCATACTTGTCACTGCCAATCTTAGCATCACATTTCTCGAAGAGAGTTGCATCTACTGTTGCAGTTTCTGCCTTTGTATAGTTAGCAGTGATATCGGTCAGGTTGATACCATAACGACCGTTTGTGTCATTGAGCGTTACTGAAACGTTAGAAGTTCCATTAATAGCCAGTGACTGACCTGCGCAGAGATAGAAACCTTCCTTAACACCGTTCAAAGTAGCTGTTGTGTTATCAACAACAACATCACCGTTAGTACCACCAAGATAGAAGCGGCCTTTGATGTTCTTTACATTGATGGTAGATCCTTCTATCTCAACGCTGTTGCCCGTACCATTGTCAGCGATTACAGCACTTAAATCAGCCTGAGTCTCATTGCCAATAACAATCTCAGAACCATTGATCAATTTAACAGCAGAACCTGTTCCACCATTGATACCAATGAGATATGTACCTGTCACGCCTGTAGCTGTGAGCTTCACTGAATCGAGTGTCAATGTCTGATTCTCGAACATCCAGAATACTGCTGTGCTTGCTACCACAGATGGGTCAACCACGATGTTACCGTTCTTGAATGTAGTAGTACCCCAGTAGAGGTCATCCTCTGTCAAGGTCATAGTCTTGCCATTCAAGTCAATAACAGCAGCCTTGGTGATAGCACGCTGGCTTGTAAGCTCAGGAGTTACATCGTCTACCAAAGTGATTGTTTCACCTTCTACAGCAGCTGCGAAAGCCTCTTCGATAGTTCTGTACTTAACCTCACCAATCTTAGCCTCATAAACTGGACACAATACTTTCTCACCACCTACAACTACAGTGATGTCGTTGTTAGCAGCATCAGCATTACCCTTCTTGTTGTTCCAGAGGCTGTTGCCAGAAACGCTACCGTCAGCGAAACCTGTAGCAGTTGTATTTGTATCGATAGTCAAGTTGATACCAGCTGTAAGGCTTGCATCCATTTCGATAGCTGCCTTACCTTCAACAGTTTTAGAAGCGTTGAATGTAGAATTAGTTACAGTAACGTTGTTAACCAAGTCGGTCTGCTCGCTATAAATCAATACAGACTTACCGGCAGATTCGAATGTACAGCCATTGAATGCAACAGCCTTAGCACCGTATGTCCATACGTTGTAAGCATCAGAGCTTTCCTGATTGAAAGTACAGTTGTTGAATGTCTCGCTCACACCATAGAGGAATACCTGACCGTTGAAAATACAGTTGTTGTAAACCATTGTATTGGCATGCTGGAGACCAGTGTAGTTGGCGTTTGGATAGTAGTCGAATGTTACTTTGTTGAATGTAACACTGACACCTCCCATATTGAAAGCACCGATATTATCGAATACTACACCGTCAACATTACCTGTGATTGTCAAATTCTTACCAGCAAACCCAGGAAGTTTGTAAGTGCCAGCCTTGATAATGGTAATCTCATCACCAGTCTCAGCAGCTGCAACAGCAGCTTTCAATGCTGCGTCGGCATTAGTATAATTGTATCCTTCGCAAACAATCATGCTCTTGATGATGCCTTCGGCATTGCTAACAGCACCAAGAACAGAGTTCTGGCCGTCACCATTCTGCATCAACTTGATATTAGATGTTGCCTTTTCAACACCGTCAACATAGAGCTTAACGCTTGTAGGCATGTTGTTGACAGAAGGAGCACCTTCGTTCCATGTCATCTTCCAAGAGTCGCTGTCGTCATCACCGAAGTTGATACGCCATGTGAGAGTATTGGAAGTACCAATCATGTATTCTGACTTCTCACACTCAACAGTACCAATCACTGTATTATCAGCGCCGAGAACCTCAATCTTGATGCTATATGCAGCATTGGTCGTAACGTCGCCAGTAATCTTATTTGCCCATGTATAAGCATAGATAGAACCCTTCGGATTGCGTACGAGGGTACTACGATCAACATCGCTGTAGTATGAGTTGACAGTAACAGCAGTCGCACCATCAGACACTACAGGAGCGTCCTTACCATCCCAGTAGTTGGCATCAGCAGAGATGCTTGTAGATGCAGTTGTACCGCTGATGTGAGTAGTACCAGAAACTACGTTCTGTGTCATAGTCAAATCAATCTGCTCAGAAGCATTGCCACGGATTACAACAACGGCGTCACCTTCAGTGTTATCTGTCTTCAAAGTGTTGTTAGTAAGTTCAATCTTACCACTTCCACCTTCAGAACCAGCACCAGCTCGAACAGCATAACCACTAACCGCAATTTCAGAGTTGCTAATTGTTACGTTCTCAGAAGAATTGAGGTTGATACCATTCTTAGAGTTTACAGTACACTTATCTATAGTAACACCATCGATACCAGAAGCCTGCAGGAGGCTATGCATAGTACTGTCAACAGTACAGTTGGTAATAGTCAAGTTCTTGTCACCACCTGTGTATGACTTAACAGCTACCTTCTCTTTGTTACCACCGGTGAAAGTACAGCTGTCAACAGTAACATTGCTTGTGTAGCGAGTATTGCTGTTGCCACTTACACCAAGGTTGATGCAAGCATCTGTTGTGATAGCCGAAGCATAGAACTTCACGTTCTTGATAGTAATGCCAGCAGTTGCATAAACTGCGCTCTTACCATCCACAGTGATAGCACCAGTCATAGTGTGATTTGCACCATCGATTGTGAACTTCACACCTTCAGCCTGAGTAACGGTTACGTTCTCAGCACAGTCGGCAGTAAGAGTAATCACTGCACCATTAGTTGCAGCATTGATAGCCTCCTGGAGAGTTTCGTAGCTTACTCCGCCAACAGTTGCAGTTATAGTAGTAACCTGGTAAGCGCCATCAACATACTTCACAATCCTTTCCTCAAGCGAAGTGTTAACTGACAAACCTGTAGTTGCTGTAGTAAGTTTAGCAGTTTCGGCTCCCAACGTGATTGAGCCGGCTCCAGAAACAGTACCTTTAGCAGTTACAGCACCTGCGATGTTCAATTCTGCACCCTCAACAAGCACTGTTTGATTGTCGATTTCAACAACAGAAGTATTGTCAACTTTGACCTTACCTGCCTTCCAGAACTTGAGAGCAGTACCAGTAGTAGAACCATTGTGGATGCTTGCCTCATAATCAGTGCCATTGCTGATGTTCAATACAGCGTCAGCATGGTCAACAGACATCTTAGTGTACTTAGCCCAAGCGTCTGTTCCATCGAATGTGGCTGTACCGTTGATGATAAATTCACCAGCGTAGAAGTCAACATTCGCATTGTCATTGGTGTACTTATTAGTGCTGTGACCATTAACGTTCAAAGCACCATCCTTAGAGATGTGCAAGTAACCGAATGTTGCCAATGAATTTTTTATGTTCAATGCATATTTCTTTTGTGTCTTATCTGCGCTGTATGCACTACCTACCCAGCCTGCATAAGCTGCACCTTCGGCACCGATAGTTGCTTCAGAAACATTTACAGTAACATCACCAAGTGTAATGCTATTAGTTTTTGCAAAAGTAGCGACAGTAACAGCATCATTATTCTTACCAACACCTACATTAAAGAATCCATTTTCGATTGTTGAGCCAACGATGTCGTTAGTACCATTGATGAAAGCAACCTTAGCACCATCGAGCTTAGTATCAGCATCAAGTGTAACACCATTCATGTAGAACCAACCGGCACCTGTAACAGCAACAGCGAGGTTTGCTTCGCCTGTTGTATATACGGTACCAGCATTGGCAAGTGTTGCAGTACCACCAGCTGCACGGCATGCAACGTTGAATGTAGAAGCGTTAACATTTACAGTACCATCAGCACCGATATTGGCTGTCTCGCCGTTAGCCATGTAGATGTTAACCTTAGCACCATTCTTAATATCAAGAACACCTTTCTTGCCTTCGATAGTACCAATGTTGATACCCTTAGATGAGTTGTAGCTGTAGTCAGCACCATTGTTTGACAACACCTTACCTACGTTGAAGTTTGCTTTATCAACTACAACAAGAGCAGGCTTGCCTACACGGCCAGCATCTGTGTTGTCACGACCACTGTAATCCTTACCTGTGATGTGGAGAGCAGCAGTGTTGAATGTAGCATCATCAGTCACAGTAATCATACCGTTGCCATACACGTTTGTCTGCCATGTAGCGTTCAATGTACCTTTAACGTTGATATAACCCATTGTGGTTACCTGCATCATGTATACTGTAGATGTCTCGTCGATGTTAATCGTACCGTTGTAGTATGACTTAGCGATAGAATTACCACCAGCATCGTCAACTTTAGAATTGATAACGTTGATAGTTGCGTTCTGGCGAGCATCAAGCTCTGGAATCAGGATGTGAGCATCCTTGATGTTCACTGTCGCATTCTGGAATGTGATAACAGGAAGAGCATGGTTTGGTGCTTTACCTGTGATAGTGAAGTTGATATGCTTAGTGAAGTCTATCTCAGTTTTACTCTCATCACCAGCAGCAGCCTCAAGAATTTCTATTGTCTGTCCGTTTCCTACGGCATCAAGAGCATCTTTAACAGTTCCATAATACTTATCAGCAATCTTTATCAAACCAGCAACAACCTCATAGCTACCATCCTCATTCTTAATGACAGCCTTATTACCATCTAAGTAATCACTGACGTCGTCAGAGAATGCACCACCAGAGATTGTAATCTTTTCTTCTGCACCTGTTTCAACATTCACCTCACCTTTGATAGTACCAGATGAAATATTAACCTCCTTGGCACCATCTTCAATAGTAACTCCATTTGTAACAGTCGCATCTGAATCTGTAATATTCAGTGCACCTGAAGTAACCTGTACAGATGTAACAGTACCGCCTTCGAGGTTGACAGAACCACTACCTGCTACACGAATAGCCGCACTACCATCTGGAGTCTCAACAGAACCACCATTGACAGTAAATACACCAGTAGTATAAACTGCCCAGCTAGATGCACGGTAAATCTTACCTGCATTAAGGGTAATACTACTACCTCCCGCACTGTGCAACACGTAAGATTTACCTGTTATCACACCTGTACCTTGGGAGTCGTTAATAACCAAAGAGCCATTAACTTTAATCAAAATACCAGTATGAGTACCGGTAATCGAATGACCATTAAGATCTAATGTCACTGCGGCTCCCTTCGGAATCGAGATTTCCGAAGTTGTTTCAATGTTGCCTCCTAAGACAACATTGCCTCCTGTAGCTGATGTAAGAATCGATTTCAAGTCAGCTTCACTACTAACCGTAGTTTGCGCAAAACCTGAAATAACGAAACTTAGCATCGCCACTAAGGTCAATAAAAACTGCTTTAGTCTCATTGATTGAAAAATTAAGTTAATAAAATAATAAAAATAATAGTAATAGTTAATAAAATACATATACATCTACATCTCTTCGCAAGAGAGGACAAATCTCTTCGCAAAAGAATTAAATAGTTAAAATTTTGTTACAAAATTACGACCGATTCGGTCAACTTTAGTTAACGTTCCATCCTTTTTTCTTAAAAACATTTAATTTGTTTTATTTTTTTTTCTTGTTGAATAGATTTTGCAACATCCACATTGCAAAGATTGCAATTTTTTTATTGCCAATTGAAGGGCTTTTGGAGGTAAAATAGCATTGGGAGGAAATTTGTATCATTTAATGAGAAATATTGCTACACCTCTCTTGCGAAGAGATTTCCTCACGAGTTAAAAACAATATCAAATAAGTTTTTGACTATCAATCTGCTATAATTATTCATAAAGGAACGTTGCATGGCTACAAAGCGCAACACCTTCAAGCATTTCCGACTCTACAATAACTCCAATATGAGGCTGTTTGCATCGTCAATCGCAGCCGTGTCCAACGACGCCAGGTATATGCGCGTGGTAGCTTCGGAATCATGGCCCATGCCTTCGCTGATGACCGACAAGGGCACATTGCGGCTTCGGGCTGCGCTTGCCCATGTATGGCGGCTGACATACATGGTTAGCGGGATAGGCAGATGAAGAGCTTCACCAATTTTCTTCAAGCACCGGTTGATGCTGTGGGCTGCATAGATGTACTGCCTGCGCACGTCCGTTCCGGAACGCCAGTCGACGATGGGCAGCAAATAAGGCGACTGCGGATTGTCGTACTTGTCAATGATGTCCTGCATGCACTGCTCCCACCTGATGTGCAGTTGCCGCCCCGTTTTCTTCCGACTGTAGGTCAGGATGCCCCGATGCAAATCGGTTTTCAGCAGATGTGCCATATCGACGAAGGACATGCCGCGCGTGTATAAAGAGAAGAGGAACATGTCGCGCGCATAATCGGATGCGGCATTGCCCGACAGATCCATCTCTTTGATTTGGCGGATTGCAGACACCGGGATAGCCCGCTTTGCCGTCTTCGCCACTCCGGTGTAGACCTGTCCAAAGGGATGATTGCGAGGAGCGAGCCCCTTTGCTGCGCCCTTGTTGTACACGGCACGGAGTATGCGCATATAGAACGATGAGGAGTTAGGCTTCACGCCGCCACGGTGCAGATACGCCTCATAGTCCTGCAGCAGGGAGGAGTCCATGTCAGAAAACGCTATATCCTTCCCCTCACGGAATCGGACAAAGCTGTTAAGTGCTGATGCATAGGCCTCGGCGGTGCGATGCCTTCCCTGCGCATTCAGGCTTTCGATACACGTCTCCATGAAAAAGAAAAAGCTGCAATCCTTCCAGCCTGCAGCTGCAGTGCCCATCACTGTTTCCGACTCCATGCTGTCTCTGCCGTACAGACCAGAAGACAGCAACTGCAGCAGACGGCACACGTCTGCATCTAACTTTGCGAGCAAATCTCGAGTATTTTCTCTCATTTCTGATTGTATTTGTTGGTTTCATCGTTTTTCAACTATTCCGAGCCATGCGCGCATCCGATAGCAAAGACAACCATTTTGTGCAGCAACGGAACAAGCACCTTCACGGAGGCGCTGCAGCAGGCAACAAAGGAGACCCGAGTATCCAATGGAGACACTCGGGAACTTCTGTACAAAAGCCGTGAACCGGGTTTGTCGAGAGGCTGAAACAGGATTAATCCTCAATCTTCACCCATGCTGTGACAGCGAAGGTAACAAGGCAGAGCAGCATGATGAGCCAAAAGAAATTCTGGTAGCCAATACTGTCGGAGATAAGACCAGACACCATGCCTGGAAGCATCACGCCACCAAGGTACTGACCAGCCGTGCAGATGGAGAACACCGCTGTAGAGCGTTCGCCACGAGAAAAGTGAACCAAGAAAAGCGTATAGGCAGCAAAACCAAGTCCGTAGCCCAACTGCTCGACACAGACGCATGAACCGATGAGCCAAAGGCTTTCGGTTGGATAATAGCTCAGGTAAACATAGACGATGTCGGGCAGCGTGATACACAGAACCAAAGGCCAGAGACATTTCTTCAAGCCCCAACGGGAAACAGCCCATCCGCCCAGCAGACCGCCCAGCAACAAACCGATGACTCCAAGCGTTCCATAAATAAAACCAAAATCCACATCGCTCATGCCTAAACCTCCTTCAGCAGTGCTGCGCTTGAGGAAAAGAGGAACAATCTTCGTGAGAAGTCCTTCAGGAAGACGGAACAGCAAAATAAAACAAAGGGCGGAAATAATATGAGGCTTGGTGGCAAACACTTTCAGCGTAAGCCAAAACTCACGCATCTGCTCCATAAAATCAAAACGGTCATGCAGCACTTTTTCCACTTTGGGCAAGACGAAAGCATGATACAACCCCAAAAAGAACATCAGCACACCAAGAATGACGAAAACTGCCATCCACGACGATGTGAGTGACTGCAACGCTTCTCCAAACAAACCTTGCTGCATATAGCCTGCCAATAAGACAAGCCCACCCTGGCCAATCACCATACCTATGCGATAGAACGTGTTGCGCACACCCACATAGAGTTCCTGATCTTTATCTGCCAATCCGATGATATAGAAGCCGTCAGCAGAAATATCATGCGTTGCACTGGCAAAGGCTATAAGCATGAAGACCGCAAGCGTCCCCTGCAGCCAAAACGCCGTAGGAAGAGTAAATGCGACAAGAGCCAACGCCACTCCCATGAGGAACTGCATCGAGACAATCCACCAGCGCTTGGTTTTCATGTTGTCAATGACAGGGCTCCAGAGAGGCTTGATGACCCAAGGAAGTCCGAGCCAACCTGTATAGTAAGTGATTTGCGCGTCTGTCAGTCCCAGCTCCTGAAACATGATGACGGAAATGAGCATCACCGCCGAGAAAGGCAACGCCTCACCTAAATAAAGGGAGGGCACCCATGCATAAGGTTTGTTCTTCATACTATTGCTTTAAAAACGAAGTTACAGATTCATTACTTATTTTTTCTTTCGTTCCGCTTATCGCCAAGACAATCCATGCTACAGGTGCCAGCAGCGTGCTGAAAACGAAGTAGTCGCTATAACCTAATTCCGTCACCAACCATCCTGATAGCATGATAGGCACCAACATCAATCCCGCCACCATAGGAACATGAATGTAGTTGACAATGCTACTATAGCGATTTCCAGACAAATACGAGATGAACATCATACAGGCATTGAGTCCGAAGCCGAAGAAAAGCTGCGCAAAGAAAGTCATGCAGCAGAGCAAGAAAAGGTTGCCGGGCTGAGGATTCAGAGACATCAGCATATAGAGGCAAGGAGAAAGAGTGAGCACAACAGCGGCTGGCCAAAAGAGCCTGTCTTTACCTTTCACAATGGAAAGATAACGCCCCGCTATCAAACCGACAGAAAAAGCAAGCACTCCTATTGTTCCCTGAGCAAAACCCACCTCCTGCACAGAACATCCCAAGCCACCTTCTTCCACTGGAGACATCAGGAAAAAGACACGGACATGGAACATCAACGATTGAGGCAGCAGCAAAAGAAAAAGGCAAGCCAGCACGCCCAGCACACGAGGATTACGACGTATTCGTCCAAAGACATGCCCGTCATGACTGCATGGAAAATCCTCGCTATGACCTTGCAGCAAATGGCACATACGCTTTCTGAAAGGAGGTCGCAACACGATGACATTAAGCACACAAACAAGCAGAAACACACCTGCCACCAAAGCACTCTCCATAGCCCAAGCTTTCTGATAGCTGCGAAAGAACACCTCGAAAAAACCCACAATGATGATGAGCAGTCCATAAGTGAGCATCAATGCCACCAGAGATGCAGCCATCTTTGTACTCCTGAATATATGCTGTTCGCGCGGCTGCAACATACTGTGGTAATAAAGGCGAGAATACAGCTCATGCCAAGCACACAGAATGGAAAGAACAAACAAATGCACAAACAACATCCATTGTTCCACGACACTTTCATTCAGATAAAAAGCAACCTGCATCAAGCAGAGAAACACGAGAAATTCAACTACATAAATACGCCACTTGAAACCCGTACTTCTTGCCCAGTTATAGAAGAATGACTTCAATAACAGCGGCAAAAACAACAGTCCCCCATATACTGCCGCCATAGTTTCAGAGGCTCCAAACTGCAAGAACATCAGCAAAGCCACATAAGTCACCACAGCAAAAGGAATCTCTTCTGCTGCACACAAGCATGGTATCCACAACCATGGACTATGTCGTTTTTTATCTACCATTTTTTCATCAGCTCTGCTCCAGGATAATAGAACTTCAATATTTCCTCACAAGACTTCCCCTGTTCACCCATCACAGCCGCACCGATTTGGCAAAGTCCGACACCATGTCCCCACCCTTTGCCATGAAGCACAAAACCATTTGATGTCTTTTCCACTTCAAAGGCAGAAGAATACAAGTGCGTTTCACTAAGCCATCTTCTGATTTCCAGTTCTTTACCTACAACAACGCTACGTTTTTCACCTATTAATTTCAACAAAATAATTCGGCCAGAAAAGCTTCTTGAAAGCGGCACTATATCCAAAATTCGACCTAAGTCCATTCCTGATTTTCTGCACACGAGTTCCGTCAGTTCCTCTGTCGTATATTCCACTTTCCAACGATAGAAGTCCACCGTTTCCTGATCAAAATTGTTGAGGATACGGGACAATAACGTCGAATCGCTGATACGGCAATAAGGGTCTTCCTTTGACACCAGATAAGGATGAGGCACATCTTCCCAACATGACTCAAACATCTCCGTCATTCCTCCACAGCACTTTGAAAAGCGCGCATCGCAAATCTCTCCATCATGAACGAGCACCATCCCGCGAGTAGCGTCAACAGCTTCACACACACGAGGATTTGAAACCCTTGTCACTCCCTGAAAACGCTGGCAATGGTCATCAGCACACACATCAAAACGCTGATGCGCCTCACTGTCATACCACCTGACAACACAGTTATCACTCACTTGCTCATGCAGAGCCGCCGCTCCATGTTGTGTTCCAGCCTTCTGCATCATCGCCATCAGCCAGCTGCGAGAAATGACGGCATGAGCCTTCAAAAATTCGAGAGAAGCATTGGCACTCATTTCGCTACTGATAACACTGGTTAGATACTCCTCGACAGGAAGCACATTGACAGCCTGCACACATTCCTCTTCACTCAACAGTCGCAAGGCTCCAAGAAAAGTCTGATTCTCTTTTCTCTCCCAATGAAAATTCACTCCAATCACAACATCTTTCAGCGTGAAAGAAGCGCCATCAGCCATTGGCTGGAAATCCCGCTCCTTGCCATCAGCCACAAAAGTGTGTTCGCCAACAAAACATTTTCCATCCGACTGATACGCCGAATGGAAAATGACAGTCAAACTTTTCGCTTTGACGACGCCTACTCTGACATGCCCTTCTTGCCCCATATCAGCACCTTTAAAGCATCTTCTTGACTTCTTGCTCCAAAATTACCCCCCCCTTAAATTTCATCACCGTAGCGAGCTCTTCGTCGCGAGAAATGCCACATTCGCAAATGATTTCTTTTGCCATGCCAGCATCGATTCTTCGGAAATCCTTTTCACGAGGAACAACCAGCAAACCTGCCATATCGAGCGCGCCAGGACTCACCAATACCTGTTCCGCTTCGTCCTTGTAGTAGCAATCTGGACGATGCTTTGAACGAGGTATCACAACACTCACAATACGCTGCGAGCCATCGAAAGAACTGGGCTGCACCCACGCCAAGATGTTCATCATCGGTTCCGTATGGTCTTCTTCTAATGGCAGAGAATGATAAAGTTTATCGAACAGCACCTTATTAGCGTATGGCGTTCTGGTAATAATCACGAATCCAGGACAGACATAGTCGCGCAAACAGAATACGCCAGTACTATCCGCGATATCCTCCAGCTTGAGAGCCTCCATGCACTCTTCCTCACTGATAGGCCAAATGCGAGAACGTCGAGGCTGATAATACTCCAGCCAATCACGCTCCAAAGGAACTACGCCACGACTTCCTGCTTGGAAATGCAGATGGTCTGGAGCACTTGCGCCACACTTAGGACCATTGTAAAACACCATCAGTCCATCCATTTGTACAGCAATCTCCATCATATCCTCATAGTAATCAAGAATCTGCTGGTCGCGATGATGGCGCAGCGGAATCGTGAAATGCTTAGGCAGAATGGGGTTCGGGTTGAGCAATAAATAATATTTCTTCAGCATAGGGTAGCAGAACTGCTCATCCGGACGATTCACCTCGCAAAGGAAACAAGGTCTTTGCCTGAGCGCTTCGGCATCAATCTTCGCATTCGTTGACACGATACGGGCAGGATTGAACTGAGCTGCAAGTTGGCAGCCATCGACATCCAAAGTGTTAACACGGGCATTTTTCAGTTGCTTGTAATGCTCACGAGCCAACATCCATGTAGAGAGCTGCATTTCAAAGAGATGGTATATACGCTCATTCGTCATGTTTTTCTGCCAATATTCATTGAGTTTGCAGCGGTCAACAATCTCCATCGTTCGCAAACTATCCTTGTAGATATTGTTCCTGTTCACCTGCTCTGGAGACAACGCAGCATCACTATTACCTTCCCAGCGGCGGCAAAGATACAACTCCTCATAAATTCTTCCAATCTTGTATTTTCGGCTAAAAGCAAGCCCTACAGCATAATCCTCGCCATAGGATGTGTTTGGCATACCTATCTTGCGCAGCAGCGGAGTATAAAAGGCACGAGGGGCGCCAAGCCCGTTAATTCTCAATGCGTTGTTGTGACCATTCTCGTCAGTCCACTCACGGTGGTCAATCAGTCCTGGAGGCAATGTTTCCAGTTGGAAGTTGCACATACGGTATGACCCTATCACCATGCCACAATGACCCTCGTAGAACTTGTCCACAATCTTCTGCAACGTGTCAGGCCCGCTATACAAGTCATCACTGTCAAGCTGCACGGCAAAACGCCCGCAACGGCTGTCATTAAACGCAAGTCCCCAGCATCCGCCAATGCCGAGGTCATCACGTTGAGGAACGATGTGCACCACACGAGAGTCCGAATCCGCCAGCCTTGCAATCACCTCACTTGTTCCGTCTGTGGAATGATTGTCCACCACCAGCACATTAAACTCAAATGACGTCTTCTGGGACAGTGCACTTCTGATGGCATCCTCTATGGTCTTCACACGATTACGCACGGGAATGATGACCGAGGCTTCCTTATCGAACGAGTGTTTCTCCACCGACACCTCCACAATGCTGTCCGGCTCAATATAAGCACCGATATGCTTCAAGTGGTTCGTGAAAACCAACTCACGTTCCATCTGCACAGCCCGATTGCGAGGGTCAACATAGTCAAACTGCTTCTCGCCACTCTTTCTCAGATCTACGGCCTCTTCTGCATAGAGATATTCACACACATGGAAGATAGATGCCAAACGCTTTCTGCGCAGATAGAACAGCTGCAAATCATACCAGCATGAATACTGGTATGCCAAATCAGGATACTCCTCCACATACATTTTGAGAGCAGAAGAGCTAAAAAGCGTAACAGGGCCAAAATCAAAGTCATCACGCACACTTCCATAATAAAAGTCCATCGTTGGCGAAGGCACTTTCTTCCCATCTCTCACCTGATAGCGGTCTGCATACACTGCCGCAGGAACAACACTCTCTGCCACTGAAACCATTCTTTTAATAGCCTGATAACCAAACGTTATCTTCACGGGCTGGAAGCACACCAGCGCATAAGGCGCTTCAACGGCATTGGCAATCTGTCTGATTGTATCCGAATTATCCATGCTGCTGATGCGGATGACATCACAGCCTATAAACGGACACTCTTCCTCACCTCTCATCAGCACAAAAATCTTTCTCACCAAAGGTTCGGCCTTCAACTGTTTCAACGTCACCAGCGTTGTTTCAGCATCGGCATACACGACAAAACAATCGACGCCCTTCTTAATTGTATTACTCATATCTTTCGTTTTTTTAGATTGTTATCTACCGGAAAGGCAAACCAGGACATATTTACATGCCTCATCCGTTCACCAGAATAATGCAAAGATAGCCATAATCAAGTAAAGAAACAAAACTTTTCCATCTTTTTTATTCCACACCTCCACCCTTTTTCGTAACTTTGCAGCCAGATTGTCAAGGCAACCCGAAAAGAAAGAATGCCAAGGCAATACCCCGAGTGCCTGATTACCTCATAAAAAACAGGCGTGTACCAGATTACCACGTTAAAAACCAGCGAGTGCTTGAAAAACCTCGTAAAAAACAAGAACAAATGAAAAATGCCCAAAAGCAAGTGAGCGTTTCCTTCATGTTGGCAGGAATCCTCTTCTGCATCTGTCTCGTGACAGCCAATCTGCTCGAAACCAAAGTATTCAAAGTATGGGAATCCCTTTCCCTCACATGCGGTTTCATTGTATTTCCCATCTCCTACATCCTTAACGACGTCATAGCCGAAGTGTGGGGCTACCGCAAAGCCCGCCTCATCATTTGGGTCGGCTTTGCCATGAACTTTTTCGTCATGGCTCTCGGAGGCATTGCATGCGCCCTTCCTCCCATTCTGCCTGGCTCCGACGAAGCCTTCAAGCAAGTGTTCGCCTTTGCCCCTCAAATCGTTGCGGCAAGCCTCATCGCCTTCATTGTCGGTTCATTTCTCAATGCACTCATCATGAGCAAGATGAAAATGCGCGACCGCAACAAAGGTCATTTCACTTATCACTTTTCCATGCGCGCCATCCTCTCCACTGTCATCGGTGAAAGCGCCGACTCCATCATCTTCTTCCCTCTGGCATTTTACCTTTTCCCGTTCCTTTTCCAAGGCGCGCCTGTTCTCACGCTCGACATCATGTTCGGCCTCATGGTCACACAAGTCATTGCCAAGACCCTATACGAAATTATCGCACTGCCATTCACCATCCGTATCGTGCAATATGTCAAGAAGACAGAGCACACAGATGTGTACGACGAAAAGATAAGCTACAACGCATTCAACATCAAAGACATATAACACATGAAAAATCAGCGAGAAACAGAAGGACTATCAGCACTCGGCAGCACCACATCCTACCGCCAAGACTACGCGCCCGAAGTTTTGGAAACCTTTCAGAACAAACATCCGGGAAACGACTACTGGGTACGGTTCAACTGCCCCGAGTTCACTTCCCTCTGCCCCATCACTGGGCAGCCCGACTTTGCCGAAATACGCATCTCCTATCTGCCAGACCAGCGCATGGTAGAGAGCAAATCGCTCAAACTCTACCTATTCTCCTTCCGCAATCACGGAGACTTTCACGAGGACTGCGTCAACACCATCATGAAAGACCTCATCCGCTTAATGGATCCTAAATACATTGAGGTTACCGGCATCTTTACGCCTCGCGGCGGCATCAGCATTTACCCCTATGCCAACTACGGCCGCCCGGGCACAAAATACGAAGAGATGGCAAACTACAGGATGATGAACCACAATATGTAATGCGGCTCAAACACGCAACTTCTCTCAACAGCAAAGTTGAAAAACATTGAAAGCAGCTTTGTCCGACCTGCCAATAGACACAAAACTTTGACACAAAAGACTTAGCAACACAAATTCGATGAATCCATACCATCATTTTTATCACGATGATGGCAGAACTAATTAACCGTACCCCTCGGGTACGACGCATCGCACCCCTCGGGTACGCCATATCGTACCCGAGGGGTGCGCTTTTATTAGGAAAGCACATTCTTCCTTTCTTAAATACCGAATCAACCATTCTGAATACAAATATTCCTTTGAAATCCAACCAAATACCATTCAACTACAAATCAAGAACATTCTATCTGCAATTACACAATGTGTGAATTTATGAATTTTGCCACTGAAAAGTGAAAATCTTTCGTTCTTTTTTTTTAACTTTGCATCATGATAGAAAAGCATATTGTTTTGGAGGATATTGACCTCGTCACGTTTTATGGGGTACAGAATGTGCATTTGCAGATGATCAAGGCGCTGTATCCGAAATTGAGAATCGTGGCGAGAGGGAACATCATCAAGGTGATGGGTGACGAGGAAGAAATGTGCGCGTTTGAGGAGAATGTCGCCAAAATGCAGGAGCATTGTACAAAGTATAATTCGTTGAATGAGGAAACCATTTTGCAGATTGTCAAAGGTGAGATTCCAGGCTGTCACGCAGGCGAAGGGAATGCCATCTGCTACAGCGTAACGGGCAAGGCGATTGCGGCTCGCTCGGAAAACCAGAAGACACTGGTGGATGCATACAACATGAATGACATGCTGTTTGCCATTGGCCCCGCAGGATCGGGAAAGACGTATGTATCGATTGCTTTGGCGGTAAGAGCGTTGAAAAACAAAGAAATCAGAAAAATCATTCTGAGCCGACCTGCCGTAGAAGCTGGCGAGAAACTGGGATTTCTGCCAGGCGACATGAAAGAGAAGATTGACCCTTATCTGCAACCGCTCTATGACGCTTTGCAAGACATGATTCCGGTACAGAAGTTGACGGAATATATGGAACAGAACGTGATTCAAATTGCTCCGCTGGCATTCATGAGAGGACGCACGCTGAATGACGCCGTGGTGATTCTGGACGAGGCTCAGAATACAACCACACAGCAAATCAAAATGTTCCTCACACGCATGGGCCAAAACACGAAGATGATTATTACAGGCGACCTGACGCAGATTGACTTGCCGCGCAACGTAAAGAGCGGTCTGAAGGAGGCAAAAGAAGTGCTGGGAAGCGTGAAGGGAATTGCATTTGTGGAGATGGACGAAAAGGACATTGTACGCCACAAGCTGGTGACAAGAATCGTAAATGCGTATCACAAGTACGAAAGCGAAAAGAAGTATCCGCTTTTCAATGAAGACAGGCAACAAGCAACAGACAACCAATAACTTAATAGCTCAAAAACTTAAACCTCAAATATGAAAGCTTTAACAAGAACAGATTTCAACTTCCCAGGACAGAAGGAAGTGTATCACGGCAAGGTTCGTGACGTGTATAACATCAACGACGATTTGATGGTAATGGTGGCATCCGACCGCATCTCCGCATTCGACGTAGTGCTACCTAAGGGCATTCCATTCAAGGGTCAGGTGCTCAACCAAATTGCAGCGAAGTTCCTTGATGCCTCAGCCGACATCGTGCCCAACTGGAAACTGGCCACACCCGACCCTATGGTAACAGTGGGATTGAAGTGCGAAGGATTCCGCGTGGAAATGATTATTCGCGGTTACCTGACAGGCTCTGCATGGCGCGAATACAAGGCAGGCAACCGCACGCTTTGCGGCATCACGCTGCCTGAAGGCATGAAGGAGAACCAGAAATTTGAAAAGCCAATCATCACACCTACTACTAAAGCAGACGAGGGTCACGACGAGAACATCTCGAAGGAGGAAATCATCGCCCAAGGACTGGTGAGCAAAGAAGACTACGAGGTAATGGAGAAGTACACCTACGCCCTCTTCGAACTGGGCACAAAGATGGCTGCAGAGAAGGGGCTGATTCTCGTAGATACAAAATATGAGTTCGGAAAGCGCGACGGCAAGGTTTACCTCATCGATGAGGTGCACACCCCAGACTCCAGCCGCTACTTCTACGCAGAAGGCTACGAAGAGAAGTTTGAAAAGGGAGAACCTCAGAAACAGCTCTCTAAAGAGTTTGTGCGCCAGTGGCTCATCGACCACAACTTCATGAATCAGCCAGGGCAAGTGATGCCTGAAATCACAGACGAGTATGCCGAGTCTGTATCAGACCGCTACATCGAGCTTTACGAGCACATCATTGGCGAGAAATTCGTGAAGGCAGAGGGAGATGAAGACATCGCTGCTCGCATCGAAAAGAACGTAAACGCCTATTTGGCAAGCAAATAATGTACAAACAAGAGCAGATAAAGCCATACGGCGAGGAGGGAACGAAACGTGAGCAGGTGGAGCAGATGTTTGACAACATCGCCCACTCCTACGACACGCTTAACCATACCCTCAGTTTCGGTGTTGACCGCATCTGGAGGAATAACGCCATCGACTTTCTGCTTAAACACAGACAAAGCACGGATAGCGTACTCGACATTGCCACTGGCACTGGCGACTTCGCTATCCTTGCTGCTAAAAAGCTGAAAGCCAAGAAGGTTGTGGGCATCGACATCAGCGAGGGGATGATGGCCATCGGCAGAGAAAAAGTGGCAAGATTAGGTCTCGCCCAATCCATCACTTTTCAGAAAGAAGATTGCGCGAAGATGTCCTTTCCCGACAACTCCTTTGATGCCGTCATCTCTGCCTTTGCCCTCCGCAATTTCCAAAATCTTGATGAGTGCCTCAAGGAGATGCATCGTGTGCTGAACGAAAACGGACACCTCTCCGTCATCGACCTCTGCGCCCCTGTCGCCTTTCCCATGAAGCAACTCTTCTGGCTCTACAAGAAAGCCATCATGCCCACATTAGGAAAACTCCTCTCGAAAGACAAAACCGCCTACACCTACCTGCCCGACACGATGGATGCCGTTCCTCAAGCCGAACGCATGCAGCACATCATCCAACAGGCAGGTTTCCACAACGTGAACTTCCGTCGCCTCGCTTTCGGCATGTGTATTCTTTATACAGCAGAAAAATAAAGACATGAAGAAGAAGATAATCATCACCATCTTATTTGCCATCGTCTGCTTTGCCGCAAATGCCGCCGTTCCCGACAGCATCAAGCAGAAATTGGCAGATTTCGATACTATTGTACAGGTGGCAGAAAAAGACTATGCAGCATTCAAGTTCAAAGTGACGAATGCCAACCGCAAGGAATACGAGGCGTTCAAGAAGTCGCTTGTCAAAGACATCAAGAAGCAGAGGAGAACTTGGCAGGATGCAATCTGCGCTTACGTTGGATGGTTCGGTGATTTCCACTTCGGTGTATATGGCAATGATGGAATCACGGGAAACTACTACAAATATGCCAGGAAACGCATTGACTACCATACGTTGATGGATGCATACGATCCAAAGATGCTGTCAGGCAAAGTTGACGATAATACGTACCTCATTCGCTTCCCATCATGCAACGGGACACAGGAATTGGCGGAGAAATTCGTTCTCGATTACAAAAACTCTGGATGCCCTAACCTCATCATTGACATTCGTGGAAATTCGGGCGGGCAGGACGAAAGCTTCTGGCCGTTACTTCAATTGCTGTATGACAATCCTGACGGCGCTAGAGACGGGGTTATTTTTCGTTATACCAAGGGGAATGTCGAGCGGCAAGGCTGGACGAAAGAGGACTTGGAGGATTTAGGCTTCCCAAGTGACATCAACAACGCCCCCGAATACATCGTGAAAAACGCTGACGGGGTGCCTGTCACTTTTGACACTATCAGTCAATACCCCAAGAAAGCAGCACTCATCATCGACAACATGGTTGCCAGTTCTGGTGAGCAAATGGTTTTGAATGTCCGTTCTGCAAGCCACCGTACAAAGATATATGGACACGACAACACAATGGGGTGCATTGACACGGGCAACTGCTGCATTTTCGAGTCTGCCCAAAAACCGCTAATCATCCAATACTCAACGACCTATTCTATGCGCTATGAGAAAGGTACTACCGTTGACATGACAGGCATCCTCCCAGACATCCGCATTACTCTGCCATATCCCAAGCACCTCACCAACAACATCGACGAGTGGGTGCTGTGGGTGGCAGAGGACTTGAAAACAAATAAAACAAACTGAAACATGGACACATACGGACTTATTGGCTACCCCCTTGGACATTCCTTTTCTCGAAAGTTCTTCACGGAGAAATTTGAGAAGGAGGGCATTGACGCGCAGTATCTGAACTTTGAGATTCCAAGCATTGAGGAGTTTCCTAATACCATCAAGAACAACCCGACGTTGAGAGGGTTGAATGTGACCATCCCCTACAAGCAGCAGGTAATGCAGTATCTGGATGACATCAGCGAGGAAGCAAAGGCGATTGGAGCGGTGAATGTGGTGAAAGTGGGAAAGGAAGGCTTGACGGGCTACAACAGCGACGTCATTGGATTTGTCAACAGCATCAAGCCGCTTTTGAAGTCTCACCACAAGAAAGCACTGATTCTCGGAACAGGAGGTGCATCAAAGGCTATCCGCTACGGATTGGAGGAGAAACTGGGCATAGAAACGCTGTTTGTCAGCAGGAAAGCCCATGAAGGCATCATTACATACAAGGATGTGACAGCAGACATGCTGCAAGAATATGAAGTGATTGTGAACTGCTCGCCTGTGGGCATGTTCCCTCATGCGAATGAGTGCCCTTCCCTGCCCTACGAAGCGATGAATGCGGCTCATCTCCTTTATGACCTCGTATATAATCCAGAAGAAACTCTATTCATGAAAAAAGGAGCAGCCAGAGGAGCTACGGTGAAAAATGGCTTGGAGATGCTCCACCTTCAAGCTCTTGCTTCATGGGACTTCTGGAACAACTAAGAAGCCATGTTCTTTCTGAAGCATTTCACCTTTCAAGAAATTCAATCCGGATAAGATTGCGGATTCAACAAGCAGATTCTTCCTTCATCAACTCAGACTCTATTTGCTGAATCATATCGTGAACCGTCATTCTGTCCGCATCCAGCCAATGGACATCGGCATCATGCTTATACCATGTAAGCTGCTTCTTGGCATACACTCGTGTGTTCTTTTTAATGCGTTCCACTGCCATCGGCAATTCCCATTCCCCATCTATAACACGGAAAAGTTCTTTATAACCTACAGTATTGAGGGAATTTAAATGACGCAATGGATAAACCATTTTCGCCTCGTTAAAGAATCCATCACGCATCATCTTTTCAACTCGTTCATTGATACGCATGAATAAGTTTTCGCGGTCACGATTCAAGCCGAATTTCACGATTCGGAAAGGACGTTCTTTGGATGCGTTGGTGCGAAAAGAAGTATAGCTTCTTCCTGTCATATAACAGATTTCCAAGGCATGAACCACTCGCTTGTGATTGCGTTTGTCAACAATTTCGTAATACTGAGGATCTAAGAGCTTCAGTTCTTTCAGCAAAGGCTCCACTCCTTCCGCCTCAAAACGCTGTTTCATCATCTCACGAGTCTCCTCATCCACCGTCGGAATATCATCTATTCCTTTGGTTACGGCATCAATATACATCATGCTGCCACCTGAAAGAATCACAGTATCATACTTTTGGAAAAGTTCTGACAACAAACTCAACACATCCTTCTCGTATTCCGCTGCACTATAATATTCGTCTAATTCAAGAGTATGAACAAAATAGTGCTTAACACGAGTCAGCTCCTCCACAGTAGGCGCAGCTGTTCCTATCTTTATTCCCTTGTAGATTTGTCGAGAGTCTGCATTGATGATGGGGCAATGGAGAAACTCTGCAAGCTGCAAGCTCAATGCAGTCTTACCTACTCCTGTCGGGCCAATAAGTACAAGAAGGTTTTTCATCACATGCTACAATCGTAAAAAAACAATGGAACAATATATAATAAATGTATCATTTATAATAACTTCTATAAATCTTTCTACCATCACAACGCAAGTCCGACGAATGAAAAGCTGCATGAATCATAACAAAAATAATATTCACGTTGCTTTAGCATACGCCGTGCGCATAATATTTAAAACACCGTGTTTGAAATATTTCGCACACAGTGTTTTAAATATTATGCGCACGGTGGACACGTAGGGAACGGCATGCTTTATGCTAATTCGTCTAACTCACGTTATTATAAATGGCACACGTTGAATCAATTAAAATTCGTCGCTGACATCAAACCCTTCAAAATCTATTTCTTCAGCATCCACCTCATCTCCAAACATCCCGTCATCATCCATAAGCAGAGGATCGGAGACTATCGGATTGCGAGCAAACATCTCATCAAAATCTAAGACTTGCACAGGAGCATCACCTAAAGAGCGAGTAATCTTGCCTACAGGAAGGTTCTTGCCTGTTATGATTTCAGACAATTCGATAAAGAAAACTCGGTCAGCAAGAGGATCGAATGTGTAAAGAAGATGCTGTTTCTCGTCTTCAAGAAACTCGCTCAATTCTGTTTCCGCCATAATGAAGCAATCCTCATCTGCATCCGTGTCCATCTCTTCGAGAGTGATTTCCTGACCTTTTTCCCAGCCATTTTCACAGATGGTAAAAGACGTTAACTGATTGTCTTCATAGCCACATGAATCAAGAATCAACTGATGCAACTCTAAGAACTTAGCATCTGCATCTATCTTAATTTCACGCATGAAGCCTTCCGCTTCGTCTGAAATAATGGTGAATCTGTATATCATATTTTACCTGATGATTCCTCTCTCTGAATTAGAGACGAATTCAATGATGTATTCTATCTCCTTGCTCATCGGAACTTCTCTCTTGATAGCCTCAATAGCCTCATTAGCAGTCAAGTTGCACTGGTAAATCAAACGATAAGCATGCGTGATATTATCAATGACTTCACGACTGAAACCACGACGGCGCAAACCTATAATATTCAAGCCTGCGTATGCCACTGGTTCACGACCTGCCATGACAAAAGGAGGAATGTCCTTGCTGGTTCGTGTTCCTCCCTGCACCATCACATACCCGCCAATTCGGCAGAACTGATGCACCAACACTACTGCAGAAATGATTGCATTGTCATCCACAATCACCTCACCCGCCAACTTCGTAGAATTACCCATAATAATGCCACTGCCAAACACGCAGTCATGGGCAATATGAGCATTCTCCATAATTAAGTTATTGCTGCCGACAACTGTTTTTCCCTTGCTTGCAGTACCACGATGAATGGTCACATTCTCACGAATCTTATTGTTGTCGCCAATTTCAACTGTAGTGTCTTCGCCCTTAAACTTCAAGTCCTGAGGAACTGCGGCTATCACTGCGCCAGGGAAAAGGGTATTTCCATTGCCCATACGAGTGCCCGACAACAAAGTTACACTATTCATCAACACATTTTTATCACCTATTACCACATTCTTGTCGATAAAGCAGAATGGACCGATCTCACAATTTTCACCTATTTTAGCTTCTGGGTCTATGAATGCTAAAGGACTAATTTTTGACATATCTTCAAGTATTAAAAGTTAACTATCATTACTTATTTTTTACAATCTGAGCTGTAAATTCTGCTTCAGCAGCTATGGTTTCTCCAACAAACACGAGACCTGCCATAGAAGCTATACCACGTCGCAGATTCTCAGTCATCTTCACTCTAAATATAAGCGTATCGCCCGGAACAACTTTACGACGGAATTTTACATTATCAATTTTCATGAAATATGTGGACCAACGTTCTGGCTCTTCCACATTATTCAACACCAGCAAACCACCTGCCTGCGCCATTGCCTCAACAATAAGCACACCTGGCATCACGGGTTCCTGAGGGAAATGTCCTGTAAAGAATGGCTCATTGCTGGTCACATTCTTAACAGCAACTATTTCAGTCTCATCCACAGCAATCACCTTATCAACCAACTGCATCGGATAGCGATGGGGAAGAAGACTACGGATTTTGTTCACATCCATCAATGGTGCTTCATTGGGGTCATACACAGGACACTGTACCTCATGCCTCTTGATGTCTTTCTTGATAGCACGCGCGAACTTATTATTGATTGTATGCCCTGGCTTGGTCGCAATAACGCGCCCTTTAATTGGTTTTCCCACAAGTGCCAAATCGCCAATAACATCAAGCAGCTTATGTCGAGCAGTCTCATTGTCCCATGCCAATGGCTTATGGTTAATGTAGCCAAGCTTGGTTGCATCCATGTGAGGAATTCCAAGCGTGTCTGCAAGCTTGTCATAACGGTCTTGCGGCAATTCTCTCTCATAAATGACAATTGCATTGTCAAGATCGCCTCCCTTGATAAGACCCATATTCAACAAAGGCTCTATTTCACGAACAAAAACAAATGTACGAGCAGAAGCTACTTCGCTTGGGAAATCGGCCATATCTTCAAGATTCGCAAACTGGTTGTCCAGGATCTTTGAATCAAAAGCAATTTGAGCATTCACACAGAAGCGTTCATCTGGCAAAAGAATCAGATGCTCTCCATTTCCGCCTTTCACTTCCATTTTCTGCTTCACCACATAATAATCCTTCTTTGCATTCTGCTCCGAAAGCCCAACTCTTTGTATCTCTTCGATAAAAGGCATAGCACTACCATCCAGAATTGGCATTTCAGGACCATCCAATTGAATCAGGCAATTATCTATGCCACTAGCATACAGAGCAGCCATAGCATGCTCTATTGTACTGATTTTTATATCATTTTTCACAAGAACAGTGCCACGCTGAGTATCACCCACCAAGTCAGCATTACATTCAATGATTGGCTGACCTTCCATATCTGTTCTTTGAATTTTATATCCGTAGTTCTCTTCTGCAGGATTGAAAACAGCTGTAATAACCTGTCCTGTATGCAATCCCTTTCCTTTTAGAGTAAAAGCCTCTTTTAGAGTTTGTTGCTTTTGCATATTAACGAGTCAAATAACGACAATCGAACTAATAACTATCCATGACTAAATGTTAAAAGTTTCTTGTCCACTTATTACCTATATTATTTATTTTTAAGTTCTTCAATTTCTTTCTTCAATGCTGCAACCTCTTTCAGCAATTCCGGCAAAGAATTAAGAGCTGCCATATTTTTAGCGAACTTCTTATGTTCAATTGCAGGATAACCCATAAGGGTTGCACCACCTTTACGAGCAAGGTTTCCTCCCGCCAAACCAGCTTGCGCACCCATTATCGTGCGGTCACCCACTTTCAAGTGTCCAGCAATACCTACTTGCCCAGCAAACATACACCATTCGCCCACTTTTGAGCTACCAGCCACACCAACTTGCGCTGACATAACTGTATTTTGTCCGACTTCCACATTATGGGCTATCTGCACAAGATTATCTAACTTCACACCTCGACGAATAATTGTGCTTCCCATTGTCGAACGGTCTATGCATGTATTTGCCCCAATCTCCACATCATCCTCAACAACCACGTTGCCTATCTGAGGAATCTTGTCATATCCATTAGGAGTTGGCGCGAATCCAAATCCATCTGCACCAATTACACAGCCTGCATGAAGAATGCAATTCTCACCAACAACGCAATCGTGATAAATCACAGCGTTACTATATATCTCTGTATTGCTGCCCACTTTCGCATTACGGCCAATTGTAACATGTGGGTGCAACACAACGCCATCTCCAATTTCTACACCTTCTGCAATCGCAACAAAAGGACCAATATAACAATTTTCACCGATTTTTGCAGATGGGTCGATAAAAGCCAATGAATCAATACCCACACGCTTTTGCTGCATGCTCTGATAAAGTTGCAACAATTTTGCCACAGACTCGTATGCATTCTCCACACGAACCAAAGTGGCACTCACTTTCTGCGAAGGCTGAAAATCTTTATTGACGAGCACTACACTTGATTCCGTCTCATAAATATATTGTTCATATTGGGGGTTAGCCAGAAAAGAAAGGGCACCTTCTTTTCCCTCTTCAATCTTGGCGAAAGTACTGATAGTCGCATCGGGGTCTCCATCAACGATTCCGCCAGTATAACCTGCTATCTGTTGTGCTGTAAATACCATTTAATTACATTTTAACAATATAATAGATTGCAAATTTAAGAAAGAAATTCGACATAACGATAATTTATCCTAAATTTTCATTACCTTTGCATCATAAAAAAGTAGAAAACGACTAAAAACAATAGAAAAATGGCAATAGACAACAAGCAGAGATACATGATGCGTGGTGTAAGCGCAGCAAAAGAAGACGTGCATAACGCCATTAAGAACATAGACAAAGGAATCTTCCCACAAGCTTTCTGTAAAATCATCCCGGACATCCTCGGAGGCGACCCCGACTACTGTAACATTATGCATGCTGACGGAGCTGGCACAAAGTCCAGTCTTGCATATATGTACTGGAAAGAAACGGGCGACATTTCCGTTTGGAAAGGAATTGCTCAGGATGCACTCATCATGAACACCGACGACCTTCTTTGTGTTGGAGCAGTTGACAACATTTTGGTTTCCAGCACAATTGGACGCAATAAGATGCTTATTCCAGGCGAAGTAATTTCTGCAATCATTAACGGAACAGACGAATTGCTTGCCGAAATGCGCAACATGGGTATCGGCATCTATGCGACAGGAGGTGAAACAGCAGACGTAGGAGACCTTGTACGTACAATCATCGTTGACAGTACCGTCACTTGCCGCATGAAGCGCAGCGATGTCATTGACAATGCCAACATCCGCCCAGGCGATGTTATCGTTGGATTATCTTCTTGTGGACAAGCAACATACGAAAAAGAATACAATGGCGGCATGGGCAGCAACGGATTGACTTCAGCTCGGCATGACGTATTCGCCAAATACCTTGCTGAGAAATATCCAGAATCTTTCGACAAAGCTGTACCAAACGAACTTGTTTATTCAGGCTCCTACAAACTGACAGACCCAGTAGAAGGTGCGCCTATCAATGCTGGAAAACTCGTTCTTTCTCCAACACGTACATACGCTCCTGTGGTTAAAAAACTACTTGACGAAATGCGTTCAGACATTCACGGTATGGTGCACTGTACTGGTGGCGCACAAACAAAAGTACTTCACTTCGTAAATGACAACTGCCGTGTCATCAAGGACAACATGTTCCCCGTTCCGCCACTTTTCAAAGCAATTGCCAGAGAATCAGGAACAGACTGGGCAGAAATGTATAAAGTTTTCAACATGGGCCACCGACTCGAGGTATATCTCGCACCTGAGCATGCCGAAAAAGTTATCGCCATCAGTAAATCCTTCAACATTGACGCTCAGATTGTTGGAAGAATTGAAGAAGGCAAAAAATCGCTCACTATTAAATCTGAATTTGGAGAGTTCAACTATTAATGGATATTCTAGAAAAATTGGAAGGGCTGGTGCCCCGATTCGAGGAAGTGTCAACCCTCATCACTGACCCCAACGTCATTGCCGACCAAAAGCGATATGTTCAGCTGACAAAGGAATACAAGAACCTCGAAGACATCATGAATGCCCGCAAGGATTACATCCATGCCATGAAGGGGTTGGAAGAGGCGAAAGAGCTATTGGTTATCGAAGACGACCCTGACATGAAGGAAATGGCTCGCGAAGAAATCACAGCCAATGAAAAACGTATTCCTGAGCTGGAGGAGGAGATAAAGCTTTTGCTCATTCCTGCCGACCCGGAAGACAGCAAAAACGTAACCCTTGAAATCCGCGGTGGAACAGGCGGTGACGAAGCCGCTCTTTTTGCAGGAGACCTCTTCCGCATGTACACAAAGTATTGTGAAATAAAAGGTTGGCACATGGTTGTTTCATCCATGTCAGAAGGTGCTGTAGGCGGCTACAAGGAAATCATCGCCAGCATCACTGGCGAGAATGTCTATGGCACCATGAAATATGAATCAGGAGTGCACCGCGTACAGCGTGTGCCTGCCACAGAAACCCAAGGGCGAGTACACACTTCTGCTGCCACCGTTGCTGTATTGCCAGAAGCAGAACCATTTGACGTCCAGATCAATGAAGGAGAAATCAAGTGGGACACTTTCCGCAGTTCGGGTGCAGGAGGACAGAACGTGAACAAAGTTGAATCGGGTGTTCGTGCTCGCTACATGTGGAAGAACCCCAACACAGGCGAGACAGAAGAGATTCTCGTTGAGTGCACCGAAACACGCGACCAGCCGAAAAACAAGGAGCGTGCTCTTGCACGTTTGCGTACCTATATTTATGACCGCGAACATCAGAAGTATATTGACGATATCGCTTCAAGGCGCAAAACTCTCGTCTCCACAGGCGACCGTTCTGCCAAAATCCGCACGTACAACTATCCACAGGGACGCATCACAGACCACCGCATCAACTACACCATCTACAATCTCGCAGCATTCATGGATGGTGACATACAAGATTGCATCGACCATCTCATCGTTGCAGAGAATGCGGAAAGAATGAAGGAGGCCGAACTTTAAAAGACGCACAACCATGGCAAAGGCACCAAGGAATCGGACCCTGACTCTGACAGAAAAAGAGCGAGCTGACTACAAGACCCGCCTGCTATCCGAGTCAGACCTTTCCTTTGGCATCGACACCATCAATAAAGTCATCAATGCCGACACAAAAAAAGCATTGCCTTTCATACCAGACCTATTTGCCGACCTCATCATCATAGACCCACCCTATAACCTCACAAAAGATTTCCACGGAACGACATTCTCTGCCAGAACAGAGCAAGCATATATTGACTACCTAAGAGGATGGATGCCCGATGTCGTGGCAAAGCTCAAGCCAACAGGCTCTCTTTATCTTTGCGGTGATTGGCGAAGCACCTCTGCTCTGCAGCAAGTGCTCTCAGAGCATCTTCACATTATCAACCGCATTACATGGCAACGTGAAAAAGGGCGAGGAGCTGCCAACAACTGGAAAAATGGGATGGAAGACATTTGGTTTGCAGTAAAAGACCCTAAACACTACTATTTCAACGTTGAAAACGTCAAACTGCGCCGCAAAGTCATCGCCCCATACAAGACAGACAACCAGCCCAAGGATTGGGAAGATACCCCCCTCGGGAAATTCAGGACAACGTATCCATCCAACTTCTGGGATGACATCAGCATTCCCTTCTGGTCTATGCCAGAAAACACAGAGCATCCGACCCAAAAGCCAGAAAAACTATATGCCAAATTAATTCTGGCTTCGTCCAAAGAGAATGACATCATCTTTGATCCATTCCTCGGAAGCGGAACCAGTTGCGTTGTCGCAAAAAAACTCAAGCGCCGCTACTGTGGCATAGAGATTAACACCGAATATTGCTGCTGGGCCGAAAAGCGCCTCTTCTTAGCCGAAAAAGACGCCGACATCCAGGGATACACTGACGGTACTTTTTGGGAAAGAAACACTTCAAACCTACAAATGAAATATCAATCTCCTAAAAAATAAACATCAATCATGACACGCCAAGAACTCATCGAACAGATTTTCGAGAAAAAAACATTCCTCTGCGTAGGACTCGACACCGACATCAAGAAAATACCACAACATCTGCTGAAGGAGGAAGACCCCATCTTCTCCTTTAACAAAGCCATCATCGATGCCACAGCGCCTTACTGCGTAGCTTACAAACCCAATCTCGCTTTTTACGAAAGCATGGGCGTAAAAGGCTGGATTTCTTTTGAGAAGACCATCACGTATCTCAACGAGAACTACCCCAACCACTTCATCATCGCCGATGCCAAACGCGGTGACATTGGCAACACCAGCGCCATGTATGCCCGCACTTTCTTCGAAGAGATGAACATCCATTCCCTTACAGTCGCTCCCTACATGGGTGAAGACAGCGTTACGCCCTTCCTGCAGTACAAGGGCAAGTGGGTCATTCTCCTTGCGCTCACTTCCAACAAGGGAAGCCACGATTTCCAACTCACGGCAGACACAGAGGGAGAACGCCTCTTTGAAAAAGTACTCCGCAAAAGTCAAGAATGGGGAAACGCAGACAACATGATGTATGTTGTGGGAGCAACACAAGGCAAAATGTTTGAAGACATCCGTAAAATTGTCCCCAATCATTTCCTTCTGGTGCCAGGCGTCGGTGCGCAAGGCGGAAGTCTTGAAGACGTATGCAAATACGGCATGACTCCCGAGTGTGGACTCATTGTCAATTCTTCACGCGCCATTATTTATGCTGACAGCACCGAAAACTTCGCCAACGTCGCATCAGAAGAAGCTAAAAAAGTTGCGTTACAAATGGCTCAGCTCTTGCCTCCGAAAAACTAATCGAAGTTTCCCAAAATCTTTATATACAATAAGCGTACCCCTCGGGTACGGCATCTCGCACCCCTCGGGTCCACCACGGCGTACCCGAGGGGTGCGCTTTCTTCCAATAAATATATCTTTCTCATCTTTTATTCGCCCATCCCATATTTTTTCCTTAACTTTGCCACCATGACTACAAGAATAACAAAGAAATATGCAGATTTGAAAGATTACATCAGCATAAGGGGAGCAAGAGTCAACAACCTGAAAGATGTTGACGTAAAGATTCCGCACAACAAGCTGGTGGTTATCACGGGCGTATCGGGCAGCGGGAAATCGTCACTGGCATTCGACACACTCTATGCTGAAGGGCAACGCAGATACGTAGAAAGCCTGTCAACGTATGCAAGACAGTTTTTAGGCAGGATGGCAAAGCCCGAATGCGATTTCATCGAAGGCATTTCGCCAGCTATTGCCATCGAACAGAAAGTAAGCAGCAGGAATCCACGCTCAACAGTGGGCACAAGTACTGAGATTTATGACTATCTGAGAATGCTGTATGCCAGAATAGGAAGGACGTTCTCGCCCATCAGCGGAAAGGAAGTGAAAAAACATACAACAGACGACATCATCCGTTCCATGCAAGAGCATCAGGAAGGTGAACGTCTGATAGTAATGACACCGCTGGTAACAAGGAATGGACGGTCTTTGAATGAACAGCTGGACATCAATTACAAGACTGGATTTCAGAGGATTGAAGTAAATAGCGAAATGATGAGGATTACCGATTTCCTGGCCATGGAATCCACGTCCGACAATCTGAATATAAACCTAATCATTGACCGCCTAAAAATCTCGAACGAAAAGACAACAATTAATCGTCTGGCAGATTCCGCAAACACCGCCATGTATGAAGGTGACGGAAAGTGCATTCTAAAATTTGAGGATGGAAAAACAGAAGAGTTCTCGTTGAGATTTGAAGCAGATGGCATAACATTTGAAGAACCCACAGACCAGATGTTTTCGTTCAATTCGCCCGTGGGCGCTTGCCCCGAGTGTGAAGGATACGGAAAGATTATCGGCATTGACGAGAGCATGGTCATCCCTGACCCAGACCTATCCGTCTATGATGGTGCAGTCGTGTGCTGGAAGGGTGAAAAAATGTCGGAATGGAAGAGAGAATTTGTACGCAACGCTGAAAGATACGGATTCCCTATTTTTACACCTTACAACCAATTGACAGAGAAAGAAAAAGACCTCCTATGGCATGGGGTACCTGAAGTAAATGAATGGGGAAATGTGTCTATTTGTATTGATGAATTTTTCCGCATGTTGAAAGAAAATCAGCACAAAATCCAGTATCGAGTAATGCTTGCACGCTACAGAGGAAAAACATCATGTCCAACGTGTCACGGAAGGAGATTGAAAAAGGAGGCAGAATACGTAAAGATTGGCGGGAAAAGCATCACTGAGCTTTGCGAATTAACTGTAAATGAGCTGGATGAGTTTTTCCGCAAACTAAAAGTGACAAAACAAGAGGAGAAAGTTGCAGGACGAATATTGATAGAGATTAAAAGCAGGCTAAAGTTTTTAATGGATGTAGGACTGAGCTATTTGACGTTATCTCGCCTAAGCAACTCATTGTCAGGAGGAGAGAGCCAGCGCATCAATCTCGCCACCAGTTTAGGCTCATCATTGGTGGGCAGCATGTACATTCTTGACGAACCGAGCATCGGTTTGCATTCGCGCGACACTCAGCGGCTGATTCATGTACTGAGACAATTACAGAAACTGGGCAATACCGTGATAGTTGTGGAACACGACGAAGAAATAATGAGGGCTGCCGACTACATTATCGATATTGGTCCAGACGCTGGGCAATGGGGCGGAGAAATCATGTATGCGGGCCCACCGCTAACCCTCCAAGAAAAGCACACATCAGACACCACTTCTCACACACTGGATTATCTCACGGGGAAAGAGACCATCAGCATTCCTGCCAGCCGACGCCCATGGAACAACTACATCTGCGTAAAGAATGCACGTGCCAATAATCTCAAAGGGATAGACGTAAAATTCCCGCTTAATGCAATGACTTGCGTGACTGGGGTATCGGGGTCAGGAAAGTCCACATTGGTAAGAGACATACTCTATCTTGCCATGAAGCGGCAACTGGGGGAAACAGCTGAAAAGCCTGGGCTGTTCTCAAGCATAGAAGGCGATCTTGACATGGTAAAACATATCGACTTCATCAACCAAAATCCTATTGGAACATCTTCTCGTTCCAATCCAGCAACCTATATCGGCGCATGGGACGAGATTCGCAAATTATTTGCCAATCAGCAACTTGCCAAACAGTTCGGTTATACACCTGCCTATTTCTCTTTCAATACGGAAGGTGGCAGATGCGAAGAATGCAAAGGCGAAGGAACTGTCAGAATTGAGATGCAATTCATGAACGACCTCATATTAGAGTGCGAGCAATGCCATGGCAAACGATTCAAGAATGAAATCCTGGAGGTGAGGTACGAGGGCGTCAATGCCTATGAAATGCTTGACATGACCATTCAGCAAGCTATTGATTTCTTCACCCAACACAAACAAAAGAATATTGTGGATAAATTGAAGCCATTGCAAGAGGTTAGTCTAGGCTATATCAAATTAGGCCAAACTTCCTCCACCCTATCCGGCGGAGAAAATCAGCGCATCAAACTTGCATACTACCTCAGCCAAGAAAGAGCAAAACCCACGATGTTCATTTTTGACGAACCTACAACAGGACTGCATTTTCACGACATCCAGAAACTGCTACATGCCTTCAATGCGCTAATCATGCGTGGGCACACCGTCATCATCATCGAACATAACATGGACATCATCAAATGCGCAGACCACATCATAGACCTTGGGCCTGAAGGTGGACAAGCAGGCGGCAATGTGGTGGCAACAGGCACTCCTGAGGAAATAGCCCGGTGCGCATATAGCTACACTGGGCAATTTCTGCAAGAGAAATGGAAATAATCAAGCGAGTTCGACGAATCAGCTTATGTCCCCAATTATTGAACTCATGCTGAAGACCAAGCAGAAATGCGCCTTTCTATAAAATCGCACCCGAGGGGTACGGTTAATTATTTGTTATTATTCTGCCATCATAGCAATCAAGATGATGATAAGAATCCAGCGAATTCACGTTAATTATATAAATAATGTGGAAGAAAAACAAGTAAAATTCTTTCACATTATTTTTTTTTGTATCTTTGCAATTCAGAAAATAACAAACATACTTATCATGAAAAAACTTACTGCTATTTTATTAACCACCTTAATCTACATTGCCAGTCCGCATGCGAAGGCACAGACCTTTGACGAATATTTTGAAGATGCGACTCTCAGACTTGACTACATTTTCGCGGGCAACAGCAAAAAACAAAGCATTTATTTGGAAGGCTTAAAAAAACAAGATAAATGGGCCGGCCGCAAAAGTCGATTGGCAGAGAAATTCCTGAACGGGAACGGACAAGTGACCGTTAAAGACCACGCATCACAACAAGTGATATACGTCACCACATTCTCAACATTGTTTCAGGAGTGGCTTCTGCAAGAAGAAGCCAACAAGATAGACAAGGCTTTTGAAACATCTTACAATATTCCTTTCCCTAAGAAGGAGATAGACATCACGGTCACTCTCACTGACAATCATCAGGCAGTAGTTGCAGAGATGACCCATATCGTCAACCCTCAAGACATCCTCATCAGGCCTGTAGGTACAAACGGCATTCCATTCCACTATATCTGGAAGGGTATGCAAACTGCCACAGAAGGAACTACATGGACAGCAAGCAACGAACCGCGCAACGGCAAAGGACGCAACTATGTTGCCACAGCATACGACCCATTCAAGGATGTGAACATCACAGACTGCATCGACTTGGCAATCGTAGCTGAAGGATACACACAGGAGCAGATGGGCAAGTTCTACCACGATTGCCAGCGAGCAACCGACGCCCTTTTCGAGAGAGAGCCATTCAAGTCTCTGAAGAACCGCTTCAACGTAGTAGCCGTAGCTGCACCTTCGCAAGGTTCTGGTCCGACAGTACCTCACGAGGGTGTGTGGAACAGCACCGCTGCAGGAACCCACTATGACACATTCTATTCAGACCGCTACCTCATGACACAGGAGATGCACAAACTCTACGACATTCTTTCAGGCGTTCCATTCGAGCACATCATCGTTCTCGTCAACTCCGACACGTATGGAGGAGGTGGCATCTACAACCAAGTAACGGTTTCAACCACCAACCATCCCACGTTTAAGGAAGTTTTTGTACATGAGTTCGGACATGGCTATGGTGGATTAGCAGACGAATATGCTTACGACGACCAAACTTCAGAATGGTATCCTGCTGACACAGAGCCATGGGAACCCAACATCACAACCTTGAAAGATTTTGATTCAAAATGGGCTGACATGATGCCAAAGAAACAGCCTATTCCCACACCGCTTGACCCCAAAGTTCCTAACTTCAAGACTGTTGATAAAAACGACAAGAAAGCTATGGAAATTCTCAACAAGAGCACACAGATTGTGGGAGTATTTGAGGGAGCAGGCTACCAAAGCAAAGGATGCTACCGTCCTGCTCAAGAATGCAGAATGAAAATCAACGAAGTGGAAGACTTCTGTCCTGTATGCACAAGAGCCATTCAGCGTATCACTGACTTCTACACCGCAAAATAACAAAAACAAAAAAACAACCGAAAGACCTATGACAATCAAATTATTAACAGCCGCAATATGCTTATCTTTCAGCATGATAACCAATGCTGCCAACGAAAAGATAACGGTTACTCAAGTGACAGAATCTGTACAGCTAACCACAGATGTTGACTATATCATCACAGACGAGAAACCATTTGCAACGGTAGGAAGTATTGACATCGTAAACACAGAGCATGCCGTAGTCATCATCTCGCAGACAAAACCAAGCAAAGTCATAAACAACTGGTTGTCATACATCTACATCAACGGAGAGAAAGCCATTGATGGCGAAAACTGTCAAGTAAAAATGTATGGACGTGGCACCATCATCTTCCCTTACGGCAAAGATATGGCTCCACTGACTTGCTACACGGAACAGAATTTTGGGGGCGAATCATGCAGCGACTACACAGAAGGACATAGCGGAGGCTACATGAAGACCCTTAATGCGTCATTGCTCAACAACCAGATTCGCTCTTTCAAACTGAAGCGCGGATACATGGTTACTTTCGCCATAGGTACAAGCGGCTGGGGATACAGCCGATGCTTCATCGCAGATCAGGAAGACCTCGAAGTCAAGACACTTCCCAGCATTCTTGACCAGCGCATCACTTCTTACCGCATCTTCAAATGGTTCAACGCACACAAGGCAGGATTGGCAAGCAACGGAGACTTTGCCGCCAATCAGGCACTGAACACATCATGGTGCTACGACTGGGCTCAAGGCAATGCCAACAACCTTCCTGACACGGAATGGGTGCCCAATCACATCTACGAAGACTGGCCATCTTCTGCCACCTGCGGAAGCGTAACGGGTTCTTGCCACATGAAAACTAATAATGAGCCCAAAAACCCAAGCGACGATCACCCGCAGGAACTTTCAACAATCCTTGACAACTGGCAAAACCTCATGCGTACAGGCATGCGTCTCTGTTCTCCTGCTTCGTGGGATGGCAGCGACTACTGGAACGGAACAGGATTCATCAAGACATTCCTTGATTCAATCGATGCTCGCGGATGGAGATGCGACATCGTAGATGCCCATGGGTATTGGGATGAAGGCAATTTCAACCACTTGAAAAATTACTGGTTCCCCAACATGCACCGCCCCATCTGGATATCAGAATGGATCTGGGGTGCTTCATGGAACAGCAATGGTGCATTTGCAAACAATGTGACCAACGCTCAAGTTCTTGCCACCACTCAACGTATATTGGAAAATCTCAATAGCATGACATGCGTTGAACGTTATGCCTATTGGAACAGCGAAAGGACAGCCCATATTTATGAAGGCAATTCTTTAACAGATTTAGGAAAGTTTTATGCAACCATGGATGTTGGCTTGGGCTACAACCCTGCCAATGAGTTTATTCCAAGAGAAACTCGTCTGGAAGGTCTCTCTTATTTCAGCAGCACATACAACCGCGCCAAAGAAACTGTTGCACTCAAGTGGACTGACCCTAATGGAGACCTTATCGAAACCATAAATGTGCAGTGCAAACTTCCAGAAGAGACTCTTTTCAAGACCATTGCCACTATTACACCAAAAGACAAGAATAGTGCAGAAGGAATCTCTTACGCCTATACAGATACTGTAAGTGAATCAGGAGCCTATATCTATCGAATCCAAGCAGTTGCCCACAACAATAAAAAAATCACGACAGAAGAAGTTACCATCAACGTTGCCCCCGCCAAAGGAACAGACAAGTTCCAATACGGCAAGCTCACTATAGGCAGCACAGAAGCCACAACAACCTACTATTCAGGAACTTTCGACGAAACTCCATGCGTATTTACTGGCGCAGCAACCAACAAAAACACCAAGTTCTACGCAGGCAGCATCGTGAAGAATAATAAAACAAACTTTGTTTATCAATTCATGCCATGGGTTACAACTAAAGAAGATAACCTCTCCAGCACAGAAGAAGTGCCCTTTTTGGCTCTGCAAGAAGGACTGCACCAATTCGGTGACCTCAATTGCGAAGTTGGTGTTGTAACTTCAAACAAAGCCACAAGCTCAAATCCATGGACAGATATTACTGAAGTAACTTTCCAAAAGCCTTTCCCAGAAGGAGTTATCCCTGTTGTATTCGCAGAAATACGCAATCCAAGCTATACAACATCCAGTACCAACAAAACATCGCTTACCACAAGAGTCTTCGATGTAACCAACACTGGATTCAAGTTCATCATCTATTCTGAAGAAGCTTCATCACGCAAAGTCGCTATTGCCCAAAAAGTACAATACCTCGCCATCACTCCAGGTATCGGAACTGTAGATAGCGAACAGGAAATCATCATTTCCGCAGGACATGGAACAGATAGTCCAATCTATGGAGTCACCATGCGCGAAAACTTCTTCTATGCAGACGGCACAGAAGAACCGCTCCGGCTCTATTCGCCAACCGTGCTGACAGCACTCCAAACCAACAACTATCCAGTTGCGAGCATGCTTCGCCGTACAAACATCACACAAAACGACGAAAGCGGAACAACATGGACAACTGGAGTGAAAATCAAACGCATACTTGAACACGAGATTGAAGTGGACGGGGAAACAATATCCTCATCTTCTGGTCTCGACAAATACAGCGCTTACCGCGATCAAATGGGTTGGATAGCCATTTCCACTTATGTAGAAGGAAGCTCTGCCCCTACAAACATCAGCAATGCCAATGCCACAGACAAATCATCCTTTCAGATACGAATTGTCAATGGCAAAGTTCATGTAAATGGTGCATCACAATTCGACCTCTACAGCATCACAGGTCGTAAACTGCCATCCAACATGGTTCTCACTCCAGGCTTCTACATTGTTCGAGCTAATGGCTTGAGTAAAAAAATTCTTGTTAAATAAAATTTGCAACAAACTAAATTCAAGACAAATATGCCAACACCTCACATATCAGCACTTGAAGGCGCTTTCGCCAAAACAGTACTAATGCCTGGAGATCCTCTGAGAGCACAATTTATTGCAGAAAATTTCTTGAGCAATCCCAAACTGGTTACTTCTGTTCGCAATGTGCTGGGATATACTGGTTCATATAAAGGTACCAACGTTTCCGTAATGGCAAGTGGAATGGGAATGCCAAGCATTGGCATCTACTCATACGAACTGTTCAAATTTTATGATGTGGAAAACATCATCCGTATTGGTTCGGCCGGAAGCTATCGCGACTGGCTAAAGGTTATGGATGTGACGCTAGCAAAGTGTGCCTACAGCGATTCTACATTTGCTCTAAGGCAAGGAGGTGTGACAACACACAGCATTAAGCCCAGCAAAGAACTCAATGACGCTATTATAAAGAAAGCTGAACAGATGAAAATAGAATGCAAAATGAGTGTTGTGCATTCAAGTGACGTCTTCTATGCCGATTCCTCACAAGAATCATGGCAAGATTTAGCAGAAAGGACTGGTACTGATTGCGTGGAAATGGAAAGCTTTGCCTTATTCCACAATGCCAACGCACTGGGTAAAAGGGCTGCATGTCTGCTCACCATCAGCGATTCGTTTGTTGACAAAGTGGAACTATCAGCAGAAGAAAGACAAAAATCTTTTACCGACATGATGAAATTAGCATTAGAAACAGCTATTGAATTATAGATTCAACAATATAAAAAACACTAACAAAATGAAAAAAATATTACTAACTAACATACTGACACTAATAGTTTTGTACACACAGGCCAGCAACAGCAGCCAACCTGCGACGGAAGAGAATCCGATTGACAGAACTTCATACATCGTAAACCCAAGCTTTGAGGACAACATGAACGGATGGGAAAGCGAACTGCTTGACACTCAAACAAATACATCATTTACAAAAAAAGCAGGAGATGTCTATTTGGAAAAATGGACTGGTTCTGGAGCTGTAGGAGATGGCTACGCAAAACAGACCATCACAAATCTTCCTGTTGGCATCTATCAATTGACAGCAAGCGCACAGAACTACACCGAGTCATCCACATCCAAGAAGAACACTGGCGCCTATATCTTTGCGGGTGAGAAGAAAGAGACCATTTACACGCCCAATGATTATTCCGTCACATTCACAAACATTACCGGCGATGTAGAAATCGGCTTCATTGCCGACAAAGCTACAGGAAACTGGATTGCAGTAGACAATTTCCGTTTATATCAAATCGGCAACTTGAGTACAGAAGAGCTGTTAGCAGAAGTGAAAAGCATGATTGAAGAGATTGAAGGTCGTAATACTGCCAACAGCATGATGTCTAACACTGCCGCTAATGCGCTAAAGGATGCGCTTGACAATGCCAAACTATTGAACACAAATTCCACAGAAGAAGAATTTCAGGCAGCAGTGAAAACATTGCAATCTGCGGACAACGCAGCTTTAGAATCAGCGGAAGAATATGCTGCACTTCTGAATAAAATTAAGGAAACAGAAGCAACTGTTGGCGAAGACTACGAAACTAAAGAAGGCGGAGCCACTCTCAAGCAAGAAATTGACAAAGCCTACGAATTGGCAGGAAATGCAGATGCCACCTCTGCTGATTTGGAATCAGAAATCGAAATTTTGGAGAAAGCCGCATTAACATTCTGCATTGCCAATGCCACCCCAGGCTCAGGCATAGCACCTAAAGTAACCGCCACGAATCAGTACGTGGCAACAGGCGCAACAGAAGCGCTGATGCGTGCCACGATGACAGGCAGCAACATTCTGGAACGTGGCGTATGCTGGAGTACAGAACGAAATCCCACAGTGCTGGACAATCGTACCACAAAGAATTTCTCCCTCAATGGATACATTTTCCATGTGAAAGGATTGAAACCTGCCACAGTCTATTACCTGCGTCCTTACGTCATGAACAAAACCTACACTGTGGCTTATGGTGATGAAGTAAAGATTGTGACTCATCCCCAAGGCACATGCACATGGTCATGGGATGATGCAGGCCCTGCAGATGCTAACGAACGATGCAGAAAAGCCCTCCAAGAAACAATCGACCTCTTCAATGAATGGACAGGCGTGAGAGGATTCCACCTTTCAGGACATTATGTGCCTGGTGCAGGTGCTGGCGGTGGCACTGCCGATTGTTCCTATGGCGGTTGGATGAGAATCAGTCAGAATGCTGCCAATCAAGCCGTTGGAACCGTATTGCATGAAACAGGACATGGTGTTGGCGTAGGCACACATCCACGATGGTCAGACACAAATGTTCACGACTGGGAGTGGAAAGGCAGAGAAGCCAACAAAATCTTCCAATTCCTTGAGAACAAGGAAGGTAATTCCGAATACGTCATGGTAGGAGATGGAACACATGGCTGGGGAACGAATGCCACCTACGACTGGTTCGTTAACGGTTCACACACAGACAAACATTTAGAGTTACAATATATCGGTGGATGTATACTTCTCTACGGTCTCTTCATCGATGGTCTCGACCCAACATCAAGCCAGTGGTGGGTAACTGAAAACAACGGTATTTCCGGATATACGTACAACTTTGATGAGACGAAGAAGTACTATCTGATGAACAAGAATACAGAATGTGGATTAGGAGAAGGATTGCTCTTCCAGCGCACAAGTTCTGCTATTGCTTGGCAACCCAACTTGGTTCAAGAAACAATCAGCGACTCTGCAGCGTGGTACATAGAGTTCAATCCTCAAGCAGGCTACTACATGTTCAAGAACGCGGCAACCGGCAAGTATCTCACACATAACACCAGCAACTCCAACGTTACTCTAAAGACCACCTCAACCCCTGGCATTTCCGAACGCTTCCAGCTGATGCCTGACCGCACCAACGTCACCATCGGAAAAGGCAGCAACAAAATAACCACACATGGATACTGGTTCACATGGACTGTCAACAAAGGCGATTTCAAGTCAATGTCAGCCAACACATTAGGTAAAATCACTGGCTATGGCTCCATCAACCAAAAAACATTTGACTACAGCGATAACGCCACAGCACAGCAATGGATTATCATCAGCGAGGATGAGTTGGAGGCTTATCGCCAAATAGCCATTGCCACAGACATAGAATCAGTAACGGCTGATGAGAACGGCTACAATTCGCCATCAATAGCCGGCATCTACACTCCTGGAGGAATGCGTTTACAAAAGGTTCAACAAGGAGTCAACATCATCAAATACAAAGACGGTTCAAGCAAGAAGATTTTTGTTGAATAAAATGAATATCAAAACCTTACTAATGGTATGCACACTCTTGTGCATACCATCTTTGACTAAAGCAGAACGCTGGCCCGACGGAAGCAAAATCAGCGAATGGTTCAAGCAAACAGCCCCTGTTGAACTGGCAGAATTGGGGAAGCAATACCGCATCACGGATTATGGAGTTGTCAACGACGGTAAGCTGCACACGGAAAAACTCCAGAAACTGATTGATGACATTGCTGCTGCAGGAGGCGGCGTGGTAGTCGTACCTGAAGGAACATACATGACAGGCGCCCTATTCTTCAAGCAAGGCGTACATCTTTACCTGAACGACGGTGGAGTGCTGATGGGAAGCAATAACCCCAGCGACTACCCTATAGTCAAAACGCGTATTGAAGGAGAAACCTGCCTTTACTATTCTGCTCTCATCAATGCCGACGGGATAGACGGATTCACCATCTCTGGCAAAGGGACAATAGACGGCAATGGCTATACGTTCTGGAAGCATTTCTGGGAACGAAGGACATGGAATCCTAAATGCACCAACAAGGATGAGCAACGTCCCCGACTTGTCTATGTGAGCAACTGCAAAAACGTGCAGATTGACGGTGTGAAATTGCAGAATTCCGCATTCTGGACCACACATATATATAATAGCGAGAACGTAAAGCTTCTGCGCCTACACATCTATTCGCCCGAAAAGCCCGTCAAAGCTCCAAGTACAGATGCCATCGATCTCGACGTTGTGAAGAATGTCCTTGTAAAAGACTGCTACATGAGCGTCAACGACGATGCAATAGCCATCAAAGGTGGAAAAGGACCTTATGCAGACCACTGGAAAAACCCTTATAGCGGCATAGATATCAGCAAGTTTCCAGAAGTCATTGGCAATGGCGGAAACACGAACATCCTCATCGAAGACTGCGAATACGGATTCTGCCATGGCTGCCTCACTTTGGGAAGCGAATCCGTATATGACCACAACATCATTTTGCGGCGCATCAAAGTGGACAAAGCCAACAACCTCCTGTGGCTAAAGATGCGTCCTGACACTCCGCAACAATATGAACATGTGCTGGTTGAAGACATCGCAGGCAACGGCAAGAACTTCATCCTCATTGCCCCATGGACTCAGTTCTACGACTTAAAAGGGCGAGAAAGCATCCCCATGTCATATTCTGACCATATCACGATGAGAAACATCACTTTTGACTGCGATGTCTTCTTCAACGTGAAACAGCAAGAAGAGCAGTACCATCTTAGCAACTTCACATTCGAGAATCTGTCTATAAAAGCAAAGAATACAGATTTCCACACGGAATATGTGGAAAATTTCACCGTAAAGAATGTGAAAGCCGAAAAAAAGTAATAACTTTGCAACGCTTTTCAATAAAAAACATCATAGCGGCTATGTCAAAATAGAGATGTAGAATCATTCTCAAAATCGATGTGCCCCACACCGATGAATCGATGTGGGGCACATCAATGCACCGGTGTGGGGCACATCGATTTTTGGGGATGCCGCATAGTGATTTATCAGCAATTTAAGGAAAATGGATTGGTTAATTGAACTACTCACATCAGGAGGCGGAGTTGCGCATACGGTCATACTGTATGCCATTGTCATATCATTAGGCGTTCTTCTTGGTGAAAAAATCAAATTTGGCGGAATTTCGCTGGGTGTAACTTGGATTCTTTTCATAGGAATCTTGGCTGGCGACTTGCTCATGCGTGGAAACATACAGGAAAACGTTGCTGTCATTAATTTCATTCAAGACTTTGGTCTGATTCTGTTTGTCTTCAGCATCGGACTTCAAGTAGGACCTTCGTTCTTCACATCATTGAAACAAGGAGGCCTGAAAGCAAACGGAGTAGCAGCTGGCGTAGTGATGCTGAACATCATAGTCATGCTTGCCCTCTACTATGGACTCCGCAATTTCATTCCTGCAGTCAACAACCTTCCCATGATGGTCGGCACACTGTGTGGAGCAGTAACCAACACCCCCGGATTGGGTGCAGCAAATGCTGCTCTTGAGCAGATAAACCAAGTCAAGCCTTTTGGAAATGGAGTGCCAGTCATCGCCAACGGATATGCCTGTGCCTATCCTTTAGGAGTGGTAGGCATCATCTGCAGCATCATCCTAATCCGCATCATCTTCAAAATCAATTTCAAAGAAGAAGAAGAACATTTCAACAAGAAAAACAATCAGGAAGCTGTCAAACCGCATCTGATGACGGTAAAGGTTTTCAACCCCGCCATTGCAGGAAAAACCATTCTGCAAGTCAGAGGATTCATCGGCCGCGCCTTTGTGTGCTCACGCATGCTTCACAACGGCCATGTCGTTGTGCCCAACAAGGAAACACTCCTCAACGTGGACGACAAGCTCTATATTGTCTGCGCAGAAGAAGACGCTGATGCCATCATCGCATTTATTGGTCCCGAAGTCGAAGTGGAATGGGACGAGCAGGACGTGCCGATGGTGTCAAGAAAGCATACGGTAACAAAAGACGACATCAACGGAAAGACACTGGGAAGCTTACATCCCAGTTCGATGTACGGTGTCAATGTAACTCGATTATATCGTTCTGGCATCGAGCTATTTGCCAATCCAAATGTCATCCTGCAAGTCGGCGACATCCTCACTGTCGTAGGTCCAGAAGATGCAGTAGATCGTTTTGCCAACAAGATTGGAGACAAAAAGCAGCAGCTTGACAAGCCCAACCTTCTCACACTCTTCGTGGGCATTCTGGTCGGCATCATCTTTGGCATGCTCCCCATCGAGATTCCAGGAATGTCCGTTCCTGTAAAATTAGGCTTGGCAGGAGGTCCGCTCATCATCGCCATCCTGCTCGGACGCTTTGGCTACAAACTGAAACTCGTCGCCTACACAACCAACTCTGCTTCACTGATGATCAGAGACATAGGCTTAGTGCTGTTCCTTGCCAGCGTCGGCATAAAAGCAGGCGGAAACTTTGTCGATACCGTCATGAATGGCGGCATCCACTATGTCTGGATAGGATTCCTCATCACCACTATACCGCTGCTCATCATGGCGATTTTTGCCCGAGTGAAATGGAAAATCAATTATTTCCTCCTCATGGGCATCATGAGTGGAGCCACTACCGACCCTCCAGCATTGGCATTCAGCACGGCGACAGCCAATAACGGCATTCCATCCGTGGGTTATTCAACCGTTTACCCATTGTCAATGTTCCTTCGCATCATTACAGCGCAAGTAATCATTCTACTCCTATGCAGTTAGATTTCAACCAGATACTCAGCAACATATCGCAGTCAACAGACCTTCCCCTGTTGGCTGCATCTGCTTTGGGGCTGCTTGTTGCACTAAACCCCTGCCAATTAGCCATTTGCGTATCTGCACTCACTTATGAGTACAGACAAGGAAAGACGTTTGCCGACATCATCATGTACACATTGGGCAGAACAGCCACCTACACTCTGCTGGGATGGATTACCATGTGCCTCATCGGAGGAGGCAAGAACATCGTGCCCATGCAGAACGTGCTATCCCTTGCAGAAAAAGGTGTTCCATTCCTGCTCATACTTATCGGCATATTTCTGTTAATCAGAGGATTTCATCGCCATCAGCACAATGGAGAAACCTGCCACAACAGCGGAAAAATCATCAAAAGAAATGCCCCATTAGGGTCTTTCGTGTTAGGCATGGCATTAGCCCTCATCCTCTGTCCCGAAAGCGCCATTTTTTATTTCGGCATGATGATACCGCTCAGCATTTCAAGCAGCATCGGCATACTGGTACCCCTAACTTTCGGAATATCAGCAAGCCTTCCTACAATCGTCGTTGCATGGTTTATGAAAAAAGCAATGGACAAGGCTGAAACAATCAGCACAAAATTCGAGCATTTTCAGCAATGGCTGAACATTGTAACAGGACTTCTGTTCATTAGCATTGCCATACTGCTTTTCATGCACGACTAACCCTCCTGCCAACAGGTTAAATTCCATTTTTTCAGCAACATTCACAACACAAATCCATTTTAACGTACAAAAAATCGCAACATTTGTTTTTTTATATTAACTTCGCAACAGAAAAAAGACCTTTCACCTCTTCTTCTACATGATTGACAAAGAAAAACCAACCGAAAAAGACGCACATATACGAGAAAGCATCGTTCGATTGACGCGCGAACTCTTACGCCTCATTCTCATCCTGATATGGAAATTCACCATCTGGCTTTTCAAAAAAACAGCGAAAGGATTATTGTGGTGCCTGCAAGCCATTGAAAAAGGCTGGACGCAACTCAATACCTGGTGGAACGACAACGACACACAAGCCAAAGTGGAAAAAACCAAAGCAGAACTGAGAAAGGCTGCATCCACATTGGCAGAATGGTCAAAAATAGCCTATAAAGAAGCGCTTAAATACCTCAAAATCGGAGCGAAAGCAAGCTGGGAGGGGCTAAAGACAACTTCCAAATCCACCTTGAAGGGCATTATCATTGGAGCCAAGGCAACAATCCAAGGCATCATCCACTTGCGTTCAACCTGCAAGAAAATAGGCACACTCACTCAAAAAGGAGCTATCGCCACATGGAAATGGTTCAAGCGATGCTGGCGCAGCATGAAGCTCTCGCACATAAAAAGGAAACGAGCCTATCAGGAATTCCGCAGAAATGGAGGCATAAAAGGATGCCTCGTCAAGACTTCCCACCACGTCAAATACAGCATTGAAATCTTCATGGAAGAAGACCAAGAGGAGGCCACAGAAGATGCCGTAACCGAAGATGACCTGATGGAAGAAGTGCTTGAAGAAGGAGCCAGCGAAGGGAAAAAATCCATGCGCATCGGCAAATCTTTCATCACGCACGCAAAAAACTTTATGGATGCCGAGTGACACATTTACTGCCACATCATCGCAGCACCCTCCACCATAATTACGCAGCACCCTCTACCCTAATTACGACACACCCTTCATCGCAATTAGGCTAAACAGCACATCAAAGAGCTGGCAATAGAAGCAACAACATATCAGCATGCCATCTGGAACAAAATAGGATAAGAAGTAGCGCACAAAGAAAAAAAACAGACTTTTTTGATAAAAAAAACGGCATTTGTAGTTCACAAATCAAAAAAAAGTGTTACTTTTGCCACAAAACCATGAAGAAGTACGCCCTATCGTCAGGAGAAGGTGTGCCCATGAGGGTTTCAGCACTTAGAAATAACTAAAAAATAAATATAATCTATGGAAGTAAAAAAATCAAAAAAAGCAGATCTCGAAGGTGAAAAAAGCACCGGCTTGCTGATTGGATACATCGTAGCGCTCGCTGCCATGTTCGCATGCTTTGAGTACACCACCCGAGAGTACAAGGAGACTGACGTTGTCTATGCTACAGTTCCTTACGTTTCAGAGGAGGAAATCATCCCTATCACACAGCCAATCTTCCAGGCTGCACCACCTCCACCAGCTGAAGCTCCCAAGGTTCCAGAAATCCTTGAAATCGTTGACAACGAGACAGAACTTGTAGAAGAAGAAATCGAATCTACAGAAGCGACAACAGAAGCCATCACAGGTCCAACTGCGCCAACAGGCCCAGTTATGGTTGGCCCTCCAGCACCAGTTCAGGAAGGCAATGACGAAGGTACAATCTTCGAGGTTGTAGAAGTGAACCCTGCATTCCCTGGAGGTGACGAAGCATTGATGGAATACCTCAAGAAGAACCTCAAGTATCCTTCTATCGCTCAGGACAATGGCATTCAAGGCCGTGTACTCGTACAGTTCGTTGTAAACAAGGACGGTTCAATCGTAGAGCCTCAGGTTATACGTTCTGTTGACCCATCGCTCGACAAGGAAGCAATGCGCGTTGTATCTGCCATGCCTAAATGGACACCAGGTCGCCAGCGCGGCAAACCAGTACGCGTACGATTCACACTTCCTGTAACATTCCGCCTGCGATAATCATGCAGAAAAAACCATATAGGAAATGCCGCACAACACACATCTGCTGTGCGGCATTTCTATAACAGCGCCCCATCGCCCCACCAGCAGGCAGCAAACCACAAACAAAGACATCTTCATCACATTTCATTACTTAGCACACATGTACACCATAGCCGAACTCACAGAGAGAATCAATACGGAAGTGGAAAACATCCAGTACAGCACAGAGCCCAAGAATCTCTACGACCCCATACGCTACATCCTCTCCATTGGCGGAAAACGCATTCGACCCGTGTTAATGCTATTAGGCTACAACCTATACAAAGACGATGTCAACCCCATCATCAACAACGCATTAGCCCTCGAAACCTACCACAACTTTACTCTCCTGCATGACGATTTGATGGACAAGAGCGACATGCGGCGTGGCAACCCGACTGTCCACAAAAAGTGGAACGACAACACGGCCATCCTTTCTGGCGACACGATGCTCATCATCGCCTACCAGCTGTTCAACCAAGGCGTGAAAAACGAAGCTGCACTCACAGCATTCATCAATGCGACCCTCGGTGTATGCGAAGGGCAGCAGTATGACATCGACTTTGAGACAAGAAACGACGTGACAGAAAACGAATACATGGAAATGATTCGGCTGAAAACATCGCTTCTGCTGGGATATGCCCTGAAAATAGGTGCCATTCTTGGCGGCGCAGATGAAGAAGATGCACAGAATCTATACACCTTTGGAGAGAAAATGGGATTAGCCTTCCAGCTGCAAGACGACTATCTCGATGTGTACGGAAACACCCAAGAGTTCCAGAAAAAGCTCGGCGGAGACATCGTTGTCAACAAAAAGACATTCATGCTCATCAACGCATACCAACTGGCTTCCCCTGCGCAGAAAGCAGAAATGGACAAATGGATACAAGCAAAAACATTCGATGCTGACGAGAAAATTGCAGCCATCACACATATATATAATATATTAGGCATCGACAAACTTGCACAGCAGAAAATCGAAGAACTCTTTGCCATTTCGCTGCAAAGTCTTGACAAAGTAAAAGTTGCCGACGAAAAGAAAAACGAGCTAAGACTCTTCGCCAACAAGTTAATGGGAAGGAAATACTAATCCCTCCACAAGTAAAATGATTGACACACATTCACATATTGACGGACCCGAATTTGCTGAAGACCTTGAAGAAGTCATCCAAAGAGCCCAAAATGCAGGAATAGAAAAGATACTCGTCCCGGGAACCTGTCTCAAAGACACCCCTCACCTGCTTCAAGTGTGCCAAGCTCATGCAGGATATCTGCACCCAATGGTTGGACTTCACCCGGAAAACATCATGGATGAAGATTACAATCTGGTTCTTGATCAGATGGAGCAAATCATCCTTTCTAACATAGAAAACGAGAAGAGCATCTCCTCTGAAAACCACACACCCATTGTTGCTGTAGGGGAAGTGGGGCTTGACCTTTATTGGGACACCACCTACAAGAATGAGCAAATCGAGGTTTTTGAAAGACAAATCGAGTGGGCAGAGAAATACGACCTTCCAATAGTCATTCACACAAGAAATGCCCATACAGAAATGATGGAAATCATGGAACGCCATCGCCATAAAAACCTTTACGGTGTCTTCCATTGCTTCACGGGAACAGAAGAGGAAGCCCTCGATTTGCTCTCATTCCCTAACTTCATGCTGGGGATTGGAGGAGTATTGACATTCAAGAAATCCACCTTAAGAGACGTGGTGAAAAATGCCATTCCGCTATCAAGAATTGTCCTTGAAACCGACGCTCCCTACATGGCACCCGTGCCCAACAGAGGGAAACGAAACGAAAGTTCATACGTCAAGCATGTAGCCGAAACCCTGGCTGCCATTTATGGCTGCGATATTGACAACATTGCGTTTCAAACAACAAAAAATACATTAAAAGTTTTCAAAAAAGTAACTTTTTTTGCCAAAAATTAAAACTTTCCACACATTTAATAGACATGATAAGAAAAAAATCATTATTTTTGTGTCGAATTATGGAGGTAAGGTAAGTTATCCTTGCGAAATTGCCTTATCCAAGAGGGAAAAATCCCCCATTTTGACCAAGGAGAGATGCTCGAGTGGCTGAAGAGGCACGCCTGGAAAGCGTGTAAACGTCAAAAGCGTTTCGGGGGTTCGAATCCCCCTCTCTCCGCAATGGCAATATTGCCACAGCATGAAAAAAAAAGAAATTAAATAATTTATTAATCTTAAAATTTTCAACACAATGAAAAAAGTATTTGCAATTATTGCATTGATGGGTGTGTTTACATTCGGTATGACACAGTCAGTTTCAGCTCAGGAAGAAGCAGCAGACGCAGCAACTGAGCAGGTTGATTCAGTAGCAGCAGACTCTTTGGCTGCTGACTCTGTAGCAGAAGCAGCTCCAGTTGTAGAAGAATCTGAGCCAGTTGAATCTGAGCCAGTTGAGACAGGCATGTACAAGAACATCAAGACAAAGTTCATCGAAGGTGATGCAGGCTTCATGGCTATCGTAGCAATCGCCCTCATCCTCGGTCTTGCATTCTGTATCGAGCGTATTATCTACCTCGCTCTTTCTAAAATCAACACAGTGAAGTTCATCGAAGACATCGAGAAAGCTCTCCTCGAAAAGGGTGACATCGAAGCAGCAAAGGCTATCGCACGTGACACTCGCGGTCCTATCGCTTCAATCTACTATCAGGGTCTCATCCGCCTCAACGATGGCGTTGACCAGGTTGAAAAGTCTGTTGTAGCATACGGTGCAGTTCAGGCTTCTAAGCTCGAAAGCGGCTGCTCTTGGATCACACTCTTCATCGCCATGGCTCCATCTCTCGGATTCTTGGGAACTGTGATTGGTATGGTTCAGGCGTTCGACAACATCCAGGCTGCAGGTGACATCTCTCCAACAGTCGTTGCAGGTGGTATGAAGGTTGCCCTCTTGACAACCATCTTCGGTATCGTCGTAGCCCTTATCCTTCAGGTGTTCTACAACTACATTCTCGCTGAAATCGAAGGTCTTACAGCTAAGATGGAAGACTCAACTATTTCTCTCCTTGACATGGTTGCGAAGTACAGCAACAAGAAGTAATTAGAGGACTACTCGATTCAGTCACCAACTAATTATTCATCAATTAAAAGGAGAAAATAAAATGAAGAATACACTAGTAATCAGCGCACAAGACAAGGTGGAAAAAATCTCCAAGATTGTGCTTTGGGGTCTCATCGGTATTTCTATCGTTGTGACAGCCATCTTCCTCCTTGTCGGATATGATACTCCTTACGAGGAGATTCCTACATTCAACGCTCCACAAATGTTGGACCTTCTTCTTTGCTGGACATACTTCCTGATTATTGCTACAGCAGTAAGTGCTACAGCAGCTGTAATCTACAGCTTTGCTAACGGAAGCAACAAGTCTAAGCATGAAGAGAAAGGCCTTCTCAGCAAGACAAACTGGATTGCTTGGGGACCATGCCTCATCTCTCTCATCATTGGTGCAGCAGTAGGTATTGCAAACAAAGATGAATCTATGCTCGTCAACGGTAAGGACTGGAATGAGCCTACAGAAATTATCATGACAGACACTTCAATGATTTCAATCTTGATTCTCACAATCATCACAATCATTGTTACCGTCTTCAGCATGGCAACTAACAAGAAGTAAACCTTTAACTCAGAGCAAATTATATGGGAAAGAAAAGAAAAATGCCGGGACTGAACACCAGTTCAACAGCGGATATCTCATTCATATTGCTCATCTTCTTCCTTGTAACAACATCAATGGACACCGATCAGGGTCTTGCGCGTACACTGCCAAAACCACCAGAGGATGAAACATTGACCAACGAAATGAAAGTTAAGGAACGTAACATCCTCAACATTCGTATCAACAAGGACAATGAAATCATGATTGGCGACGATCCTGCGACACTTGCTGATGTGAAGGAGAGAGCTAAAGAGTTTATCAAGAACCCAGAGAACAAGCCAAATCTGCCTGAACTATCACCTAAGAAAATCAAAGGCTTAGGAAAGACAATGATGGTCACAAAAGACCACGTTATCTCTGTTCAGACCGACCGTGGTACTGACTACGGAGTGTACTTCGAAGTACAGGATGAGCTTGTTGCAGCTTATGGAGAACTTCGTGACGAAGTTTCAAAGGAGGAATTCGGCCGTCGCTACGAACACTTAACAGCAGACCAGCAGAAAGCCATCCGCGAAATTTATCCACAGAAGATTTCGGAAGCTGAGCCAAAGAAATATGGAGGACAGCAATAATGAGTAGATTTAATAAGAACGGCAGCAGGGAAATGCCCGAGTTGAACACCTCATCACTCCCTGACTTGATTTTCACCATCCTGTTCTTCTTCATGATGGTAACCACCATGCGTGAAGTGACACTTAAGGTGAAATTTGACAGACCTGTTGGTACTCAGCTTGAGAAACTTGCACGTAAGTCATGTACATCATTCATCTACATCGGTCGTCCAACAGACGCTCTGAGAGCTCAGTATGGTACAGGACATCGTATTCAGCTCAATGACAAGTACGCTGAAGTTCCAGAAGTACAAGATTTCGTCACATCAGACCGTGGTGAACTTCCTGAGGCAGACAAGCCTTTCTACACCATCTCACTCAAGTGTGACAAAAACACTCCGATGGGTATCATCACCGACGTGAAGCAAGTGCTCCGTAAGTCTTACGCACTCAAGATTGTTTACTCTGCAAACAAAAAGCAGTAAAAGCAACTTCTATACAAACAGAGAAGAGCGGTTCCTCATGTAAGGAGCCGCTCTTTTTGATTCTCGCAGGAAACGCCACACAAATTTCTCTTTTTTACATCACATCTGCTAAACGCTCAATACAACAGACGCTAAAAGAGAGATACGCCAATAAAAAAACTCGAGTTTGACAAATTCGCATGAAATCAGTTGACGCCTACGTGTTCCACCGTGCGCATAATATTTAAAACACCGCGCTTGAAATATTTCGTAGGCGGTGTTTTAGATGTTTCGTAGGCGGTGATTAAAATAACGTGAGCACGACAAACTCACGTTAATAACTTATTCCTGTCTGCTACATTAACAACAATACATCAAGAACGGGTAACGTGCATCTGGTATGGCAAGATAAGAAAATTTAAACGGTTATAATTTTTTTCTTCGTCCAAATTACACTATCTTTGCAAAAAGATTAAAATTTGGAGGAACAATGAAACAATATCTCAATCTGCTCGACCGCATCCTGACTGAAGGTTCACAGAAAGGAGACCGTACAGGAACGGGAACGATTTCTGTTTTTGGCAACCAAATGCGTTTCAATCTGGAAGAAGGTTTTCCACTTCTCACCACGAAGAAGCTTCACCTCAAATCCATCATCTACGAACTGCTATGGTTTTTGCAGGGGAACACAAACGCCAAATGGCTGCAAGAACGTGGTGTGCGCATCTGGAACGAATGGGCTGATGAGGACGGCAATTTGGGACACATCTATGGCTATCAGTGGCGCAGCTGGCCCGACTACAACGGCGGACATATTGACCAGATTAGCGAAGTAATTGACCAAATCAAGAACAATCCTAATTCGCGAAGACTGCTTGTTTCTGCATGGAACGTTGCAGACATTGACAACATGAATCTGCCTCCTTGCCACATCTTGTTCCAGTTCTATGTAGCAGATGGAAAGTTAAGCTGCCAACTCTATCAGCGCAGCGCAGACACATTCTTGGGCGTGCCTTTCAACATTGCCTCCTATGCCTTATTGACCATGATGGTTGCTCAGGTGTGCGACCTCAAACCTGGCGACTTCGTTTATACGACAGGAGATACGCACCTGTATCTTGACCATCTTGAACAAGCAAGGCTACAGCTGACTCGTGAACCACGCAAACTTCCGAAGATGAAGATAAACCCTGACGTGAAGAGCATTTTCGATTTCCAATATGAGGATTTCGAGCTGGTAGGCTATGACCCACATCCACACATCAAAGCAACGGTGAGCGTGTAAAAAATAACATATTGACGTAATTCTGTCAAAAGAAATGATTTCAATTATTGTAGCCATCGCAGAGAACAGGGCGATTGGTTCGGAGAACAAACTTATTTATTGGTTACCCAACGACCTGAAACGGTTCAAGGAACTGACCACGGGCAACACCATCATCATGGGCAGACGCACGTTTGAAAGCTTGCCCAAAGGTGCTCTGCCTAACCGGCGGAACATCGTGCTTTCACGCAATGGGAAAGCTGAAGACTTCCCAGGAACAGACCTCTACCCTAACCTTTCCGACGCTTTGGCTTCATGCGAAGGGGATGTTTACATCATCGGCGGCGCATCCGTATATGGAGAGGCACTTCCCATTGCTGACCGCCTGTGCTTGACCTATATCTACGACACGCCTGAAAAGGCAGACACGTTCTTTCCTGAAATAGAAGAAGATAAGTGGGTGGAGACATTCAGAGAAGAGCATGATGTGGACGAAAAGCATGCATTTCGGTATGCGTTTGTGAACTTGGAGAAAAAAGCATGAATCTTCCTCTCGACTTTCAGCATTCAATGCTCAATGACCTCGGCAAGGAAGAGTTGGACCAACTTGCCGATGCACTTTCTTTGCCTGCACCAACAAGCGTAAGAATCAACACAGACAAAGCAAAGAAAGGCGAACTTCCCCTACTGGACAATGCCGAAAGTGTGCCATGGTGCAAGAATGGATACTATCTTCCAGAACGACCACAGTTCACGTTCGACCCCTTGTTCCATGCAGGCTGCTATTATGTGCAGGAGGCCTCTTCGATGTTTTTAGCACATATATTGCAACAATATGTAAAAGAACCTGTTAAGGCTCTCGATTTATGTGCCGCCCCAGGAGGAAAATCCACTTTAGCCCTTTCGTCGCTGCCTCAAGGCTCATTGCTGATTGCCAATGAAGCGATGCGGCAACGTGCCAACATTTTAGCAGAAAACATAACAAAATGGGGCAACCCCAACTGCATCGTAACAAACAACTATGCAGAAGATTTCCAAACGTTTAGCGATGAATTCGACCTCATTATCTGCGATGCCCCCTGCTCAGGTGAAGGCATGTTCAGAAAAGACCCCAACAGCATTGGCGAATGGAGCCTTGCTAATGTGGAAGTTTGCTGGAAAAGACAACGGGACATTGTGAACAATATCTGGCACACGCTAAAAGAAGGCGGGCTATTCATCTATAGCACATGCACTTACAACAAGAAAGAGGATGAGGAGAACGTGGCATGGATTGCAGAAACATTAGGAGCAGAAGTCTTGTCGTGTTTTCCTGCACCCGAATGGAATTTAACAGCAGCAAACACGCATTTCTACCCACATCGTACAAAGGGTGAAGGCTTCTTTATCAGCATATTACGCAAAAACTCCACAAACGAAGACGCACCTGCTGTTCATGGGAAAAAGAAAGAGAAAAAAGACAGAAAAAGTGCACCATCTCCTAAAATACCAACAGAATTAAAAGGCTGGCTGACGACCCATGAGAACTTCAGCTTTCTTGCGGAGAAAGATTGTTTCATTGCTTTCCCTACGGAACATCTCGATCTCTATCGTTTGTCAAAAAACAATCTGAAAATGCTCCATGCCGGTATTGAGCTTGCTACGCTGAAAGGTAAAAATCTGCAACCCAGCCAAAGTCTTGCGATGGCTTATGACCTCAACAAAAACGCATTCCCCATCATAGAAACAGATGAAAAACAGGCCATTGCCTACTTACGCACAGAGGCGCTGCAACTTTCCTCCGACACGCCCAAAGGGTATGTACTGATTAGCTATCAGGGGCATCCGCTCGGTTTTGCAAAGAACATCGGGAATCGCGCCAACAATCTTTACCCCACAAAATGGAGAATCAGAAAGAATTAACAATTGCCAACAGACATTTATCTGCTTGAATAACAAAATTATCTACTGTCAATTGTCAATTGTCAATTTATTTTCTTACCTTTGCATCTTGAAAAACAAAGCAAGATAACACAGATGAATTTATACATTAGATATTTTGATCACGAATTTTTAGCAAAGACTGTAGATGAAGCCATCAGCTTTGTCACCAGCATAGATGAAATAAAACTGGAAAGCAATGCCGCAGTTCGCATTTCAACCTTCTTGAATTCCTCAAACCTATATCCTTTCCGCCTGAAAGTAAGCTATTCAAACTATGTGCTTTTCCTCAAGACGGAAGCTGAGACATTGGAGCAGTTCAAGGAAGAAGAAGCTATCCGCAAAGAACAGAAATCTGACCGT
>JAFWAX010000051.1 GCA_017507385.1 Bacteroidaceae bacterium | reverse complement strand
GGATTTCAAAATCACAAAATTTCACTATTGATTGCAAGTACATCTTAATACTTAATGCGGCACTTGCTTACATACAGCGTTCTTTGCAGATAGCCTCATAGGCTTGTTGCACTTCCTTGAATTTTTCTTCTGCAGCTTTCTGAACATCCGGACCAAGTGTAGCCACCTTGTCAGGGTGATACTTGACGGCCATCTTACGGTATGCCTTCTTTACCTCTTCGTTGGTTGCGTCAGAGGTAATCTCAAGAATCTTGTAGTTGCTGTCGTTGTTGGGACGGAACTGAGCGAAGATAGAGTCTGCATCACTCTTGGATAGTCCTATACTGGTTGCGATAGTCTCAAGGATGTCCGTTTCCTTTTGATGAAGGCCATCACATGCGGCAAGTGCTACAAGATAGTGGAACAATTGTAGACGCTGCGAGTAGTCCATGCATGAGCGTATTTGCCCACACACCTCATATAGATTGATTTCCTTATCCAGAAGTCCTTGCATGATTTCTTCTGCTTCATTCCCCGCCTGTGGCCCAAAGTTTCTTGCAAAGAAGTTGCGTAGTGTCGAGAGTTCCTGCGATGTAGTCTTGCCATCAACCTTGATGACCGATGCCGACAGCACCAGAAGACTCATGAGGAAACTGTTCCTCTGACCCTGATTCCATGACTGTTGCTCTCCCTGTGGGGGAGTTGCCTCAGAGAGTTCCTCCAGTTTTGATGTGATGAAATATCCAAGGATGCCTCCGATAGGCCCAAACAGTGCCCATCCGAGTGCTCCAGTTATCCATTTTCCGAGTCCAACCATATTTAATAAGGAATATTATGAGAAGGCTACAGATGACTATACAAAATGATTTTGTGGTTGCTCTACGAATTCCGTTGGCGAGGATGTCTGCACCTGATTACTTGGCACTGAACTTTTAGGCTTGCCGCCCAAAGGAAGCACAAGCATTGCAAACCATAGTACCAACAATGCTATATAAAGTGCCTTCTGCCATTTCTTGAGGGAGAGCCACCAGTATTTCATTTGCGCACAGAAGACACACCATTTGGCGTATAGCTTCTCTCTACGCATTTTCATGCTACCTGCGCCGTCGGCACTAGAGGCACGGCCTTGCTTGCAGTTCCTCACACGGATGCTTGTGCTTTTTGTAACTCTTTTCCCAGAGATGAGGGCCTTCAAGGTAATGGTCGTTTTCCTTTTTGAACGTGACATCACGATGCGTGTGCTACCGCTGTCCGCAACAGGAATGGTGTAATGCTTATAGCCCGAGTCGATAGCCAAGAGCAAGGAATCAGGGCAGGCATCGCAGTTCCACTTGACATCGATGAATTCTCCTTCCGATGCCGACTTCTTATTCGTAGAGAGTGATAACTTCTTTTTCATTGGATGATTGTACTTTAGCTCAGCAGTGCCGATGACAGGACTTAAACCTGTATCTACCATTCCATTCAACGCGTTTGGAGAATGAGTGTTCTGTATTGAACTACATCGGCCATACAGTGGAAAAAAGACATTTACGCTGCAAAGGTAGGGATATGCAATCAAAGGGGGATTGCAATTTTTGACACAGAAATGTTCAAAATTTCCTCTTTAAGATTCTTTATGAATCGTACGTTGTGGACGTCCCTATTTGTCAGGACAGCAGCCATGACAAGTAAATGCTTATACCTGCCCTCCATCACGGTACTTGGCGCGAAACTCCGAAGGACTGATACCCACGTTGCGGCGGAAGAAGCTGCACATGAAGGAGAAGTTAGAGAAATTGTACTCGTAGCTAATCTCCTTCATCGACTTTTCGGTATTCTTGAGGGTAGACTTCAGTTGCAACAGCAGCATTTCGTCAATAATCTCTTTTGGTCCGCGCCCGTCATACTTGCGGCAGATGCGGCCGAGGTATTGGGAGGTGATATGGAGCTGGCAGGCATAGAAGGCGACGTCGTGATGAACCTTGCTGTACTGATTGAGCAATACCATGAAGCGGTTGTAGTGTCCCATCGAGTTCCCCGGTTCGACCTTCCGCTGTGGTTCCCTATAGCGGGTACTCTTGTCACGTATACCCAACAGGAGGCAGCGAAATACGCACACGCCTTGCTCATACTTGCTCACCGTCTGCTTGTCGGCCAAGAGCGTTTCGAGAAAGGTGTATACGGCATGGAATGCCGAAGCTACTCCCCGCTGCTCCTCGGTGAAGAAGGTGCGCGATGCGCTCGAATCCATAACGAAGGGAAGCACCTGCGCTGCTGCCTCGCGCAAGATTTCGAGCCGTGTGTGATGAAGATAACCTTCAGGCAAAAGTCTTCGCTGACACTCTCGCTATGCACCATATCCTTGGGCGAGAAGATGGCAACATCGTTGGGTCCCATATCATGTACATCAAGATTAATCGTCATGCGTGCCTTACCGCAGGTACACATGGCTATGCCGAAGTACTCAGCCTCATGAGGCTCTATAGCATCCAAGTCGGCAATTGTCAGTCGGGTCACCATGTAGCCGCAGTCGTCAGTGCCATTCATATACTTTGTAT
>JAFWAX010000050.1 GCA_017507385.1 Bacteroidaceae bacterium | reverse complement strand
TACCTGCGTTATTAACCAATACATCGATTGAACCGAAATCAGAATGAATCTGCTTGATCAAGGCCTCCGTCTCTGCAAAATCAGCAGCATTGCCTGCATAAGCACGGCATGTTACGCCGATTGCCTCTATTTCTTTGCGAGTCTCTTCAAGACCTGCAGCCATCTCATCGTTGAGAACAAGGTCTGTAAATGCGATGTTAGCACCTTCCTGTGCAAACTTGATAGCGACAGCCTTACCGATGCCGCGTGCAGCACCTGTAACCAGAGCTGTCTTACCTGTTAAAAGTCCCATTTTAAAATATTATTAATAATGATGATTATATTTTTAAGTTTTTCCCTAAATGTTTGAATACCATACTACGAACGTATGGATACAGTTCTCCGACATCCTGAGCCGCATAACGTCCATAAATGTAGGGAACTTCACATCCCTTGAGGCAATAGTGGGTGATTTCAGCCATCAGACGCACGTTACGAATCTCAAAAACGCCCTTGTCGATACCTTCATTCATGATGCGGCGGAACAAATTGATTTCATTCTTGTCAAAATTCTTCCGTACAGCCTCCACTTTCCACACATCGCGGAAGAATTCTGCACGAAGGTTGCCGTTGCGGTAAACGGCTTCTTTCATCACTTCCAGATGTGCAAAAATCAATTGCACTATTTTTTCTTCTGGCGGTATGCTTTTACGCGCTACCTCTTCCATACGATGCGAGAGGCGTTCGAGTTCTGTCTGAATTACAGCCAAATAGATTTCCTCCTTGCTGTTAAAATAAGTGTAGAGTGTCCGACGTCCCTTGTTGGCAGCCAAGGCAATGTCATTCATCGACGTGCTTTCAAAGCCATTCTTGGCGAAAAGTTGACGCGCCACATCTACAAGCAGTTCTCTTGTCTTTAACACTGACATAACTCAAATTTTATTCATTTTCGAGTGCAAAATTACAAAAAAAAACTAACGTACAAAAATTTTTTGCACAACTTTTCGTACTTCATGCACAACCCTTATATAATCAACAGTTTAACTAATGCACAGCCCATTTTTTCGACTTCCACGTCACCAATACGAAAATGCTTATTCGGCAATCTACTGATTAGCAGTATCATGAGCAAGAAGACCTTACGTCTTCCACCGCAATTACACTACATCGGCCATCGAAATTACGTTACACCAGCCATCGAAATTACGCTACAAGGAGCAACTCGGTTGCAGCAAAAGACAAAACGCTGAAACACCATCTGGTCATCCAAAAAGTTCACGAATCGCCTCTTCTACTTTCCTGACAGGTACAATCTTTATGCCGAATTTGCTTGTATCAACACCCCCCATATTGGCATGAGGCATGATGATTTTTCGGAATCCCAATTTATCCGCTTCGGCTATTCGCTGCACGATACGGCTGACGGGTCTCACCTCGCCACTCAAGCCGACCTCTCCTGCAAAACAGATGTCACGAGAAATGCCCGTATCCACGTTGCTTGACAACACTGCCGCAATCACGCTCAAGTCGATGGCAGGATCGGTCACTCTGATACCGCCTGCAATGTTGAGATACACATCACGATGCGGCAACTTAAAGCCAACTCGCTTTTCCAATACAGCCAGCAGCATATTCAGCCGTCTGATATCAAACCCTGTCGCCGAACGCTGGGGAGTTCCATAAGCAGCCGTGCTTACAAGAGCCTGAGTCTCTATCAACAGCGGACGAGCACCTTCTATCGAACATGCCACAGCCACGCCACTCAACTCATCGCCCTCGTTCACATCGCTCAGCAGTAATTCCGAAGGATTTTCCACAGGGCGCAAACCATCGTGCATCATCTCATAAATGCCCAATTCCGCAGTCGAGCCAAAACGATTCTTTACAGCTCGAACAATACGGTACATATAATGCCTGTCGCCCTCAAACTGCAGCACCGTGTCCACCATGTGCTCCAGAATCTTAGGGCCAGCTATCGTACCTTCCTTGTTGATGTGACCAATCAAGAAAACAGGTGTATTTGTCTCTTTGGCAAACTTCAAAATCATGGCAGCACATTCACGAATCTGGCTCACGCTGCCAGGAGAAGACTCAACGGTTTCCGTTGCCATTGTCTGAATGGAATCTATCACCACCACATCTGGACAAACGTCCTCAACATGACTGAAAACCTTTTCAATCATCGCTTCACAAGCCACCTGCACATCAGCCAGAACATCCCCCTCTCTCACAAGCCTGTCTGCCCTCAGTTTCAACTGTCTCGCACTCTCCTCGCCACTTACATACAGCACTTTCATGCCCCTCAACCGCAGCATCGTCTGCAAAATCAGCGTTGATTTTCCGATTCCCGGCTCTCCGCCCAACAGCACCATGCTGCCTGCCACAAGCCCGCCTCCCAACACCCTGTTCAATTCGCCATCGCCCATGTCAATACGACATTCATCCTCTGTCTTGATGGAGGTAATGGAAACAAGAGATATGCCAACATTCCGCTCAGCCATTGGCACAGCAGATTTCTTTCCCAATTTCTGCTCTACAAAAGTATTCCACTCTCCACAAGCAGGGCACTTCCCAATCCACTTGGGGCTATCATAACCACAAGAACTACAGACAAATGCTATCTTCTCTTTAGCCATTTCAATATTATTAAATATCCAATTTCAAGCATCGCACCTGGCAACACCTGCTCTTTCCGCAGACAAAGATACGCTTAAGCAAGCACAAAACAAAACAAAAAATCATCTTTTTTAACTTCGTTTAAATACAAATAACACAGAGATGTCAAACACATGACTTTTCGGACAATTCTACCCTCTTTTTTATATACTCCATTCCAACAAATACATCTAACTTTGCACCGAAAATCAAAGTTAGTTCATGAAAGGTATAAGATTGTTGCAATTCATATTTATCATTATATGTATGTCCATTTGCCGCCCTGCTGAGGGCGCCAAGCCCGATTCCATCTGGCAAGACAGCATCACTGGCATACGCACCCACTTGCAACGCATTGACACGCTTGCTCCTTACAGTTGCCCGATTCACCTCTTTGGGAAAAATGCAAACAGGACAGCCAAGTACCCGGCCCTGCAAGCGATGGTAGAGACGGTGGGCATCAATGCACTTGTACTTGGGTGGGACCACTACGTGCAGCAACGCGAATGGACCGAAATAACGAATGACGTGCTGCATCGCAACCTCACAGGAGGATGGCTCTGGGACAACGACAGTTTTTCGGGCAATCAATTTGCGCATCCCTACCACGGCAGCATGTTCTACAATGCTGCGCGAGAACATGGGCTCTCCTACGGAGTCTCGCTCATCTACCCCGTCGTTGGTTCTGCCACATGGGAACTCTTCTGCGAAACCAATCCTCCTGCCGTCAACGACCTTCTCTCCACTGGCATAGGAGGAGCGGCACTCGGAGAAATCACCCACCGCACATCTGACATCTTTTTCGACAACACAAAAACCGGAGCACAGCGAGTTGTGCGTGAGGTCATCGGCACATTCCTAAATCCCGTACGTGGGCTGCACCGCATCATCTCTGGAGAAATGTTCCATGTCAACCCACTCGACCCTGGCAAAAAAGAATTGCCGGAACCCTACACCTTTCAGATTGGCATAGGCAATCGCTACATACACGACACGGGAGCCACACATCCTCTTGTGAACCAAGCCTATCATCAAAATGCACCTTATCTCGATGTGCAGTTCAGCTATGGCAACCACTACAACAATCTTGATGAAGGAAAAGCCACACGCGCTTACGACTACTTCGACATCTACGCTTTAATAAACCTTGCACCCGACCACCCCACCATTGGCGAGCTCGACATCAAAGGACGTATCGGCTCCATCCAGAAGCAATTGCCTCGCCAATGGAAACTTGACATCGGTTTCTATCAGAACATCAAATACATAGACCATTACGGAAAGTACAGCCAAGCAGCCGGGAATCTTCCGATTCTCTCTGAAGCCACCAGTTTCGGAGCAGGTTTTCACGCTGTACGACAAGGGAAAGCCATCACCCTCATGCAAGACTTTATGCTTTCAGCCGTGCCTCTCGGCGGCAGCACAGCCGATTATTACCCTCTGCGCAGGTATAACTTCGGAACAGGCTTCTCCATTCGTCACCAGTTTCAATTCATCTACAACCGACATCTTTCCTTCGGCAACGAATTCTACTTCATGAGAATGTTCATCCTGAAAGGTGCCAATCCCAAAATTCTCAACAAATACCAGTCAAACCCAGACCTCTACCGCAACGAGCTTGAAAACGGCATCAACGCTTGGGGAGACCAAGGAGAACAAAGCATCATCCTCAACAGACTTTCTTTCAATGTCAACTTATTCAAAAACATGCAATTGAAAATCATGAGCGAATTTTACCTCCGCCATGGCAATTATCGTTACTATCCATCCCACACAGCCAAAAGCATGGAATGGAAAATTGGATTGAATTATGCACTTTGATACTGTTTCGAAAAGTGTGTCTGAGTTAAGTATAAAAAAAGGACCAGCCATGTTTGGCTAGTCCTGACAAGTTTGTAATTTTGGGTGTCCAAATCAAAAATTACAACTTATGTTACTTACAAAGGAACAAATTTCT
>JAFWAX010000049.1 GCA_017507385.1 Bacteroidaceae bacterium | reverse complement strand
CCTGCGACCGCCTTCCCGAGCGTGCCCTTCAGCAAGCAGGAGAGAACCGCGAGGAACTGGAGAAGGTTCTGGCACACTTCAAGCACGACCACGACCCGCTGAAGTACCGCGCTGCCAAGCGAGTCAGCCGCATCCGCTTCATCGGCGCAACGATGGAAACGGCATTGAGATAGGAGACGACTACGAACTGATGTGCTGGCGCGATGGATGGAAACTGCTGGAAGTCCAAAAAGCGGAAAGCAACGAGCTGATTTTCGAGAACATGCCAAGCGGAGGCCTGTATGTGCTGCGCAACCGGACCAAAGGCCACGAAGAGCGCATCTTCACTTATGAGAATGGAGAACAGGTGTAGTGGTGATTAATTAAATAAACTACAAGGTTGTCATAAAAGCGGATTCCGAAAAGCTTATAGAGTAGGAAATATGTTAATATTAAGGTGATTACAATCAGCCAATCATGCAGCTTTTATTGATAGCTTGTAGAAGTTGTTTATTCTGTCTTTCATGGTTGGTCTCTTGTCAACTGATAGCGCCCCAATTGATGTTGCTTTTGCGAAGTTCGCGAAGACGGCGCCAGAGGACATCGTTTTGCGGATTGCTTTCTTCGGGGTCGGAGGAGATGACGGATTGGGCAGCATCGCGTGCGATGGTTAGGATTTGTCCGTCGCGAGCAAGATTAGCAATCTTGAGGTCGAATGCCATGCCTGATTGCTGGGTGCCTTCGAGGTCGCCTGGCCCGCGCAGCTTGAGGTCTTGTTCGGCTATCTCAAAGCCGTCGGTAGTGTCAACCATCACCTGAACACGCTTGCGGGTGGTTTCTCCTATCTCGTATTTGGTGACAAGCACGCAATAGCTCTGGTCTGCTCCGCGTCCGACACGCCCGCGCAGCTGATGCAGCTGGCTAAGTCCGAAGCGTTCCGCATTCTCGATAATCATGACCGAAGCGTTCGGTACGTTGACACCAACTTCGATGACTGTGGTGGAGACGAGAATGTGGGTTTCGTGATTGGCAAAACGCTGCATTTCTGCATCTTTGTCGGCTGGCTTCATCTTGCCATGCACTTTGCCGACTTTGTAATTGGGAAATGCCTTGCTGATTTCTTCAAAACCGGCTTCGAGGTCTTTCATGTCCATCTTTTCCGTCTCTTTAATAAGGGGGAAAACGATGTAAATCTGGCGTCCAAGAGAGAGTTCGAGATTCATCAACTCGTAGATGCGTGGCCGATGAGCATCGAACATGTGGACGGTGCGTATGGGTTTGCGGCCTGGGGGTAATTCGTCGATGATGCTGACATCGAGGTCGCCGTAAAGGGTCATGGCGAGTGTGCGTGGAATAGGTGTGGCTGTCATGACCAGCACGTGAGGTGGCACGCTGTTTTTCATCCAGAGTTTGGCGCGTTGTGCAACGCCGAATCGGTGCTGCTCGTCAATGACAACGAGTCCTAACTTGTTGAAAAGCACATTGTCTTCAATCACGGCATGAGTGCCAACGAGAATGTGGATGTCGCCTGTGACAAGCCCTTCGAGTACTGCTGTGCGTTTTTTCCCTTTCACCGTGCCAGTGAGCAGTTCTACACGAATGGGCAGATTGCCGAGAAATTGGCGAAGGGTGTTGAGGTGCTGTTCCGCAAGGATTTCGGTAGGTGCCATGATGCAGGCTTGATGGCCGTTGTCAATGGCGATAAGAGCTACCATCAGCGCAACCAATGTTTTGCCGCTTCCCACATCGCCTTGCAGCAGACGATTCATCTGGCGGCCAGATTTCATGTCTGTACGGATTTCTTTGATAACGCGTTTCTGCGCATTGGTGAGTTCAAATGGCAAGTGGTTGTAAAAGAAATCGTTAAAGTTTTTCCCGATTGTGCTGAAAACAATGCCTCGATAGCGAAGCTGGCGGTCTTTTACATAACGGAGAATATTGAGTTGTATGTAGAAAAGTTCTTCAAATTTGAGGCGTAGCTGTGCATGACGGAGGGCTTCTGGTGATGAAGGGTAGTGGATGTTGCGCACAGCCTCGTTGAAGGACATGAGGTGATGCTGCGCAATGATGTAGGGTGGAAGTGTTTCAGGTAGCGGATGCTGTTTCAGCAGCTTGAACATGTTTGCGGTCAGTTTCGCCATGCTTGACGACGTGAGCCCGCTTTTTTTCATCTTTTCAGATGTGTTGTAGCTTGGACATAGGCCTTTGAAAGCTGTTGGCAACGTGTCCAGTTCAGAATCGTTGAGGTTGCTGTTAATCTGCTGCTCTTCAAACAGATTCCCAGTTGTTCTTGCTTGGGATTTCAGTTGGTCAGGAGCAATTTCAATCTCAGGGTGAGCAATTTGTATCTTGCCATTGAAAACGGATGGCTTGCCAAAGACAATGTAGGATTTTCGGCAATCGTAGTTTTTCAGAGCGTATTTGATGCCTTGGAACCACACCAGGTCGATGCTGCCTGTACCATCGGCGAAATGAGCGATGAGGCGTTTACTGCGTCCTTCTCCTACGCTCTCAAAAGAAAAAATTTGTCCACACACTTGCACATAGGGCATATTGCCGTCTATTTCGCTGATTCTGTAGATGCGGCTACGGTCGATGTATTTGTATGGATAGTATGAAAGAAGGTCGCCGACGGTGGTGATTCCGAGTTCGTTGGCGAGCAGTGTAGCGCGTTGAGGTCCAACTCCTTGCAAGTACTTGATATCTTGAGCTAAAATGTTCATTTCATCATGACTCGGTCTCCGAGGTATCTGGCGATTTTTCGCTGAATTTCGCTGAGTTCCTTCATGCGTTGCATGATTTCCAGTGTCTTTGTGATGTCGTTCTTCACTTCTGGACGTGTGAGGTCTGCGTTGCATTGCTTCAGCTCTTCTTCCACAATGGCATTCTTGTAGTCGAGGAGTAATCGGGATATGTATGCTACTTTCAGCTGTTCTTCGCTCTGTGTCATCTGGTTGCCTTTGCTGAGCTGGTAGCGTTCGTTGATGAGGTCAGCGGCTTCTCGGCTGATGTCTTCTTCTTGGTTGTTGAGAAGGAATTTGCTGGCAGTGAAACCATCCTCGTGGATATGTTGGCAGGTGAGGGAAAGCATTTTGGCATAGAGAGGTGAACGAAGGGTGATTCCGTCATAATTGAGGTCTCCCTGTACATACTCTGCCAATGTGGTTTGTGTCTTTTCTCCGTTTGCTCCTTCCCCTTCAATCAGTTGTTCTCCATAGCGTGTGATGAGTGTCATCATCAAGCGTTCAAGGCCATAAAAGCGTTGTTCTGTTTGGCTTTGCTTGGTGGTGATGGTAGGCGCGGCTATAGAAGTATTTTCGCCAGGCAGAAGCTCTGCTGGAGGATAGTCCTCATTGTCGAGGGGAGGAATGTCGGAAGGTGTAAAAGAGTCAATAGGCGCTCCTTCTGTTGGTGTCTCGTTATTGGATTGACGCTCTAACTCATTGTTGAGCAGACGTGCTTGTCTATCTCTTTCTCGCTGTGCCTCCTTTTTCAAGTTTTCAAGGATGGCTGCACGGTTCTTGTTGGCACCGCGCATGAGTATACCTTCTTCAATACCAAGTATTTCAGCGCATTCATGGACGTAGGTAGAACGGATGATTTCATCGGGGATGACTGCGATGCTTTTCACTATGTCCTCGGTGAGTTGGGCGCGCTTGATGGGATCTCGTTGGGCATCTTTCAGCAAGAGATTGGTTTTGAACAGGATGAAGTCTGTCAGATGTGCATCCACATATTCCTTGAACTCCTGTGCGTTATGCTTCCGTGAGAAACTGTCAGGGTCATCACCGTCTGGCAGAAGGAGGATTTTCACGTTCATTCTTCGGCAAGGAGCATGTCAGTGCTGCGTGTGGCTGCGTGTATGCCCGCTTCGTCTCCGTCGTAAATCAAGGTGATGTTGTTGGTGAAGCGGTGGAGGAGGTGGATTTGTGCCTCGTTGAGAGCTGTACCTGAGTTGGCGACGACATTCTCGATTCCGCATTGGTGCATGGCTAATACATCAGTGTAGCCTTCGACCATGTAAACCATGTCTTCTTTGGCAATCATTTTCTTTGCCTGAAAGATGCCGTAGAGTTCACGGGCTTTGTGATAGATGGAGGAATCGGGAGAATTGACGTATTTTTGGTTGACGCCTTTGGTTCGTGCGTCAAGCACGCGTCCACCGAAAGCGACCACTTTGCCGTTGACTGCAACCCAGGGGAACATGGCGCGTCCGCGGAATCGGTCGTAGATGGTACCGTTGTCGCGCTTGACGCATAGCCCCGTGTCAATCAGATACTTTTCGTTGTAACCTTTTGCCTTTGCCTCGTCCGACATGGCGTTGGGGGCGTCAAGGCAGAATCCGAGACGGAACTTTGTAATGATGTCATCGCGGAAGCCGCGGCTACGGAAGTAGGCAAGTCCGATGGCGCGGCCGTCTTGATGGTTTTGCATGGTTTGGCTAAAGTAGTTGGCTGCCCACTCATTGACGGCAAACATACTTTCGCGCTCGTTCAAATGTTGACGCTGTTCGTCAGTCATCTGTTCTTCCTCGACAGTAATCCCGTATTTCTTGGCTAGATGTTTGAGTGCTTCCACATAGTTCATCTGCTCCATCTCCATGATGAAGTGGACGGGATTCCCGCCTTTTCCACAGCTGAAGCACTTGCAAACGCCACGAGCTGGTGAAACGGAGAAAGATGGGGTTTTGTCGTCGTGGAAAGGGCACAATCCTTTGTAGCTCGCACCAGCACGCCTAAGTGTCACATAGTCTGAAACAACGTCAACTATGTTGGCGGCGTCGATGATGCGGTCTATGGTGGATTGTGGTATCATGTTGATAGTGAACGGACTAATTCCTGATTAAACTTAGGAATTCTTTTCGTTTTTCGATGTTTTCAAAGACACCTGTATAGTACATGGTTGTGGTTGTGGAACCTTGTTTTTCGATGCCTCGCATTTGTATGCATAGGTGTTGAGCTTCAATCACCACGATGGCTCCAAGAGGGTTGAGTGCTTGTTGTACACAGTCGCAAATCTGCTTGGTGAGATGTTCCTGCACTTGGAGGCGGTGGGAGAAGATGTCAACGACACGTGGAATTTTGCTAAGTCCGACGATTTGCCCGTTGGGGATGTAGGCAACATGTACTTTCCCGAAGAATGGCAAGATGTGATGCTCGCAAAGTGAATAGAATTCGATGTCCTTGACCAAGACCATCTGGTCATAGTCCTCTTGGAACATCGCAGACTTGAGTGTTGCGATAGGATCCATGGAGTATCCCTTTGTGAGTTCGAGGAATGAACGAGCCATTCGTTCGGGTGTTTTCACAAGTCCCTCTCGCTGAGGGTCTTCTCCTATGACTTCAAGATTTTGAATACAAGTTTTTTTAAGTATTTCTATCTGTTCGTCCCTGTTCATTGCGTCTTGATTTTATTGATAGATGAATACTTCGCTCTTGACGATGATTGCGTTTTGCGAGAGCTGGGCATCCTTGAGTTTATGGAGGTAATCGGTCGCTTCTTTTTGAGTGACAAAATCTCCAACACGGCATCGCCAATTGGGAGATTCGAATGTGGTATAAGCCTGAAGTTCGGGGAATCGGCTTGTTATTCTGATTCCTGCCTGCTGGGCTTTAGTCCGATCGGCACGCGTGCTTCCTCCCCAATAGACTTGTATGCGATAGCCACGCGCTTTGATCTTCTTGCCTGTTGTTGATTGGGAAAAGTCTTTCCTGACATCCTTTTTCTCTGTGGCAAACTGCTTTTTGCCGTTCACCATGTCTTCCAGAATAGGGTCTTGGTACACTGTCACTGTGCCTTGGCCTGCAACCTTGCTTTCGAGGTGTTCTGTGAATGTTTGCGCAGACATGGTGATAGTGTATGTTAGGATAGAAAGTGTGAGAAAAAGAAGTTTTTTCATTGTCTTTGTTTGATGGAGTTAGAGGGTGTATTTGAATCCATAATCCATAATTCATAAAAGCGTTCTCTGCTTTTGGGCAGGTTGGCGATTATGAATTATGAATTATGAACTTGGGTATGCTTATTTCCAAGCGTCAATGATGCCCTTGAAGTCGTCAACCTTGAGAGAAGCACCGCCGATGAGTCCACCGTCGATGTTTGGCTTAGCGAAGAGCTCAGGTGCGTTAGAAGCCTTGCAAGAACCACCGTAGAGGATAGATGTGTTTGCTGCAACTTCTTCGCCGTATTTTGCTGCAACTACAGAACGGATGTATGCGTGAATCTCTTCTGCCTGTTCTGCTGTAGCAGTCTTGCCTGTGCCAATAGCCCAGATTGGTTCGTATGCGATAACGATGTTTGCGAACTGTTCTGCTGTGAGGTGGAAGACAGAACCTTCGAGCTCTGCTTTTACAACAGCATTCTGCTCGTTAGCTTCGCGCTGCTCGAGAGATTCGCCGATGCAGAAGAGAATCTTGAGGCCGTTGGCAAGAGCGAGGTCAACTTTCTCCTTGAGAATTTCTGGAGTCTCGTTATAATATTCGCGACGTTCTGAGTGGCCGAGGATGACGTATTCTGCACCAGTAGATTTAACCATTTCTGCAGAAACTTCTCCTGTGTAAGCGCCAGAAGCCTTGTCTGCACAGTTCTCTGCGCCGAGGTTGATGATGTCGTGGTTGATGATGTCTGAAACCTTTGCGAGGTGGATGAATGGAGTACAGATGACTACATCGCAGTTTGGCTTGTCTGCGGCGAGAGCCTCGTTAAGGCTTTGTGCGAGTTCAATACCTTCCTGAAGATTCTTGTTCATCTTCCAGTTTCCTGCAACAATTTTCTTTGCCATAGTAGTGTTTTGTTTTTTAGATAGTTAAACTTTATGTTAATAGTTATTTTTCTGTTAAGATTCCGCATTCTTTGAGTAGGTCGTTTTCATCGGGCATATTGTAATTGCTCCACTTCTTGATGATGATTCCATCGTGCAGGAGCAGGAGACCCGGCTGTGCACGCACTACTGTCTTGAGAATCCGGTCGTTGGTGATGTAATAGTTGTATTCTGCTCCCGTGTGGTCTGTCCAGTATGCTTGCGCTTCAGGTTCGGACGAGGAGGTCAGGCAGTAGAAACCAATTTCATGGTCTTTGGAAAAATCGTACACTTCGTTGATTCTTCCGACGCATCCTTCGTCGGCAGCTGTCAGATGTGGAACTATGAGCAGGAATGCGTATTCGTCTGCTGCAAGGATGTCTGCCGTTATGTCGTTGCCGTATTCGTCTGTGATATGAAAGTCGGAGGCGTCATTGTCCGATGATTCTAATGGCGTTCGGCGTGTCTCCACGTAGGTCCATGTCGAATCTGGATCATCGTCCTCCAGGGATAGCTCTATCGTCTTTCCATCCTTTGTGTATATGATTTTGACGTCAAATTTCTGTCCCGCTGTCGTTGCACTTTGCAAGAGATTGGTTCCTATTTTGTAGGGACGGAAATCTATGCAAGGCAGGAATACAACGCAATAGATGGCGTATCCAATGATGAAGCAGAAGGATATGAGTGCTATGAACCATTTTGCTCCAGCTGCCAGAAAGTCTTTCTGTAGGCGATAAAATCGGCAGATGAAGATGGAGGCTGCCAACAGGATGATGTTTTTGGCAAGCGTCTCCTCGTTGCTGAGTACGATGGCATCGCCGAAGCAGCCGCAGTCAGACACAGGGTTGGCAATTGCGATGTATGTGGTCAGAATCGTCATTGCAACCATAAAGATGGTGGTGATTCTTGCCGTGCCTCGTCTGTTGATGCCGAAGAGCAAATGTGTGCCGATGGTGAATTCTATAAAAGCGAGGATGACTGCGCATGCCAGCAGGAATGTCTGTGGCAAGGTGAACCAAGCCATGGCGCTAAGGTAGTCCTCGAATTTATAGACTGTCCCTAACGGGTCGTTGGCCTTGACGAATCCGCTGAAAATGAATGTGCCAGCAAGCAGTATGCGGCAGGCGTTTACTGCGATTGTGAGTATCAGAGACTTACTCTTCTGTTTCATGCTGTGCTTCGGAAAGTTTGATGAGTCCGAAAACGGAATAGTTGATCATGTCAAGATAGTTGGCATCTATGCCTTCTGAAATCAGCGTTTGTCCGTCAAGCTCTTCTATCTGCTTGGTGCGGTTCAGCTTCATGAGTATGAGGTCGGTGTAGCTGCTCGTTCTCATGGAACGCCATGCCTCGTCATAGTCGTGATTTTTGCGAAGCATCAGTTCTAAAGCAGTTTGGGCATATTTGTCATACAGGCTCATTGCTGTCTTGACATCCATGTCTTCTTTCTCTGCATATCCAAGTTCCAGCTGTATAAGTCCTACGATGCCATAATTCACAATGGCTTGAAACTCCTGATAGATGCCTTCTCCCACCATCGATATGCCTTTGACTTCAAGGCTCCTAATGCGGTTTGCCTTGATGAAGATTTGGTCGGTGACTGAAGAGGGGCGCAGGATGCGCCAAGCTGCTCCATAATCATGAAGTTTTTTGCTGAAAATGTCACGGCATTCAGCCATGGCTTGCTTGAATTGTTGCTGAGTGTTCATTGCTATTGCCTTATTAACTGCAAAGATACTGCTTTTTATTGAATTTTGTGTAAAAAACAGAGGTAAAAAGCAAATTGGAGGTTTCAAAAAGTAATGACATGTCTAAATAATTCAGAATAAAGAACATCGGAAATGTCAACCGCTGTGTGCATGATGTTCAACGTGGCTCCGATGGACTTGTGTAAAGCTTGTTGATTCCTACGCGTTCGCCGTGCGCATAATATTTAAAACACCGCCTATGAAATATTTCACGCACGGTGTTTTAAATATTATGCGCACGGCGAGGGTATGAGCAAGTGGAGGAATGAATGAGGGGGATGTGGGCTTTATGAGAATGCCGAGAAGTGTCGGGAGTACAAAAAAAGGCTGCGAATCGCAGCCTTTGAGAGAGAATCTGGTGTGTGCTATTTATGAACATTTGAGTGTCTGTCCTGGTCGGAGCGTCGTATTTGTTTTGATGCCGTTTAATTCGCAAAGTTTGTTGATGGTTGTGCCGTATTTGCGAGCAATGGCTGATAGCGTGTCGCCTTTTCTTACAGAATGTGAAATGCTCTTTTTCTTTGTCTGAGGCGTAATGATAGGCTGCTCTTGAACGCTGGATTTTGTGGATGCAGGCACAGCTGGAGCTTCGTTCGGCACTGCTGCAACAGCTGAATTCTGCTTTTGTTCGTCCTCTACCTTGATGTGATTGGCAGAACGTGTGGCAGCTGCAAGTTCTTGCTCTTTGATGACTTTGCCGTTGCGAACAACATAGTAGTCGCCTGTAATGTCCTGATGTTCAAAGTCAAACATCAAAGCGGGGTTGATGGGCTTTCCTAACAGACGTGTCTCGAAATGGAGGTGGGGGCCTGAAGATTTACCCGTGTTTCCTCCGAGTCCGATGGGGTCTCCTGCTCGTACAATTTGGTCTTTCTTGACAATTTGCTTGCTGAGATGGCCGTAGAGCGTCTCGAGGCCGTTGGGATGGCGAATAACGATATAATACCCATATCCGCCTCTGTTGAATTTGCAGATACGCACTTTGCCGTCGAAAGCTGCACGGATGGTGTCTCCTGTGTAAACTTTTACGTCAATGCCTTCGTGCTGTTTTCTCCACCGGCGGCCATAGTTGGATGTGACTTTTCTGCTGGTTGTGGGCATGCAGAATCCTCTCAAGTCTATTTGGTAGTCGGAGGGAACGCTGCCACTGCAACGCCTGAAATCTTCTGTCCAATCTGTGTAGATTTCTGAAGCGGGGTTATCGAGATCGACAGTCTCTATCTTATTGTAAAGCTTTACGTTGCGAATGTCCTTCATCCGTTTGTCGGAGGGAGCTTGCCGCGCAATGGCGTCTTGCGCATAGCTGCCGATGGACACCAACGACAGTAAGGCTATTCCTATTGTCTTTTTCAATGTGGATAAATGCACTGGTTTTAGGTTTTAGGTTGTTTTTGAAAGGTTTTTGGACTTAAGTTTAATATTCATCGTTTGCGTAAAGATACTGGAATACACCAGGGGTGTAATCGAAGATTTCTTCAGGCTTGAAGAATCTGTTCAGCTCAATTACGGCGTTCTCTGGAGAGTCAGATGTATGGATGATGTTTTCTTGGAAACTCATACCGAAATCACCACGGATTGTACCTGGGGCAGCCTTTCTTGAATTTGTGCTTCCTGTCATGGAACGAACAGTTTCCACAGCGTCAACTCCTTCGTAGCAGCAGCATATCACAGGAGATGCCATCATGGAATTTTTAATGCGTTGGAAGAATGGCTTGCCGGCAAGATGAGCATAGTGCTCGTTCAGCAACTCGTCTGTCAACTGCATCATTTTCATGCCAGCCAAACGCAAGCCTTTGCGCTCAAAACGCGCTGTAACTTCGCCAACTAATGCACGTTGTACTGCACCAGGCTTCAGGATTACAAGGGTTTTCTCCATATATATCTGATGATCTCTTTTAATCAGAGATTTTTATTTAACAAATGACAAGACTATGCCTGTGAATGGGGCATAGTAAATCGAGCTAATCAATTCTCATTGCAAAGTTAGGAAATATATCCGTTTTTCGCAAGTATGTTTAACTGATTTTATGTTTTTTTTACAAATTAAGGCAGTCTTTTACTTCGTTCTCCACTTTTGTCAACTTTTCTTTGCAAAATTCAGCCAAGTCTTTCGCCTCTTTGAGGCTGGATGCTAAAGCGTCAACATCCATTTCTCCGTTTTCTATTTTTGCAACAATTTGTTCGAGGCGCTTGATGGCTTTTTCGTAGGTTAAGTTCTTTTCCATGTCACGGTTGATTTGATTGTTCCTGATGCTAATGTGGTCTCTATGCTGTCGCCTTCTTTCACGTCCTGGATGTTTCTTATGGCTTTGCCATTGATGCGGGCGATGCTGAACCCGAGCTTTAATATGCGTTCGGGATTTGAATTTTTCAACTTGTTTTCAATGAATTCTATTTTTATCTTCTTGTTTTTCAGAAAATCCTGAGTGTATAATGCTCGCTGTTTATTGAGCATGATGATATCATTTTTCTTGGTGTCGATGTAGCGGAGACTGTTGTATCCAAGCATGGACACGAACCTGTCAATCCTGATTTCCTCATGTTTCCTTATCATGGAGAAAAGTGAGGGGATTTTATTGGCAAGAAGTTTCAAGCGTGCGTGCTCGGCCAACAGTAAATTGCTGATGCTATTGCTGATACGCAGATTTATGCTTTCCAGCAAGTCGAGTTCCTCTTTCTGGTGGCGAATGAGAAACTCTGCCGCCGCAGTAGGTGTTTTTACACGAGTGTGTGCTATGAGGTCTATGATAGTGTCATCTCTTTCGTGTCCAATGCCAGTAATGATGGGCAAGGGAAATTGGGCCACGTTTTCAGCCAATTCTAATGTGTCGAAACCGCTGAGGTCGGATGTGGCACCTCCGCCTCGTATGATGATGACAGCATCCCAGTCGTCCAGATGTGCTGCAATGGCGTTGAGGGCAGCAATGATGCTGGACGTCACATCGTTCCCTTGCATGGTGGCTTGGAACAGCTGTGTTTTGAATGCTAATCCTTCGGGGTTGTTTTTCAGTTGATTGCAGAAGTCGCCATAGCCAGCTGCGGATGCGGAAGAAATAATGGCAATGCGCTGTAGCAGTCGGGGTAGTTGCAGCTCTTTGTTCATGTCGCTAATGCCTTCTTCTTCCAAACGCCGCATGATTTCCATTCTTCGCTTAGCCATGTCTCCCAAGGTGTAAGTGGGGTCTATGTCTGTGATGTTGAGCGAATAGCCATAAATTTCATGGAATGTTATCTCTGCCTTAACCAATACTTGCATGCCTGGTGTCAGTGTCTGTTGGGTGACGCTCTCAAACATGGCTTTGATGAGGCTCCATCTGTTAGACCATACTTGTGCTCTTGCTTTGGCTATGATGCCATTTCCATGCATGTCTTTCTGGACAAGTTCCATGTAGCAGTGCCGATTCACACGTAGTTCGCTGATTTCGGCACACACCCAGTATTCTTCGCAGATGGTGAGTTCCAGTGTCTGTCGGACGAGACTGTTCAATTCGAAAAGTGTCAGCGTATTCATAGGTTGGGGCGTTTGCCGTTTAGCACATGTTGGAACGTGTTGAAATCACGGTCTATATGGCTTAGTTCAAATTCTTCGATTTTTAGCGAGAAGCGTGCGGGCAAGTCGTCAAGTCCTAAATAGGTCTTGATGAGACTGACGGCATTAAATGCTTGGTCGCTGTTTCGTTTGATTAGGGTCATGCAGCATTTTCTGGCAATGACTTTATCTTCTATCAATTTGAGAATTTTGAAGATGAGATAATAGGATAGGGATGAATCAACTTTCAGCAGCATGGAAAGTTTGGTTACCTCATTCTCAATGTGAAAAGCCTTCCAGAGTTCTGCCACCTGTTCTTCCGTCTGCATTTCGGGAATCATCATGTTGCAAAGTTTCGCAATTGATGCTTCGTCCGTTTCTTTCAGATGCTTATACAATTGTTTCGTACTCTCTACATGGAAGTTTAGCGTTCCGTCCTTTGCCAGATGGCCAACAGCTGTTGCACCGCTGATGAAAGCGGCTCTCTTATATACAATAATGTGTAAAAGCGTCTCCCAATACAGGCTGTTTTCTAAATTGACGAGTACTTCTTCTCGCATCACACGCTCCATCCGTCTGAACTCTATATTGCTCAGACTTTTTAGCATTCGCTCCATTCCTTTCCAGTCGTGGGCGTTAATGTACAGAAGTGCTTTCTCTTTATTGGTCATGTCATGGAGAATAGGGATGCTGTTACCTTGTTAATGAGAACTTCATGCTGACACCAAAGTCAGAAGTGGTGGTGGGGTATGAAGATTGTGAAACGAGAGGTACATTTTTTTGCCAGTTGAAGAAACCGGAAAGTGTTAGCAAACGGCTGAAAGTGTAGTCTGCAGAGACTGCAATTTTGTAGGCCGTTGCTCCACTGGTAGCAGTGGTGATAGCTGTCTGGATGTTACGGTTGAGTGAATTCTGCATACGGTAGGAGAAATCTGCACGAATGTTGAGGTCGTGGCTGACACTGCTTCGTGTACGGGTTGTTGTTCTGTTGTTAGCCTCGTTGTCGGCATTGGATTTCTTCGATTTTTTTCTGTTGGGGTCTTGTATGGATTTGGCTCCGAACAGATTCAAGTCTTTTATCTTGTATCCCATTCCAATCACGATGTCGTTGGAAAAGTTCTCGGTCAAAGCAACACTTGTCATGGACAAGTTGAGTGTACGGATTTTGTTGTAGTTCAGTTTTGCTGTCAATCCGTTGTTGAACGTCATGTCCACGCCGATAAGTGGCGAGAAAGATTCGTTGATGCTGACGGTGGAAACGTTGTACATGGAGCTTGGAATAGGATTGCCTGTGGTGACATCGTTGATGAAGCCCCATTCTCCCATATATTCCATAAAGTTGGAGTATGAGTTGTATGCGCCTACAGAATACACGCTCTTATAGACATGATTGATGTTGAAACTTTTGAAATTGTCGGAAAACCAAGGGAACAGCTTGGTCAGACCGCCATATTTTACGCTCCAGTTAGGCATGAGTCTTGCCAGAGCAGGGAAAATGTCGAGTGGTGATGAAATGGCATTTCCTCCGCAATAAGCCGAAAGGAATGCTGGAATCATGACATCAGCCGAATAGAGTTCTACGCCTCCGTTCGCTGCATTGTAAGGTTTTCCTGCCCACTCTGCTCCTGCGCTTTGAGGATAAGTCATTGATGCGTATTTTTGTTCGAGCCTTTTCTGTATGATAGGCATGTTGTCAAGGAACTTCTGGAAATGCTTGGAGTGGTAGTTGTTGTTGATGTTGCCAGTCTTTCCGAAAGCAGAGCCAATGGAGATGACAGTCATGGAGTAACTGCCACTTTGTGTGGTTGGCATGCCAGAGTACATGAACTGTACACTCTTTGATTTGTTGACCGTGCGGCTGGCATTGAGGTCAATCTTGAAATCGTTGAAAGGCTCGAGTGTTGCGCGCAGCTGCAAGTCTTCCATTGCGGCGGTTGTTGCAGGTGTGGTTATGTTGCTGTCGTTCTGCATGAGCCAACCGTTGCGTGCTGCTTTGTCGATGAATCCATCGCCTACTGCTCCAAAAGCAAAGCCTAAGCCAGGCGAGAGCATACCATTTACGCTCTTTTGTCCGAAAGCGTCACCTACCTCTGTGTTGAAGCCAGGGAGAGTCAATGCGTAGGTGTTTCGGTAAGTAATCCCCACGCTGCGCAACATCGTCAGACCTCGTGCGACAACTTGTGCCGTCTTGTACCAGCTGAGGTCGTCAAGCGGCTTTTTGGCAACAACAGAAATCTTCAAAGGAATCGTATCGTGATTTTTTATCTTGATAGTGTTGGCATCTACTTTCTTGAATTTCAGCTTGTAAGTTTTACCCTCCGCGGTGGTGGCACGCACGATGATGCGCTTGGAGTTTTGGTTGTGCTTCACCTCTGTGTCGATGGAGTCACTGAGCGTAATCTCTTTTGTGAATCCTTTGTTTTTCTTCTTGTCAGCATTGTCTCCCTCGCCTTCTTTTTCCGTGTTTTTGTTGTTGGCATTGTTGGTTCTTGTGCTTCTTTGGGTTGTCGTTCTGCTATTGTTCTTGTTGTTTTTTGTGTTGCCAGAAAGTCGTTTTTCTGCATCTGCAAGGAACTTCCATTTCTTGTAGAGGTTCCCAAGGTTGAAATTTCCTTCTAAATTAACTGTTCGCTGGGTGCTGACAGTGTGCCCCAGTGATGTGCCGTCTTCCATTTCAGCTCCGCGAGTCCAGTTGTAGTTTGCATTATATGAACCATCGGCTGTTATCCAGTCGAAAATAGGTATCTTATTGAAAGGCACTGTGTAAGAACCCGTGAAAGTGCTTCTGTAAGTCAGTGGACGGCCAAATGATGCAAGACTTCGTTTAACAGAATCCTTCCATGCGGAATACTCGTCTGGGTAGAGGTTTTTGTTTACAACGGTGTAAGGTTCCTCAATTTCTGCGTGTGTGGCAGATGTCCATGAGAGATTCAGTGCCTTGAAAATGTTCCATCTGACAGTCAAGTCGCGATTCCACAAGAACTGGTCGGAGAATGTCACGGGCAATTGAGTGCCGGCATCAATGTCTCGTTCTTGGAATTCGTAATAGTTGCGCGTGATATCTGTGTTAAACGAGATGCTTTGTGGTAGCCACTGGAGATTTTGTGCTTTCAGAATGTCCAGCCATTTCGACTTGCCTTTCAGGTTTTTGAATGGCTCCCATGGCTTGAATTTGGGAGAATAGTTATAAGCCAGATTAAACTTCCAGTTCTCTTCGTTCTCGTACACGGTAGTCTCCCCCGTCTGGTACTTTTGGCTGTAGCTGTAGCTTACAGAGAAATTGGCAGGGTCGTAAGGCATAGGTTTGCGGCTTTGTACGCCTGACTTCCAATTGCTGAGCGACAAGTTTTTGTTTTTGACGATAGATTCGGTTAAGCTGCTTAAGGAGTCTCTTGCTGCCGATGTCTCGCATTCGTCCAGCGCATCCTTCAGCAGCATATCTGTATCAAATGGGTTATATTTAGGCGATAATTTCTGCCATGAGTATGAATAATAGAATGGGAGAGACATTTTCCATTGGTCAGGGAAAAATTTGCCCAATTCGAATTGAGTGGTAATACTCCATTCGTAGAGGTTGTCGTCACGTCGGTCGCTTATACCTTCCTCTAATCCGCCAAAGCCTGCTGTTTCAATATGGCCAGACATGTTAACAGAACCGAAATCAGACAATTGCACGTTTAGATTTCCCTGAGCAGCCCAACCGCCCTCGTTGCTGTAGTCTTGCATACGGAGCTCATTTACCCATACTTCTACGCTGCCTGTGCGGCGGCCGTTGTTGCGAACGCCAATCATCATGGTTTTGACTTCGCCCAAAGATGGATTTCCGATGACGCTGATTTTGTTGTTGGGTTTCTCTTTGTCGTATGCGTAATAGAGCTGCGTATAGCTGGCTGTACCGTTTGCTCTGGCTTTATTGCGTTCGTGTTTCAGATTGGTGAACACGCTGAAGTCAATGTCAAGCATGTTCTCTTCGGGCCATACCGCCTTGCAGCCTTGAGTGGTGTAAGTGTCGTAATGGCCTGCTGGCGTCAACTTGAGCGGAATCTCATATTCATAGTAGTTGCTTTTATAGTCACTGCCGAGACGAATAAACATGCTCATCTGGTTGTCTTGCAGTTCAGTGTCTCCTTCCATGGCATTAGCATGTACAAACATTTGCAGATGCTTGTAGTGGCGTAAATCCTGATTCATGGTTTTATACACAGCACGTGCATCACCCGTTGCCAGATTCTCAACGGTGAGTGCCAATGCTTGTTCATTCTCTTGTGAGAGCTGTGGCTGCTGTGGGTCGAGGATTCGGGTAATGCCTGGAGGCAAAACGTAGTTGACAGGAGTCTTGTCATTGTTTTCCTCTATATTGACGGCTGATGGAACAATTGTTCCACTCACGCTTGGCTTCTCTCCTGTGTAGAGTGGTTGTGTATAATTGCGCCATTCGCCTTTTACCAAATCGAGATTGGCAAGACGTACAACGATAGGTTCTTCAAATCCAGTCATATACATTCGCATGAAGCGAATGCTGGAGAAGTCGCTGATGCTTCCTTCCTTGGTTTCGAATGCTTCAACAGGGATACGGAATTCGTACCATGTGGCAGTTTCCTTTTTGCCATTGCGGAGGGATATAGACGTTTCTCGCGAATCCACAATGAAGTTCCTGCCTACTACCATGTCTTCTGGGCGAAGACTGATTCGGTATTCGTAGAAATTTTCATACTCGTTCATGGTGTAATCCGAGTTGGCATCTTCTGCGTCAGGTCCGCTCTTATAGGCGGTGGAATAACTTTCGCCTGATTCAGTGGTGTTGGGCGAGTTGCCTTCGGGTGAATTGATACGTTTGTAACGTTCGAGAATCGGAGTTTTGTTCGCGTCAAAATCGCTGCCTCTGAAATAATGGTAGTCGTCACCAGCAGGGTCGTTGTAGATGGAGTCGTATGCCGTGGCATTTACCTTGCCTTTCAAGGCATTGAGATAGTCTGCATAGATGCCGTAATTACGTTCGTCTGCATCGGCAAGTCCGTTGAGACCGATGTCTTGCTTTTGTCGTGCTCCGCTTTCGTTCGAGAAGGAATAAACGACAGACTTCTCATTAGGAACGCGTCCCCATGTGGTTTCGGTGTAGGTGGAGACGGAACTTACGGGCATGCCGCTTTCGTAGAATTTCTTTCCGTCTTTCAATACATCTTCGCTGATGTCGCCTAAGTTGATGTAGAAGTCGCCACCATATCTGTGGTCGTCTTTTGTATAGATGAAAGGGTCGAGCATCCAGAATTCGATGTATTGTACATTACTGGATTCAAAGTCGCTGGCATTGATTCGACGCATCATTCCTCCCCAGCGTTTTTTTGGGGTGTTCAATTTGGCGTTCTCGTCAACATCTGTGTCCAAGTTGTAGGGTCCTCGCTCGTTGGGGTAATAAGCCAAGTTTAAGATGTTCAACGTGTTGCTCTCTCCAGAATTGGTGTCTCTGTTGGGATATACCTCTCGGACATACACTTCACGAACATAGTGGTTCGACAGTTGGTCGAGGTCGCTCTTGAGGTGGCTTGGTGTGAGAGAAGATGAACGTCGAGTGAAGAGTGGGTCAATGTTATACCATGCCAGCCGGGCGCGATTGTAGCCATACTTCACGTCGTTTGTCAATTTGCCATATTCCAAATGGGACGGGGTGGAGGATAGTGTCCATTCCTTTGGGTTGCTCACATCTATTGGACTTTTAGTTTGTTCAAAGTCATCCAGATACGATGCGTTGCCTTGGGTGCCTTTCGCTTCGCCTGCATCCAGTTGGGCATATTCACCTGTGAAAGAGATGGAGGATGGTGCACTGAGAGCGAGGAAGGGTAGCTTGTCCAGCATGTTTGTCAGCCACTGGGAATTTTGTTTCCAGTTAATATGGAATCCCCATAGCATATTGTTCAATGGCTCTACTCCCATGCTGACTTTGGAGGTGAGAGGCTTTTCGCTGACTTTCAGCCATGTACCTCCGATGTTGAAGTTCTTGGAGAAGTCATATTCCCAATTCAATCCCAGCATCGTCTTGCGCATGGAAGCGTATTCTGAATTGTCTTCAAGACTTACGTTTATGTTGGTTCCAGCATCGATGATGCTCTGATTGATAATATGGACTTCGCCGGCTGAGTAGTCGATGGTGTAGTCGCTGCCTTCCGTCAAGGTGACACCTCCTGCTGTCACGACGACAGAGCCTTCTGGAATGTAGCCATAGCCCAAGCTAATAGTGCTTCCGCTTGAAGCTTTATATTCTCCGGTAAGGGAGAATTTGTTCTTCTCTGCAATTTGTTTTGCAACAGTCTTGGTAGAGTCGTACAAAGCATCGTAGCAGTATTTGTCTGCGATGGCATCGTTGCCGATTTTTTGTCTCAACCAATCGCCGAAAGGCTCTACTACGGGGAAAATGACATAGCCTGTTTGAGACTGTATCGTGTAGCCTTCGATGAAGTCAAATTTTCCGTTTGGATTAGGCTTCTCGTTGTCATCCAGTCGGTCAAGATTCATCATTTTCAGCAGCGTTGTCTGCTTGAATAGTTCCTCTGGGATGTAGTTGAGGTTGACACCTGTCGTGTCACTCAAATATTTGATGTCCAATTTGAATTTCTCCCGTTGTACAGACTGCGCTTTGAGATTGTACACGTTTTTCATCATCAAGTTCCAGTTTCCAATGCGGGGAGAGTTGCTGGTGTTCTTCAACAGCTTCACATACAGTGCTTTGTCGTTGTCTTTTTGGTCGCCAGAAAATTCGCCGACTTGGTAGCTCTGTCCATTGTAGGTGTATTCAAATGCGACTGCCAAAATTTGGTTAGATTGTAGAGCCGATTTGAGGCTGATGTAGCCTAAATATTTGTTGAGTGTGTATTCGGAAGGGCTGAGCAGTCGGGCATTTTCCACCTTCTCGTATTCAATGCCGCCTTGCATTACCGCATCCAAGATGGTCGTGGTTTTATCGATGTTTCGTGCTTCGCTGTAGGTGCTTACCATCTGCGAATAGAGATTGTTGCTGCTGTTGCTGGGATTGGCATTTCCGGTTCCAGTCCAGCTGACGTTGCTGATGTTGTTTCTCTCTCCGAGGTCAACCAGTCCGATGATGTTGCGTGTGTTTTCGGTCTGTCCGCCAGTGTTAGTTACCCAAAGCTCAATTCTGTTGATGGTGATTCCGCTCGTTATGTTTGGCAGCGTTGAGCAAGCCTTATCGTATGTGTCGTGGAAGTAGTGGGCAAGGAAAAAGTGACGGTTTTCGTCATACTCAAATGCTTGAATGTCAAAGGTGGTCAACTGGGCACCGCCTTTGCTGCCGACTGATCTTGACTTCGTTTTTTTCTGGCTGACAACAGTTTGCAATCTCAAACGGCCAAATTGCAGGTCGCTTCTGATACCAAACAGGGAACTCGAACCTCTGATGAGGCTCGAATTTGTGGGAAACTCTATATTGCCGGCTTCCAATAGCTTGACAATCTCGTCTTCTTTCCCTTCATAGCTGAGTTTCAGGTTCTTGGCATCCATCTCGAATGCGGCATCGGTGTTGTAGTTGATGTTGAAATCCATCTTGTCGCCCACCTTCGCATTGACGCTGATGTTGATTTTTTCGTCAAAATCAAAAGATTTGGTCGTTCTGTTGCGTTCGGAAAGCGAAGGGTTGTCAACAAACTTGTAGTTGTAGCCAAACTTCAGTTCGGCACTACCTTGTGTCTTGATTTGTACGCCTCCAGGACCAAATATTTTTTCCGCAGGCCCTAAGTCAAAGTGCATATCGGTAAAGTCGAACTTCTCCTTTCCTTTCGATACAAAAAGCGAGTCATTGCGGGTTTTGAAATGATTCCAGAAAGATTTCTTTTCCGACCATTTCAGATATTCCTCAGGAGTCATCATCCAGGGTTGACTCAAAAAGTCGTCACCCAGTGTTGTTCCGACTTTGTAATATCCTGATTTCTCATCATATACAGCAGTGTCAGCCTTCAGATTTTCAGGGTCTTTCAAGTCCATTGAAAATGTTTCGCTGTGCACATCCTTCGGATAATCGGTTTTCTTCACCTGAACACTATCAGCCGATACGGGTTGCCATGTCGAGAACATGGTGCTATTGCTTATCTCTGCAAAAGCACTTATGCTCGACATTATCAACAAGATATATAATATATTCCGAAGGGTCTGCTTCAAAATGCAACGTCTATATTGTGGGGATTTTACCCCCTTTTGTTTACATACTTTACAATAAGAAACGTACAAATGCCTACATTATTGTATTAAGGGGAGAAAAAACATTGTTCAGACGTTGCAGAAAGTCCCTCGTCGAACGCGGCGCTTTACACCCCAAAAACGGTGAGAGTCTCACCTATGTCGAGGTGAGACTCTTACCTATGTCGCGGTGAGACTCTCACCACTTTTGAGGTACAAAAAGAGGGGTTTGTCAGTTGCTCTAAAATGGCCTTGCAAAACAACGCTTATTCGATGATGGTTAAGCGTAATTTCATCGAATAAGCGTTCGTTGGAAATGTATATTATACTCGTTGGAAGAAATGGAGCCAGAGCGACCCATGTATGTCTATTTGCAGAAAAATGGAGATGCTGATGCGCGGGACGAACAGTCAGAGGATGACAACAGTAAGATTTACGCCTATCCCAACCCCTTTGTTGACAGGGTGACACTGAGATTTGAACTGGAGGCAGATGTACCTTCTGCTCAGATTTGCCTCTATTCTCAGGCTGGTATCAACAAGCAGAACTACAATCTTGGTGCGCTTGGAGCAGGTGAAAATTCCTTTGTGATAGCGCCAGATGTGTCTGAGAACATTTATATTGTGCGAGTGGTGGCAGGGCAGTACAAATATCAGACAATTATCTTCAGAAAGCGTTAAAAAATGAAAAGACTGATATTATTGCTGATACTATTTGTAAATTTGCAGATAGAGATGAAGTCCATATTGCCCAAACGTTTAGAAATATTGAATTGCAAGGTTCCGTGATTTGGGTGCCCAATGTTCAATCCTGTGCTTTTGAACATCCTATATCATCAATGATTGATAATTTAAGGAAATAAAATGATGAAGAAATCTGTTTTCATATTAATTCCATCCGTTGCGCTGTTCACTTCATGCATCTATACAGCAATGTACCATTTCAGCAATTCGGACTTGGAATGGTTATCTCCGTATGAGCAGGGGGATACCGTCCTGTTTAGTTCATCTGAGGGGATGGATACGATGATTGTTGAGGAGAAAAAAATGCATGATTATTATTTACCTTTTATGGCTAATGAGGCATCTACGGAGATGCATGCTTTGGGATGCATCACTAATAAGGTTAAACATAATGGGGAATCTTTGAGTAATGACCTTATCATCGTTAAAGAAACTGCTGATAGGCTAAGAGTTGACTTCATTTTTTACTTTAGATCACACTCCCAATATGATGACACAAAGGAAGGATTCCCTTTTCATAAGGCCACTATTTCAGACATGGAATACGATGATGTCATCATCATTGATGACAAAAACTCAAAGACTAATGTAAAAAACACTATGGCTTGTGAATATTTCATCTGGAGCAAATCCAAAGGTTTGCTCCAATACAAGTACCTGAATGGTGATGTCTATACGTTTTACAAGAAAATACCACGTCAGAAATGAAAAAAGTACTTTTGATTTTAATTACATTGATAAGTGTTTGTGCTCATGCCCAGACATATAAGATTTCCCAGTTGGCAGGGACGAAATGGATACTTTGTGTTGGAGACACCAGCCGCGTGAAAAGAGTATGGGAATTTTCAAACAAAACGTTAAAGACATCAACGTCATTCAAAAGTATAAACAAATCCAACAATTTCACGTATAATTATTATTTGTCTGTTTCCCCAACAGAGACCTTTTCTTCAGGCTTAATTGGGAAAGATACGAAAGGAGAATATATTGTCCTTCAGAAGAGAGATGGAATAGAGTGCATGAAAATAGAAAATCTCACAGACCACACTCTGAAAGTTGTCATAGAAGCAAGTAAGGAGGCGTATAGGAGTGGTAACTTCAGTACAATCTTCACATTGAAGAGAATTCGATAATATGACTTTATCCAAAGGATGTCCGCCATGCGTTTGCTCTCATACAAAGATCTGGAGTGGATGGCATCATACGAACAGGGTGATACGATTCTCTTTCAGTCATCAAATGGGATAGATACGATGGCAATAGATGAGATTACACTGTATAATGATGATAACCCGTGGAGGGAGAATGAGGGCTCTTCTACTTATATGGGGAATAGTGCTTTTGAACATTCCATATCATCAATGATTGATAATTTGAGGAAATAAAATGATGAAGAAATATGTTTTCATATTAATCCCATCCGTCGTGCTGTTCACATCATGCATCTATACAGCTATGTACCATTTCAGCAATTCGGACTTGGAATGGTTATCTCCGTATGAGCAGGGGGATACCGTCCTGTTTAGTTCATCTGAAGGCATGGACACAATGACGATGGAAATGATAAAAGTGTGTGATGACTATTTGCCATTCATGGCCAATGAGGGAATTTCTGAGATGCATGCCACAGGGCGTATTACTTGCCATATTCATCATCGGGGAAATCTGCTCGAAAATGATATCGCGATACTGAAAAATGCTCATGACGTGCTCAGAGTTTGCTTTAGTTTCGAGCATAGAGGTGTCATCTTCAATACAAAAAATGAGCCTCGTCTGTACAAGGTAAAAGTGAATGGCGCAACGTATGAAAATGCCATCAAAATAGATGACAGTAACTCAGAAATAATCTTCATATCACCTAATAATTGCGAGTACTTCATCTGGAGCAAATCCAAAGGTTTGCTCCAATACAAGTACCTGAATGGTGATGTCTATACGTTTTACAAGAAAATACCACGTAAGAAATGAAAGAGGTAAAAATCATAAAGAAGATGATAATATGGACATTGCTTGCAATCGTGTTTTTACACCCCTTCGTGTATTGGAAGTTTTCTCATTTGACAAAAGATGATTTGACCTGGATGGAGCCATACGAAGAGTGGGATACAGTTCTATTCTCTTCTCCCTCGGGTATGGATACGCTGGTGGTGAAGGAGAAACCTTTATACAATTCTTATTGGCCATTTGTAAAGAATGAGGGAGAGGGCAATGATTATACAGCAAATAGTTCATTTCAATATGACATTAGACATGATGGAAAATCAGTGAATGGCTGGTCTGCCATTCAGAAAGAGCATGATGGGAGGCTTTCTTTAGTTTTATGGCTCCACAGGCGACGTCAGACAATAGAGGATGCCCAAAATGTGCGTTATTGCAGCATCAAGATAGGTAAGAGTGTTTATGACGATGCCATTCGGATAGATGGTAGCAATTCGCAAAACTTTTCTGAGGAGAAAATTACCAACGAATACTTTATCTGGAGCAAGTCCAAAGGTTTACTCCAATACAAGTACCTGAATGGCGAAGTATATACGTTTTACAAGAAAATACCACGTAAGAAATGAAAAAAGTACTTTTACCTGTTGGCGGAATTAATTTAGTGCGTACTTAATTCTGCCAACAGGTTATATTATGATTCTTGCTGATTTGGGGTGGGTGCAGTGCTGTTCCGTTAAAACTCAAATCCGAGATTGATGTAGAAATTCACTTCTTTGGTTTTGTTTGAATAGCCTATGGTGGCGCCAAGAGGTCCCAGGAGGGTGTTGTAATAGTACCCGAGTTGATACCCCAATAATGTTTGCTGCTTGAAGGTGTGTTTGAACTCTTCTGCATGCTGAGCAGCTGCTAAGCGCAGGAGGATGAAGTGGCTGCTGGCAATGCTTTGTTGCGCCTCTAGTTGCAGCGCCATGAAGTGGCGGTCTGTGAATTCCATATTCCCGATTCCTGCAAATGGCATTTGCTGCTCAAGATAGTGACCGAACCACTCACCGCCAATGGAATTCCCGTATATTACAGGGATTTTTGCGCCCCATAAGCATCGTCCGTAAACCATGGGGCGTAAAGTGAACCGTTTGCTGAGAGGAATGGAGAATCGCCAGTTTGCATTGACTTCGCTCAGACCCGCTTTGTCGTCAAGCTGGGTAAAATTGTCGGTTATGTAAGCATATTCTACTTTCAGACGTGAGCCATGAGTGGGGAAATACCATTGGTTCTCAGAATTATAGTTCAGCTGTACGTGGAAATTGAAATAGTGGTCATTTTCAAGATTAATAGGGTGGCTTCCTGTTGTGAGCGTGTTATCAAGGAAGTGGAGGTAATCCCAATAGAGGCCTGCTTGCAGGTTGAAGTTGCGTAGGTTGAAGTTGATTGGGGTTAGCGCGCATCTGTGCTGGTTGTAGATGAAGCTGTGAATGCGTTCCCCTTCATGGTAAACGTCCAAGTCATTGTGGCGGAAGGTGTAGGAGAGGCTGGGGCGAGTGAAACTGCGGGGATGGAGGGTCATTTCGCCTCGAGCCATGATGCGCTTGCCCAAGCGGAGCGTCAGGTCTGCATCAATTGGAATGCCGACTTGCAAGGGAAAATCAGCATTGAGCTGCAATGCCACGATTTCTTCAGAATCAAATCGCCCGCCCAAATAAACATGGCTGGTTTTCTTGTTCCCAGCTGAGAATATGATTTTATAGCCATCTCCATCAGGTACGGAGTGAATGTCAACGTTCTGATAAAAAAGGTCAAGACGCATGGATGTGGCGATTTTGTCTTCTTTGGCAGAGTCGATGCTATCACATTTGTGCAAGTTGAATTTGGAACGGATGAAGTGCTCGTCATGGGATGTGACGTTCTCGAAAACAAAAGCCGTCACCTTTATCTTCTCGCTTAAGGCTGACGGGTTTTTAGGGGTGAGCCTGTTGGGACGGAACGTGTCGTCGATGCCGATGCGCTGTTTGAGAGAGATGAGCTCGTCCCAATGTTTCATGGCTTCTGCTTCGCCTCGGCGAATGAGTTCTTGGATGGCGCTTTCTGAGAAGCTGGCCGCGCTATATCCATCCGTGTTTACGCGGATGGGGACGTCTGTGATAAGTAAATTCTCATCATATTTGTTTTTGCAGTTGACATCAATAATCTGGCTAAGGATGCTCATCGTGTGACCTAATTCCTCGCCTGTCTTAGGATTGCCTTGCACTGTCACGCCGATGATGATGTCTGCTCCCATTTCGCGTGCGAGATCTGCGGGGTAGTTGTTGCGCAATCCGCCATCGACAAGGACTTTGTTGCCAATGCGCACAGGAGAGAACGCCGCAGGAATGGCCATAGAGGCTCGCATGGCTTGAGGTAAACGGCCAGAATGGAAATCGTATTCGGAATTGTCGGTGATGTCGGTCGCCACGCAGGCGAAAGGAATGGGAAGTTGATTGAAGTCGAGCGAGTCGGTGTAGCCGATACATAGTTTCTGGAACAGTTGCGCAAGATTCTTTCCTTTGATGAGGCCTCCATCGTTATTGTTCTGCTTGCCAAATGTGAATCCGCGCGAAAAGGCATAAGTGTTTTGCTTTTGGCGATCCCGCAGGCTTTGCAGGCTTGTGTCCTCGCGGTCGGAGAGCACAAAACTCCAGTCAATCAAACGTACCAGCGAGTCGAGCACGGTGGCATTGTAGCCGATGGAGTAGAGTCCGCCGATAATGCTGCCCATGCTGGTACCAGTGACGATGTCCACAGGAATTCCTGCCTGCTCGATGACTTTTAGTGCGCCAATGTGGGCCATGCCTTTGGCTCCGCCGCCACTGAGTACGACTGCGACCTTCTTTCTTTCAGAAGGTGTCTCCTGGCAGTATGTGCTCCATGCATAGAACAACATCGCGAGGAGAATTGCGATTTTTTTCATTTTTTAAGTGGTTGTTGTTAGGAAATAGGTGAAAATAGGGATTACAGCATCTTGAGGGCAAGTTTGATTACCTTCTCAACGGGTGCTGTCGGGTTGTCTTTGAGTATGGCCTTGACGGTTTTGGCAACGGGCGCAGGAGGGAAACCGAGCATCTTGAGGGCTTCGAAGGCTTCGTTGTAAACCTCGCTGTTTTGTACGGAAGGCACGCTTGCCTCGCCGTTGTCGGATACCGATTCTGTGGCAATGCCAAGAGACACGACTTTGTCTTTCAGTTCTACGATGATACGTTGTGCGGTCTTGGCTCCAAGTCCTTTTACTGTCTTGAGCATCTTCTCGTTGCTGTCCATGATGAGGCCAGCCAGTTCAGGTGCCGTAAAGCTGCTGAGCATGGTGCGGGCGGTGTTGCCTCCAACACCGCTGACGCTGATGAGCATGAGGAACAGCTCGCGCTCTTGTTTGGTGGCAAAGCCGAAGAGGGTCCATGCGTCTTCGCGAATGGACTCATAGACAAAGAGCCTTGCCTCACTTTTGCCTTGTAGGGCAGTATAGGTGTTGAGGGATATGTTGAGGAGATAGCCCACGCCATGTGCTTCGATGGTGGCTTGGGTAGGGGTGAGTTCGTCGATGATGCCTCGGATGTAGGTGATCATAATTCTTATATTTTTTAGGAGGTTCTGTAGAGTTATAGAACTATATGAGCTATGGAGAACGACCCGTTCTATTGCTAAATGGGTTGTGTAATTTCTTTGAGCCAATCCTTGTGTTCTTCGTCAAGACGTGGCGCAAGTCGTTGATAGACAGTTTGCTGATAGCTGTTGAACCACTGACGCTCTTCTTCGCTCAGCATCTCGGTCAGAATGGGGCTGGTCAAGATTGGACAGAGCGTGAGATGCTCGAAAGTGTAGTAGGGGCCGAAGGTGAGTCCTTGGGCTTCAGGGCCGTCATAGGGCTTCCCGTCGGGCATGTTCGCTTTTCCGTTCTCGCCTGAAAAGTCGGCGTTGACAACCAGCATGGTGTTCTCGTGGCGTACACCATGGCTTCCTTCGATGTAGATGCCTGGCTCTACCGTGATAATCATGCCAGGGAGAAGTGGGGTAGGACGCCATTGCATACGGAATTGGTGAAGGTCAATTCCTTCATGCACAGACATGTATTGCCCGACGCCATGGCCTGTTCCGTGCAAGTAGTTGATGCCGTATTTCCACATGGCTTCGCGGGCAAATCCGTCAAGCTGTGTGCCACAAGTGCCCTTTGGGAAAACTGCGGAGCCGAGACGAATCCACCCTTTGAGCACCAGTGTGTAATCACGTTTCATCTCCCATGAGAGTGGACCAAGCGGGATGGTTCGTGTGATGTCAGTTGTGCCATCGAGGTATTGACCGCCAGAATCGATGAGCAGCAATCCTTCGGGCTTGACGGGAATGTCCGTTTCTGGCGTCGGGTCATAGTGGACAATCGCGCCATGGTGTGCATAGCCCATGATGCTCTCGAAACTGACGCCTTTGGAAAGAGGCTGCTCCATGCGGAATGCCTTGAGCTTCTCTGAAAGAGACAGTTCGGTTTGGTTGCCTTTCGGCACATTTTCCAGTGTCCATTTTATCCATTTCACCATGGCTACACCGTCTTTTTCCATGGCGTTGCGGAAACACTGGATTTCTGTCTTGTTCTTGAAGATGAGCATGTGCGCCACGGAACTCTCTTTGCGGATGGGAGTCTTGATGGCGGAATAAACGGCATGATTGGTCTTGTTGGGCTGTGTATATACAGGCATAGATAGTCCGCTGAGGTCACCGATGATGTCCTCGTATCCTCGTATGCCGACCCCTTCGCCTTTCAGGTATTCCTCTACTTCTGGCGTGAGTTTTTCTTTACTTATATATAATAATGTGTTTTGAGGCGTGATGACAACGTAGCCAAGCATAAATGGCGTATTCTCCACGTCGTTGGCGCGTAGGTTAAGCGTCCATGCCACCTCTTCGAGCATGGAAAGCACGATGGCGCTGCTGCCGATCTTCTCACGGATGCGAGCAATTTTTGATTCGGCACTTTCTCCTGCAAACTCTAACCCTTGGATGAATGCTTTGCTCTGGGGGATTGCAGGACGGTCCTCCCAAATAGTGTTGTAGGGGTCGATGTCTGTTCGGAGTGCAAGTCCGTATGCTTTCAGTTCGTTCTCGAGTTCTTCCACTTCAGAAGCGGTGTTTACCCATCCATCGACAGCAACTGTGCTTCCGGCTGGCAGAACGCTGCCCAGCCATTCGGCAATGGATGGGGTTCCTTCTATTTTCTCTTTCATCAGCTGGTAGCCAGTTCCTTCCAGCTGCTCTGCCGCTTGAATGAAGTAGCGCGAGTCTGTCCATAGTGCTGCGTTGTCGAGTGTCACGACTGCCGTGCCTGCTGATCCGGTGAATCCGCTAATCCAGCGGCGTGATTTCCAGCGTTCGGGAACATATTCTCCCGAATGAGGGTCTGTGCTTGGAGTGATGAAGGCGCTGATGCCTTCTTGCTTCAATAGGTTTCTGAGGGCTTCTATTTTTTCTGTAGTCTTCATACTACTTGATTTTTATTCGGAATGAAGGTGTTTTAGCTGTATTTTTTCTACAAAGATAACGTTTTTTTTGTTATTTTGAAACTTTTTTCTGTGAATTTGTGTTTTTTTGTTAGATTTTTTGTTGTATTTGTAGAAAATTTCTAACTTTGCACCCGAAATAAGAAATGAAGGCGAAAAATCGTGTTAGAATGTCCGTTTTTAGGACTTGGGCATACAGCGTTTGCGCTTCGTCATTCAGTAAGTAAAATAATTCAAAATATTTAATAAAAGTTTTTCACATGGACGCAAAAAAAGTATTGGAAGACCTGATGCGTCGTTTTCCAAATGAGCCTGAATATCATCAGGCAGTAGAAGAGGTGCTCTCAACGATTGAAGAGGAGTATAACAAGCACCCAGAGTTCGACAAGATGAATTTGATTGAACGCCTCTGCATTCCAGAGCGTATTTACCAGTTCCGCGTTACTTGGATGGACGATAAGGGGCAGGTTCAGACAAATATGGGTTACCGTGTGCAGCATAACAACGCTATTGGCCCTTACAAGGGCGGTGTCCGTTTCCACAGTTCTGTAAACCTCAGCATCCTCAAGTTCCTTGCATTCGAGCAGACTTTCAAGAACTCGCTTACAACTCTCCCAATGGGTGGTGGCAAGGGAGGTTCTGACTTCTCTCCACGTGGTAAGTCAAATGCTGAAGTGATGCGTTTCTGCCAGGCTTTCATGCTTGAGCTCACTCGCCATATTGGTCCAGACGTAGACGTGCCTGCTGGTGACATAGGTGTTGGTGGCCGTGAGGTTGGCTATATGTTTGGCATGTACAAGAAACTTACCCATGAGTTCTCTGGCGTATTTACAGGCAAAGGACGTGAATTTGGCGGTTCTCTTGTTCGTCCGGAGGCAACAGGCTATGGTACAGTATATTTCCTCCGTGCCATGCTGAAGACTAAGGGTGAGACTGTTGAGGGCAAGAAGGTGCTCATCTCTGGTGCAGGAAACGTTGCTCAGTATGCAGCAGAGAAGGTGCTCCAGCTTGGCGGAACTCCAATGACGATGTCTGACTCAAACGGTTACATCTACGATCCAGATGGTATCACTCGCGAGAAGCTTGATTATATCATGGAACTGAAGAACGTTTATCGTGGACGTATCAAGGAGTATGTTGATAAGTACCCAACAGCTAAATATGTAGAAGGAGCTAAGCCTTGGTTTGAGAAGGCTGACATCGCCCTTCCATGCGCAACTCAGAACGAATTGAACGAAGAGGCAGCTAAGGCGCTTGTTGCTAATGGCGTCATTGCTGTTGCAGAAGGTGCTAACATGCCATCTACTCCAGGCGCTATCCGCGTATTCCAAGAGGCTAAGATTCTGTACTCTCCTGGTAAGGCTTCAAACGCAGGCGGTGTTTCTGTTTCAGGTCTTGAGATGTCACAGAACTCAGAGCGTCTTTCTTGGACAGCTGAGGAGGTTGACGCTAAGTTGCTCTGGATCATGGAGAACATCCACGAGAATTGCGTAATTTACGGTAAGGAGGCTGATGGCTATGTGAACTACGTGAAGGGTGCCAACGTGGCAGGCTTCATGAAAGTTGCGAAGGCTATGATGGCTCAGGGCATCGTATAATTCGGAACAATAGATTCTAATATAAAGATGGTGCATCGGACTCGTGTTCGATGCACCTTTTGTTTATACCATAAGTACAAATAGGATGTTGAAGGCTTTTGTTGGTGGCAAAGAGGCATTTTTTTTCTTTACTGATATATAAATATGAATAAAAAAAGATGAACTTTTCGATGAATTCTGTTATTATCTCATGGGAAAGTAGTACCTTTGTAACCATGAAACATCTCGTGATTCGTAATTTGGGACCGTTGAAAGAGGCCGATGTCGAACTGAAGCGCATCAATGTTATCATTGGTTCGCAGAGTTCGGGTAAGAGTTGTGTGCTGAAAACAGCCTGCTATTGTACGTGGGTTGAGAAGCGTATCGAATTGACCCAGACTGCCGATTTCTTTTCAAAAGATGATAACTTTCTGAGAGAATTGGAACGCTTCCACAAACTGAAAGGGTACATTAAGGATGATACCTTTATTGGTTACGAGTCTGATTTCATGGCTTTCTCATACGACAATACTTGCAAGACCTTCAAGTTCGAATGGAAAGAGGACCGTTGGAATTATCATCGTTCTAAAGTGACCTATATCCCTGCTGAGCGTAATTTGGTGGCAGCTATTCCCAACTGGTTCCAAGTGAAGTTCGCTGATGACAATATTCGTGATTTCATGGCAGATTGGGAAACTGCCAGACAGGCTACCACGAAGGATTTGTCTGTATTAAATCTTGGCGTATCTTATCATTATGATTCTGATACGAAATCCGATAAGGTTCAAGTCGCAGATGGTGTGACACTTGATTTCACAAATACTTCGAGTGGTCTTCAGTCTCTTATACCATTGTTTGTGCATCTTAATTATTTGTCCATTATTAAGGAAAGCAGAATTGTAGACACAAGTATTACAGGAAGCAAGGAAGAAAAAAGTTTAGCTGAAATAGTATATGGTCATTTTATTCCAATATATGGAGAGCCTGTTATAGGGAAAGATGTAAAGCAAGGACATCCTTCATTTATGATAGAGCTGGATGGAAGCAGTTATTCTGTACAAATGTCCGATATAAAAAAGATGCAAAATATTATTTTTCAGTATCTTGTTACTGACCATTGCGACATCTTCCTTGAAGAGCCCGAGGCAAATCTTTTTCCACCCACGCAGACAAATCTTGTGGAGTGGCTGCTGGATATGACGAAGGGGGATATTCCCAATAATCTTTTTGTGGCTACACATAGCCCTTATATACTTAATGCCTTCTTGGAGAAACAAGATGAGGATATCAGTCTGTTTTTCACAAGCTATAGAGAAAACCAGATTATTGTCAAGACTGCCACAGAAGAGAATTTGCAGGAGATGTATGACTATGGTGTGGATGCCTTCTTCAATATAGAAACTTTGAGCTGAATCAGATGATGAAAGATTTGTATTTCGTACCAGAGTGCTATGTTGACACGAACTTAGTCGAATCCCTTTTGGAGACGGATGGCGTAAATCATCAGAAAGGGTGCAACACTGTGGTTAATACGATGAAAGGTAAAGTGCTCAATGATGGCTTCGCAGTTGGAATTATTGATTCTGACAAACGGCAGCCTTCATATGTCAAAGAATTTACTGAGATAGCTCATTCCAAACATCTGTCTTTGATGAAGCACAATGTTAAGCCTCACTATCTTGTGATGATAAAGCCTGCAATGGACCAATTTATCTTGGATTGTGCCGAAGAGCAGGGTGTTTGTATGTCCGACTTCAGTTTGTCCTCAGATTTGGAAGGTTTCAAGAAGCAGACGAAAGCAGTCGATACAAAACACGATATACGATTTAAAAAACTTTTCAAGGCAATTAAACATAATGCAGAGATATCTACACTCTGTTGTGTTTTGAACTACTTGAAAGAACAACGCTATCAAAGTAAGGCAGAAAACCTTGTTCAGTTCTTTATAGTCCTCAAATGAGGACAATGAAATCACCATCTTCAGCTTGATTGGTCGAAAGGATTTGATGGCAGAATCATTCTAAAGTGAAAATGTATAGAACTTGTCGATGAAAATCGACTCATATAAGAATCGGCTCAAACGTGGAAGTGTTTGAGCCGATTGAGTTTCATAACTGAATCGAATATATTGTAACTTTGGGAGAATGAAAATCAAATACTCTTCATTGAGTGAAGGATATGTTAATCATTGTCGAGGCTAAATATTAGAATAGTGGCAATTTGTTTAGATTTTCCATTATAATAGGATATGAAAGTTTTCGCGAGATATACAAATCACGTTCCTCTTGGCCAGGCTCGCCAGTGAAACGATCTGTGAATTTGATAGTAATGCTCTCTTTGACAAAGTGTCTAAGGTCAGGAGTCCACCTTTTGTTCTGTTGCCTTGCTTCTTGTATTTCTGACATATACCTATTCCTTTCTGAAGCAGCATAAACAAAGTGGTGGGGAATGTAATCTTCCGGCTTGTCAGAAAATGGTGCACCATTGAGTCGTTTGCAGGCATCAATCACAAATATTTCATCTCCGTTAATATTTCCATATACAATGTCTGATACTGGGATAAAAGAATATAAGGGTTTATATAAGTTTTTATGCTCATAAACTTCGGTAATCTTTCCTGTATCTTCAATTTTCATTTCAACTTTATGGAAATCATGCATGTTGGGTGACCAAAAAGAATCGTAATTTTGTGGATTCTGAGTTCTTTTTGCAATTGAGATGAATCGTTGAAGGTCTCTCTCTGAAAATGGAAGAATAAAATAATCCGTTTCACTACATTCCATCATTGAATAATTATAATATTTCTTTCCGAACATTTCTTCTACATGACGGAAACTTTCTCCTGCATCTTTAACAGGATTTGCCTTGATGTACAAAACCTCTCCTTCTGGGATTAGGTTGCGACTTTCCAAACTAATTATAACGTATTCCATAATTGAGATATTGGGTGTTAAACAATAAAAATAAAAAGAGACGCAGACTTTCGCCATACGCCTCTCGGTTCACCACAAACCATGTACATATACGGGAGAAATCTGCGCCCTATGGGTGCAGCTCCAATAATGTACATCTGCTCTTTCTCGTGGTGGTGAATGAGAGGCTATAGAGCAATATGTCTTGCACTCTTTTCAGAATGCGGTGGCAAAATTACGGAAAAGGATTGGAATAGACAAAGAAAAAATGAAAAGGGGATGAATAGATGTGCAGAGTAAACGATTATCTATAAGAAAAACGCATCGATCATTTGCTTGATGCGTTTTTTTGTTGTACCTTTGTATGACAAAAAACTAAAACCAACAATATTAGTAAGAGAAATCTTGAAACCATCTGCATTCATGGCGGATGGAAACAAACAAAAGAGCCCAGCCTTTATCATCGCTTTAGGGTTTGGTTCTGGAATTTGAGACATAAATGAGGTTTTCATCCGCGCTTTTTCCACGAGAACTGCGTGAAGTACGGCACCGAGGCTGATGGCTATGTGAACTACGTGAAGGGTGCAAACGTTGCAGGCTTCATGAAGGTTGCTAAGGCTATGATGGCTCAGGGCATCGTATAAAAACGTAGAAAGTTTTGCGCAGATAGAGTAAGCGCAGCACAAAATAGCGGAGGCGCACTGAATTTGTGTTCGGTGCGCCTCTTTTTTTATAGCTCTTTTGGTGATTACAAAAAAACGATGTACCTTTGCAAGGTAAGAAAGATTAGCTAAAGAGAAACTCATGAAAAAGAAGCTTTTAGTAACATTGGCGATGCTGTCCGTTTGCTGGGCAGTCAATGCTCAAGAATGGATGAAAGTGCATCGCAGTTATGATGGAGAGTCTTGGACTTTCCCGTTGGAGATAGACAAGATGTCGCAGTTTGAATTCTCAGACGATGAGACAGAGCTGCGCGGATACGCCTTGGATAAGGAAGGGGGAGAGATGATTGTGCCGTTTGATGTGGAGGGTCTGGACAGCATCAGCTTCGCAAATGATTTGGCTGATGAGGAGAAGGGGCATGACAAGTATCGTGTCTTCACGCTTTACATCACTACGGAGAATGGGCAGGAAATTAAAGATAAGGAAGAGTGGATTAATTGCCATTTCTCTCTTGATGGCAAGGGAGAATACTCTGATTATTCAGGCACGGGGCGAATCAAGGGTCGCGGAAATTCCAGCTGGCTCTTTTACGACAAGAAGCCTTACAAGTTCAAGCTCGATGAGAAGCATAAGCTGTTGGGCATGGGCAAGGCGAAAAACTGGAACCTGCTCTCCAACTATCGTGATGTGACAGACATGATGAACATGTTCGCCTTCGAAACGGCACGCTGGATGGGCCTTCCACACACGGTGAACAGCCGCTTTGTCGAGATGTTCCTGAATGGCGACTATGTGGGCGTATATCAGTTGACAGAAAAAGTAGAGATAGGAGAGAAGCGTGTAAATATTGATAAAGAGGAAGGTGTGCTGATGTCTTTCGACAAAGATGATGGGCCTGAGCTTAGTCCTGATGCCGCCGACAACTTCTGGAGCGAGGTGTATGATTTGCCGATGTGCGTGAAAGAGCCAGAAGACATTCCTGTTGAGAAGTTGGATTCCATCAAGGCCGACTTCGCCGTGCTGGAGAGAGCCGTCAAGGCAAAAGACTATACTGTGGTTGACAGCCTGATGGACATCCCCTCGTTCATCGCCATCTTGCAGTTGCACGAGTTCCTCTACAATGTTGAGATAGACGCGCCTCGCAGCCTCTATATGTATAAGGACAAAGGGGGCAAGTACGTCTTCGGTCCGGTTTGGGACTGGGATGCTGCTTATGATTTCGATTGGGCGGATTGGACAGAGAATCACACTTACTTCTCGAGTTACAAGGAGCTGATCTATGGAAGAGACCCTCTTAATGCGGGGGGCGCTAATTACAGTATCAATAAGTTCTTCCGTGACATGTTCGGCAGCAAGGAGTTTGTGGCGCAGTACAAGCAGGCATGGGAGGATGTGAGCGATTCCATCTATACCCGTAACTGGGTTGAGATACAGAAATATATAGATGAGATGAACAAGGGCGCTTATGAGCGCGATGTGAAGAGGTGGCCGCTGAAGTATCCTTATAGAGGGGGAGACTATGATGTGCAGGAGGAAATCGGAAAAATGGCAAAATGGTTGAAGAACCGCAAGGACTACTTGGACGGCGTGATAGCGGATTATCCTGATGCGGACGAGCAAGAAGAGGAGACAACAATTGCCGAGCCTGTTGTTACAACGAAAGACGGCGCAGTCTACGTTCGTGCTGAAATGGATTTCTATGGAGGTTACAATCAGGACTATAAGATAAAAATAGACAAGACCGCAGTGCAGGAGCTGCTTGGAGGCGTTCCAGAAAAGCTCGTTCCTCTGAATGCTAACGGCGGCGTGGGACAGAACACGGCGGCAGGGCTATACGGAGCCTGGTTTGACGCAAAAGGCAATACCGCCGATTACAATTGGGGCAATGTGCATGTGTTCATTGAGGGCAACGACCTCTACTCTTGGTCGTTTGGCTGTCATCCCGGCAATTGCGCTCCTGGCGAGAAGCATGTTGTAGCCATGCAGTATCAGTTGGGTTCAAAGGTAGTGAAGGTGTTCGTAACCTTCTATATACACCCGGGCGAGTTCAATGACGACGGCTCTTCAGACGATGCCCCGGTTGCCGAAAAAAAGACCATCAACATCTCTGCCGAGATGAACTTTAGTGGTGGATATACACAGGATGGCAAGATAGAAGTTAGCAAGAACGAGGTGGAGACCTTCCTTGGAGGAACTCCAGACAAGCTCGTCGCTCTGAATGCCGATGGCAGCGTGGGACAGAACACGGCTGCAGGACGATACGGAGCATGGTTTGACGCAAGCGGCAATACCGCCGACTTCAATTGGGGCAATGTGCACGCCTACATCGAAAGCAACGACCTCTACTCCTGGGCGTATGGCTGCCATCCTTACAATTGCCGGAAGGGCGATGCCCACACGGTGCAGATGCAGTATCAGCGCGGCAGCAAGACTGTTGACGTCATGGTGACATTTACAATTAAATAAAATATGAAGAAGAATCTTGAGACACTCTGTATTCACGGAGGGTGGAAACCAACAAAGGGCGAGCCTCAGCAGCTGCCCGTCTATCAGAGCACAACTTTCAAGTATGATACAAGCGAACAGATGGCTCGCTTGTTCGACTTGGAAGACAGCGGGTATTTCTATACTCGTCTTGCTAATCCAACAAACGACTTCGTAGCCAAGAAGATATGCGCGCTTGAGGGCGGTGTAGGCGCTATGCTGACATCTAGCGGACAGGCTGCCAACTTCTACGCCATATTCAACATCTGCCAGTCTGGCGACCACTTCATCACCAGCAACACCATCTATGGCGGCACATTCAACCTCTTTGGCGTGACGATGAAGAAGCTGGGCATCGAATGCACATTCGTTGATCCAGACTGGGATGATGAGCGCATCGAGAAGGAGTTCCGTCCCAACACGAAGTGCTTCTTTGGCGAGACGGTCAGCAATCCTGGCGGCAATGTGTTCGACATCGAGCGTTTTGCCAAGATGGCACACAAGCACGGCGTGCCCCTCATCGTAGATAACACCTTCGCCACACCTATCAATTGCCGTCCATTTGAGTGGGGCTGCGACATCGTCACACACTCTACCACTAAGTACATGGACGGTCATGCCACACAAGTAGGCGGCTGCGTTGTCGATAGCGGAAATTTCGACTGGGATGCTTACAGCGAAAAGTTCCCAGGCTTGACCACACCCGACGAGAGCTACCACGGGCTAACCTACACCAAGGCATTCGGCAAGATGGCATACATGACCAAGCTCGTAGCCCAGCTCATGCGCGACCTTGGTTCAATTCCTGCGCCTCAGAACTCCTTCCTCCTCAACTTGGGACTTGAGACTCTTCACCTCCGCATGCGCCAGCATTGTGCCAATGCCCAGAAGGTGGCAGAGTGGCTGGAGAAGAACCCTAAGGTTGGTTGGGTCAACTATTGCGGTTTGCCCTCCAACAAGTATTATGCCCTTGGTCAGAAGTACCTCCCTAATGGTTCCTGTGGTGTCATTGCTTTCGGCTTGAAGGGAAGCCGCGAGGAAGCTATCAAGTTCATGGACAATCTGGAGTTCATCTCTATTGTGACCCATGTGGCAGATGCACGCACCTGCGTGCTGCACCCCGCAAGCCATACACATCGCCAGCTCTCAGAAGAGCAGTTGCGCGAGGCGGGCGTTGCTCCCGACCTCATCCGTCTCTCTGTCGGCATCGAGAATGTGGAAGACATCATTGCCGACCTTGAGCAGGCAATGGCAAAGATGTGAAGAATACCACAATCATCACTTGAAGAAAAAGAGGACTGGCAGCAATGTCAGTCCTCTTGTTTTTGCTTACGTAGCGTAGGCGTAGGGCAGGTGTAGCAAGGGGTGTATTTCCCCTTATGCAAATTAGTTCCGTACGCGGATTCTTCTTGGCCCTCTACCTCCAATTTGAAGGTGATGGGCAGGGTGCAACGGATACGTGTGGTCTCATTCCATAATCTCGCAGGTATCCATTTGGGCATTCCTTTGACGATACGGATGGCTTCCTCGTTCAGCAGGGAGTCGGGAGACCTGATGACCTTGTAGGAGTTGTGGCTCCCGTCCTTTTCTATTACAAACTGAACAAGCACGCGTCCCTCAATGCGTTTCTTCTTGGCCTCTTCTGGATAGCACATGTTCTTCTTGATGTAATCCCAACAGGCTTTGTCACCTCCAGGGAATTGAGGACTCTGTTCTGGGTTGACGAAGACCTCATACCCTCCGTTCTGGGCATCCTGTGGAGTCTTTCCCTTGTCCTGCGCATTAGCAATCGTGGCTGCCAGCAGTAGCATGGTGATGATGATTTGTTTCATATCGTCATTGCTTTTAGTTGTGATACTTCTTTGTTGCTGTAAGGAGATGACTATTGGGGAATATTGATATGTGCCATACATTGCCCTTGCCAAATCTGCCCTTTGACGTAGTAGAGGTCAAAAACTTTATGCTCGAGGACATACTTGGCGAGTTTCTCCCTCACCACGTTTTTCACGTTCCTGCTCAGTCCTCTTCTATTATAGTCTCTGTTCCGTGTTTTCTTTGGGAAGACGATTTCCACGGATGTCGGCATCATCGTGGAGTCGTAGTCGCGGTACCAGACTTCAGCACCAATGTAGTTTCTCACCTTCGGGAATCTGCGCCTCAGTTCTCTGCCCAGATCTTCGAGGAAGCTTTCGAACGCTTTCCTCTTTTCCCAGGTTGAATAGATCAGCCTTTTGTTCTCTGTGTGCTTCATGGAGACAATCACCCCGTCCTTCATTTCCACCTGATCTTCATGTTCGTAAGAGGTTGTATAAAAACCGGTGTCGGGATAGACGATCTTCCCAGACGTGATTTTGAAGGAACTTGTCACCCATGTCGCCTTGGCCATTCCGTTGGTGCAATAAGGTTTGAGAACAGGGATGTCTCGGGCATAGATGGTGTCCCCATTGACCTTTACATAGTTCAGGTAAAGCACGCTGTCCACGATTTCCCAATACCCCTCGTAGTTTCTCCAGCTTGAAGTGGCTTCCCACTCGCTTCCCCACTCCCCGAGGAGGCTGTCCATCTCTTCGCAACCTAACAGTGGCTCTGCCATGAGGTTATATTTCTGTCCGTTCCACATGAGCACTTCCGGATTCTGCGCTGTGGCGCTGGCGTTGAGGACGATGGCCGTCCATGCAATGAGTGTGATGATGATTTGTTTCATAAGAAATAGTCTTTACGCATTTATATATAGAGAGAAGTCATAACAGTTTGAAGGTGAAGGGGAGCGTGTATTTCATGCTGACATATCCTTGGGAGCGCATGGACCGATCTTCCATATCATCTCCATGACCTCTTCCTCTTTTCCTGTCAGTTTATCCATTTCTTTCAACTATTCATTTAGTTCAACGCTACAAAGTAATACCTTTTTGCCGACATATCCAAGCGAATGGAACTATTTAACAAATTTTCAGTTCATTCCCTTAGGTCAGTACGTCGTGCTCCCTAATCGTCTTAAAGGCATGCTGCATCCGTTTGAAAATATCTTGCTCTCCGATAAGGCACGCATATTTCCCGGCAGAGGCAGGTTAAAGGCGCTTCGCTAAATGAAAAATGAAGATACAGCATGCCTTAATGAAAAAGATTGTTACCCTTAAGAGAAAAAATTGCAACACTTAATGAAGAGTTAGGAACTGGGATTTTCAATTACTATTTACTAATAAATACACCATAAATCAGCGAGAAACATGAAAATTATAGTTGAAAACATATAAAAGTGTTCAATATTAAACTTTTATATTAGAAATGATGTAGTTTGGGAGTGTTTTTGTAATTTTGTATTCGAAATCATCGCTGACCTTGAGCAGGCAATGGCAAAGATGTAAAGACAAAAGCAAAAGATACAAAAAAGGGAGGTGCCTTGCCCAAAGTGGCAAGGCACCTCCCTTTTTTGTTCCGTTAATTCTCCGTCATCGCCTTTTCCATCTCTTTCATGTATTTCTCCATGAGTTGATTGACGTACTTCTGAGCCTCCTGGGCAGGCTTGGGGAGGAGACCGACCTTCTTGTACAACTCCCCGAACCCTTGGCTCTGTTCGGAGTAGAGCCCTAAAATTACTCCGTATAGTTTGGTCTTCCAATCGGAAGGAAGACTATCAAAACCTCCCAAATACTTGATGTAGTCCTGACACTTCACATCCAACTCCTTGTTCAGTCTGATGATTTGTTTGAAATAGTTGTCTGAACCAGTGAGTGATCCCTTTTTCACAAAAGGTTCCAGAGCCTCATAAGTGGCCTTGATGGAATTTCTGTTTGCCTCAATGGCCTTGATCTTGGCCTCCAATCGCATCTCCTGTTCTCGTGTAGGATGGAATCCCTCATTGTTGCTAGGTATCGTGTCGATTTCCTCCCTGCCATCATCATCCCCTGTGGTTACATCGTCATTCCCTCTTTTCTGTCGTTCATTCAGCAGACTCCTTCCCGAGTAGCGTCCCACACGACGCTCATAGTCTTGGTCCTCATTGTAATAACCGTTGTGTACGGTGATGTTGTAGGTCTCGCCAGGCACGAAGTCGAGGTTTATCCATGCGGAGCAGAGCGAACCGTCGGGGAAGATACAGCGCAGGCGTCCCACCATAGGTTTCTCCAGTTCTGTCTGCCACTCAAAGCGTTTGTTGATGACGGGCACGCAAGCCACATAATCGTCATCTCCAATATTGGCAAGTTCGTCAGCCGTCTCGGCGATGTAGATGTTGTAGAGCGAGTCCTTGATGTTCTCATCCACCCGTCCCACAATCTTGAAGGTCTTCTTCGACGATGCCAGTTCCTTCTCGTAAATGTCGGGACGCAGGGAGGTAATCTGATAGACAGCACCAAGAATCTTGCTTTCATCATCGGAAAGGGTCCATTTGATGGCGTATGCGTCGCGCAGTTGAGGGTTCTCAGCGTTCTTGGTGCAGAGCAGCCACATTTCCTCTTTGTTCATGCCGCGGACGAGGTAACTTTTGTCCTTTCCGTTTCCATCAACAGCCCTCAGCGAGAAAGACTCGTTGGTGCCTGGTGACAGATGAAGCAGTTGATAAGAGGTGGGCTCATCTTTCTTGAATGCCTCGCTGATGTCTTTAAGATTGAGTGATTTGGCGTTTTCGTCTGTCCACTCTGAATTGTTGGCGACGAAGTAGGTGATTCTTACACTCGACTCAATCAGGTTCGTATTGGGGTTCTTGTTGATGGAAAAAACCTCGTCAGAAGGAGCTCCCCAAGTCTTGATGATGTCGTTGAACAGCGTCTTGACGTGGATGGGTGTGATCTGCTGACCCTTTGCCCGCTGCTGGGCATGGATGGTTGCGATGGTGCTGCATGCGATGAGCAGCAAAATGAATAAGCGTTTCATATCGTTCTTGTTTTTTATTTCTGTGCCATTTTTTCCAATGTGTACTTTGAAATCTCCAGTTCCAACTCCACCCATTTCAGGTAAGCCTCGTTGGCTTGCTTCTTCAACAGGGCGATTTCTTCTGGAGTGTAATGGTAGTTCTCTGGACGAGTGATGGGGATGTCGCGCTCGGTGAGGATTACGGTAGTCATCTCTGTGTGAGGAGGTTCTGCGGCAGTATTCTCTGCGATGGGTTCTGTGGTCGCTTCCTCTGTCGCGATGTCCTTCTCAACTGGCTTTTCCTGCGCCAAGAGCGGTTGAGTGGGTTTCACTACAGGCTGTTTCACCTTGGATTGCTCAACAACCTTCTCTTCTGACGGAGTGGGGACTATCTGTGCTACTTTCTGCTGAACAACCTTCTTCTCTGGCTTAGGCTTGTCCACCTTCACAGCAACAGGCTTTCCCGTTGGTGTCTCGTCCTCAGGTGTTCCTTTCGGTGGGGTGAGGAAGACGGCTATCAAGGCAGCCACACATGCCGCTGCCACCAAGGGCCAAAGGATGCGGGTTCGTTTTCTTTTCGCGATTCCCTTCGCCCGTTCTTCCTCCACGCGCTGCATGAGTCGTGCGTTGAGGTCGACTGGCATCGGTGGCAGAGCCTCTTCCTCCAGCCTGATGGCATCTCGAAGGTTCGTGTCCTGTTGGCGTAATGTGTCTATATAGTCTTCTTTCATGATTGGAGCATTTGAATGATTTTACAAAGTTTCTTTCTCGTTCGGAACAGTTTCGAGCCGATGGTGTTGGGTGGGGAGTCGGTCACGTAGGCGATGTCCTTCACGCTCATTTCCTCATAGTAGAACATCGTGATGAGGCTCCGTTCCTCGGGTGGCAGATGTTTCAGGGCTGCCCGTATCAGTTGCACCGTCTCAGGGTCCGAATGTCCCAAGGTCGCTTCCACCTCCGCCTCCGACAGCCTCTCCGCCTCTCCGTCTTCATCTTCAAAGTAAATCATCTGCTGCCGCTTGTGCCTCAACCAAGTGATGGACTCGTTGTAGGCGATGCGTGACACCCATGTCTTGAAGAATGACTTTTCTTCCTCATACCTATTTATATTTAGAAAGACCTTCAGAAACACATCTTGATACACCTCCTCAGCATCCTCCACACTCGGCAACAGCCTCACCACCTGGCTGAAGACATGTCTGCCATATCTCTCAACCATCATCTGCTGAGCCTTGGGACTGCCTTCCTTCAGTCCCTCTATCATATTCGTCTCTATATCTGTCACCATTTTTCGAGGTCTTCTACTTATATATACGAGGATGAAACACGAAAAATTGCAAAGGAGTGAAAAAAAAGTGTTTTTCTTGCTCTTTTTCTTGGATGAGAAGGAAAAAGACATTACCTTTGCAAATAGAAGAGTGTTCTTTGTGGAGAACACATTGGTATTAAAAGTGTTCTTTGTAGAGAACGCATTGACATTAAAAGTGTTCTTTGTGTAGAACGCAGACCGATAAATAGTATAGTGAATATGGAGAAACTTTTTGAACGTCATGATGCCTATCTGCAAGGCATTTCGATGGACTTTGTACGTCCCTTTGTTTCAACAATAAACTGGGGTGCTCGACTCATCGCCATTAAGGGTCCTAAAGGGGTGGGTAAGTCAACGATGATGCTGCAATATATCAAGCAACATTATGGGGCTGATGACCGCCATGTGCTGTATTGTTCTGCTGATACAAACTACTTCTCCACTCATACCTTGGTGGATGTGGCAGACAACTTTGTGAAGATGGGCGGACGGCATCTGTTCATCGACGAGGTGCACAAGTACAGCGGGTGGAGTAGTGAGGTGAAAGAAATCTATGACCTGCACAAAGACCTGCATCTCGTGTTGAGCGGTTCGTCACTTCTTCAAATCAATGACGGGCAGGCAGACCTGTCTCGTCGCATCTTGGAATATGATATGCCAGGCCTTTCCATGCGTGAGTTCCTTCGTCTGGAAGCAGGGCTTGACATTGAGCCAATTTCGTTGGAAGAACTCTTGAATGCCCCCAACAAATACTGCACCTATGTCCGTTCGGTTTGTCATCCTCTGGAACATTTCCGGCGCTATCTGCAATATGGTTACTATCCTTTCTATTTCGAGGGAAAGCAAGAGTATTATAGTCGGTTGGAAAATGTCGTCAATTACATTGTCGATGTAGAACTGACCAAGCATCGGAACTTGGAGATTGGCAACACTCGAAGCGTGAAGGCGTTGCTGCAAGTCATCTCTCAAATGACACCCTATGAGGTGGATATAGCCAAACTCTCCAAAGCGACAGGCATTACACGTGCTACAACGCTCCGTTATCTTCGCCACATGGAAGAAGCCAGTCTCATCCGTCGCGTCTTCACCGACTTAGCCACCATCACTGACTTGCAGAAGCCTGATAAGATGTATCTCGACAACTCAAACTTGCTCTACACGCTCTGTCCCGTCACCCCAGAGATTGGCACCGTGCGAGAGACCTTCTTGGCCAATCAACTGGCTTCCACAGGGCATTTGGTAGAGTATGCCGGCTACAAAAAGGGCGACTTCCGTATTGACCACGACCTTGTTATAGAGGTGGGCGGTTCTGATAAAGGTTTTTCTCAAATAGCCGGGCAGGAAAACTCCTTCGTGGCAGCCGATGGCATCGAATCTGCCACCCTCCGCAAGATTCCACTGTGGGCATTTGGCTTCCTTTACTGAAAAAAATCACTCCTCCGTTGTCACCTTTTGCCTTTTGTTCTTGTTATATAGATGAACTGGTTCAAGAACAAAACAAAAGTTTAACAATTGAAAACGACATTTAATATGGAAAGTTTTGGACAAGAAGAAATCTTTGCATTAGGCGATATATTGAAGCCTATTGCCATTTTTTGTATCCTTCCTATCATGGTTGCTTGGTTTATCATTCGAAAGATGATGAATGATGCTAATTCTCGTACAAAGATTGTGCTGGCAGCCATGGAGAAGAACCCAGAAATGGATATTAGCGAATTGATTAAGAATATGTCCCCCAAGAATAATCTCTTGAAGGAAAGGCTGCTCACAAAATTGTTATGGGGTAGTGTCATCATGTTCGTGGGTCTTGGCTTCATCATTTTTGGGCTGGTGATAGATGCTAACGGCGGTGCTACTCCAAAGGACCTCATGTTCTTTTATGGCATAGGGTTCATTGCGTCTTCTGTAGGCATCGCCTTCCTGATCAATTATTATGTGGGCAAGAAGATGCTTGCCAAAGAGATTGAAGCAGAAGAACGTCAACTGTCCCAACAGGCATAACCCGTGACACGAGAAGAATTCATCACCCACGTGGAGCGTGAGCAAGAGGCACTCAGAGGTTTCTTGCTTGCCCTCTGCTGTGGCAACAAGGATGATGCCAATGACTTGGCACAAGATGCTCTGGTCAAGGCTTACCTCTCCTCGGCAGGGTATCAGGACAAGGGGAAGTTCCGTTCATGGCTTTTCAAGATTGCCCACAACACGTTCCTCAACCATAAGGCGAGTTGTCGCACGATGGAGAGCATCGAGGCGGCACGAACACTCATTGGCAATACCTCTGCTGAATCCTCCTTTGCCCATCAAGACCTCTACCTCGCCCTGCGTACCCTTCCACCCAAGGAACGCTCTTCCATCACGCTGTTCTACCTCAATGGGTACAGCATCAAAGAGATAGCCACCATCACAGAATCCTCTGAGGATGCCGTCAAGCAGCAACTCTCACGAGGACGTAACAAACTTAAAGAAAGACTGAAGATATGAACAAAGATAAAGCCCTTGAGGAACTCTTTCAAGCCCAAAAGCCTCATTTCGACGACAGCGATGCCTTCATGGCATCACTTACTAAACGCCTTGATGCCGTTGAGTTCATCAAACAGTATCAGGAAGCAACACTTCGTCGCTATAAGATGATGATGATGGTTGCCTTTGTGGCTGGCATCATCGGCGGTGCAGTCGGCATGGTCTTCCTTCTTTCCACGCCTGCCCAAGTCCCCCTCTTCACCTTCCGCACCCACCTCGTCCTCCTTCAGTGGTTCAGCGAAAACTCACGCATCATCGTAGCCACAACCCTCTCCCTGCTGATGAGTCTCGGCATCATCAGCATCGCCGCCAACGTGAAGGACATCATGGACATGCGTGTTCGTATGCAAGCAGAGAGGTGAAACAAACGACAAATTCTGTCGTTTGTAGGCTGGATGTTCGTTCTTTCATTCTGATGGCTCAGAAAAATCGTACCCCTCGACTACGATGTGTCGTACCCGAGGGGTACGGTTGTAAGGTGAGGTATGATTTCTTTCTGTAATTATCCTAATCAGGATTATCCTTAGGATAAATTCTTATTCAACGGTGTTGGTTTGCCGCTCTATCACTTGTATGCTGTCCAGCGAGAGGAGGATGCCGAGAAACTTTGTTACGTCGTTTTGTGCAGTCGCACTCATGGATACGAGCACAAATAATATAAATATAAACTTTTTCATAAATGTAGATTTTATTTATTAACAATTTTCACGATAGGAACGGTTTTCTCGAATTCGTCTTTTGAACGATATGGCTTTGGGAACATTTCCCTCGCCGCTTCAAGTTCTTTACGCCTTGCGTCTCTTTTGCTTCTCGCGAAGGGACAAAAATAATCGCAACTTTCGGCTGATGTGCCGAAAGTTGCGATTGATAAACCGATTGTTGCGGCTCATCAGCCGCAACAATCGGTTTACGGGGCGCTGTTGTTGGATGGCTTCCTGTCTGAGAAGCTGATTGCAAGTGCAAAGATACAAAAAAAATATGCCTTTGTCAAGAGTTTGTATTCAGTTGGCATGATGTATTATCGCTTTGGGCTGCGCTGATGAGTTTCGGCATGTCAGCATCGCCGCCAACGTGAAGTACATCATGGACTACTTGAAAAAAGGTGGGTCAAGCATAAGGAAGAGGCTGGAGAATAACGTGAGAAAAATCAATTCCACATCCGTTCAATCCGTTCCATCGTTCCGCAGGAACTTGTCTATAAACATACCGCTTCGCGATGATTAAGCAGATGAAGCGGATATGAGCCTTGCGCGGCTCTGGAGAAAACGTCAGTTCGCTCTAAAGATTCTGCCTCGCAAAGGCACTGCAAATAAACATATTTTTGTTATATCGAACTCGCGTGACGTTATCTTGAATGTCTGTCATTCCTGTTCAGCCATAGGGCAAAGAAGGGGGCATAGACCATGTAGGTGGAACTCCTTGCTCTTCCGAGGGCTGTGGCTGTCCTCCGAAGTCGGTCTGCCTGTCCATACTTGCTGTAAGCATCAAGTGATAATTATTATGTCAAACCCCAAATAACAAAGATGAACAACAAAAGAAGCAATGGTGGGAGAAATCGCAAGTTAGACCCGGCAACAAACCGCTATTCCGTAAACTTCAGTAATGAAGAAGATATGCGCTTTCTAAAGATGTTTGACCGTTCTGGCATGACAAGCAAGTCCGCATTCATCAAGGCGCGAATTTTTGGAGAGCCTTTTCATGTGGTAGCTTTCGACAAGAGTCTGCATGAGTATTATACCAAGTTGAGCGACTTCCATGCTCAATTCCGTATGGTGGGCAACAATTATAATCAGACCTTAAAAGAGTTGAAAAGCCATTTCTCTGAACGAAGAACAATGGCGCTTGTATGTAAGTTGGAGAAATACATGATGCAGTTGAGCAGATGATGCAAAAAGTGACAGAATTGACAGACGAATATCAGAAAAGGTATATAAAAAAGTGGGGAAAATAACATTAAAATGAGATTATTTACTAAATATACGAACGTTTTGTGTGTTCTTTCAGAGAAAATTTATAATTTTGTACCAAGAACAATATAAATCCATTATGGACAAAGACATTAATCGCATCAAAGTTGTGCTTGCAGAGAAGAAAAGAACCAATAAGTGGTTGGCAGAACAGTTGGGATGTGCGCCTACTACCGTATCAAAATGGTGTACCAATGACTGCCAGCCAACGATGGAAACATATCTAAGAATTGCAGACCTGCTTGATGTGGAACTGACAGAATTAGTAAGAACAAAGAAAAGTCAAATGTAACACCCCTCTTTTTGAGTTAGTGGGTAACTATAAAACACTTAATGGGTAACTCGGGAAAATTAGTGGGTAAGTCAAATATAGAAAAGATATATATGATACATATAAATACGAAGGAACAAGCAAAACCATTTATTAAATGGGTTGGTGGAAAGGGGCAGCTTCTCCAGCAACTTGAGAAACAATTGCCGACAGTTTTGCATGAGGAGGAATTTACGTATATAGAGCCTTTTGTCGGTGGTGGAGCGATGCTTTTCTATATGCTGCAAAACTTCATGAACATCAAGCAAGTAGTTATTAACGACATCAACCGTAATCTGACGGAAGTCTACAGAGTCATCAAGCAGGAACCGGAGGGGCTTGTCCATCGTTTGAAACACATCGAACAACAGTATCTTAACATTACAACGGAGGATGGGCGAAAGAATTTTTACCTCGAAATGCGCCGCCGATTTAACGAGGAGGTATTAAGCAGCCTTGATAAGTCCGCTATTTTCATTTTTCTTAACCGAACATGCTTCAATGGTCTTTACCGTGAAAACGCCAAAGGAAAATTCAATGTTCCTTTCGGTCGCTACGCCAATCCGACCATCTGCAACGAGGAAATCATCTACGCCGACAGCGAGCTGCTGAACCGCTTCGATGTTCAAATCCTCAATGGAGATTTCAAGGATACAGCCAAAGCCATTGATAAAGCAGGCTTGACATTCTTCTACTTCGACCCGCCATACCGCCCTCTCAGCGCGACATCCAGCTTTAACTCCTACGTCAAGGAGGACTTCAATGATGATAGCCAGCGAGAACTAGCGGATTTTTGCCGAATGCTCGATCGTAAAGAAAATGTCCGCTGGATGCTCTCGAACTCCGACTGTTCTGCCAAGAACCCTGATGACACATTCTTCGATGACATCTACGAGGGCTTCGACATCCAGCGTGTCTTTGCATCTCGCATGGTCAATGCCAACGCCAGCAAGCGAGGTAAATTGACAGAACTTCTCATCAGAAACTATACGTCGAAGCTCCAGAAAGAAATCATCAATAACCAATATAAACTCGCATTGTAAATTATGAGCGCACATACAGAAGCGGAGTTCAAGACCTTCATGTCGCAACTCTCCGAAACTAATGCTACGTTGAGTTACTGGACTGACTTTCCTAAAGTGAAGACCAACGTGGCCAGCATCGAAATAAAGTTGAACTCTCTCAACTATCTGCTCGGCAAGGAAGATTTGCGGGCGGCTGTCACGGAACTTTGGAACAACGACAAGCGGGTGTTCGAGGTCCTGCAAATTCTCATTGCGTGCCGCAAACGCGACAGAAAGAAGGTCATCAACGCCGATGCCGAGTTCGTTCTGCTTGAAAGTTACCTCACAACGCTCGATGGCGTGATGGAATTTATCGAGGGCACAGGCCTTGCCAAGATTTTCAAGGACAAAAACGTCAGGAATCTCGTTGATTACGTTTTCGGCGTGGAAGTCGGCCTCGACTCCAATGCCCGCAAGAACCGAAGCGGCGACGCTATGGAGGACACCGTGGAACTTATCATCAAGGGCAGCGGATTGAAATACCGCAAGGAAGTCTATTCGAGCGAATGGCCTGCCATCACGAAAGCCCTTGGCACAGACAAGAAACGTTTCGACTTCGTGATTGAGGCAAAGGAAAAGACCTATCTTGCCGAAGTGAATTTCTACAGCGGTGGCGGCAGCAAACTCAACGAAACCGCACGTTCCTTCACCGAACTTGCCCCGAAAATCAATGCCGTTGACGGCTTCGAGTTTCTGTGGGTCACCGACGGAAAAGGCTGGGAGAATGCCAAGAATAAATTGCAGGAGGCATACTACACGATTCCGAGCGTCTATAACCTCTCGACACTCCGAGGGTTTCTTGACGGATTGGAAAATGCATAAACTTAAAGAGCAGAAAATCATGGCTACAATAAAGAACAAATACAATCACTCTATCGACTTGAAGAAACTCCACATCAGGAATATGGAGCGTAAGGCTTTTGCACAAGCCATCATTGACGTTGAGTATAGAGGCTACGAAGTGGAACAACTTGGCGACGGACGAAGGATTGCCATCACCAAGCCTGGTGGAAAGAGAGCATACGGACAGCCTTACAAAGAGGACATACAGGTGTTCATTTTCGCCCCGTCAGATAATTCCCTCTGGCAAATCTCACACGACCAAATCATCGAAGATGTCAGAGCAAAATTATCTGAGGATAAAATTCAAGGAACAAAGTTGTTGAAATATCTAGAGAAAACATATAATGGAGAGGAACCCGAAGACTTTATTAGTGATATTAGAAGCTTGAACTTTCAAACAGGAGAAGCGCCAGAAGCCCTCATCAAAGCATACAAATGGATTTGGGGACAGGAAGATGTCAACTACCCGACAAAAGCAGGCAGAGCTTTGTCATGGAAAAGCTTCCAGGAAATGATGGACGACCTATGATTACCCCTTACTACCGTTCCGCGTCACGCGACTTCACCCTCCTTCATGGCGATACCTTTGAATTGCTCCCGCAGTTCAATTTCCATTTCGACATGATATTTGCCGACCCGCCATACTTCCTCTCCAACGACGGAATATCGGTGCAGGCTGGAAAAATAGTCAGCGTCAACAAGGGCGAATGGGACAGAGGTGGCACGTCCGAGGAAATCAACGAATTCAACAAGCGATGGATAAGCCTTTGCCGCGACAAGTTGAAGGAGGACGGAACCATCTGGATTTCCGGCACCTATCACAACATCTTCTCCGTAGCCAACAGCCTCACCGAATTGGGTTTCAAGATTCTCAACGTAGTCACATGGGCAAAGACCAACCCGCCACCCAACATCTCCTGCCGCTACTTTACTTACTCAACCGAGTTCATCATCTGGGCAAGAAAGAGCACGAAACGTCCGCACCATTTCAACTACGAACTGATGAAGCGTCTCAACGATGACAAGCAAATGACCGACGTGTGGCGACTGCCTGCCATCGCCCCGTGGGAAAAGTCCTGCGGCAAGCATCCCACGCAGAAGCCCCTCGCCTTGCTCACCCGCATCATTCTTGCATCTACCAACCAGAATGGTTGGATTCTCGACCCGTTTGCTGGCTCCTCTACAACAGGCATCGCAGCCAACCTTATAGGCCGTCGATTCCTCGGCATCGAGCGCGAGCAGGAGTTCGTTGAAATCAGCCGCAAGCGTCGCGAGGAAATTAATAACTTCAAAGTATATGGCAACTACCGATCCAAGATAAAGGACATTGCCCGTAGCGAAATCTATGAGCCAAATTGTTTCGTTTGCGAAGAGGAAGCATTCGTTGATTTGCCTTTTTAGATTGTAGATATACATTAACTCACAAAGTATAGGATAATACTGATAATTAGGTGAGAATGATTAGAACAGCACTTGTGGGTAACGGTTTTATAATCAGATTTGAAGAGAACAAGCATTACAACAATATCTCATCAAGCAATACCCCAAAGAGGATGAGGGGTGTGAGTGGAAGGAATTCAAGAACCTGAAGAATGGCTTCAGTGGTCATGAAAAGGATGATGTTATCTCCTACGTGTCGGCATTGGCTAACATGGAGGGTGGGCATCTGGTTGTTGGTGTCGAGGACAAAACGTTGAGGATTGTTGGGACGGATACATACAACTATACAACTCAGCAAGCAACACTTCGACTGACAAATCTATGTGCCAACTTGTCGAGCGAAAGGCTGGATATTGAAGAGTTTATCACAGAGGATACCCACAAGACGGTTTGGGTGATTCATATCCCAAAGCATCTGCCGAAGTTACCTGTCTATGCTCATAACAAAGCATGGCAACGGATAGAGGACTCTTTGGTGGAACTGACACAGGAACGTCTGAATGCTATTTTGGAGGAAACAAGTCCAACATACGACTGGTCTGCAGAAATCGTCGCAGAGGCTACACTTGATGATTTGGAGCCAATGGCATTGCAGAAAGCTCGTGAAGAATATAAGTCTGTTCATCCGAAGTTAGCAACCGAGGTTGATACTTGGGATGATATGGAATTGCTTGGCAGGGCAGGTGTTGCAGTTAAGGGCAAACTGACGAGGGCAGCCATCTGGCTTCTTGGTAAGCCTACAGCCGTCCATTATCTGACCCCATCTGTTGCCACTATTACATGGGTACTGATTGATGGGCAAGATGAGAAGAGGGATTATGAGCATTTCACCATTCCTTTCCTGCTAACCGTGGATGAAGCCCTTGCCAAAATCCGAAATCTCAATCAGCGGATAATGCCGGGCGGAACGCTATTTCCGGACATTGTAAAACAATATGACGAGTATAGCATCCGTGAGATCTTACATAATGCTATCGCTCATCAGGACTATACCATGCAGGAAAGGGTGACGATGGTTGAGACTCCTGACTCTGTGACATTCTCCAATGGCGGTTACTTCCTGCCTGGTTCTGTGCGCAATGCCATTGAACAGACGGGACCACAGAAGTATTACCGCAACTATGCACTTTGCCAAGGAATGGTGAACTTCAATATGATCGACACTATCGGTCGTGGAATACGGAAGGTGTTCACCGAACAGCAGAAACGTGGTCTTCCCCATGCCTGACTATCAGATAGACCAAGCCAAGAAGGAGGTAACGGTTAAGATATACGGCAAACTTATCAATGAGCAGTATTACCGTTTGTTGAAAGCCAATCCTGATCTGTCGCTGTACGACTGTATTGCACTTGATATGGTACAAAAGCATGAAAAGATTGACAAGGATATTGCTTCACGTTTGCGCAAACTACATCTTGTAGAGGGGCGTTATCCAAAGCTGTTCCTATCTGCTTATACCGCCAAGACTGTCGATGACAAGGAATTAAAGACAGAGTATATTCGGAACAAGAGTTTCAATGACCTCCATTTCAAAGACATGATAATTCAGTATCTGCGCTCATTTGGCGGAGCCACAAGAGCAGAACTTAATACGCTGTTGCAATCCAAGTTGTCTGATGTGCTCACTGAGGAACAAAAGATAAGGAAGATTGGTAATATGCTGTCTGCACTGAAGAAACAGGGAGTCATTAAACTAACAGAAAAGAAGAAGTGGGTTTTAGTCGAAGTTTAGTCGAACTTTTAGTCGAAGTTTAGTCGAACTGACAACTTCAACATGGCTGAAATGCTGAAAACAAAGGAAAATCGACGCATTGCTATATGCCATCGTTTAGTCGAACTTTTGACTTGAAATTAAGTCGAAAAAACGCCTCATTTTGTGGTAAATGAGGCGTTTTTTTTATTCAACGGTGTTGGTCTGCCGCTCTATCACTTGTATGCTGTCGAGCGAGAGGAGGATGCCGTTGGGGGCTTGGTTGAGTTCGGCTCGTTGGGCTTGTTGCAGGTAGATGGGGTAGTCCTTGCCGAGGGGGAGAATCTTGAGTTCGACGCGCTTGCCGACGAGGTCGGAGAGGCGGACGAGCATGGGCTTGCCGTTCCAGAAGTTGTCTTGCACTAGCTGTCCGTCGGCATAGAGGCGGGCAACGTCGCCTCGGTAGGAGATTTTGAGGTAGAGGTCAAGGGTTTCGTTGAACTCGCTGAGATTGTTGATGCTCCATGTGGCAGCCTTGTCGAAGTCGCTCTCTGTAGGCTGTGCGGCAACTCTTTGCTTGCCCATCGTCACGTTGCGAAGTCCATCGTGCTCCTTGGTCAGCGCATGGATTGGCTGGATGGGGAGTGTGCGCCACGTCTCTTCCATGATGCTATTGCCATCTTTGTAGAGGATGCCGTCGGAATAATGGAGCTTGCCATCAATCTTGTAGGCTGTGTGTGCCTTTTGGCGCGACAGGACGCAGAAGGTTGTGCCTGCAGCTTTGAAGGGCTTGTTGGGCTTGGCTTTGAATACTTTTCCGTTGATGCTGAGTTGGGGCTTTTTGCCGTCGATGGCAATCAGGTAGATGATGCCGTCGGCTTTGCAGAATGGCTCTGCTGTGGCCCAGTCTATGGTTACGCCTTCGGACAGTTGCCAATTGCGTGGAGTGATGCAGGAGATGCCTTCTTCGTTGGAGAAACGCACGTAGTCGTTGAAGAACTCGAAGGCGCCGCGGCGGGCATAGTGGTCGCTGAGCGTATCGACATCCATCTGGCTCAGTTCTTCTCCCCAGTCGGCCAGAAACTGATGCAGCAGTCGGCTTTCATTCCATGATATGGCGTTGGGCTGCCCCATTTCGCCCAGCATTGTCTGGAAGTCGTAGCTCATGTGAGGCATGTCGTTGTGGTTGGTTGCCAGGCTCTGCTGGGTTTCAGCCATGGTGTGCTTGGGATTGTATGGGTTGGTGCCGCCATGGTACATGTAATATCCTGGCAGGTTGGAGCCCGAACCCAGCTTGCAGATGGCAAGCGGCTTTACTTCGCGTCCGCTCATGTTGATGCGTCTGTGGTAGGATGCCATCATGCCGCCGCCCAGCTCGCAGGTGAGGTAGGGGTAGGCGAGGTCGGAGGTGTTCATGCCTGTGTCTTGGCTGGTGCCGAGCGCCTCGGTGGCGATGACTGCAGACAGTCGGGTGTCTTTCATGATGAAGGCCTTGGCATACTCGCCAGGCATGTCGGTCAGCGCTCGGTCCCAGAAGCCGTCGGCGTAGTCGCCATAGAGGGGGAGCAACTGCCCGAATTCCTCTTTTCCGTTCAGTTTGGGCCATCCTGTGCGTGTGTAGAACGGCGTGTCGAATCCTGCCTGCAAGGCCATTTCTTTCAGCGCCATGTAGTAGGCCCATGGTCCTCTGCACTCGTTTTCAATCTGGATGCCGACGATGGGGCCTCCGTCTTTCCATTGCAGTCCGTCGGCTTGCGCGAAGATGTTGGTGTATAGTCTTCGGGTTGCCTCCATGAATCCAGGTGCCAGGGAGCGCAGCTTGTACTGCTTGGCATCGGCTTGTGCCTTTTCTGCTATCCAGACGGGCATGCCTCCCTGATAGACCTCGCCATGGCAGAAGGGACCGATGCGCAAGACGATGGGCATCTGCTCTTCTTTGCATATCTCCAGGAATTTGCGCAGGTTGCGATTGCCGCTCCAGTTCCACTTGCCTTCTTCCTCTTCGTGGTGAATCCAGAAGACGTAGGTGGCGATGATGGTGATGCCTCCGGCTCTCATCTTCTGAATCTCGCGCCGCCATTCATGCTCGGGCACACGGCTGTAGTGTATCTCGCCCATGACGGGCAGGACGTGCTTGCCGCCGATGATGAAGCCGCGGCGGTCAACCTCGAATGTGATGCCGTCAGGGTTGGTGCTGGTGCCGAAGCGGAAGGTTTCTTGTGCCGAGAGGGTGGCGGCAGCCATGCAGGCGATGCCAAGAAGTAGATGCTTGATGTTCATGGGGTATTGGTTAGTGCTGTTAGTTTGCTGTTGCAAAGGTACGGTTTCTTTCAGAAAAAAATCCATCTTTCCCGAACGAAAAAGATGGATTGTCTGCTGATGGATGAATTTGAATTAAAGATTGTCCAGTTCTGCAAGGTTCTTCGCTACGTCTTCGTCGGTGATGGCGTAGTTCTGCAAGTCGCCATTCAGGTACTGCTCGTAGCTTGGCATGTCGATGAGTCCGTGGCCGGAGAGACAGAAGAGGATGACTTTCTCTTCGCCCGTCTCTTTGCATCTGTTTGCTTCGCGAATGGTGGCAGCTATGGCATGGCAGCTTTCGGGTGCTGGCACGATGCCTTCGGTGCGTGCGAAGAGCATTCCGGCATCGAAGGACTCAAGCTGTGGAATGTCCATGCCTCGCATCATGCCGTCCTTCAGGAGCTGAGAAACGATGACGCCTGCGCCGTGATAGCGGAGACCGCCTGCGTGGATGTTGCTTGGCTTGAAGTTGTGTCCTAATGTGAACATAGGCAATAGCGGCGTGTATCCTGCTTCGTCGCCGAAGTCATAGCGGAACTGGCCGCGTGTGAGCTTTGGACAGCTGGCTGGCTCGGCAGCGATGAACTCTGTCTGCTTGCCGTCAAGGATGTTGTGGCGCATGAAGGGGAATGCCAAACCGCCGAAGTTGGAGCCGCCTCCGAAGCATGCGATTACAGTGTCGGGGTATTCGCCTGCTTTTTCCATCTGCTTTTCTGCTTCCAGTCCGATGATGCTCTGATGCAGGGCTACGTGATTGAGGACTGAGCCGAGCGTATATTTCGTGTTGGGCGTGGTCTGTGCCAGTTCGACAGCCTCGGAGATGGCTGTGCCAAGCGAGCCGGGATGCCGTGGGTCACGCGTGATGATGTCCTTGCCTGCACGAGTGGACATTGACGGAGAAGCTGTGACGGCAGCTCCGAATGTGCGCATGACTGTAGAGCGGTAGGGCTTTTGCTGCATGGTGATTTTTACTTGGTATACAGCGGCTTCAAGGCCGTAAAGCTTGGAGGCGTAGCTGAGCGCCATGCCCCATTGGCCTGCTCCTGTCTCTGTGGTGACGTTTTCTGTCCCCTCTTGCTTGGCGTAGTAGCATTGTGGCAAGGCTGAATTAATCTTGTGCGAGCCTAGGGGATTGACACTTTCATTCTTGAAGTAGATGTGTGCAGGTGTGCCCAGGGCTTCTTCGAGGGCATATGCGCGTACCAGCGGTGTGCTGCGGTAGAACTTGTATTTTTCGAGCACATCTTCAGGGATGTCTATCCAGGCGTTTTCTGTGTCCAACTCCTGTACGCAGCATTCGCGAGGGAAAATCTGGGCAAGGTCGTCCACTGTCAGCGGTTCCTTTGTGGATGGATTCAATGGCGGCATTGGCTTGGTTGTCATGTCTGCCTGAATGTTGTACCATTGTGTTGGTATTTCCTCTTCCGTCAAGAAATAACGTTTCTGTTTTGTGCTCATTGTTGTTTTGGTTTTAGTTTCAAATTAGAATGAACTGGCCGCAAAGGTACGAAAAATAGAGGATAGTGGATAGTGGATAGTGAAAAAATTAAGTAACTTTTACTTTTTATTCTCCGTTTTTCGCTCATCTTGTGTGCAAATAACCTCCTTCATATCCGGGCAGCCATTCAATCTCATTGTTGTGGATGCTCTTTATTCCCATCCATTCGAGGCTGGGCATGAAGTAAGAACTGTTGATGGGCTTCAGCATGAGGATTTTGAGACCTTCCCCCTTCCAGTAGTTTCCTATCTGCACATGGAACAAATTGGCGACGCTATCCCATGGTCTTTTATCACCGATGGTCAATTCCATCAGTTGATTCGCGTACCGGTCACATTCCGTCATGTCAAAAGTTTCGTCCACATAATGATAATTCAAATACCCTGCATAGTGGGTGGTTGTGAATTCCTTCAACATGGAACGCAATTCCTCCACATTCCTGATTTTTTCCTTGCCCGTGCCAGGAAGCACATAAAGCGTTCCCTCCATATGTACCTTTTCTTTGTTCTTGCGTGAATGGAAGGTGATGGCAGACTGATCGAAATCCTTTCCCTCGTCTATCAGATACTGAACATGATATTCCTTTGTTCCCTTTTGTTTAGCGATGTAATCAAGCAACAACTTGCGAATCTCATCCTCATTGGTGGCTTTCTTGCCTTTGACACGTTCTTCGCGATGGTAAGTTAAGCTCACGTAATTATTCCCGTTTGTTTGATGTGTATAATAATAGTGGAAGAATTCAGGATAATATCTGAAACTCTCTCTGAAATCATCCTTCTTGCAGTCTTCGGGAAGAGAATCGGTCAGTTCCTTGGTGGCAATGACGAACTCAATGGAATCCTTTCCGTTGAGATGTCTCTCGTATTTGTAGTACTTGGCAGATTGGTGAATGTACTTCTCCTCCAAGTGCTGCACCCCCTTTTGGGCATAATCGCGAATCGTCATCTCTGTTCTTGCCACACTGTCTTCTACGGCTCTCATTTCAGCCACCATGTCAGCAATGGAGTCGTTAAGATGGACTCCGTCAATCAGGGTCGTATCCATATCCACATCGTATGTCCGTTCGTCCTGATAGAGGTCGAACCAATCGTAATAATAATCGGTGCGAACAGAATCGTCACTATAGATGTCCACATGCAAATGCCCCCCCTGTTGAAGCAAACCATCAAAGAGTTCTGGGAAGGTGGATGGCATAGGCAGATTGTCGTTGGTTGTTTCGTTTTTGCAGGCATACACACTGACCAAGAGTGCAGCCATGAATATCATCTTTTTCATTGTTTCTTGAGTTAATAGATTTGATTTGACATTTTGAATTCTTCTTTCAGTTGCGCTCCTTCAATTCTCAATCTCCGTTCGATGTCTTCGAATGATTCGCGTGCGTCCATCTGGTTAGATATCGCCTGCTGATGCTTTGCATGGTAAGCACTGACCAGATAGGCATGGAGAGCTTCGTCCCTCTGTGTCTTCTCCGGTGGGGTGAGCCACAACATCAGGAAGCCGACAGCACAGGCAGCAGCCACCCATGGCCAAATCTTGACCTTGCGTTGAGGCTTCACTTCCTGCCTTGCACGAGCCAGCACCTCGTCCTTCAAGGTGTCTGATGCCTTGAACTCGCATTGTGGTTTGAGCATCTGCTCGATGTCCTCCAACTCTTCGTTGAGGTCCTCCTCTGGAATGTTGATGTTCTTGTTATTCATATCTTAATTTCCTTTCTTCTTGAGCATTTGTTGGATATGCATGATGGCATATCGGTATCGGGACTTTGCTGTCGCCTCCGAAATGTCTTGCAATTCTGCTATCTGTTTGAAGGTCAGTTCGTCGTAGCATTTCAGCCTCACAATCTCTGCTTGCTCTTCAGGTAAAGCATCCAGTAGTTGGTTTATTCTCACATATTCTTCATGAATGTGTTGGTCAGCCTCGTTGACGGGAACATGTCGGGCTTCGTCAATGGGAACAACCTTTAGCGGTTTTCGTCGGAAGTAATCATGGCATGCATTGCTGATGGAACGGATGACATACTGCTCCAGACTCTCTACGTGCATCTTCTCCCTCAATCGTCGGAATACGTTCAGCAGCACCTCCTGCACCACATCCTCTGCATCTTCCCTCACACCGATTCGTATATAAGCAAAACGGAAGAGCCAGTCTTGCCGCTCCACGACAATCCTCTCTAATTCTGGCAGTAACTGTTCTGTCTCCTCGTTCATTGCTTGATGATTTTTCGATGTAATCTACTAACAAGACGCAAAGTTGACAAAAAAGATTTAATAGACATTATTTTTTTGAAAAAAAGCCGTACCTTCGCAGCAAAATTGAAAACGATTACAATGAACGGATTTTATACCATTCTGCTGCTTATCGGCAGCAATGTGTTCATGACCGTGGCTTGGTATGGACACTTGAAACTTCAGCAGATGAACATCAGTACCAGCTGGCCGCTCATCGCTGTCATTGCCCTGTCGTGGGCTATTGCTTTTTTTGAATACCTGTTGCAGGTCCCTGCAAACAAACTGGGATTTGAAGGGAATGGAGGACCTTTTACGCTGATGCAGCTTAAAGTGATTCAGGAGGTTATCTCTCTGACGGTGTTTACGGTGATGGCTGGCATGATGTTTCAAGGTGAGCATTTCCAGTGGAATCATGCGGTTGCTTTCCTCTGTCTTGTGGCAGCGGTATATTTCGTGTTCTTGAAATGAGTTTTAAAGTTTTTATTGGAATAATTGTAAAAGTAGGGAAATATGGCATTGATAAAAACGGTGTGTGGCTTGACTCCGAAGTGGGGTGAGGGCTGCTATTTCAGTGAGAATGCAACGATTGTGGGTGATGTGCAGATGGGCGACCAGTGTACGGTGTGGTTTAATGCTGTGGTGCGTGGCGATGTGAACTATATCAGGATTGGCAATCGTGTGAATATTCAGGATGGTTCATGTTTGCATACGCTCTATCAGAAAGCGGCGATTGAGATTGGTGACGATGTGACGATAGGACACAACGTGACACTGCATGGCTGTACGGTGAAGTCGGGTGCGCTTATCGGTATGGGAGCGACGGTGCTCGACAATGCAGTGGTGGGTGAAGGTGCTATCGTGGCTGCAGGTTCTTTGGTTCTGAGCAAGACTGTGGTGGGCGATGGAGAACTGTGGGGCGGTGTGCCTGCCAAGTTCATCAAGAAAGTTGACCCTCAACAATCGAAAGAATTGAATGTCGGCATTGCTCAGCACTACATTATGTATGCTGACTGGTATCGTGATGCTGACTGAATGGAGTTCTCCTCAGGAACAACTTATGGAGCAAAGAAGATTTTCTGTGTTGATTCCCCCTGTTTCTTGAGGTAGATTCCGCTTTGTTTGGGTGTTGCAACGGGGATTCCGCTGAGAGTGTAATAGGATGGTGCAGAAGTGCCTTCTTGGCTGTTGACGTGTGGCGAAGTGATGGCTTGTGCTGCTCCGCCCATGAAATTGAAGGAGATGCGGCCATCATGCTCGGATATGTCGGTAATGGGCTTTCCCATGTGCCGTGTTCCATCTGTATTGAAGTGAAACAGCTGTGCTCCGCAATGGGCATGCGAGGTGTCTGTCAGTTCGTGTATGTTTTGGCTGCCAGGGAATAGATGGGCACGGTATTGATCCTCTGTGACATGGTAGTACCGGTTGTCGCGAGTTCCGTGCAGTGTGCCGTACTTGCCGCTCGCAGGGATGATGCTCATGCGCTGATGTTCGGCCATGTTGTTGGGTGTGTTTTCTTCCCATGCCTGCGCATCGTAGTCGACATGGTAGACGAGTAGCCCATGGCAGGAGGAATAGGTATTTACATATTTGAACCAACCTTGTGCCTGTCTGTTTTCAAGCACAAAATATTCATTGGGATTTCCTTCGTTTCGGATAATGTACGCTACGGCAGTGTCTTGCAGGGCTGGCATGTCTTGTATGGTAGTAGGGTGGAGGAGATGAGTAAACTCCAGCCATCCAGCTAACCATCGTTCGTAAGCTGTATAGCCTGCAGGACATTCTCCTTTGCTTTTTGCCCCATTATAGGAACCGGAAGCCATGAGGTCCCATGCATTCATGCCAAATCCGCCATCATAGCTGGTATCATAAAAATCTGGCAGTCCGAGACAATGGCTGAACTCATGGCATGCACTGCCGATACCATTCAGTTCTGTCCCTTTATTGCTGGAAAGTTCGCAACTCATGGCATAGGTGTTGATTCTTTTCCTCTCAAGCACAATGGCTCCGTTGCCGTCGTCATACTCCATTCCCTCGTCAAGTGTCCACATGTGTGACCAGATGGCATCGGATGATGCTCCTTCTTCTTCTCCGTGCCCTGCAAAGATGATATACACTTGGTCTACTTCCCCATCGCTGTCCCAGTCATAGGCATCCCAATTGATGTCGTAAAGATTGTTCGCCTGCAGACATGCTTCGGCTGCGAGTGTGGCTACACGGCGGTCATCCCCTTGGCTGGTGTTCCTTCCGTAGTAGCTTCGCTGATGGCTTGCCTTGATGGGGCCGTATATGTCGAATGTGAGGCTGAACTGGCCGTAGGACTGATCATAGAAGTAGTCGTGTACGGAACCTTGGAACCCGTTCTTGTTGTAGCCTTTCTTGTTGAACATGTCGTGGAATACATCAGAATTGTGTTGTTCCAAGAAAGGGTAATCCGGGAAACTGACGAGTATGACAATGCCTTTTTTTTCACCGACATAAGACGAAGGTTCCCCCCAGATGCGTTTGCGAATGACTTTTTTTGTACGTGCTTCTTGCATGGCATTCCGTTGCCTGCGCCGTGCCTCCCATACATTGGCAATGCTGTCGGCGGCTTGGGGCGCAAGACGGTAGTTGCCATTGACATCGCGCAGCACGGGTGTGCCATCTTCGGTGGTATAGAAGTGAAAACTCTCATCACCACGCAGCAGAATATTGAATGACGAGCCATCGCTGTTTGTCACAGTGCGGACCACTGGACGTGCAGGACGAGCACAGAGTCCGATAGCAGCGAACAGCATCGAAACAATATAGAAGAATCTGGTCTTTGTCATAAAAACAGGAACTAAAATATTTGCAAAGATATATTTTAAAATTTGTATATACAAGTTTTAGCAATTAGGGAGAGTCACTTGTAACATAGACGCAAGAAAAAAATACATGGAAGAAAGGATTTTCAAGAAAAAACAAGTAACTTTGCAACAGTTTGTTATAGCAAATCTGTACATTTCTATGTTTGCCGTTTGAGGTGCTTGACTTTCTATTAGAGTGAGCAACATAGACAGGGGTGCTTGAAATTTCAGAAATATATTAACTCAAAAACTTGAAATGAAGAAGCAATTGATTCTTTTGTTAGCATGGTGTTTGTCCTTGTGTGCTTGGAGTGCAGTTGATTTGACGCAGTGCCGTATTCTTGTGTCTGATACTGAGGCCGCATTGGTGAAGAAAATGGCAGTTGTGTTGAGCGAGGATATTGAACGTGTGATTTCAGTCCGTCCGTCAGTGGTGAATGAGGCATGGGATGGTCCAATGCTGGTGTTGGCTACCGCAGAGGGAATGAAGGAGCTCCCTGTAGAATTGCAAATAAACAGTAAGGATATTTCAGGAGATTGGGAGCGGTACAAAATAGTGACGCGTGGAAAGCGTCTTATGGTAGTGGGCAGTGATGCGCGTGGCTTGGCTTATGGCGTGTTTCATCTCAGTGAAAAGATAGGAGTCAGCCCATGGTATTGGTGGGCAGATGTGCCTGTGAAGAAGAAAGACAAGTTAAGTTTGGCCGAGAATTACATTTCTCAGTCTCCTACGATTAAATATAGAGGAATATTCATTAACGATGAGGATTGGGGACTTTTTACTTGGTCGTCAAGGAATTTTGAGAAAGATTTGGGCGATATAGGTCCAAAGACTTATGATAAGGTGTGTGAATTGCTGCTTCGTCTGAAGGGTAATATGCTTGCGCCAGCCATGCATAGCTGTACTGGTGCCTTCTATAGCCATCCCGAGAGCCAGGTAGCGGCGGCTGAATGGGGCATCATGATTACAACCAGCCATTGTGAACCACTGCTGTTTAACAATGCCGCTCATTCGGAATGGAATAAGGAACGTGATGGCGAATGGAATTATCTGACTAACAAGGAGGTTATTTGGAATAAGTTTGACAACCGATTGCGTGAAACGGCGCAGTATGATAATCTTTATACGATGGGCATGCGTGGCTTGCACGATGAGGCGATGAAGGGGTCTTCTGACCCTAAAGTCAGGGCGCGTACATTGGAGACCGTTTTTGCCGACCAGCGCCAGATCTTGGAGAAGCACAAGGGGAAGTCAGCTGCTCAAATCCCTCAGATTTTTGTTCCTTACAAAGAAACGCTTGACATCTACGATGCTGGGCTCCGAGTGCCAGAAGACATCACGCTGGTGTGGCCCGATGACAACTACGGCTACATGAAGCGTGTGAGCAATGCAGAAGAGCGACAGCGCAGTGGAGGTTCGGGTGTATATTATCATCTGAGCTACCTTGGCACTCCGCATGACAACTTGTGGATTGCAACTACAGCGCCAGCTCTTATGTACGAAGAGCTGAAAAAGGCTTATGATGCTGGTGCAGACCGGTACTGGCTGCTCAATGTTGGCGACATCAAGCCTATGGAAGTCGAGATGCAGCAGTTCTTTAGCATGGCGTGGAATTTCGATGCATTTACCTATGACAATGCGAATCGCTATCAAGCACAATGGCTTGCCTCTGTGTATGGAAAAAAATATGAGCGTGATTTTCAAGAGATTTTAGACGATTATTATCGTCTCGCTTGGGACAGAAAACCCGAGTTCATGGGTTATGAAATGGAATGGGACAGTGATGAGAACAATCGTCTGCATGATACTGATTTTTCTTTCCAGGCAGGCACGGCGCAGAAGCGTTTGGCCGACTACCAAATGATATCTGACCGTATAAATGAGATAGAGCAGGCATTACCTGCAGATTTGCGCCCCGCTTTCTTTGAGATGATAGGCTATTCTGTAAAATCGGCATATCAGATGAACCGTAAGTTCCTTATGGCTCAAAAGAACCACGAGACAGGCAGCAGCGAGGCTGCGAACGAGGTTACAGAAGCCTTCGACAGTTTGCAGACGCTGTTGATCGAGTACAATGCAATGCTCGACGGCAAATGGAATCAGATGATTTCAGAACTCCCTCCCGGATTGTGCGCCAAATATCAGCTGATGCCCGAACTGGTTGATGCTCCAACGGACAGGTATCAGCTTCCGAAGAGCCAGACGCGTCCCTCTTTTGTACACCAGTTGAGGCTGGACAAGATAAAGGCCAAGCACCCCTTCCGTCTCATCGAAGGCATGGGCACCGACTGGAATGTTCTTCAATTGGGAGAACCCCACAATCCAGTGCAAGACCCCGCCAATTTGTCATCTGACCATATCGATTTGCCCTTTGAGGTTCAGGATGGGCAGGGCGACAGCGTTACTATTTGCATTTCGGTTGTGCCAGTATGGCCCGTCAGCCTCGACCGCAGCAACCGTTTCGGAGTGAGTGTGGATGGCTGTCAGCCCCTTGTGTGCGAAAACAAGTTTGAGGAATGGTCATATACTTGGAAGTTGCAAGTGCTCGAAAATAGGAAAGACTTTATCATCAGCCTCCCCATAGATCGCAGCAGAAAGCAACACGTGCTCACGCTCATTGTTGGCGACCCTGGACAGATGGTGCAGAAGATTACCTATCAGTAAACGAGGCCCTGTTTGCGTTGAATCACGCTTGTCCCTTGCGTTGACACAGGTTGAACAACAACTAGTGTCTCCTATGTTTGTTGACAAATTACAGAAGGGAGTAGTTCTATTTAATTGGTTTATCTTTAGGCCTTTTCAAGAAAAAAATATATCTTTGCAGCATAGTTGTAAATTTAATACTATTTGTGTATGAAAAAAATGTTTTTATTGTTTGTTATGTCATGGGTGTGTTTGTGTGGTTTTGCCTTGGAAAATTTGCAGGTGGACGGTACAACACGTACTATGATTGTGTATGCACCAGCAAATTTGCCCAAGCAATCAGCGTTGGTGATTGCTTGTCATGGAGCTAATCAAGATGCTGGTTATTTGCAGGGGCTTGCAAAGTGGGAGAATGTTGCTGATACAGCAAAGTTTGTTGTGGTATATGCCAATGGCGTGGATAAAATGTGGGACATCTCGGGCTATAGAGACTTGAAGTTTATGGAGGCTATTATTGCTGAGATGTATTCTCGTTATGGAATCAATAAGAATAAGGTTTATCTGACAGGTTTTTCTATGGGCGGTATGTTCACTTATCATGCTGCAAACAAAATGGCGGATAAAATTGCTGCGTTTGCACCAGTGAGCGGTTATCCAATGGGAGGACCAAATGCTGCGTCAACACGTCCGGTGCCTATTCTGCACACGCATGGAACGGCTGACGATGTGTGTACTTATGGTCCTGTGCAATCTCATATTGATGCGTGGGTGAAATTTAACGGTTGCAACACTACGCCAGAGGTGATAAAGCCTTATCCAAAATCTAAACCCAATTCACCTGCGTCATTGACTCGCTATCGAAATGGCAAGAATGGTGTGGAAGTGGCATTGTTGACATTGGCGGACAAGGGACATTGGTGGTCAATGGATACAGCTCAAGCGCTTACTTCAGAAGAGGTGTGGAATTTCTGCAAGCGTTATAGCCTTGGTGCTGATGCCCCAGACGTGGAGAGTATTGCTCCTGAAAATCAGTCTTTTGACTTGCTTTCAGAACGTGATAATAAATTTGAGGTTAAATTCACTGCGCCAATCAATGCGGCTAAGGTAAAGGCTACGCTACAGTCGGGAAAAGGAACGGAAATTGTACTTTCTGCTCCTGCATCAGGCTATCTTCAGACAGTTACCTTTACGCTTCCTTCTGATACGGAGGTGGAGCCTGGCGAGTATATTCTGACAGTGACAAATGCAACCACAAAGGATGGCGGTGTGTTAGCTGAGGTGTCGTTCACTTATGCGTTTGGCGTGGAGGAAGTAGGTGAGACCATGAAGGTGGATACAATCTATTGCCCCAATTGGTATGGCGAACGTGATGCTATTGGCGAAGGCATTCCTGCTGGGTGGAAGCGGGTTAATACGCTGTCATCTGGTTCGAAGGAAACAACCGCTGGCGGAACGAAAGATTGTACCGGTGTACGCATGAAATATTTTGAACAGGGTGGTGACTTTGATGCAGGAATGTATATGAGTGCCCGCGATAATAATGCGTGCAATCTTTACTATGGTACATACATTAACGACCGTATGTCTTTGGAGAAAGGAAAGTATCGTGTGGCATTCCGTTCGGTTTATTGGAGCGAAGGAGCAATGACTAATAAGGCTTCTTACAACTTTCATGTTATGAACTCATCATTGACACCTGTTTTCTCTGCCACTTCGTTGACTTCAACAGGTACGATGAAGGAGAACACAGGACAGAAAATATCTGGCTCGAAAGCTTACGAATATGACTTTGTCATAGAGAGGACAGGAAGCTATGTGCTGAACTTTGAAATGGCAGAAGGCTGGAACTCTGTTATCATTGGTGATGTGCTGCTGACTACTCAGCCTTCGCTGGCAGATACATACAAGGGAACATTCTATCGCACGATGTTGGCTGCCCAGAAAGCAGTGAAGGGTTATCAGGGCACCAATGTGAACAAACTGAAGAATGTGATGGCGAAATATGAAGGTTTGGTATCCACATCGCCAAGTGTTTACACCGCTGCAACACAAGAATTGAGTGCTGCGCTGACAGCATTTGAAGCGTCAGATAAGGTTTTGGCAACTTATGAGAAGGTCAGCAAGTCTGTCAATATTGAAGTGAATGGAAAAACTTTGTCGTACTGGCTGTATGTACCGAAAGGCTGTAAGGCGAATGCTCCATTGGTGGTGTCGTTGCATGGTGCAGGAGGCCACAGCACGGACATGAGCCCGATGAGCACATCGGTTGCAGATGCAGAAAAGTTTATCGTGGTATATCCTCAGGGCAGCGATATTTATTTTCCTGTGTTTGGTGGCAAGGTTCCAGGATGGGATGCGACGGGAGAAGAGAATGATGACGTGGAATTTCTAAAAGCGATTATTGATGACGTGGATGATGCCTATGCGATTGATCGCAGCCGCGTTTATTGCTGCGGATTCTCCAATGGAGGAATGATGGCTTATGCGTTGACCAATACTTGTAGTGACATTTTTGCAGCCTTCGCTTCTATTAGTGGATTCCCATTGAATGAGTTCCATTTCCGTCATACAGGCGAGCGTCCAACTCCTTTCCTCCACATTCATGGAAAGAATGACGACTTCGTAAGGTACGCGCTTATGCCAGTCATCGTTGATGAGATGGTGGCACGCCTTGGCGCTAATCCTGTGCCTGTCAAGACTACGGTCAGCGGCAAGTATGACAAGAGCGTTTACGAAGCAACAGAAGGTAGCTTCCCTTATGTTTACTACGAAGTCGATGGCATGGGACATGAGGCTTATACGAATAAAACGGAAGAAGGCAGCTCGGCGCAGACCATGTGGAATTTCTTTGAGCAGTATTCGCTCGACACGCCATGCGATGAGACTCTTCGTTGGATGCCACGTATTGAAACTGCTGGCTACAATCCCAAGCAGCATGGATGGTTTGTGAACACCAGTACCACGCTGCTGATGTTTGGACGTGAACAGAACACTGATGGCAATCAGAATGTTTACCATTCTCTCCAGCTTGCCACAGGAAATTATAAGTTAAAGTTCCGTTCCGAAGGAGAAGCGGGTAAGACTATCGGCGTAAAGATACAGAAACTTACAGGCACCCGTACCGTAGTTCTCAATGCGACAGCCCAGGTGGGTGGAGAGGCTGTCTTTGCCTTCAAGGTAGAGGACGGTTGGGGAGAATATAAGATAACCCTGACACGTCCGACTGTTTCCGACCAGATAGCTATCGCTGATTTGGCTCTTTATACGGCATCTGAAGATGAAGTGACTGGCATAGATTCAGTCCGTCCTGCTGATGTTGTTGTGGGAGCATACACGCTTTCCGGCCTTCCTGCTCATCCGCAGCAGAAAGGTATCCAGATTGTTCGTACTGCTGAGAATGGTACAAGGAAAGTGATAGTGAAATAATTCTTCCTATAACGGACACCGTCTGCATAATATTTAAAACACCGTGCGAGAAATATTTCGTAGGCGGTGTTTTAAATATTATGCAGACGGTGGACACGTAGGGAACGGTATGCTTTATATGTGGGGACAGGCATAGGCCTGTATGTTCCATAGATTCAATGCAACAAGAAACAATATTTTGTATTTGAAAAATTACTGGGCTTTTTGAAAAAATGCGTGGGAATATGCTCAAATGTTACATTTGTGCAACTATAAGATACGTTCAGAGTGGTTAAATTTCCATAAAAGAATTAACTTTGCAGCAGTCTTTTACAGTAAACTAATATCTAAATCTAAACAATATCTAAATCGTAAATGAAATCAGATGTAAAGAAATTAATGCTTGCTACGTTGTTGGTCTGTTTGTATTCACTCTCAATTCGTGCAGCATCGCCTGACAACGACCAGCGTTTGTGGTATGATGCGCCTGCTACTTGCTGGCTCGAGGCTCTTCCTTTGGGAAATTCTCGTTTGGGCGCCATGGTGTTTGGCGGCACCGACGTGGAAGAAATCCAACTCAACGAAGAAACTTTCTGGAGTGGCGGTCCCCACCACAACAACAGTGCCACCGCTTTGCAGTATCTCACCGAAGTGCGCAGCCTCATATTCGACGGCAAGGAAAAAGCCGCTGAGGATTTGCTCAACAGAGAGTTCGTCAAAGGACCTCATGGCATGCGTTTCCTCACCTTGGGCAGCCTCTCCATGCAGTTCGGCCATACTGGCGTGAAAGACTATGTGCGCGACCTCGACCTGCAGACAGCAGTCAGCACCACATCCTATATATATAATAATGTGAAATACACTCGCCGTGCCATCGCTTCTTTGGCCGATGGCGTAGTGGCTGTGCATGTCAAGGCAAGCAAGAAAGGTGCGCTCTCTTTCACCCTTTCACACAAATGCCAGCTGCCCTTCTCTGTCAAGGCTGAAGGCAAGAGCCTGATTGCCACCGTGCAGGGTGTTGACCAAGAAGGCATCAAGGCCGCCCTTGCCGCACAGTGCCGCACCGACATCAAGACCGACGGAACCGTGACTGCCGATGGCGAGACACTGCAAGTGAAAGACGCTACCGAGGCGACCCTTTACATCTCTGCTGCAACCAACTTCGTCAACTACAGAGACGTGAGCGGCAATGCAGCAGCCAAGAACGAGCAGTACCTTGCTGATGCAGAGAAGTTCGACTTCAAGACCCTCTTGAAGCGCCACATGGCACTGTATCAGGAGCAGTACAGCCGCGTGAAGCTCACGCTGACCTCAACCGACAACAAGAATCTGCCCACCGTTCAGCGCCTCGACAAGTTCTACGGCAGCAAGGACATGGGCATGGTAGCGCTGCTCTTCAACTATGGACGCTATCTGCTCATCGCATCCTCACAGAAAGGCGGTCAGCCTGCCAACCTGCAAGGCATGTGGAATGACAAGCGCAATGCACCATGGGACAGCAAATATACCATCAACATCAATGCAGAGATGAACTACTGGCCAGCAGAGGTGTGCAACCTCTCCGAGACAGCCGAACCGCTCTTCTCCATGATAAAAGACCTCAGCGTGACCGGCGCCGAGACCGCTCGCGTCATGTACGGCTGCCGTGGCTGGATGGCACACCACAACACCGACCTCTGGCGCATCGCCGGCCCGGTCGATGCAGCAGCCTGGGGCATGTTCCCCAATGGCGGCGGATGGCTTGCAACCCACCTGTGGGAGCACTACCAGTACACCCTCGACAAGGAATTCCTCCGCGAGTATTACCCCATCCTGAAAGGCGCTGCTCAGTTCTATCTCGACTTCATGGTTGAGCGTGACGGCGAACTGCTCGTTGTGCCAAGCGTATCTCCTGAGCAGGGCGGCCGCGGCAAGCAGACCCCCGTGTGCGCCAGCTGCACCATGGACAACCAGATTGCTCGCGATGTCCTTACGCAGGCACTTTACGCAGCTCAGGCCCTCGACACCGATGCCGACTACCAGCAGAAGCTCACCAAAGCCATCAGCATGATACCTCCGATGAAGGTCGGCCAGTACGGACAGCTGCAAGAGTGGCGCGAAGACCTCGACGACCCCAACAACCAGCACCGCCACATCTCTCATCTCTACGGACTTTATCCATCCAATCAGATATCTCCTTACAAGACTCCTGACCTCTGGAAAGCAGCTGGCGTGACCCTGCATCAGCGTGGCGACCAGGCTACAGGATGGAGCCTCGGCTGGAAAACAAACTTCTGGGCACGCATGCTCGATGGCGACCACGCCTTCACCATCATCAGCAACATGCTCCGTCTGCTCCCCAACGAGGGAAGAGAAAGAGAGTACCCCAACGGGCGCACATTCCCCAACCTCTTCGATGCACATCCGCCATTCCAGATTGACGGTAACTTCGGCGTGACAGCCGGCATCGCCGAGATGCTCATGCAGAGCGACCCCATCACCGACAAGGCGCCAGCCATCCATCTCCTGCCAGCTCTTCCCGCAGCGTGGAGCGAGGGCGAAATCAGCGGACTCAAGGCGCGAGGCGGCTATGAGGTAGGCATGGCATGGGAAGCAGGAAGCCTCACCAAGGCCACCATCAAGGCTGAGCACGACGGCACGCTTCGTCTTCGCTGCAAGGACGCTCTGGCAGCAAAAGGCCTCAAGCTCGTCAGCACCCACGATGGCGTGAACGAGTACGAGATGCCGGTGGTGAAGGGGCAAATCGTCAACATCTCTAAGCCCTAACCCTCTAATTCTGATAGGAAATACTTAATTCTCAACCAAATAATAAATGAATATGAAAAAAAGACTTATTCTGAATCTTCTGCTTTGCCTTGCATGCGTGTCGCTCAAGGCGCAGAACCCTTATCTCCCTCTGTGGGAGCACTTGCCAGACGGCGAGCCACGCGTGTTCGAAGACCCAGACAACCCAGGCAAGTACCGTGCCTACATCATCGGTTCGCACGACGTGACCAACACAGCCTATTGCGGTCCCGACATCCGCATGTGGTCTGCACCGGTTGAAGACCTTAGCCAGTGGGTAGATGAAGGTCCAATCTTCACTCACTATGTTGACGGCCAGTGGGATACCATGTTCGCCCCCGACCTTGTAGAGGTGAAAGACCGCGAGACAGGCAAGAAGACTTACTGGCTCTACCCACACTCACGCGGATGGCGCCGTGTGGCTATGGTCTGCAAGGGCGACCGCCCAGACGGACCTTTCACGCCAGTCAACCTCACTGAGGATGGCCGCCAGTGCCTGCCAGGCTCATTCATCGACTTCGACCCATCAGTGTTCATCGAGAACATCACAGACAAGAAAGACCCCGACTATGCCAAGGGCTTCCGCGCATACGTGTTCTACGGCTTCCAGCACTCTACTGCTGTTGAGCTCGATCAGAAGACCATGTACAGCCAGCGTCCAGGCACAGAGATAATCGACCCATTCATTCCTGCAAGCAGCGCCGATGGCCGTCTGCTCGACAAGGAAGGCAGCGAGTACAAGGCACTCTACGAAGGTCAGAACCCGCTCGACTTCAACTTCTTCGAGGCATCTTCCATCCGCAAGGTGGGCAACAAGTATGTGATGGTATTCTCCGGCTACAGCGGCAAGGAGTACGGACTTGGCAACACCAACTCAGCCCTCCGCTATGCCTACGGTGACTCTCCTCTTGGCCCATGGCGTTCAGGCGGTGTGCTCGTTGACTCTCGTGGCGTTGTGCTCAACGAGGACGGTTCTGCATTGACAACCAAGAACTTCGCTCACAACACACACGGCTCTATTGAAGAGATCAATGGCCAGTGGTACGTGTTCTATCATCGTCCTCCACGCGGCTTTGCCAACGCTCGCCAGCCAATGGTTGCGCCAGTCAAGATTGAGTGGGACAAGAAGAAGGTTGCTGATGGCGGTAAGGTACGCATCGTAGCTTACGACCCATATACCAAGAACAACGAGTGGATTGCTGCTGCATCAAACGGCATGACTTATACAGGTGCAGAAGTGACTTCTGAAGGTTTCCAGATTTACGGACTTCCACCATACCAGTACTATTCTGCAGGTATCGCTTGCTATGTGTCTGGTCACAACTGGATGCAGGACAACCATGACAACTGGAACAACAGCATGGACCTCGCAGGCATCACCAATGGCGGTATCGTCGGTTTCAAGTACTTCGGTTTCGAGGGAATTGAGAAGGACAGCAAGGGCGTGAAGGCCTTCGTCGGCACACAGAAGGGTGACGGCACTGTGCTCAACCTCAACTTGACTCCAAGCGGAAGAGGCGCATTCAAGATTCGCATCATGCTCGACGGACCATACGCTAACAGCACATGGAATGGCAAGGAAATCGGTGTTATCGAAGTACCAGCAGACGCTCCACGCGCAGCTAAGACCTATCAGGTGGCAGTGCCAGCAGTTGAAGGCCTCAAGGGCAAGCACGGCATCTACCTCGTAGTGGAAGGTCCAGAAATCCAGCAGCCTCAGCAGGATGGAAGACGTCAGTTCGGTCGTCCGCAGAACCAGCCACAGCGTCCACAGGGTCTCTTCGACCTCCACGGAATCGGCTTCTCTAAGCAAGGCACAACTTGCGAACCACCTGTGATTCCAACAGTGAACATCACAGTGGATGGCAATAGCGTGAAGCTCCCAGCTGCTCCACAGTTCTCAACCAACGACAATGGTTATGTGGATATGACAAACTATCAGGCATACGCTCCAATCAAGGCTAACTCTGTCATCAAGGCTACGGCTTCTGATCCAGCAGTGAAGGTTGAGATTGGCAAGATCGCCGACGGTCGTGCTGTCGTAACATTCACTTATCAGGGCCAGAAGAAAGTTTACAAGTTGAATTAAACAAACGTGAATCGTTAAACATAGTGAGGGGATGCGCCATCGGGCGCATCCCCTCACTATCTTTTTATCACCCTCATAATCCCTGCCGTATGCACGTAGGAATCCATTTTTGTTCTGCAAAACGAGCTTTGACGTGAGTCCGACGAATTTGAATATATGCTAATTTGTCGAACTCACGTTATTTGACACGTTCAAAAAATGATGAAAAACCCATGTTTTGTATCATAATCTGAAAATTATGCAACGTTAACGTAATGTTGGCGTTATTTTTTTTTGTAACTTTGCAAACTAAGCAGCGGAGAAATTCTGCGGCAAACAGACCAAAACCTAAAACATGATAGAAAAAATGATGAAAAAATTATTATCCATCTTTTGCTTTCTCGTTGCCACAATGGCATCGGCGCAGAGCATTCAAGTGAAGAACCCGTTTATATGGGCCGACACACCAGACCCGGACATCATCCGTGTGGGTGATTACTACTATCTTGTAACTACTACCATGCACCTCTTCCCTGGCGCTCCAATTATGCGAAGCACCGACCTTGTGCACTGGGAAACAGTGTCCTATCTTTTTGACGAAATCAAGGATACGCCTCGTTATGACATGAAGGAGGGTACTGTTTATGGTCGCGGACAGTGGGCCACTTCGCTCCGCTATAACAACGGCACTTTCTGGGCACTCTTCGTGGCGAACGACGACCCTCATAAGTCTATGGTTTTCAAGACAGACGACCCTGCAAAGGGATGGACGCTGCACAGCCGCATCCCGGCTTACCATGATGCATCACTCTTCTTCGATGATGATGGGCGCGTGTATGTATTCTGGGGAAGTGGCGACATCAACCTCGTTGAGCTGGAGCCAGACCTCTCAGGCGAGAAGCCAGGCGGCATCCGCAAAAAGCTGGAACTCAAAGGACGCCCTTCAGGACTGCATGAGGGCAGCCGCGTCATCAAGCACGATGGCATGTACTATTTGCTCTGCATCTCATGGCCAAACACAGGACGTCAGGAGATTGCTTACCGAAGCAAGAATATCGAAGGCCCTTATGACTCAAAAGTTATCCTCAAGAGCAAATTTGGAGGCTTCAACTATGCAGGTCAAGGCACTATCGTGGACGGCAAGCACGGCGAATGGTATGGCGTGATGTTCCAAGACCGTGACGGCGTGGGACGAATCCTCACCCTGGAGCCATGCTCATGGATTGACGGCTGGCCAATGCTCGGCACAAACGGCGATGGCATTATTCCGGAAACTGTCACTCTTGATGGCGACTGCGAATGCCACAAGGAGCCGGCTCTCGCTGTTATCGAGAAAGACTATCAGTGGAACCACAACTACATCAAGGAGGACATCACCACTGAGACAGGAAGCTTTACTAATCCGGGCAGTTTTGTGACACTCCGCACTTCTGTTCTTGCCAATACCATCTTCAATGCACGCAACTCTATCACATGGCGCATGTGGGGACCGACTTGCTCAGACACTATCTGCATCGACGCTCGCAAGATGAAAGATGGCGACCGTGCCGGATTGGCAGCATTCAACGGCGATTCAGGCATCCTCACCATCAAGAAGGACGGCTCCAGCTACACCCTCGTGATGAGCGAAGAGAGCGTTCGCCTTTCAGACCGTACCAAGGAAATCACTGCGGTTGATGCCAAGGAAATCGAGAGCGTGAAGCTTCCCAAGAGCAAAGTGGGCAAGATCTATCTCTGCATCGATGGAGACTTCAACCCCGGCCGCGGCGATGTGGCAAACTTCTACTACAGCCTTGATGGCCAGAAGTTTACACAGATTGGTACCGCCAATTACAAGATGAGATTCGACTACCGCCGTCTCTTCATGGGTACACGCTATGCCGCGTTCTATTACCCAACCAAGACTACAGGTGGACAGATTACTGTTGGACTCAAGAATTGAGTGCGGCAGACAGAGAGATAATGACAACTTTTATTTATTTATTTTTTCATTAATTACCTAATTTAATTACTAAACTAAAAACGAGAATGAAAAAAACTATCTTTTCAATGATTCTGGCATCATTCGCCCTCTGTGCTTCAGCGCAGTTCGGACGTAATCCAGACGTTAATCCCGACAAGGGATTCAAAGACACTTACAAGGACTATTTTACTGTAGGTGTAGCAGTTAACATGCGTAACATCAACGACCCTGAGCAGGTTGCTATCATCAAGAAAGAGTACAACAGCATCACTGCTGAGAACGACATGAAGCCAGGGTCAGTGCATCCTCAGGAGGGTGTGTGGAACTGGAAAAATGCTGACGCGATCGCTGACTTCTGCCGCCAGAACGGCATCAAGCTGCGCGGCCACTGCCTCGTTTGGCACTCTCAGTTCTGCGACTGGATGTTTACAGACAAGGATGGAAAAGACGTGTCAAAGGAAGTGTTCTACGAGCGTCTTCGCGAGCATATCCACACTGTCGTAAATCGCTATAAGGATATTGTTTATGCGTGGGACGTAGTCAACGAAGCAATGTCTGATGCTGGTCCTGGCCGCGGATGGGGCGGACGTGAGCCAAACCCATACCGCGAGAGCCGCCTCTACAAGCTCTGTGGCGACGAGTTCATCGCAAAGGCTTTCCAGTTTGCGCATGAGGCAGACCCTAACGCTATCCTCTTCTACAACGACTACAATGCAGCTACCCCAGCTAAGCGCGACCGTATCTACAACATGGTCAAGAAGATGCAGGCTGCAGGCGTGCCTATCACAGGTATCGGCATGCAGGGCCACTACAACGCTTACGGCCCATCTGACAAGGATGTTGAGGACGCTATCGTGAAGTACAAGGAGCTGGTAAAGCACATCCACATCACAGAGCTTGACATCCGTCTCAACGAGGAAATGGGTGGTCAGCTCCAGTTCTCTCGTGGCACTGAAGGTGCTGCGCCATCACACCTCGTAGCAATGCAGACAGACCGCTATGCAAGCTTCTTCCGCATCTTCCGCAAGTACCAGGACGTGATTGACAACGTGACTTTCTGGAATGTTTCTGACCGCGACTCATGGGTGGGCGTGAACAATCACCCACTTCCATACGACGAGAACCTGAAACCAAAGAACGTTTACTACGTCATCAAGAACTTCGACCCAGCACTTGACAACGTTGTTCCAAAGGAAGACTTCAAGCCAAGCGAACTCAACCAGCCAGGACAGGAGTATCCAATGGTGAACTCTGAAGGCTATGCACGCTTCCAGATCAAGGCTCCACAGGCACGTTCAGTCATCGTCAGCCTTGGTCTTGGCGGACGTGGCGGCACAGTGCTCAAGAAGGATGAAAACGGTGTATGGACTGGTACAACCGACGGTCCTATGGATGAAGGTTTCCACTACTACCACCTGACCATCGACGGTGCTACAGTGAACGACCCGGGTGCTTGCAACTACTACGGCTCTGTACGTTGGGAAAGCGGTATTGAGATTCCAGCACACGACCGTGACTTCTACGCACTCAAGAACGTGCCTCACGGCAATGTTCAGCAGGTGCTCTTCCACTCTCCAAGCACTAACACTGAGCGCCGCGCGTTCGTTTACACTCCGGCAGGCTACGAGAAGGGCAAGAAGAAGTACCCTGTTCTCTACCTCCAGCACGGATGGGGAGAAGACGAGACTGCATGGAGCAACCAGGGTCGCGCCAACCTCATCATGGACAACCTCATCGCTGAGGGCAAGTGCGAGCCATTCATCATCGTCATGACTTACGGCATGACCAACGAGGCACGCTTCGGCACAATCGGCAGCTTCGACGTTTCTAACTTCGAGACTGTGCTCGTTGATGAGCTGATTCCATACATCGACGCTAACTTCCGCACCATCGCCAAGAAGGAAGGCCGCGCTATGGCAGGCCTCTCAATGGGCGGCATGGAGACCAAGAACATCACTTTGGCTCGTCCAGAAGTGTTCGACTACTACGGTCTCTTCAGCGGTGGCACATACGCTCCGGCAGACCTCAAGGTGCAGCCTAAGCTCATCTTCACTTCTTGCGGTTCAAAGGAAAATCCTGATGGCGTGAAGAAGTCAGTAGAAGACCTCAAGGCAGCTGGATTCAATGCCGTTTCTTACGTTTCTGAAGGCACAGCTCACGAGTTCCTCACATGGCGTCGCAGCCTCAAGGAGATGGCTCCGCTGCTCTTCAAGAAGTAAAAAATAGATTTCTCTATCCTACAGCCGATTGGGTCTCCCGGTCGGCTGTCTTTGTTTCTGCGCGAGGAGCCGTGGAGACGCTCAGGGATGGAGAAGTGTGGCTGATGGCGAAAAGCGACTGGCGCATTCCGCACAGATTCAAAAACTTGCAGATTCAGGACTTCAAAAACTCGCAAATTCAAAAAATGTAACACGAATGAAAAAAAATGTTACATGAATGCAGCCGTATGTCGTGAAAAGTTTGTAACTTTGTACCCCAAATAGCGTATTATAAGGAAAAAGACTATCTAACATTGTGTTTAATAAAGATTTCAAGTTAATGATTTTCACGGCTATGCGTAAAACAAAAAATCTTTTCATCTTATCATCTTTGCTGGTGCTCGTTTTGGGCATAAGCAGCTGTAGCGATTTCGACAATGGCTATACAAGTAAGGACATTGCCTACAAGGAGCAGTTCTACAACATGTTTGGCAATGCCGACCCCAACCATACGTGGAACATGGCTGAGGTGTGCAGTCTCGATGTCACCATCCACATGGAAGGCACTTACACTGTGAAGGTGTGGACAGCCAACCCACGTAGTTCTGAGAACAATGCCTATCTGCTTGGTCAGTACGACAATGTGGCAGGCGGCACATCCAACATCTTCGGATGCGACATCCCATCCACTGTCGAGGTGGCTTATGTCGGCATCATCAGCGAGAATGGCGACCGAATCATCGAGCCAGCTACAGTGAAAGACGGAAAGGCTTCTGTTTCATTCGGAGTGAAAGGTACTCGTGCTGTGCTCGGCGGTGACGGAGTTATTGAGGTGAGTGCAGTCCCTCAGAATGATAGAAAGATTTTCGGCAGAAGTGATATAGAGGTACCTTTGGCGACATTGCCAGAAGGACAAGGTAATATCGGCAAGGTTGCTCAAAACTTTGAATATGAGTCAACTGGTGAGTTCGTTATCTATCCTCTTTATTCAATTACAGGTAATCGAGGTTCAACTGGTAATGGCGAGCGTCTTGGCATCTATCTTTGTAATGAAGATGGGCCTGTGCGTGATTCAGAGGGAAATATTGTAGTTACTTGGATATGGCAGGCTACAACAGCAAAAGACGGTCAGACAGCATGGTTTGAAGCTTATAATTCTCAAACGGGAGAATTTACGTATGTCGATGCATTCTGCAAGTCAAACATCAACACATGGAATGGATATGTTGATGGTTATGACGACAATTCGACTTTGTTGTGGGATGAAGGAGATCCATGGGTTGCAGGCGACGAGCAGTTCTTCTCTCCTTATGATGGCTTCCGTCCTGAAGGTATAAAAGTGAACATTCCTGCTGGCACTCGTTTTGGTATGGTGCTTGATGCGACAGGCGGTGGCCCTTATTATTCTAATTCTCAATATAATAATGATGAGGGATGGCCATTCCAAGGACAAGAATCAGGCAATACGGATGAAGTGAATGATGTATATGGAGCATCGTTCAAACGAGGCAATGACCTCTATTTGGCATTTGAGGACTGGAACTATTCAGACACCAACCACGACTGCGACTTCAACGATATCGTGTTCGTTATTCCTGAAGGTGCTAAGCCTATCATCATCGATAAGGAATCTGAAGATGTGTCTATGTTGTATATTGTTGCTTGTGAAGACCTTGGCGGTACATTCGACTGGGACTTTAACGACGTGGTGTATGGTATCGAGCACGTGTCTGGTCAGGAAACTGCACGCCTCAAACTTTTAGCGGCTGGTGGTACGTTGCCGGTGAAAATCTCTTATCAGAATCAGGCTATCAAGTTTAATGGTAAGGAGGATCTTCACGAGGCCTTTGGCGTTGAACTGAGTGAACCGGTCAATGTGGGCGGTTATGTGGCGAATCCACTTTATAGTGAGGAATTTAAAGTGGATAAATATGCCTTCAGTATGTCCACCCATGCTTCTGATTTCAAGATTCATGTGAACTATACTGATGGTTCGGAAGGTGCTGAGATAGGTGTGCCCGATCGTAACGGCACAATCAAAGAGCCACAGGCATTCCTTATTGCCGATCCTAATTGGGAATGGCCTCTTGAGCAAGTGTGCATCACCAATGTCTATCCTGAATTTGGCACATGGATTGCCAACTTGAAAGAAACGGGCTGGTGTGGAACAGTGTGGGGCAAGGATGATGTGGTGACTAATGGCAAACCTTCATTTTCGATTATCCCGGATTATGAAGGCGATGTTAAGTATAATGGTAATGTGGCTACATGGACGATGAATGCGGCACAGATGGTTTCAAGGACTGAATATCTGATTCAGCTTGAGACAAGTGCAGATGCCAAGGTACGCTTCTATACAACCGATAGTACAGAAGTTGAATTGACGGATGTGAATGTGAAGGCTGGAGAACTTAGTACATTTACGTTGTCAGGCTTGGCTTTGGAGGCGCTGAGAGGAGGAAGAATGGAAATTACCTTCCCGGATGGGCAGAATGCAGAAGGTCGTATTACTAAGTTGAAGTGGATAGAAAGTGGGGAACAAGCAACTAATACAGCTTTGCTTGACCCTCAGCTTACGGTGGAATCCACAAGCATGACTTTCACTGTGGGTGATCCGCAGCAAAGAATCAATGCAGAAAGCATTCCTGGCCATATTACTTACAAATCAAGCAATGCAAGTGTTGTCACTGTTTCTTCAGATGGCAATGTGTCTCCAGTTGCGGAAGGTACAGCGTATATTGCTGTGACATCGGTAGAAACGGTAACTTATAAAGAATCAACAGTATATGTTGCCGTGACGGTGAATGCCAACACCGCCAACCTGCAAGAACCGGGATTAGGCTTCGGTTCAACGCTCTCTCTTAACGCAAATTACACGTCACAATCAGAGAACATCAACACGAATAGTGACGGAGCCATTACAGTGACTTGCAGCGACAACTCAGTTGTGAATGTTGTGTTGAATGGCAAGCAGATGCAGATTACGGCTCTGAAGGCCGGCACGGCAACCATCACTGTGAAGCAGGAAGCTACCTCAACGTATGCGGCTGCCGAGAAGACGATGAAGGTGACTGTCCAGGCTTCTGACCCTAATCTGACTGTCAACGATAACCTGTCTTGGGATGCAACCAATAACAAGACTAACTCACTGTCATTCAACACCCAAAGCGATGGCGTAATCACCATCGAGAACAGCGATGCGTCTGTAGTGACAGCAGTGGTGAGTGGCAATCAGATTAACTTCACCGCTCTGAAGGCCGGCACGGCAACGATTACCGTGAAGCAAGCTGCATCTGCTTTCTATGCAGAGGCGACAAAGACTGTAACGGTGACTGTGTCAGGAAACTTCGGCGATGACAATAATGGAGGTAGCCAAGGTGGCAGCACAGAGTTGACAGGAACGCCATTGACCGTGACAAAAGATGAAAGCCAGTCTGTTAATGGGGAAACATGGTACAAGTTAAGTGCCGCGGATTTGTATAACGCAGTCGGCAGTAATGATGCTAACGGAGTGGTTCTTGAGTTCAAACTGCATAATTCTGGAATTGAGAACTTCTCTATAAAAGCAGGATCTCAAACTCTCCAGTTGAAATCAGGAAGTGATTTCTCCACTTCCGTTACTGTGTGGGGCAACATAAATGTGACAGTTCAATGGAATGGCGAATGGGGAGAAGTAGATGGTATCCCTGCGCGAACCTTGATTGTAACAATACCGGATAAAAATTACTGGGTGAACGGATTGGTAGGCTATGGTTATGCTAATGACCTTTACTTCGGAGGAGTAATCGGAGACCAGGATGATACTATTGCAGCAACCATCCGTCCTAACAATTAAAAGCGAATTGTGGTATAGCATCAGAAGTAATGGTTTGTATTTCGGAGGTGGATTGGGTGACGCCTATGTTGACAGACCTGTAAAAGTAACCGTTACTCCAGTCAATTAATAACGAGTATATTATATTAAAGGTGGAATCTGCGTGCAGGTTCCACCTTTTTTGTTATTAGATAACGTCAGTGCGATATAAAGAGTCGCTCTGCAAGGCGCTATTTGCACTACTTTGGAGAGGGAATCGTTGCAGTCGGCAACGTAAAAAAATCTGTGAAATCCGTGCTATCCGTGAGAAAAACAAGTTGTGTTCTACTCTCGCATGTCACAGATTTCCTCTGAATTTCCTTTCAATTTCCTTTCTAAAAACACCTACAGCATTTACTTTTACAGAAAGGAAATATAAAGTAAATTTGAAGTAAATCTTTTTTTGTTCAGCAGCAAGTGATTTCCTCTGAATTTCCTTTCAATTTCCTTTCTAAAAACACCTACAGCATTTACTTTTACAGAAAGGAAATATAAAGTAAATTTGAAGTAAATCTTTTTTTGTTCAGCAGCAAGTGAT
>JAFWAX010000048.1 GCA_017507385.1 Bacteroidaceae bacterium | reverse complement strand
GCACAAAGCCTATTTCCGTAAGTTCAAAAAGGACTACGGAGAAAAATTCATCGGCACGGGAGTCTTGGTAAAAGAAATAATCGGGGAGGTTGAATAGGCGACTATCCCTTGAATGTGGCTATTGATTATAGCTTCACGTCCTTCCGCCTGTTTCTATCACCTTATCTCCTCTTTGGCAAAGATTGGAGGGAACGGATTTAGCAGGTGAACAAGGGCTGCGACCATAGATTTGGCGGAGCAGGAGGACGGGAAGACCTGGAAACTTGCAAGTGCGCGATATCTGCTGCCTCCTTCTGAGAGTTCTACCACTATCACGGTCAATATCGTTAAGTCTGGGGGTACATCCAGCTATACTTACAATACCGGTGAGCAGTTGGGAGAGGGGTACAAACTGAACATCGAGGGCACTTATACGGAAGCCGTAGGCGTGACGCTGGCAGGTACTATCACGGGTTCCGTTTGGAAGGACGAGAAAACGATTGCTTTTGAGTTCGACGAAAGCGGGGAGTTCTGCTTCGGAGGGGGAAGATGAAGGTGGCGATGAAGGCAATAATGACAATGGTGTTGTAACAGGCACTATCCCTTCTGTCGGTGGCAGTTACAATGGTTGCTATGTTCTTTCTGTTAGTAAGAACAACGGCGTGGCAGATGTGCTTTTGCTCTCTCCTAAATCGAAGGTGATGGGATTTGCTGACGGAACAACGTCTGAACAAGCTCAGGTTGCTATCGAAGCTGCAATGCAAGAATGTTCCGTAAGCGGTATCAGCGGATGACGACTGATGACAGGGGAGGAGGCAAACATGCTTGCTCAACGATATGCTGACTATTCTAAAATAGGGATAGAACGTGATAAATACCATCGACTGCTGATGATAGAAGAGGGAGTCATAAAAGCAGCACAAATGGGATTGGGGCAAATAACTAAAACTCTTACACTTAGCAGCACTAACATCCTTCGTCCTGTAACCCTTATTCGGATAGCGGAAGAGTAAATGTGTTCATTAAATAGCGAAGGCGCGCACCTTGACTATGGGGTACGCGCCTTTTTCTGTCTTGACAGGTTTTTGTGTCTTATCGGATAACAATCATTTTTCCTCACCTCTTTTTTCTTTTCTTTTCCTCCAGATATTTTCTCATTGCTTCTAGGCTTTCGTGCTGGGTGATGTCGTTTCTACTTCCAGCAGATTCAGTTATGTGACTCAAGAGAAGAAGGAGACGCTGACTGCGAACTTCCGCTTTAATCCTAATTCGCCGAGCGAACCAGATGAGCCAATCGTGCGACATAGGGTGAAGGTGGAATGCAGTGAAGGCGGTAATTTCAGCGGAACATCAGGCTTGGTGCTTACCGGCAACAGTGTATCGCTTCGGGCTAGCGCTAACAGCGGCTATGAGTTTTTGGGCTGGTATATGAACGGGGAGTTCTATACGGCTTTGCCTAACTTTACGTTTACGATTGGAGAGCCGGAACGATTCGATGCTTCCATTCTTGAGGGTTACATTCCATCTTTTGTGGTTTCATCCATTCCGAAAGAAGAGTCCGCTTATGATTTCCGCAATGTGGATGAGATGGCTGCGGATTTCGTACCAACAAATCCAAATGCAATTCAATATGTGAAGGCGGGGTCGGCATACGAAACCGCAGCTACTGGCAATGTGGTTGTGGATGGAGTCTGTGAAAACTTAGTTTTGACAGATGGGTTTTCGTTTACAGCTCCAGAGCCATTTACAGCCACAAAGGCTGGTTATACGCGTAATGCTGTAAATGAATGGGGTTCCATCTGCTTGCCATACGCTGTTGAAAGTAATGAAGAGATACAGTTTTATCAGCTGAAAAAGGTTGACAATGATGCATTTATTTTCGGGGAAGTAACAGGTCTTGCAGCCGGCGAGCCTGGTGTTTTCGTGCGTTTGGCTGACGGGGATATTGTTCTGGATGCAGAAAATACAATCGTTTGTACAACTATCGGCGAAGGTACTGAGAGTGATGGCATAACTATTGAAGGTACTTTTGATAAAACTCGTGTTGATGTTGATGATGGCGCTCCTTCTTATTACATTAAGAACAATACGTTTTGTAGAGGAACGGGGTATTTTACTGTCCCTGCTTTTCGAGCTTATTTCCAAAGCACTATCTCCAATAGCATTAAGGTTTATAAGATTATGGTAGAAGATGGAACAACAGGGATTCAAACGGTTGTTGGCGTAATGGATACGACTAATGGGTTGATTTACAATCTTAATGGACAGGTTGTTGAAAAACCTATGGGAAAGAGTGTTTTCCTTCAAAATGGAAAGAAATATTTTATTAACAAATAAAAAAAGAATATGAAAAATATTTATATAGCTCCACAAATGAATTTGGAAAAAGTAATATTGGAGGATGTTATGATGTTCTCTGGTAGCAATATATTGCCAGAGGGTACAGGGCAGGAGGGTGATGTGGTTGAATTGCAAAAGCGTATATGGGATATTTCGGAATCGCTTGACCTGGAATCTAACATGGAGGAGATGTTGTGGTGAATCGCTTTTCTCCTATGAAATTACCTTTTTGAATTTGAAGAGGGTGTGTCAAAATAGGCACATCCTCACTTCGATTAAATACCCTAAAGCGTTCAATTATTCATCACATCATTGGACAATAACACTGTCGCGCTTCCCCTCAGAATACCCGTCCATCATCACCTTGACAATAGCTGCACCGTTGCCAATGGGTGTGCCTGTGGCATGCTCAATGATACCCGAGCATTCGCGCCCTGCTCCTCGACTGCCGTTGTCCCAATAGATGAGCGAGAGTCCGTTGCGTGCTGCGCTGCGACACACATAGTTCAGATAATACTCGCGATAATGCTCTTGAGCGGCATTGGCACGACGTGTACAGCCAAATTCGCCGATATAAACGGGGATTCCTTTGTCAACATAGGTTGTCTTGAGAAGATTGAAGATGGAATCCACATGGCTTTCGTCTGTGTATCTTCCCTGATTTTGTGGTGCGGGATGCCCCCACTCATTCCATTGATTTTCTAATGTGAAAAGATGCGGGTCATAGTAATGGACAGAAAGGACAAGACGGTTTTTCGTTTTGTCGGCAGGGAAACGGAAATGCTTCAAAGTCAAGTCGATGTTGGTGCAATAGCCTGGCACTCCAAGATAACGCCGTTTGTTTTTCCCTCCGACGGCTCTAACGGCGTCAACAAACACCTGATTCCATTCGTTCACGATTTCGTGTTGCCGGCCACCATCTGTGAGATTGTCTCCATGCCCCCATTTCCCATCGTGTATCTCGTTCATCGACTCGAATATGAGGAATTCGCCTTCTTTCTTGAATCTTCGGGCTATCTGTGTCCACATGGCGTGCAGCTGGTCTTTTGCTCTCTGATTGATGGTTTCATTTTTTGCGGCTCCTTTCACATCCAGCCAATGCTGGCTATTGGCTCCGTCATGATGAATGTTGATGACGGCATTCAGCCCCGCAGCCTCAGCATAGCCAACGAGCTGAGCTACTCGGTCGAGCCATGCTTCTTCTATCTTGTAATCGGGTGCAGAACCGACATGCCCCAGCCATGTGACAGGAATGCGCACGGTGCTGAATCCCATGGCCTTGAGACTGTCAAAGGTCTGTTGAGTTGCCCTGCCGTTTCCCCAACTGGTCTCGTTGGCAACTCCGTTAACATGGGCATCCATCTGATTGCCCAGATTCCAGCCTAAACCAAGACTGAACGACTGTTTTTGTGCATTCATGCTGACACTCATCATGAGGAGCAGAAGTGAAATGTAGAGGGGGAGTGCTTTCATGTGGTTGGGTTTTGCGGTGATGGGGTTGGACGGTGATGGGGTTGGCGGCTATAAACCCGAGGAACGGAGTGCCACAAACCTCATATAACCGTGTGGGAAAGGAATCAGACTCCTTCTCTATAGAAGTCTAACATCTGGAATATCTCTTCTTTGCGGGCTGTTTGATTGATAAGGATATTGCCAATGCTGCCAAGAAGGGTGAAATTGATTGTATCGGCTGTGTTTTTCTTATCATGGGTCATATAGCCGTACAGCTCGTCGTAGTCGTTGCAGGTGATGGGCAGAAGTCCGTAATTTTCTTTGACAAAATGAACAACCTGACGCATCTTTTCCATGGGGAATCCTGTCTGGACGCAGGAGAGATAGAGCTCGCAGATGAGCCCCCAGGCGACGGCGTAGCCATGGAGCACGGGCTTGCGTGTAAGTGCCCAGCTTTCAAAGGCGTGTCCGGCAGTGTGCCCGAGGTTGAGTGCTTTTCGGATTCCATGCTCTAGGGGGTCCTCTTCGACGATTCTCTCTTTGACGGCAACGCTTGTTCCGACCATCTCGCCGAGGGTCTTGTAGTCGACATGGTCAACATCGAAACGGAGCAACTGAGTGAAAATGCTTTCGTTGGAGATGAGTCCATGCTTCAGCATTTCGGCATAGCCGGAAAGGATGTTGTCATGGTCGAGAGTACGAAGAAATTCCGTATCGATGATAACGGTTTCGGGGGCATTGAACACGCCGATTTCGTTTTTAAGTCCGTTGAAGTTGATGCCAGTCTTTCCGCCCACGCTGGCATCAACCATGGAAAGGAGCGTTGTGGGGATATTGACATACTTGACGCCTCGCTTGAAGGTGCTGGCAGCAAATCCGCCCAGGTCTGTGACCATGCCGCCTCCAAGATTGACAAGCAGGGTATGGCGTGTGGCACCGCCATCGCTCATGGCTTTCCACACCTGAGCAAGCGTGTCCAATGTCTTGCACGCATCAGTGGCACCTATGACTATAGGCTGGGCATGACGCAAGCAGGAAAGATGCTTCACCACGGGGAAGCATTGCTCGTATGTAGTCTGGTCGGCCAGCAGAAAGAGCTTGTCATGCGCTATATGCTCTATGGTGTCTGTCAGTGTCTGTGCTATGTTTGTAGAAATAATAACGTTATTTGTCATAAACCTCTAAATTTGGGGCAAAGATACGAACAAACGAGCGAGAAATATGAAGGTTACTTCAATATTTTTCACAGCAAGTGCCAATTATCTTCGCAATTTATCGCAAAGATACAGAAAAGTTAATAGTTAAGGAGCAAGAGATTGTTAGTTTTTAGACTTTTTTCATGTAAAATGTACAGAAAGAGAAAAAAACTCTTAACTCCCAACTCTTAACTCTCAACTTTTCTGTATCTTTGCGACAATTTAATTTAGGAATAGTTATGATAAACGTGATTGACACCGAAATTGAAGGTGTAAAAATTATTGAACCCAAACTCTTTGGCGATGCTCGCGGATATTTCTTCGAGAGTTTTTCGCAGAGAGAATTCGAGGAGAAAGTGTGCAAGACCACATTTGTGCAGGACAATGAAAGCCAGTCCGTTGCAGGAGTTGTACGCGGCCTCCACTTTCAGAAGCCGCCTTTCACGCAGAGCAAATTGGTACGCGTGGTGAAAGGCGCTGTGCTGGATGTGGCTGTCGATATTCGCCAAGGAAGCCCCACCTTCGGCAAGCACGTGTCTGTCTTGCTGACAGAAGACAATCACCGCCAGTTTTTTGTTCCACGCGGTTTTGCCCATGGCTTTGCCGTGCTGAGCGAAGAGGCTGTATTTCAATACAAATGCGACAACTACTATGCGCCACAGAGCGAAGGTGCAATTGCTTGGGATGACCCTGAGCTGGGCATCGACTGGCAAATTTCCAGCGAAAACATCATCCTCTCCGAAAAGGATGCTCACCACCCACGTCTGAAAGACGCTGAACCCGTGTTCGACATCAACGTTCCATTGTATTAACATTGACAATTATACAGTTTTACGGCTATGAGGTCATGCCGCTTCGCTGCCATTAAGGTGAAGTGACAGCATGCCCCCATAGCCGTAAAACTATATAATTGTCAAAAACTAAAATCTCCCCTTACATATTGCCAAAGCCACACGCCATGCACCCTTGCCTCCCAGCATCGTGTAGAATTGAAGAATGTTTCCTGCACATCGTTGCGAGAAAGTAGGGTGAAAATGGTCATGCAGAAAAATAGTCAAGGACTTCACAGCCATCTTATGGTGCTTGCTCTTGCCTAACAGCTTCTCATTCCGCATTCTGCCCAACAAGATGCAGACACGCAAATAAAGAGGAAACATCAACAAGTCAAGATGAGGATAGAGACAAGTCAGATGCTGCGCATGATAGCGAGACAGAGGCTGCAAGATAGACGAATGCAAGTTGCTGACAGCCACAGTCAGAGTGCGGATGAGCTGCTTGTAGCTCTTGGAGAAGCAGTCCCCCGTGATGCTATCTGGATGAACCTTGATGCTATGGAATGGCTTGTCTGAATACCACAGTATGTTTGGGCAGTGCAGCATGACACGCAAGCCCAGTTCCCAGTCGTTCCAGATACGACACTCCACATTCCAGGCACCGATGTCCTTAAGAAACGAAGTGCGGAACAGCATGCTGGTCGTAACGAGCACACTGCCCAGAATCTGCACTCGTGGATCGTCGGAAGGTATGAACGTACGCACCACATCCTTGCCCTTGACCCTCATGCGAGTCGGTGTGGCAATCATGTCATAGCCATCTGACGGCAAGCGCTGCACCGTCGATATGAAGTTATAGTCAAACTCATCATCGCTATCGAAAAAATAGACCCATTCCGTCTTGCACGACTTCAGTCCCTTGTTGCGTGCAGCAGCTGCACCAGGGAAAGTCTCCCTGAGCAGCGTGACATTAGGGCGGCTCTTGATGTACTGCTCGCAAAACTGATAAGTACCATCAGTACTCTCGTTATCGACAATGATGACCTCCTTCGGAGCAACCCCCGACCTCATGATTGTATCAAGCGTCTTGCCAATGTGGTCACGCCTGTTTTTCACTGGAACAATTACGGTTATTTCCATTCTGACTTAAGAATTTACAGGCAAATATAGTGAAAAGTTGGGAGTTAAGAACGGGGAGTTGGAAGTTTTTTCTTACCTTTGTGAAAATATACATAAAAAACATGCGAATTCTTCTTTTAGGCGACTATTCAAATGTGCATGCCACATTAGCTGAAGGCTTCAAGACCTTGGGGCATGAATGCGTCGTGGCCAGCAATGGAGACAACTGGAAGAATTACCCCCGCGACATCGACTTGAAACGTGAATTCGGCCTTCGAGGCAACACAAATTTCCTGCTTCGACTGATGAAAGCACTGCCCAAGATGCGAGGATTTGATGTCGTGCAGCTCATCAACCCCATCTTCTTCGAACTGAAGGCAAAACGCCTGGCTCCATTCTACCGCTATCTGCGCAAACACAACGGAAAGATGGTGATGGGCGCATTCGGCATGGATTACTATTGGGCACAAGTCAACACACACGAACGACCGCTCCGTTACAGCGACTTCAATTTCGGCAATGCCATACGCACCGACATCGAGGCAGAGCGATACCGCCAAGAGATGATTGGAACCCCCAAAGAAACGCTCAACCAGCTGATTGCCAACGACTGCGACGGCATCGTAGCTGGGCTATACGAGTATTGGGTCACCTATCAGCAGTTTAAGGAAAAGATGACATTCCTCCCCTTCCCCATCAAGATGCCAGAACAGCCTGCCCGGCAAGAAGACCCCACCCCAATGCAACCCGACAAGCCGCTGAAGCTGTTTGTAGGCATTAGCAAAGGAAGGGATGCCTACAAGGGAACCGACATCATGCTCAAGGCAGCCAAAGCCGTACAAGAGAAACATCCCGAAAAACTGCAAATACAGATAGCCTGCGGCGTACCCTTCTCACGTTATCAAGAGATGATGAACGCTTCCGACGCCATCCTCGACCAGCTCTACAGCTACACGCCAGCCATGAATGCCCTGCTCGCCATGTCAAAAGGCATCATCAACATTGGCGGAGGAGAACCTGAAAACTACAGCATACTGGGCGAGACAGAGCTGCGCCCCATCATCAACGTACTGCCCAACTACGAAAGTTGCTATGAAGAAATAGAAAAGCTCGTCATGAACCCAGAAAGGATTCCTTTGCTAAAGCAGCAAAGCATCGACTACGTGAAAAAGCACCACGACTACATCAAAGTGGCGCAGCAGTATCTAAATTTCTACGATACCCTTTAGCATATTGTAAAGAATAGGGAAAGGATTGGCACCCTTGTGAACAAGATACCACCCAGCTTCTTTCACCGATCTCCACACAGCATCCGCAGTTCCATACACATAGCGGAACGTAGCCCCTTTCGTCAGCTGCAGACGGCTATTCCCCAAAAACTGAGTGCCCGTAGTCTCCCGAGGAGTCATCACCACAGGCTTCGGCACATAAAGCACCCGATAGCCAGCATCGCGAGCATCCTTCATCCACACCTCTTCCTCACCAGCACAAAGCCGCTCGCTCCCCAAGCCAAAACGCTCATCAAACCTCGTCAACACCCTCCTTCTGAAAGTAATTTCGACAGAAGAAACATAAGACGCAGGATAAGCGTGCAGCGGCTTTCCATCCAAGCCCAACGCTTGAAAATGAATCACATCCACCTCAGGATGCTGTTCGTATGCCTCAAACACATTCCCTATCAACTCGGCAGTATAGCGATTATCATCATCAGCAATCAGCACCACATCAGCCGTCGCATGAGCCAACGCATGATTCCTGTTGCGGCTCAATCCGCGCCCCTTCAGAAACGTCAGCGTCACATCCTCCCTCTCCTTCAGCACCTTCGGCACTCGCTCCAACAGCCGTTCTTCCATCCGCTCCACCTCATCATCCGCACAAGAATCACTCTCGGCACGCGTACCAGTCCATTGCATAGACACCACATACCTGACGTCGTCCCTTGGCGACATCAACACATCAGGAACCTTCTCTATTCCCTCGTCTATCGTGCATATCAGTATATCCAGCGTCATATTCTTCCGCAAATTTAATGTTTTTTCCCGAATTTAAAATCTCTTTAGACAGGAAGTTGTTATCTTTGCCCCAAAATACATCTTATGGCAGAAGAATTGACAATATCGGCTGGTGCGAAGGAAGAGAAGTACAGAGAGCTGGTGCCGCAGATCAGGTCTGTGGTGGAATGTGAGACGGACATGATTGCAAACATGGCGAATGTGGCGAGCATGCTGCACGAGACTTTTGGATTCTGGTGGACAGGGTTCTATCGGGTTGCTGAGGGCGTGCTTGTGCTGGGACCTTTTCAGGGTCCATTGGCTTGTACGCGCATCAGAAAAGGGAAAGGTGTGTGCGGCACGGCTTGGGAGCGTGGCGAGACCGTGGTAGTACCAGATGTAGATGCTTTTCCCGGGCACATTGCCTGTTCCAGCTTGAGCCGCAGCGAGATTGTGGTGCCTGTATGGAAGGATAGTGAGGTGGTGGCTGTGCTGGACATTGACAGCAAGGAGCTGGGCACTTTTGACGAGGTGGACAAACTGTTTCTGGAGGAGATTGTGACTTGTTTATAGTTATCTTCTAAAACCGTACCCCTCGGGTCCGACATACCGCACCCGAGGGGTACGGTGCATCGGACCCGAGGGGTACGCTAATTAGGGGACATAAAAAAATCCTCGTTCTATCATCACTGACAAAACGAGGATTTGTGTATACTTTTGCTTTTACTAATCTTTAATTACTACACGTGTATGCGATTATGGAAGTCTGAACACGACAGGGAGAGTATATTGCATCGGCACGGCCTTGCCTTGGTGCTTGGCAGGCTTCCAATAGGGCATGGCACGAAGCACCCGAAGGGCTTCTTTTTCGAGGCGTGCTCGCGCTTTTGTCAGTTTGGCTGCCCCAATAGGCTTTTCTGATGATGCCGCTGCAGTATTACGAATTATTTTGAAGTCACTGCATGAACCGTCTGTATTGACAATGAACTGCATAATGACACGTCCTTGCACGCCATTTTCAAGGGCAGCCTGAGGGTAGCGAATATTTTTAGCAAGGAACTGCATGAGGGCAGCATTGCCGCCTGGAAATTCTGCAACTTCTTCAGGAGCCAGAAAGACTTCGTTATCATCTTTATTTGAAACTTCAGCGACCTTGGCAGAAGCATTCTGCGCTGAGTTTTTCGTCTTAACCTCAATCACGCCATTCTTGCCTTTGTAGCCCCAAATGGCTATAGCAGCTGCATCTTTGAGGATAGTAATGGATTCAATGTCTTCTTCCTTGATGCTAAGAAGCTTACAAAGGACTTCTTGGTCTTCAAGACTCTTCACATCTCCATCGAATAAGACTGCGACCTCCTTCAAGTTCAAGACGATAAGCGGTTTATTTTTGCCCGGATTATTATAAACCTCATTGCCGTCCACTGCAATCCTTTTCACTTCCTTGCCATCCACGGTCACTGTGCCGTCTGCACCGATGTGGGCATTGGGAATTTTCTCAACAAGTTCGGGGAGTGACGACTGTTCCTTATAAACCTCATTGCCATCCACTGTAATCCTTTTCACTTTCTTGCCATTCACAGTCACTGTACCATCTTTATCCACCTGAGCATCAGGAATTCTCTTGACCAATTCCTCTAATGACTGATTTTCGATTAAGGCAATAGGGGACATGTACTTCGTGAAGATGCTATACAACCCTGACTTGTAATAGCCATCAGCCTGAGCACAAAGCTTGTTCTCAGGTTCGAAGATACGAATCTGATACCTGCCATCTTCGTCTGTGAAAGTCGATGTCACAACTTTACCATCTTTTGTCACTTCCGACACGATGGCATTGGCAATGGGGGTACGTGCTTCTGTATTGACAAGGACAACTCCCGTTACAATGGTGCCTGGTTCAACACGGAGGTTCCCAGAGGTTTTTACCTCAATAACTCCATTGATGCCATAAGGTCCATACAACTCTGTTGCTGGTGCACCTTGATACACATTAAGAGCCTCTATTTCCTCTTCTGAAATGGCTAAAGCTTTTGCCAAAGTCTTTTCGTCAATCGTGTCTTTGTCAAGCGACACACTAACAATGTTACGATTGACAGCAATCACAGGATTGAGCCGCAATACAATAACACCTTTCTTGTCTTTGTAGTCATATTCTTTCGTACCTTCTGCAGTCTTAAGGAGATTAAAACTGCCAATGTTGAAATACTTATAATTCTTCAACTCCTCTTCTGTGGCCTGGCGACCATTGATAAAGACATAGTCCTTGGTACACAGGAAGGACTTCATCTGTTCTGCAGGCTCGCCTCCGTGAGAGAGACCTGTAACTCTACCATATTGATCAACCACGGGATATATGGCGAAGGCATTCCCATTTTCAAATCCTTCTTCATCGGCAGCAGCAACGGGAGCGACCTTTTCTTCAACCAATGACACAGAACTTTCTGCCACGATGGGCACTGCGCTTTTCTCTGTTTTTTCAAAAAGAGGAATCTCTTTTTTCTCTAATTCAGCCACCACTTCTTCTACAGACTTTACTGGGACTGGCGTGGCGAAGGTGTTAAGTGCCAATGCCACTACGGGAATGGCACATAGCGCTTTGAGCATGAGCCATCGATTGGACGGTTTTTGGTACATCATAAGGATACGTTTTTTGAGTGAGCCGTGATTCAGGTTGTTGGTGAAAGGCTGCAGTCGATTCCCGACGACCTTCATCACAAGTAGTTGTTGATATGATTTTGCATCGATGCCTTGATTGATGACTGCCTGGTCAGCCTCATACTCATGAAGGGTCTTGAGGTCGCGACTGATGAACCAGACGAAGGGGTTGAACCATTGGAAGAGCTTCATCGCCTCGAGCAGCAGGAGGTCGTAGGTGTGTCCCAAGCGAATGTGCTCCTGCTCATGGGTGAGAATATGCTGGCAGTTGTTTTCGTAGTCTTTCACACTCATGACAATGTAGCGGAAGATGCTGAACGGAGGCAGTTCGCCTCTTTGCAAAATGACGGTATTGCCACGCGAATCGGTATGCCTCAGGCCGCCACGCATGAAACGAATGAGTGAAATGGCTTGCACGATGGTGATGACTGCCATGACTATCACGCCTGCCAGATAAGTCCATGTGAGCGCTTGCACCCAGGTGATGCGCGGCTTGGCTTCTTCCACGACCACTGGCGACATGATGGGAGCGGGTTCCTCAATAAAGGTTTGCAGCTGGTGAAACTCCTCATTGATGACTGTCGGGTGCTCTGTGGTGAACTGGAACAGGGGGACAACAAGCGACGCCAGCATGATGCCCAGGAGCATGATGCGGTTGAAGCGATGGAATGTCTCTTTGCTGAGGAAGATGAAGAAACAGCTGTATAAGAGTGCCAGCGTGATGGCTGACTTGATAATGAATAACATGGCTTCTGTGTAATTTTAAGGATGGGTCATTGGATGCTCGCCCTACACTATCGAGGTCTGTTGATAAGCGAGAGGATTTCCTGCAAGTCTTCTTCCGACACTTCTTCTTGCTTGGCAAAGAAGGAAAGCATAGATTTGAGCGAGTTGCCGAAGAAGGTGCTTTTCACTTCTTTCATGACTCGAGTGGTATATTCTTCGCGGCTGATGAGCGGATAAAACACGAAGGTTTTGCCTCCCCCTTCTTGCTTGCGAGGCTGAATGAAACCTTTGTTGGTCAATATCTTCAGAAACGTGGCAATGGTGGAATAAGCTGGCTTGGGCTCTGGATAGTGCTCGATGATTTGATGGGTGGTAAGCCCTCCTTCTGGAGTTGGGGGACTCCAAAGTATGTTCATGATTTCCATCTCAGCCTTCGTCAGCTGCCTTTCCTCGTTGGTTTTCTTCATGATTATTTAATGTTTTAGATTTCCAGTCGCAAAGATAATCTAATCTTTTAGATAAAGACATATGAAAACAAAAAGAAATGGATACCTAACAAAAAGTTTAACGTTTTTTGTTAGATATCCAACTCTTTTTATTAGATATTAAGAATCGCGCTGTTTAGAATTGCTCCAGAATGCGGATTCTTTCTTCTGTGCTTGGATGGGTGCTGAAGAGCGACTGCATACGGTCAAAGAATCCTTGCGCCATCTTCTTGGGATGGATGATGAAGAGCTGCGCCACATCTTCGCGTCCGACATGGCCAAGTCCCGGATTGCCAGAAATCTTCCGCAAGGCAGAAGCCAAAGCCAATGGATTGCGAGTCATTTCTGCACCACCTGCATCAGCCATAAACTCACGCTTGCGAGAAATGGCAAAGCGAGTGAGCATGGTCAGGAAGTAAGCAATGGAAGCGCAAATGACTGCTGCAATGATGACAACGATGACTGCAACGCCACCATTGTTCTTCTCGTCTGAACGGCGCGAAACCAAACCGCCATAAAGAAACATACGGAGAATGCCATTGGTCAGGACTGTAAGCAGGGTGGACAGGATGCCCACAAAGACGATGCTGATGATGAGCACTTTGGTGTCTCTATTGCGAATGTGGGTCAGTTCGTGCGCTATCACGCCTTCCAGTTCCTGATCGTCAAGATAGTTGATGATGCCCGTTGTCAGGGTCACGGTATAGGATTTCTTGTTGATGCCTGACGCAAAGGCGTTGAGCTGCGGGTCGTTGATGATGTTGATTTTTGGCATATCCATGCCGCAGGTCATACAAAGGTTTTCCACCATATTATATATACGTGGATTTTCTCTGCGCTCGAGCGGCTTGGCGCCTGTTGCGTGCTGAATCATCTGCGCATTGAAGGTGTAGGCTATCAAAAGCCAAATGGCTACGATAGCAACAGCCCATGGTGCCCAGCCGAGCCATGTTTCGTTGACGATGTCTGTGTTGAGATACCAATGCGTGTTGCCGTATTCATCGTATACACTTTGCAGGCCAAAGATGCAGCAGAACACCCACAGCATGCCAAGAATAATGAATGGGAACATCAGGAGCAACATGAAGCTGTTCCAGTTGTTTCGCGCTATTTGTGATTGAATGCCTATATACTGCATCAGAACTGAATTTCAGGTGCTTTTTCTACGGCTGCGCGCTGTGAGGCTTCAATCTCATACATGGCTTCCCTGTGGAAACCGAACATTCCTGCAAAGATATTGCTTGGGAACGTCTGAACTGCATTGTTGAGTTCGCGCGTAGCCGAGTTGAAGTAGCGGCGAACTGCAGCGAGCTTGTTCTCGATATCGGACAATTCGCCTTGCAGCTGGAGGAAGTTCTGGTTTGCCTTCAAGTCGGGGTAAGCCTCAACAGAAACCTTCAGTCCTGCCAAAGCAGAAGTGAGCTGCTGGTCTGCCTTTATTTTGTCGTCAATGCTTGTTGCGCTGGCAGCAGCAGAACGTGCAGCAGTAATGGATTCGAGCAGTTCCTTTTCATGAGCTGCATATCCCTTGACGGTTGCAACAAGCTGCGGAACAAGGTCGTAACGCTGCTTCAGCTGGACGTCGATGTCTGCAAATGCGTTTTCGCGATTGTTGTGAAGTTTCACCAAGTTGTTGTAAATGCCGATAATGGAGAATACGATAACGGCAATGATGGCAATAACAATGATAAGTGTCATAATACTGTATTTAAGTGATTTTACAATTCTTTACCTAAAAGTCATGCAAAGATAGTGCAAATCAGGCAGAGCACAAAAAAAATAACATTTTTTATTGATTCTCCCAATGGCGTGAAGACATCGGCAAAAGATAGAGGCAGCATGCTCTTGCTGGAGAAGCGGGAATGCCCTGAAGCACAAAGAAAGGACTTTCAGAATTTGCCATTAAAAAGAAAAAACGTACCTTTGCAACGAAAAATAAAACCTTACACAAAAAGTTTAGCTATCAACATGAAAACAAGATTCCTTTTAACAACTTTGTTATTTGCTTGCATCTCTGTTGCCACATGGGCACAGGGCATCACTTTCCTTCCTGAAGGCGCTACCTTCCAACAAGCTGTCGAACAAGCTAAAAGCAGCAAGAAAAAGATTTTCCTTGACTGTTACACTTCATGGTGCGGCCCTTGCAAACAAATGGCAAGAAATATCTTCACACAGCAAGTTGTGGGCGATTTCATGAACCCCTCTTACGTCTGCATTAAGATTGACATGGAAAAGGGAGTAGGCCCTGGTCTGATGCAGAAACTGGATGTCACAGCATTCCCTACTTTCATCATTTTCAACAGTGAAGGTAAGGAAATTGGGCGATGGGTAGGTGGAAGCAATGCGGAGACCTTCATTCAGAAAGTAAAAGACAACAGCAAGGACACAAGTACGGAAAGCATGGACCTGCGTTTCGCCAACGGCGAGAGAGACCCGCAGTTTCTGCTGGAATACATCAACATGCTTGGAGCTTCCTACAAGCAGAAGCAATGCAACATCGTTGCCGAGGCGCTGCTTGACGGAAAGGCTGAGACTTTTGCATCCGATGCCGCACTAAGCAGTGTGTTCATGAAGCACTTGCAGAATCCTTTCCACCCTGCTTTTGTTTACACAGCCAAACAGCCCCAAGCCCTCGTTGCCGCAACAAGTCAGGCTGCCGTATCAGCCAAGTTGCAAAACACATGGAACAGCTACTCACGTACCCTGATAGAGGAAAAGGACGGGGCTGTCAGCATGGACACCGAGAAATTTCAGGCATTCGTCGACCTGATGGAAGAGTGCAATGTCCCCAATCGCGAACAGATTCGGCTAACGACCCTCATTGGCTATGCAGAAAAGAAGCAAGACTGGGAGCTTTACGTCAGCACGCTGGAGGAATACTGGAACAGCAAGGACCTCGACATGAATGACCTGGAGCTTTGCAAATTCAGTACACCCGTCATTCAACACTGCCAAGACCAGAAGCTGCGCAATGCTGTCAAAAAGATGCTTCAGAAACGCCTCAAGGACCTTCGTTCAGGCAAGCGTGAACCATTGCGCAAGATTGGCAACATGACGCTGGCAGGCAGCCTTGACCAAGCCATGGAACGACTCATCAAAGAGATGGACTGATCAAGTTCGCGCCAAGTGAAGGACATCCATACATGCTCCGACACCTCAGTATTGATTCAGAAAGGAAAGCCGTCATAGTCAAAAATCTGATTATGACGGCTTATTTTTTTCTTTTCATTCAATTATAACGGCATATTCAAGGTTATTTTGTGGAAAGTTCGTAACTTTGCAATTTAGAAAATTAAACAACAAACTATATGACAGCAAAAGAAATACGCGAATCTTTCAAGAAATTCTTTGAAAGCAAAGAGCACCTGATTGTGCCATCAGCTCCAATGGTCGTGAAAGACGACCCGACACTGATGTTCACCAATGCAGGCATGAATCAGTTTAAGGACATCATCTTAGGCAACGCCACCCCCAAGTGCCGCCGCCAGGCTGACAGTCAAAAGTGTCTGCGCGTAAGCGGAAAGCACAACGACCTCGAGGAAGTAGGACACGACACTTACCACCACACCATGTTTGAGATGCTGGGCAACTGGTCCTTCGGCGATTACTTCAAGAAGGAAGCCATCAGCTGGGCATGGGAATACATTGTTGACGTACTGAAGATTGACCCCAAAGACCTCTATGCAACAGTCTTCGAAGGCAGTGAGGAAGAAGGTCTGGCACGCGATGACGAGGCTGCTGGCATCTGGGAGCAGTTCCTGCCCAAAGACCACATAATCAACGGCAACAAGCATGACAATTTCTGGGAGATGGGCGACACTGGGCCATGCGGTCCTTGTTCTGAGATTCACGTAGACTCCCGTTCTGAAGAAGAGAAAGCAAAAGTCCCTGGACGTGAGCTGGTGAACAAAGACCATCCTCAGGTTATTGAGATTTGGAACCTCGTATTCATGCAGTTCAACCGCAAGGCTGACGGCTCACTGGAGGGTCTTCCAGCTAAAGTTATCGATACAGGCATGGGCTTTGAACGCTTGGTGCGTACATTGCAGGGCAAGACATCCAACTATGACACAGACATCTTCCAGCCACTCATCAAGGTGCTGGCCGACATGGCAGGCTGCAAGTATGGTGATGACGAGAAGAAAGACATTGCCATGCGCGTTGTGGTTGACCACCTTCGTGCCATCGCCTTTGCCATTGCCGACGGCCAGCTGCCATCCAATGCCAAGGCAGGCTATGTGATTCGCCGCATCCTGCGCCGCGCTGTTCGTTACGGCTACACTTTCCTTGGCCAGAAAGAAGCATTCATCTACAAGCTCGTCCCCACCCTCGTCAACGAGATGGGCGATGCCTTCCCCGAGATTGCCGCACAGCAGAAGCTGGTGATGAAGGTGATGCAGGAAGAAGAAAGCTCATTCCTCCGCACCCTCGAAAACGGCATCAAGCTCTTGCAGGGCGTCATCGACGAGACAAAGGCTGAAGGCAAGACTGAGATTGCTGGCGACAAGGCATTCACGCTGTTCGACACCTTCGGTTTCCCCCTCGACCTCACCGAACTGATTTGCCGCGAACAGGGCTTGACTGTTGACGAGCAGGGCTTCGACGCCTGCATGCAGGAGCAGAAGAACCGTGCTCGCAACGCAGCTGAAGTCAAGCTGGGCGACTGGGTTGTCCTCGGCGATGCAGAAAGCGAGTTCGTCGGCTACGACTATACAGAGCACCCTGCCCACATCGTGAAATACCGCGAAGTGCAGCAGAAGAAACGTACAGCCTACGAGGTAATCCTCGACAAGACCCCATTCTACGGAGAAATGGGTGGCGAGATAGGCGACTCAGGCGTGCTGGTCAGCGAAAACGAAGAGATTCAAGTGCTTGACACCAAGAAAGAGAACGGTGTTGCCATCCACATCGTGGACAAGCTGCCCGAGCAGCCCACAGCCGAATTCATGGCATGCGTCAATGTGGAGCGCCGCCGCGCCATCGAGGCAAACCACACCTGCACCCACCTCCTCGACGAGGCACTGCGCGAAGTGCTCGGCACCCATGTCGAGCAGAAAGGCTCACTGGTGACAGACAGCAGCCTGCGCTTCGACTTCTCACACTTTGAGAAAGTAACCCCCGATCAGATTCGCGAAGTAGAGCATCTCGTCAACACCAAAATACGCGAGAACATCCCAATGAAGGAATACCGCGACTACCCCATCGAAGAGGCCAAGAAACTCGGCGCCATCGCCCTGTTCGGCGAAAAATACGGCGACAAGGTTCGCGTTGTCCAGTTCGGCACCTCAGTCGAGTTCTGCGGCGGTTGCCATGCCTCAAGCACAGGCTGTCTCGGCATGATGAAGATTATCAGCGAAAGCTCCATTGCAGCAGGCGTTCGACGCATCGAAGCCATCACAGGCACAGAAGTGGAATACATGCTTGACAAGATGCAAGACTTCATGACCGACCTGAAAGCCCTCCTCAACAATGCGCCCGACCTCATGTCAACCATCCAAAAAGCCATCTCCGAAAACAAAGAGCTGCAAGCCCAGGTTGACGAATTCAAGGCACAGAAAGCATTAGAGTTCAAGAAAATGCTGATAGAGAAGTCACAGACCATCAACAACGTGAAAGTCATCTCAGGCGTATTGCCCATAGAGCCACAGAATGCCAAAGACATCGCATTCCAGCTCCGTGCACAATTCCCCGAGCACCTGCTCGTCGCCATCGGCAGCACCACCAACGACAAGCCCACCCTCACCGTATCCTTCTCCGACGACCTCGTGGCAGAAGGCAAAAACGCAGGCAAGCTCGTTCGCGAAGCAGGCAAGCTCATCCAAGGCGGCGGTGGCGGTCAGCCCCACTTCGCCACAGCAGGCGGCAAGAACTCCGACGGACTGAAAGCCGCCGTTGACCGAATCATAGAACTAGCAGAATTATAACCCCCAAGAGACCGCCCCGCAAGAAGGGCGGTCTCCCCCCACTCCCCACCTAAAACAGGCTACCTTATGGAAGAAGCACCTCGCACAGACTCTTCACAAGAACAGCAAGCGCCAGCCCGCCAGAAACCCACCAAGCTCATCCTGACAGGCATCGCCGCCGCCCTCCTAGCCATAGGCATCGCAGTATTAGGCATCCTCCTCGTCCAACAGCAACAGCAGAACGACGAGCTGCTCGAGCTGGCCGAAATCAACAAGCAAGAAATGGCCAGCCAGTACCAAGAGTTCGACCTCCAATACGAGATGCTCCAGAGCAAGCTCAGCAACGACAGCCTCATCGCCCAGATAGAAGAAGAACGTCGCCACACACAGCAGCTGCTCGAAGAGCTGGAGCGCACCAAAGCCACCGATGCCGCCGAAATCAAGCGGCTCAAGGCAGAGATAGCCTCCCTGCGCAAAGTGCTGCAAAGCTACATCATGCAAGTCGATTCCCTCAACCAGCTCAACCAGACGCTCAACAGAGAGAACAAAGAAATCAAAGCAAAGATGTCAGCAGCCAACACACAAATCACCCACCTCGCCAACGAGCGCAACGAACTTCGCGACAAAGTAGACATCGCCGCACAGCTCGACGCCACAGGCTTCTGGGTCACCCCCCTCAACAAGCGCAGCAAAGAAACCGCCAAAGTGAAAAACGTGAAGAAAATCTCCTTCGGCTTCACCATCGTCAAAAACGTCACCGCCACCAACGGCGAGCGCATCATCTACGCCCGCATCCTCAAGCCCGACAACACAGTGATGGGCAACAAAGGCACCTTCCCCTACGAAGACACCCAACTCGAATACACCGAAAAGAAATACATCCAATACACAGGCGAAGAACAAGCCATCACCATGTACAGCGACGTAGCCGAGTTCCTCGAAGCAGGCACCTACAAGCTCTTCATCTTCTGCGACAAGCAGATGATAGGACAAACCAGTTTTACGTTGAAGTGAGGACAACGGACTACGGACAACAGACAACAGACAAGCGAAGCCAACAATCAATCATCAACTATCAATTATCAATTAAATAATGCCCCTAATCTCCCCCTCCCTCCTTTCAGCCGACTTTGCCCATCTGGCCAAAGACCTCGACATGATCAACCGCAGCGAAGCCGACTGGCTCCACCTCGACGTCATGGACGGCGTCTTCGTGCCCAACATCAGCTTCGGCTTCCCCGTGCTCGAAGCCGTAGCCAAGCACTGCCAGAAACCCCTCGATGTGCACCTCATGATAGTCGACCCCGGCAAATTCACCCCCCAAGTCAAAGCCCTCGGCGCCCACATCATGAACGTCCACTACGAAGCCTGCCCCCACCTGCACCGCACCATCCAGCAGATACACCATGCAGGCATGCAGGCAGGCGTCACCCTCAACCCCCACACCCCCGTCCACGTGCTTGAAGACATCATCCAAGACATAGACATGGTGCTCCTCATGACCGTCAACCCTGGCTTCGGCGGACAGCAGTTCATCGAGCACTCCATCCAGAAAGTCAAGAAGCTCAAAGAACTCATCCAGCGCACAGGCAGCCACACCCTCATCCAAGTAGACGGCGGCGTCAACGCCGACACCGCCCCCCGCCTCGTACAGGCAGGAGTCGACGTGCTCGTAGCAGGCAGCTACGTGTTCGGAGCCGAACAGCCAGAAGAACGCATCAAGCAACTGAAACAGATACAGAAGAACTGAGCAGAGAGAGAAGATGAAATGGCAGAACAGTCCCCTTCTTCGCCTCGTCCTTCCCTTCACCCTTGGGATGGTCGGGGCGATTTTGCTGCCAGCACCCCCCAACCCCAAAACCCTGTTCATCCTCAGCAGCACAGCCCTCGCCCTTACACACCACTACGTCAAGACCGCCCCAACCCACCAATCACACAAGTTCGGCATCGCCGCCACCCTACTCTACGCCCTCATCGGCATGACCCTCCACACAGCCAAGCAACAACGCATCACCCAAGGCACACCTCCAGACACCCACCCCATTCATGGCATACTGGCAGAACCACCGCAAGAGAAAGCCAAGACATGGGCACTCAACCTGATGCAAGATAATGGAACACACATTATTGTATATATAGGGAAAGAAAGAGGAAAGGAGGAAGGGAAAATCGCCTCGCTGCAAGCAGGGGACACCATCCTTGCCCACATCAGGCATCTGGCACCAACAGAAAGTGGGGGGGGTATCTTTGCAAAGTACAGACGCTACCTTTTTCATCAAGGCATCTGCGCAACCGCCTATGCGCCACCCCACCAATGGCAGGTAAAACCGCGCCATGCCACACCAGGCATTCTCCAATCATTCAAGGATTTGCAAGAAAAGCTGCATCATATCTACGAGGCCAACGGCATCAGCCAAGAAGCCTCCAGCATCATCGAAGCCATGACCATCGGGAGGAAAGGCGAAATATCTAAAGCCACCCGTACTGCCTATGCACGTGCAGGCGTCAGTCATGTGTTAGCGCTCTCAGGCTTCCATGTCGGCATCATCGCCATGATGATGCAGTTCTTTTTCCTCAAGAAAATGCTTCCTCGCCGCTGGCAATGGGTCAGCAACACCCTCATCATCGCTGCGCTATGGTGCTATGCACTCATGACAGGCATGTCCCCCTCACTCGTTCGTGCAGTCATCATGTTCAGCCTGCTGCTGCTCAGCCAGATGCTTTCTCGTGAAAACATCACGCTAAACTCCTGTGCACTCGCCTTTTTCCTCATGCTCTGCATCAATCCCTTCCTCCTGCACGACATCGGCTTTCAGCTCTCATTCATCTCCGTCTGCAGCATCAGCCTATTCAACAAACAGCTCATCAGAACCTGCCCATCGCATTCTCCATTCATACTTACCCTATGGACCACCATAGGCATCACCTTCATCTGTTCCCTTTTTACCGCTCCGCTTGTAGCGCATCACTTCGGCAACATCCCCATCCTTTCCATCATCAGCAACCTCGCCATTCTCCCCTTCGTCTATCTGCTCATGTGGGGCAGCATCCTTTGGTGGACATTCCTTTGGTCGCCATCCATCAATGCCGTGCTCACAGAACTGCTCAACTGGACCGCCACCACCATGAACAGCATCACCGAAACCATAGCCACGCTCCCCTTCTCCACCATCGAATGGCATCCCGACGCCCTCGTCACCATTCTCTGCTACACTGCACTGCTCATCCTCACTTTAGGCCTTCAAAAGTATCCCCCAACAACCCAATCACCCATCAACAATAACATTTTTTCACACATTCGGCGACACATTCACAAAAAATAAATATCTTTGTCCAAACAAACATCCAAAGCGGCTCATATACAATGAAAAAACTTTTCTATCAACTGACAGGGTTCAACCCCAAACAACATCGTCTCAGAACCGAATTTTTTGCAGGATTCACTACCTTCTTCACCATGTGCTATATTTTGGCAGTCAACCCGCAGATCATGTCCAGCGCAGGCATGGACAAAGGCGCGGTTTTCTCAGCCACCATCCTGGCAGCCGCCGTTGCCACCTTGGTCATGGCATTCTACGCGAAGCAGCCATTAGCCTTAGCCCCAGGCATGGGACTCAACGCCTTTTTCGCCTACACCCTTGTTGTCAACATGGGATACACATGGCAAGAAGCTTTGGTCGCAGTTTTCATCGAAGGCATCATCTTCATCCTCCTCACCATCTTCAAGGTGCGTGAAGCCATAGTCAATTCCGTGCCTACCAACCTACGCTATGCCATCTCGGCAGGCATCGGGCTCTTCATCGGTTACATCGGTCTGAAAAACAGCGGCATCATCGTCGGAGACCCCAACGAGCTGACCACCCTGGGCGCATGGACACCCACAGCCCTGCTCACCGCCATCGGCATCCTGTTAGGCTGCATCCTGCTCGCGCTACGCGTTCCAGGAGCCCTCTTCTACGCCATCGTCGCCATCACGTTGATAGGAATTCCCCTCGGCGTAACGATTATTCCCGAAGGGTTCTCACCCATTGCTCTGCCCACATCCATCGAGCCCATCGCTTTCAAACTGGACTTTGGTAAATTGCTATCCATCGACCTCAACTACTACGCCGCCATCTTCATCATGCTCTTCATGGACATCTTCGACACCATCGGAACACTCATCGGTGCAGCCACCAGTGCAGGCATGGTAAAGAAAGATGGAGAAATTCCCCGCATCAGCCACGCCATGATGGCAGACGCCATCGGCACCACAGCAGGTTCCCTGATGGGAACCTCCACCGTCACCACCTATGCAGAGAGCTCCGCAGGCGTTGTTGCAGGAGGACGCACAGGCATCACCTCCTTCACGGTTGCCATACTCTTCCTCGCCGCCCTCTTCCTCTCGCCGCTCTTCATGACCATCCCAGCAGCCGCCACAGCCTGCGTCCTGTTCCTTGTCGGTTTCCTAATGCTACGCCCACTGAAAGACATCAATCTAGCCGACCCCACCGAAGCCGTTCCTTGCTTCATCACCGCTTTCACCATGCCCCTCACCTCCAGCATCTCCGAAGGCATTGCACTCGGCATGATAGCCTATGTCATCATCAAACTTTTCACCAGACGACAGAAAGACCTCTCCGTCGTCATGTATATCCTCGCCATCTTCTTCATACTGAGATTTATCTATGCCCACCACTAAGCCCTATGACACAGGAAGAACATTGGGATACGCACTACAACCATATCATGGCCTTCATGGCAGAAGAGAAAAGACGCCCCTCCAAGCACCGCTTAGAGGAGCATCAGATGCTCAACTGGATTAAGTACCAAAAGAAACAGCTCGCAAAGGGGAAGATGAATCCCTTGCGAGCTGAACGATTCATGCAGTTGCTCGAAACAGCAGAACAATACCAGCGCAAAAACCAATATGCCTATACCAGCACTCTCGACGATAACTACTGCGGTGACTTCTTCAGCAGCGATGCTGACCAGAATCCTGCAGCCAGCAGCACCAATGCCCCCAGTACATAGGCAGCATACGCCCACGCTGACTCCCACCAGTGTGGCTTACAGAAAATCGTCAGTTCAAGCACATACTCATTCCATTGCCCGTCCACGCCTGTCGCCATCACCTCAACAGTCTGCTCGCCCCTGGAGAGGCGTGTAAGAAGCACATCATTCTTCCCCATTTCCAGATATTGCCATTCCTGCTCACCCCGATAGCGATAGGCGAAACGCACATGCCGTGTGTTCATATGGTCAAACGTGGTGAGATAAAGATGCACCACGCGCTCGTCTGCCTCCAAATTCAGCTGGTTCGTATTCATGCCTGGTCTGCGCATGCCGTTCGCCGTTTCATAAGCCGACAGCACAATCGCCTCTTCCTCATCCATCTTCTGTCCGTCATCCGTCAGCAGCAACTCGTAGCTCTTCTGTTCACACTCCAGAAAGATGCGGCTCTTCCCATCGGTGTAAAGTCCCCTGAAGAAAGCTGGACGCGGCTCAAGGTCTGACGGACTGATGCAGCGCATCACAGGCTTGTCATCAGGATTCTCGGAGATAGTATAAATAAGGAGACGATGGTCAAACAGCAACCACACCTTACCTTGCAACACCGCCAGTCCGATAGGAGCATCCCCTTGCAGGCGGCATTGGTTCGACATGTCTACCTTTTCCTTCGTCGCCACATCATAGAGCAGCAGCTTTCCGTCGCTGGTGCATATCCACAGCTTTCCCTGGTCAAAACAGATGTTGAAGGCATTGCGTATCGACTGGTCAAGCCTTTCTACGATGCCGTTCGTGTAGCTGACCAGCCCCTGCCATTCCGTGTTCATGTAGATTGTGCCATCCTCGCCTGGCGACAGAGCATTGACCACACCAAACTCAGGACCCTGCTGTTCAGGCTCTTCTCCCTTTCTTGCCACCCACAAGCCCTTGTTGGTGCTTGCATACATCGTACTGTCAGCATCGCGCCACACGTTATGTTTGTGTTGCTCCTCGGGCAGCTCAATCCAATCGACGGGCACATTGCCGCACAGCGGAAGCTCCGCCAGCTCCACCTCTTTCAGCTCTGCCACAGGACGCATCTTCACCGAAGGGATGCCATTGTCGTCAATCTGCCAAAAATTTCCCCTTCTGTCAGTCAGTTCTTTCCTGCTCTGCGTCACCAGCGGATTCTTCTCCACTGGCGTTCTGCCAACGCACCTGCCCTCACCGTCATAGGTCAGCACTTGCCTGTTGGCGTATGCCTGCACCGAGTCACCGCCGCTTGCTTTCAGCGCGTCAAACGTCCATCTCTGCAGCTCCTCGTCACCCGTAGGGTAAATGCTGTAGTCTCGCTTGTCCAGAATGTAAAGGCCGCGCTTCGTGCCAATCCACAAGCGCCCCCTGCCATCTTCGCAGATAGCTGTGATGTTGTTGTTCATCTGCACCTCGGGATGCAAAAAGTCTGCACGTATTACAGCAAGGTTGTAGCCGTCATCGCTGTACAAGCCGTCCGATTTCATGCCATACCACATGAAGCCCTCGCTGTCCTGAAACAGCACTCGGACATGCGGCGAAGCCATTCGGTCCGCATTAGGCACTGGCACCACACGCTCCTGTCCCGCCACCGTCATCGGTGCAAGCACAGAGCCTAGTGCAGCAAAAGAAAGAATCAGAAAAAATCTATACATAAAAAGGTTAATTATCATAGTATCAAGCGTTCAGCCCTGCCACACGCAAAGAGCACCCGCAATTTGCTGCAAAATTACAACTTTTTTTCATAACTTTCACTCTTTCAGGCAGGGAAAAAGCAAAAGTGCCTACATAAAAGCACCTCTCAAACAAAAAGGCTCGCACAATCATCAGGGACAGTGCGAGCGTATGCATGTTTATTAAAAACTAATTTCTATCAACTTGAGTTGTTACAACATCGTACAGATGAGAGGGGAAAGCAATCCTAATGTGCCTCAGAAACAGAAAGCGGACCCGAGGGGTACGATGAGGAGGACCCGAGGGGTACGGTATGGTGGACCCGAGGGGTACGTTCCACCAGGGCCTCACTGTTCCAACGCTTTCTGTATATTCTCCTTGAACGCCGGTATCATCTCATCGCTGAATCCTAATATGTTGAAAACATTCTCACCCTTCCTGTTGTAGAGGTGATACTGCGGAATGCCTCTGGAGGAAATGATACAAGGGAGCTGGTTCCAGTAATCGGAAGGCATACGCAAATGATAGCCTTTCATCGAGGCTATGTGCTTCTTCCAGAGAACTTCATCGCTCGACTCATTGGTCAGATACACAAACACGGCATCCTCATCCTTCAGTTCCTCCTTCATCGGCGCCATTGCTTTGATGCCCATCTTGCAAGGTCCGCACCATGTAGCCCACAAGTCAAAGAAGACCACTTTGCCAGGGAACATGGCGGCAACAGCCTCAAGAAACCGTTCTGGCTCCACATCAGGCATCTGCAGGAGGTTCGGTTCTTTTGCTTCCTCCGCAGTCTGAACCAGACTGATATTAAAGATGTCGTTAGAGAAATCAAACTGAGCCACATGGTCGGGAAGCGGCTCGAAGATGAGCACCAGCGAGTCTGCCGCACTGGAATGCTCATACATCTGTCCGTCCACAAACGGTTCTTCTTTCGGGATTACCCATGTATCCACACACTCACCATCCTTGTTGTAAACAGGGAGTTCCAAATCCTTTTCACAAGCAGGCATGCCAAATCCCTGCGTGCTGATGCGCCTTCCACTCTTCAACGCATACTGCTTACCATCTGCTTTCAGCCACACCTTTGAAATGCCATACCCCGAATATCCGCTGCCGATGCTCAGATGCAGCACCGTTGCCGTGTCTGTCAGCTCCACACGCTTAGGCTCCATTGGAAAAGTTCCTTCTGGCTGCTCGTAATCAGGATTCACAATCACTCTTTTCTGTGCCTGTGCGGTCAGCGCCAACACGAAGACACCCACAATCATTAAAAGCTTTTTCATACTTGTAAAGGTTTAAGTTGGGTTTTTACACAAAATATCTATTGCTGCACTTCCAGCAGTTCTTCGAGTCTTTCTTTTGCATCGTCCAAAGGTTTTCCGCCCCCACATTCCAACGAACTGTAAACGGTGTTTCCGTCTCTGTCGAGGATGTAGAAGAAAGGAACGAAGCCATTATTGAAGAGAGGGGGACGTGGTCGTCCTTCTGGGCTGCCATCAAACTTCGTGGAGAGGTTTGCCCATGCGCATTTCGGCAGTTCATCCACCGCTTTCAGCCAAGCGTCTCTGTCTTCGTCGATGGTCACGCTGACAAATGCCACACGGTCACGACATTCTTCCTCGTATGCTATCAGTTCGGGTATCTCGGCACGACAGGGGCCGCACCAGCTTGCCCACAGGTTCAGCAGCATATAGTCCTTCCCGTCAAGACACTCCTGAAAACCATGAGCCACACCAGCCGTATCCCACATGGGGAAGAGTTTGGCTACACCGCCCTGCTCCTTGCGCGACGCTATGAGGCGTTGCAGTTCCTGCCCTTTCGGAGAATTGCGCAGAGACGCAGAGAAACACTCCAAGACCCTCTGCAACGTGTCGGCATCCCATGAATGGGGTATGAGCTTCAGCGCGCACAGGCTTTGGGAATGTGCCTGCAGAAACGCCTCGCTCCGAAAGCGCTGCGGGTTATTGTAGAAGACGTCGAGTGCTTCGAAGTCACCATACTCATCGGCGATGGTCCCCACAGCGACTGGCGAGGGCAAGGAATCGAAGGTGAGCAGGGTGTATCCATGCCCTAAGGGGACATTTCCCCATCGAGACAGCGCTCCTTGCACAGCCAGCCACACCGTGCTGTCGGCATCCTGCTCTTTCAGATACTTCAGAGTGACTGACACCGGCAAGCCTTCTTTTTCCATCACCAAACGTCCGTCCACAAGAGGGAACGTATCAACCCGCTCTGCCAGCTCGCCAAAGGTGACCTCTACGAAGCCTTCTGTGCCTGTAGGTAAGATGACTTCGAGCACGTCTCTTGTCTGCGACGTGTGCTGACACGCCAGCAGGTTCAGGCACAACGCTCCCATCATTATCTTTCTCAAACTTTTCATTCTGTCTATGCTTTTTAAGGTTTGTAACTATTGGGATAATCTCCACGCGCATCACTGCGAATGGAGAGGGTGTGTACACGCATGTTTGAACTAATCTTCTTTTTTTACTAATCTACTCCTTTACGAGAATCTAATGTATTTCCGTTTCACTGGCACGGAGCATTGCCGTTCTATTCTCCAAAGATTTCTTTCAGTTTCTCGTGCAGCGCCTCGCCATACAGTTCGCGAGCTACGATTTTGCCTTGCGGGTCGATGAGCAGGTTGTCGGGGATGGCGTCAATTTTATAGACTTTGGAGACCAGCGACTCCCTTCCCTTCAGATCAGAAAGATGCACCCACGGCATGTTCTGCTTGATGATGGCCTTCACCCACGGAATCCTGTTTCCATCAAGGGACACGCCAACGATGTCAAGTCCTTTTGTGTGGTATTTCTCGTAGGCCGCCACCACGTTGGGCATCTCACGAAGACAGGGACCACACCATGAAGCCCAGAAATCGACAAGCACCCAATGCCCTTTGCCAACATATTCACTGATTTTGTGGGTGTTACCCAAGGTGTCCACCATCTCGAAGTCGGTGAACTGCTGGCCGATGAAGGCTGCTTTCGCATCCCTGTCGGCGGCTTTCTGCTTGTCTGTCCTGCCTGAGCTGACGGCAATTGTGGCCGTAGCCATCCTCTTTATCCCCTCCGCATATTGCTTGACTTTTGGATGCTGGGCGTAGGCTGGCTTCTCGTCCAGCATGCGAAGCAGTCCTTTCGACCCAAAGGTTCTCTGGCCTTCCACGATGAGTGCAGCAGGAAGAAGGGACTCGCGTTCCTCTTCAAACATCTTCTTGGTCATCTTATATTTATACTCTGGATAATAACTGCTGGGCAAACCCAGAATTTCCTTATTATAGTAGGCCAGCCGCTCGTTCAGCGGCGAACCTTTCAGTGTGCTGTCGTTCATGTTGACGCTGATGGTTTTGCCGTCATTGAAGAACAGGGTGTGCCAACTCTGCCAGTCTTTCGGGTCGAACGTGATGGCAAAGATGGCATCCTTGTCTGCCTGACCTTTGAACACGAACTTTCCTTGGGCTACGGTGACGCTGTCCACCAGTTTGGAGGTCAACTTGTCTTCCAGATAGACCATCTTGCCATTTTCCTTGCTCACACCCTTGACGGTGTACTTCACTTGCTGAGCCTTGGCTGGCTCTTGTGCCTGTGCCGACACAGCCAGCAACAAGACGAATAAAAAGAGAATCTTTTTCATCTTTTCAGGTTTTAGGTTTGTCTTTTCGTCTGCAAAAGTACGAAATCTGCTTTTTCTCGCAAAGAAACGAAGTTGGCAAATAGTTGGCTTTTGCTTGAGGATACAAAAAAAGGAGTTTGCAAATAGTTTGCAAACTCCATGCAATAGATTCATTGTCAGCCTGTCAGCCGTTAAAGTGAAAGAATGAACTCATCCCAGTCCTTTCCTGTCCCTTCCTTGCCGAAAACTTTCTTGTAGAGCCGCTTGCGGATGCTGCTGATGGTGCTCTTGTCCTTGTTGAGCACGGTGGCTATCTCGGCAGGAGCGGTGCGAATCTTGAGCAGGAGGCAGAGCTGGTACTCGGTGGGCGAGAGATTGTAGAGTCCGTAGAGGCTGCTGCCGAATCGGGGATAGACGGCTTTGAGCTGCTGCTCCAGCTCTTTCCACTCGGAGGGCTTGATGTTGCCGCCCTGTTCGATGCGCTGGCGCAGGGCGATGTAATAGTCAGACTGGAAGAACTCGCTTTCCACCAGCTTCATGGCGTCCGCCACCACTTCGGGACGCAGGGTACGCTCTTCTTCTATCTCTGCCAGCTTGCGCTCCACCTCGCGCTTGCGCTGCCGCAGGCGATGGACATAGACTGCCACGCCGACAGCGAGGATGCCCATGCCTATAATAATGTATAGGAAGAAGCGGTTTGTCTGCTTCAGCTGCCGTTCGGTGGTGGAGAAGACGAAGTGCTTGACGGGCGAGTTGGCGCTGTCGGGGTATTTCCTGACCAGCTCGCGTATCTCTTCCATGCGCTCGGTGGTGATGGTGGAGGAGCGCACCATAGTTTCTTTATAGCCTTGGAAAGTGGTGATGAAGGTGGTGTCGTTCACCCACTCAAAGGGCATCTCGCGTCCATTCTCTATATAGACGGAGTCGTTGAGGCGGTAGCGTCCCATCTCGTGGGCAATCATCATCATCTCGTCGCCTACGGCATGGAGCTGCACTGAGTAGTAGGTGCTGTCGGGGTCGTAGATTTTGCAGCGGGTGTACTGCGTGTATATCGATGGGGACTCCTTGCCGTCGGGGGCAATCTCGCTCACCATCATCCAAGCGCCAAAGACAGAGAAGGTGCCTTCAGCTCCTCTCTCTGGATGGGCGGGGAGAGCGAACGCCCTCAGCAGGAGCATCGAAAGGGCTGCCAGCATGAATGGTCTCATTCGTTCTCTCCTTTCATCAATGCGGAAAAGGTTTTCTTTCCTTTCACATAGTACTGCCACAGGAGCATGAACTCCATGCGCTGAGGCACTCGCTCGCTAGTGCGCAGCTGCTGCACGTGCCGCCTGCCGCGGTCGTAGTCGTGGCGTATCTGCTTGAACTCGCGTCGCGCCTGCAGCACGGCGGAGAAGTTCTGGAAGTCGCCTTTGAGCAGGAACTGGAGGGCAGCAAGGTGGTCGAGGATGCAGCGCACGCGCATGACGTAGGTAAGCTCGCTGTCGGGCAGGTTCTTGTAGAGCATGAGCAGGTTGTTGCGGAAGTTGAGGAAGGTCTTGCGCGGATTGCCCTGATGGAGCGTGGCGCCTCCGAGGTGGTAGGCGGTGCTCTGGGACACGCACACGATGGACTTGCCCATGGTGCGCAGTCGCCAGCACAGGTCTATCTCTTCCATGTGGGCGAAGAAGGTGCCGTCAAGCCCCCCGCTCTCGCGCCAGTCAGAAGCACGCACCATCAGCGCCGCTCCCGTGCCCCACATGAGGGGGACTATCTCGTCGTACTGTCCCTCGTCGTTCTCAATGGTGTCGAACGCGCGCCCTCGGCAGAAGGGATAGCCGAACTTGTCCATATAGCCTCCTGCCGCACCTGCATACTCAAACTTTTCCGTCGCCCGTCGTCCGTCATCCGTTGTCTGTTGTCCGTCATCCCTCAACGCAAGGAGCTTTGGCTGGCAGGCAGCGCACTCGGGATGGGTGTCCATATACTGAATCATGGGCACATTCCAGTCTTTCTGCCGTATCTCCACATCAGAGTTGAGCAGCAGATAGTACTCATAGCCCGATAGCTGTGCCAAGGCGCGGTTGTAGCCATCGGCAAAGCCGAAGTTCTGCTCGAGCACAATGTTCTGCACTTGAGGAAATTCCTGCAAGAGCATGCTCACCGAGCCATCGATGGAGGCATTGTCTGCCACAATCACATCGCCAACGCTGTTTTCCAGCACGGTGGGCAAATAGCGGCGCAGCATCTTGGCGCCATTCCAGTTCAATATGACAATAGCCAGTTTCTTCATTTTATCTGTTGTCCGTTGTCCGTTGTCCGTTGTCTGTTGTCTGTTGTCCGCCCTGCACAGGACGGACAACGCTACTCCTTGATGTTTATCTTTGGGATGCTGCCATCCTCACCGCGCTTGAACTCGCGGATGACAGTGGAGCGGCGGAAGCCATTGCCGCCCGAGGGGATGCCGTCATGGTAGAAGAGGTAGGACTTGCCGCGGAAGTCGATAGTGCCGCCATGGATGGTGAACGAACCTGGCGACTCGTCTGTGATACGTCCCCGATAAGTCCACGGACCATGGATGCTCTTGGCCGTGGAGTAAGCCCAATGCTCTGGCACACCGCCAGCTGCATACTCCAGATAGTAGGTGTCGCCAATCTTATAAATCCAAGGAGCCTCCTCGAAGTTCGTCTTCATGACCTTCTTGCCCACCTGATAGTCGTGCTTCATGCGGCGAGGTCCGAACTGCGCCTCATCGTCAAGCATGGGACGCATGTCGCGAATGCCGTTGTCGCCAAACGAGGTGTCAATGCTCACCATGTCCTCGTTCAACTTGGCATACCAGCAGCCGTTGTTGCCCCAGAAGAGGTAGGCTTGTCCGTCGTCGTCGATAAAGACGGTCGGGTCGATATACCCCCAGTTGCCTGGGATGAGCGGACGACCGATGGGGTCAACCCAAGGTCCTTCTGGACGGTCGGCTACAGCCACACCGATGCCGTGCAAGTGAGCAACCGTATCCTCGGCAGACACATACCAATACCACTTGCCATTGCGCTCGATTGCCTGACTTGCCCACGCATTGTCGCCTTGCTTAGCCCACTTGAATGTGGCTGTAGAGAGGACGATGCCGTGGTTCTCCCAGTGCTTCATGTCCTTGGTGGAGAAAACCTGCCAGTCGGGCATACGGAAGTAGGTGGCAGTGTCGAGGTCGTGACCAGTGAAGACATAGAGCGTCTCTCCGCTCACCACAGGAGCAGGGTCAGGCGTATAGGTAGCGCTTGGTACTCGAATCTGTGCCTGCAATCCTATGGCCAGACACATGAAAAGGCTTGTTAGAACAGTAATCTTTTTCATTGTATTCTCTTTATTGGTTTTACGATATAAATATGCTTGCAACATTCCTGAGGGTTTCTGCGCACTCCTTACAGCACGCCGTCCATCTTCGCCTTAATGGCACCACCAACCAAGGCGTCGCCTCCCTCGTTGAAGGCTCCAAGCTCCACGGTGGCAATCAGGTTGTCCAGCGACTGCTGATTGGGCACTTCCACACGGATGTAGTTGTCGGTAAAGCCATGCATGACAGGCTTCCGAGGCGAGGCGTGCTCAAACAGGACAGGACGTGCGGTGCCGATGAAGCGGCTGTAGAAGTCGCGTGTCTTCTGTGCCGAGAGGTCCAGCACTCGCTGACTGCGCTCATGCTTCTCCTGCGGAGTGACAGCATGAGGTATCTCCAGCGCCTTGGTGCCGGCACGCTCCGAGTAGGAGAAGACGTGGTACTGCGACACATCCACGCTCTCCATGAAGTCGTATGCCTGCTGAAAGTAGTCTGCCGTCTCGCCACGAGTGCCGACGATGACATCCACGCCAATGAAAGCATCAGGCATCACCTCGCGAATCTTCTCTATCTTGTGGCGGAAGAGCGCCGTATCATACTTGCGGTGCATCAGCCTCAGCACCTCGTCACATCCGCTTTGCAAGGGGATATGGAAATGCGGCATGAACGCCCTCGACTGCGCACAGTACTCGATGATTTCGTCTGTCAGCAGATTCGGTTCGATGCTCGAGATGCGGTACCTCTCGATGCCCTCCACCTTGTCCAATGCCTTCACCAGGTCGAAGAAGGACTCCCCGGTAGAGCGTCCGAAGTCGCCAATGTTCACACCCGTGATGACAATCTCCTTGCCTCCCTCACACGCCACCTGCTCTGCCTGCTGCACCAGCGAGGCGATGCTGCCGTTGCGGCTTCGTCCGCGCGCAATCGGTATGGTGCAGTAAGTGCAGTAGTAGTTGCAGCCATCCTGCACCTTGAGGAAGTAACGAGTGCGGTCACCGCGAGAGCAGCTCGGCGCAAAACTCTTGATGTCAGCCGTCTTCACCGTGTGCGCTCCTGTCATGCCCTCAAGAATGGCAGGAATGATGCGCGCCTTCTCCTCGCTGCCCAGCACCAGATGCACCCCTTCCGTCTGAATGATTTCATTCGGCTTCAGCTGCGCATAGCACCCTGTCACCACCACAAAAGCACCCGGATGCGCCTTCACCAAACGATGAATCGCCTGCCGGCACTTATGGTCAGCCACCTCCGTCACGCTGCACGTGTTCACCACGCAGATATCAGCCACTTCGCCCTTCTGCGCCTTTCGCACACCATAGCTCGCCAACTGCTGCGCCACGGTGCTTGTCTCCGCAAAATTCAACTTACATCCCAGCGTGAAATACGCCGCTTTCTTACCTTGCAAGATACTTGAATCAATCATGAATAAATAGTTTTCAACCTATACGCTCTTTACAACTCGTGAAGCAGCGTGTCACTAACTTTTAAACGAAACAATATCGGAAATCTTGGCTAAAGTATTTCCACCCAATCATCGCAGAAATTTATTTGCTTTAAGGTTTCCTCCACATCAAGTTTCGGAGGCTGTTTAATCTTGAATTTCACGGCATCCTGTGGAACTCTTGTGTGAATAGTAAACTGTGAGCCATGAGGCTGCCATGTAAAACAGGTCTCGCCTGTCTCGATGTCAATGCCAATAAGGTTGCCGTTACGATTCTCTTCCCAACTATAACGACTGGCCACAAAACGATGATTCTCCTCTTCAAACAAAGTATAGGACAAAAGGTCGCTACTCCTCACGAGAATGGAAGTGCGCAGAGGATTGTAGTAATCTTGCGCAATATTCACACGCTCGTTCCAGATATTCAGCACAGCACGACCTGTCTTCTGGATATCTTCATGTGGATCATTAATACCATAAGAATAGTCAGGAGAACACCGACCACTAATTAATCGGATAGAGAAACTGCCCGTATGCGGGTTGTCTTTCTTGACGGTTTTCATCGACCATGCCATCTTGTCAAACACAACGTCAGCTATACCTACTGGGGATTGCAGATGTACACCACCAATGGCCTCTGCAAAAACATTGCCCCATTCATCGCCTGTCAAATCCTTATGACCAACGCAGAGCATATAAACAAATTTACGACCAATCTTTTTAATGACCTCTTTGGGAATCTCATTGACCGGATAAAGTTCATGAGTTAACAGCCGCTTTGAGTCTCTGAGTTTTGGATGTATCATATTCTCGGTTTTTGATTATTTCATTTATCTTCTGCGCAACCATTCGTATCATCGGAACTGCTACACTGTTGCCTGTTTGTCGGCGGATGTCCTGATGCGAGACAGCAATTTTGTACTTCTCTGGGAAACCTTGCAGACGAAGCAGTTCGCGCGATGTTGGACGGCGCACACCGTTCACAAGCAAATAGTTATAAGATGCCCCTGTACGTAGGGCACAGGAGTGGTCAAGCACGGAAATGTTGCCTGCCTTGTTCTCATGCCATATTGAAGGATAGAATAGTTTCTTCCCCTGTGTTTTTTCGTGTCGTTTCGCGATGATGTGGTCAGAAGCAAAAAGCGCTGGGTCAACGTCCTCGTCTGGCTCCAGAATATCGGCCAGATGGTAGGGTGCGTGCGGAATATCGAACGAGAATGCGTCGAAATCCTCCTTGTGCTGAAAGCCAACGATGATAACACGTTCCCGTTTCTGCGGCAAACCGAAGTCGAGAGCATTCAATATTTGCCATTTGACGTGGTAGCCCAACTGACCGAGCCTTTCGAGAATGACCTTGAACGTACGTCCTCCATCGTGACCGACAAGCTGCTTTACATTCTCCAATAGTATATAAGGTGTCTGATGATATTTAAGTATGCGTTCAATCTCAAAAAACATCGTACCGCGCGTATCAGCAAATCCCTGCATCTTGCCCATGATGGAGAAAGCCTGACAGGGGAAGCCAGCCAAGAGCACATCATGTTTTGGAATCTTCGAGGCAGGAATCTTGGTTATATCACCAAAAGGAACGGTGCCAAAATTAGCGAAGTAGGTCCGGCATGCTTTCGCATCCCACTCGCTGCTGAACACGCACTGATAACCAATCTCGTCGAAAGGTATTCGGATGCCGCCGATGCCAGCGAACAGGTCGATGAACGTGTGGTCGTACTGCTTTGGACTGGGAAATGGCACCTGATAAAACTCACGGAAGAGGTCAAACTGAATGGGGCATTCTGCAACACGAGCAATATCTTCTTCTGTATAGTCCTGTAGTTTATCTTTATATTCCAGATAATCACGAATGAGAGCCATCATTTCATTGCGTTGCTCCTGCACTTCTTTGTGCGAACCCACAAAATCAGTATTGTGCAGATAGTGGCTCAATGTCGCTATCTGATTCTCATATGATGTCTCACCGTAAATTCTGACACCATCTCCAGTCACAACTTCAGGGAAGGAGTGGAGTTTCAATTTCGCATCAATATCTTTTTTAGCCATAAGCTCCCCACGATACACTTTTATCTTATCAATCTTTATGCTTGCAAAGTTACTCAAAAAAAATGGAAATGAAAAATGCTGTGTACGGAAAGTACAAGCACGCCCTCATTCTTGCAGAGAAAACGAGTGCCGCCACCTCTGCAGTACCTCCATAGAGGTACTTGAGTACCTCAATAGGGGGTATTGTAGTACCTCTATGGAGGTACTGAAACAGTAAAAGAGCTGCATAAGGCCGGAATCAGTCCGTCCAATTGATGCGCTCTTCGTAGCGGTCAAAGTCCATCTCGGGGTCGGCTCCTATCTGCTGGAGCACCTTGCGGATGTACTCCTGTTCCTTCGGCGGAATAGGAAATTCGCCCCGTCGGCGCACGAAGAAGCGGTTGCGGCTAAATCGAGCAACCAGCAGTTCCTTAAAAGCCGCATACTGCTTAGGAAGCATGTTGCTCTGCATGCCTTCAAATCCGTATGCATAGCGTTCCGCCTCCAAACTGCGAAAGTGTTCGCAGTCCTCCCCGCCCTTCACAGCCTCAGGATTAAACACATGCAGCACCAGCTGATTGGATGGCACCATTTTTCTCACCATGTAGTGCAGACACTTCTTTGCCTGCGGGCAGCTTTCATTCAGACACAGGGGGAAATTGCCTGGAACATCAGATAGCTGAAATGCGGATTTCTTCATATCAAATAATAGGTGTTAGTAATGGAATCTTTACTCTTTCGGCAAAGGTAAGGGAAAGGACGAAGAAAAACAAATAAATTGCTAGTCTTTTATAATAAACTTTTTTTTCAGTCGTTATTAATAATATAGAAAGAGAAAACGTTGAATGTAAAAGCACGATTGCCTATGAATGACTCTACCCCTGAAGACAAACAAACATCAAAGATTATAGAGCTGAAACAAAAGCTTGTGAGCCCATCTAAGGACACGCTGTTCTTCTTGCAGCTGTTTGCAAGAATGTACGAACCCAAGATGAAAATGGGTGTCGCATAAGACTGTTCGGTTTATCTTTGGGAAATCTTCGAAAAGAGAGGGCAAAGCCTGATTTATCTGTGCCTTGCCGAACAAGGAAGATTTATGGAAACAAGCAAAGCACTTTCGGTCTTGGCTTCATCAGCAGAAGCCAAGGAGCTTGCCAAGCGCATCAGAAGCAGCAAGGTAAAGTTGGTGAAAGCTGACGGACTCAGCGGTTCGTCAGCTGCATTGCTGTTGGCTTCTGTCGCCAACGGACGAGGCAACTGCCCCCACCTGCTGGTGGTGATGAATGACGCGGATGATGCGGGGTATATGTATCACGACCTGACGCAGATGATGGGCGATGAGCGCGTGCTCTTCTTCCCCTCGTCGTACAGAAGGGCCATCAAGTACAATCAGAAAGACGCAGCAAATGAGATTCTAAGGATAAAGACCCTCTCTGTTCTAACAGGCATCTCCCTCTCTATGGGGAGAACCATGCGGAGCGGGAGTCTGCCGACAAACGAACAGGACAGCATTCTCCCCATAGAGGGGGATATGTCCGAAGGACAGAAGGGGGCTGCTATCATTGTCACTTACCCCGAAGCGCTGGCTGAGCTGGTGGTGTCGAAGCAAGAACTGGAGGAGAACACGATTGACGTGAAGGTGGGCAGCACGTTTGACATCACAGAGCTGGAGAAGCATATCTTTGAATTGGGATTCCAGAGAACGGACTATGTGTACGAGCCCGGGCAGTTTGCCGTAAGAGGCGGCATCGTGGACATCTATTCCTTTTCTGCCGACTCGCCCTATCGCATAGACTTCTGGGGCGATGAGGTGGACAGCATCAGGCAGTTTGACATCCAAAGCCAGCTGTCGAAAGGGACAGTGGAGCAAATGACGATTGTGCCCGACATCAAGAAGGAAAATGCCGAATACATCTCCGTGCTTGAATTTATGCCCGAGAACACGCTGGTAGTCTGCCCAAGCCTCGTGTTTGTATGCGACAAGATAGCCCAAATCTGTGAAGAGGGCTTTTCAAGCCAAGCCAAGACGCTGCTGAAGGACGAAGAACTTGTCAGGACTGACGAAGAGAAGCAAGCAGCCAACAGCCTGCCCAACCTGGCTGATGCAGAGACTTTCAAAAGGCAGATACTGCAGTTCCGGCATTTGGAACTGAAAAAGAACAGCACGGACGACGAGAAATCTATACACTTCAACACAGCCGTACAGCCGCTCTTCCACAAGAACTTCGACTTGGTGAACGCAGAGTTTCACCGTCTGTGGGAAAATGGCTACAAGATTTGCATCTTTGCCGACAGCGAGAAGCAAATCAAACGTTTGCAAAACATCTTTGAGGAACAAGACCCACTCCCAACCAACCCCTCTGGGCGGAGTGACCATGCGAAATATGAAAACAAGCCAGATGGTTCTCTCCGTAGAGGGGGAGATGTCCGAAGGACTGAGGAAGTTGTCTATTGCAACCGAGCCATCCACGAGGGATTCATCGACCACACGCTGAAAGTGTGCTTCTTCACCGACCACCAGATTTTCGACCGATTCCATAAATACAGCCTAAAGAGCGACAAGGCAAGAAGAGGTAAGGTGGCACTGACGCTGAAGGAGCTGCAGCAGTTTGAAATAGGCGATTACGTTGTGCACATCGACCACGGCATAGGCCGCTTCGGCGGCTTGGTGCGCGTGCCGCAAGGCGATGTGATGCAGGAGATGATTAAGATTGTCTATAAGAACGAAGATACCGTTTACGTCTCCATCCACGCCCTGCACAAAGTATCGAAATACAAAGGGAAAGAAGGAGAGCCGCCCCGCCTGAACAGAATCGGTGGAGGAGCATGGGAGCGCATGAAGGAGCGCGTGAAGACCAAGGTGAAGGACATCGCACGCGACCTGATTCAGCTCTATGCCGCTCGCTTGAAAGAACAAGGGTTTGCCTACAGCAAGGACGGATACATGCAGCACGAGCTGGAGGCGAGCTTTGCCTATGAGGACACGCCCGACCAGCTGAAGGCAACGCAGGACGTGAAAGCCGACATGGAGAAGCCGCGCCCAATGGACCGACTGGTGTGCGGCGATGTGGGCTTTGGCAAGACCGAAGTGGCAATCAGGGCAGCATTCAAGGCGGCGACCGACGGCAAGCAAGTGGCCGTGCTGGTGCCTACCACCGTGCTGGCATATCAGCATTACCAGACGTTCTCTTCTCGCCTCAAGGAATTTCCCGTCAGGGTGGAATACCTGAGCCGCGCTCGCACGCCAAAGGACTTGAAGCAAGTGCTGGCCGACTTGAAAGAGGGGAAAGTGGACATCATTATCGGCACGCACAAGCTGATTGGCAAGCAGGTGCAGTTCAAGGATTTGGGACTGCTCATCATCGACGAGGAACAGAAGTTTGGTGTGGCCATCAAGGAAAAGCTGCGTGCAGTCAAGGTGAATGTCGACACACTGACCATGACCGCTACGCCCATTCCACGCACCTTGCAGTTCTCGCTGCTGGGAGCAAGAGACCTGTCCATCATTCAGACTCCCCCACCCAACCGCTACCCTATCCAAACGGAGATTCACACGTTCTCGCCAGAAATCTTTGCCGAAGCCATCAATTTCGAGATGAGCCGAAACGGACAGGTGTTTATCGTGAACAACAAAATCAGCAACCTGCGCGAATTGGAGATGATGATACACAAGCATGTGCCCGATGCGCGTGTGTGCGTTGGACATGGGCAGATGAACCCGCAGGAGCTGGAGAAGGTGATTCTCGACTTCATGAACTACGACTACGACGTGATGCTTTCCACAACCATCGTGGAGAACGGTATCGATGTGCCGAACGCCAACACCATCATCATCAACAGCGCACAAAACTACGGGCTGTCCGACATCCACCAGATGCGCGGACGCGTGGGGCGTGGCAACCGCAAGGCTTTCTGCTATCTCATCGCGCCACCGCTGGCTGCACTGAACGATGTGACCCGCCGCCGTCTGCAAGCCGTAGAGAACTTCAGCGACCTGGGCAGCGGCATCCACATTGCCATGCAAGACCTCGACATCCGTGGTGCCGGCAACATGCTGGGAGCCGAGCAGAGCGGCTTCATCACCGACTTGGGCTATGAAACTTACCAGAAGATTCTGAACGAGGCATTGGCAGAGCTGAAAGAACACGAGTTCAGCGAGCTGTTTGCCGAGGAGGACAAGGATGAAAGCGGCAGGATTAGTGGAGAGCGGTTTGTTACAGAGACGAATGTGGAAAGCGACATACAAGCGTTCTTCCCTGAAGAATATGTGCCCAGCAGCGGCGAACGCATGAGCCTGTACCGAGAACTGGATGGACTGACGCGCCCGCAACAGCTGGAGGACTACAAGAAACGCCTCATCGACCGCTTCGGTCAAATACCGGCTGTAGGAGAAGCGCTGCTGAACGTGATGCCTATCAAATGGGCGGCACAACGGCTCGGCATCGAGAAAGTGGTTCTCAAGATGGGGCGCATGATTCTCTACTTCGCCCTCGAAGACGATTACTTCCAAAGCCGTGCATTCGAGAAAGTCCTCATCTATGTGGGCAGCCACGGAAGAGCCTGCACGTTGCGGGATGGAGAACGGAAGTCTCTGCTCATCAAGAACATCAGCACGATGGAAGGAGCACTGAGCGTTTTGGAAGCCATGGAGAACAAAGGCATTCAAGCACAGCCATAGATAGGCTTATCTGGAGCCACCTCACAACCAAACACCAACAACAATAACACACACTAAAATGCACCTCTTTGACTATCTGTATTTCGTATTTAACGGTAAGATGAGGAAAGGCTTCAATTTCCTTATGGCACCATGCATTTGGCTTGCAATTCCCATCTGCCAACTCACCGACCACTTCAACCTTAACAAGTATATTGGGCTAGCCATCACTCTAGCCGTCTGTGTCGGGCCCTACATCATCATTGACCATATCTACAACCGAACTGGCGGACGAGGCGCTTTTGTCATCAAATATTTCAAGAACTCTCAATATGACAAAATCGGATGGAAGGCGCTTGTTCTTGCGGTATGGGGCATCTTATGGATGGTGCTTCCCCTCGTGCTATATATTCTACATAAAAAAGGAGAAATATAAACTTGGTTTAACGATTTTTACTTATCTTGGCATTAACAATTATTGGTGTCCGCTAAATCTTTAATCAATCTCTTCGTCAGCCACGTAGCACATCTGCATGCCTCCATTTTCTAAATTTCCATACAACGCAAATATTCGACACTATTGTTCATCCTTTTTCAGGAGTTGCAGCGTCACCTCCTTATATTTTCTGGAAATGGGAAGGTTGATGTTGTCGATAATCACATTGTCTCGGTCTATTCCCGTACAGGCAGAAAGACGCACGAGATAGGAACGATGGATGCGGAGGTATTCGGGACCGAGCAAGCGTGCCCATGATGAAATGGCGGTCTTGTTGCGGAAACGGCGATTGCCCGTAGCATGAATCCACACCTCAGTATCGCAACTCTCGACGTAGAGAATTTCTTGCTTTGTCAGCGTCACACTTTGGCGATTGCTGATGAAGGTGATAGGTTTATGGTTTTCCGACAATGGGTTCTCTTGTCCTTCGAGAGGCATGCTTTGGCAATCGCTGGAGAAGGTTATTGTCTCTTCCGATTCGGGCATACGCTTTTCAAGGAATCTATCAAGGCTGTAGTCGCCAATCGTCAGAAGGACAAACATGGCAAGAAGGAAAACGGGGTTAAGGAGCATCGGGGGCACTCCCAACCCCCTTATTGGTATTTGGTGGTAGAAGTAGAGTATGGTCACATGGGAAAGGTGGACAGCAAGGATGGCTATCGTAAGTGTGAAAAGCATAATGCAGATGAGCGACCTGACTGCTTGGCCGCGGTTGGCAGCAAAGGAAATACGGGCTGTCATCTGACGGAAAAGTATGGCAATAGGCAGGAGCGAAGTGCTCATCAGCAGTGCTTCAGCCATGCGATAGCCTGTACTACAAAGGATGACGGCCAACAGTATCAAAGATACAGCCCAATAGATAGTAAAAGGTACGATACGTTTCATAATGGCTACAAAGGTATACATTTTTCCACAAGCGAAAGCCATTATTGACAAGGGAAAAACCCATATAGGGGGATTCGACCTGTCAATGAAGGGTTTTGACAAGCAAATAAATAGGTTGGCTGTCGATATTTCCGTATCTTTGCACCAGCAGCTGCAAAAACAAGAATGTTTAACAATTTAAAAAGTAAGTTATGATTACACAACTTTCAGATTTGTTTTTTGAGGGCAGCATGGCATTCATGTCCATCCTCACCCTATTGCTCGCCCTTCTGTTCCTTGCCGCATGGAAAGCACCCGCTTGGGTGTGCGATATCGGCAATATCGCATTAGTCTTAGGAATCCTGTTCACTGGGATTGGTGCATATCAGGCTTGTGACGATATACAGCAGGCTGGCGATATCTCAACATCTATACTTTGTGAAGGAATCAAATGTATGATCATCGCTCCTTGCTACGGGCTTATCATCTACGTCGTATCTCGCATCATAAAGATATGCCAGACACCAAGAATATAGGACACGTGGCTGACACAAAGAAGAGAGAGGGACACAATCGTGTCCCTCTCTCTTCTTTGTATATGTTTCCTTGTTGTCTGTAGAGAAAATCGCCCTGCGCGTGGGCTGGTTAGTCGATTTCTTCGTCAGCCTCGTAGCCACCCATTTCGCGGATAGCGTTCTTCAGCATAGTGTACTGCTGGAAGAGGTGGTTCACCGGTTCCTCGCCCTGTGTGTAGTCGTGCATAGGAGCCTTGAGGTAGAAGCTGAGGAAACGCTGTGTGCCACAGCGGCCTGCACGTGCAGCAAGGTCTGAAAGCAGACAGAGGTCGAGCAGCAGCGGAGCAGCAAGAATAGAGTCGCGGCAAAGGAAGTTAATCTTAATTTGCATTGGGTAGCCCATCCATCCGAAGATGTCGATGTTGTCCCAGCCTTCCTTGTCGTCATTGCGTGGTGGGTAATAGTTGATACGCACCTTGTGGTAGTAGTCAGTGTAGAGGTCTGGCTGCTTGTCTGCAACAAGGATTGACTCGAGTGTAGAGAGCTTGCTGACTTCTTTTGTACGGAAGTTTGCAGGCTCGTCAAGCACAAGACCGTCGCGGTTGCCAAGGATGTTTGTTGAGAACCAGCCGTTCAGACCCAAGCAACGTGTGCCAATGATTGGAGCGAAGCCTGACTTAACAAGTGTCTGACCAGTCTTGAAGTCCTTGCCTGCGATTGGCATGCCATACTTCTCAGCCATTTCCCACATAGCAGGAATGTCTATTGTCGTGTTTGGAGCACCCATGATGAATGGAGCGCCTTCAGCCAGTGCTGCGTATGCGTAGCACATAGATGGAGCAATGTTCACCGTGTCATTTGCCTTCATGGCAGCCTCAAGATGCTCGAGCGTGTCGTGCACTTCCATGTTTGGCTCTACATAAATCTCTGTAGATGCAGCCCAAGCAACAACAATGCGTGAACAGTTGTTCTCTGCCTTGAACTTGCGGATGTCTTCACGCAGTTCTTCTACCATCTCCCAGCGAGTTGCGCACTGCTTCACGTTGTCGCCATCAAGACGCTTTGCAAAGTTCTTGTCAAAAGCAGCCTTCAGAGGAACTATTTTCTCCAGCTCATCCTTTACAGGCATGATGTCTTTCTCCTTCAGCACTTCAGAGTACATCGCGCTCTGGAAAGCATTAGCAGGATAAACGTCCCATGCACCGAAAACGATGTCGTCCAACTTTGCCATTGGAACAATCTCACCATAAGAAAGATACTTCTTGTCAGCGCCTTTGCCAACACGAATCTTATCATACTGAGTCATTGACCCTACAGGCTTTGCAAGTCCCTTGCGAGCCATCAGCACACCTGTCATGAACGTAGAAGTCACAGCACCAAGTCCTACGACCATGATACCTAACTTGCCGTCAGCAGGCTTTACATTTTGATTTGCCATTTTATTATTAGTTTGATTAAATTCATACTCATGGCAAAAGAATCTGTCTCTACGGACAAAGAGACAAGATTATTTAACCATTTTTATTAACTTTTTCTAAAAAAGCAGATAATTCGGGTACAAAGTTACACAAAAGCAGTCAAAGGAGAACAACATGAAGCCCCACATTTATGTTCCAGACGTCGCATTTAAGATTTTTTAACACAGCTTGACTTCATATTTATTAACATTAAAAAAACACCAACAGACACAGGTCGGAAACTCCAGCACCTCCCTCATTCAGGAAAGAAGCCTCAACCGACACGCCCCATTTTATCGGGCTTTAAGAAAAAAAAACATTTTTTATTTTGTATTGTTAGGGGTTTATGTTAACTTTGCAAATGCAAAGAAACTATTAGCACAGATGAACAAAAGCGACTGCATTGTTATCATTCCCACATACAACGAAAAGGAGAACATCGAGAAAATCATCAAGGCGGTTTTCTCGCTTGAAAAATGTTTTCACATTCTTGTTATTGACGATGGTTCGCCAGACGGAACTGCTGCCATCGTGAAAGGTCTCCAGCAGACAGAATTTCCGGAACGCCTCTTCTTGTTAGAGCGCAAAGGGAAGCTGGGACTCGGCACAGCCTATATTGCAGGATTCAAATGGGGATTGGAGAATGGCTACGACTACATTTTTGAAATGGACGCGGACTTCTCCCATGCTCCCAGCGACCTGCCTCGCCTCTACTCCGCTTGTGCCGACGAGGGCTACGACCTGGCCATCGGCAGCCGCTATATTTCAGGAGTCAACGTGGTCAACTGGCCCATGGGCAGAGTGCTCATGTCCTATTTCGCTTCCATGTATGTACGCTTCGTCACTGGATTCAAAGTGCATGACACAACAGCTGGATTCAAGTGCTACAGGAGACGAGTCCTGGAAACCATCGACTTAGACTCCATTCGTTTCAAAGGATATGCTTTCCAAATCGAGATGAAGTTTACCACTTACAAATGCGGATTCAAAATCAAGGAAGTGCCGGTCATCTTTGTCAATCGTGTTGAAGGTGTCTCAAAAATGAACAGCGGCATCTTTGGCGAAGCATTCTTTGGAGTCATCAGACTCAGACTGGACGGATGGTTCAAGAAATATCCCAAACCTGCATGCTTAGAGTGATGAAAACAATAATTCGCAATGCAACAATCGTGAATGAGGGCCGCAGTTTTACTGGTTCCGTAGTAATAGAGGACGACCTTATCCAGCAGGTGCTGGAAGGAGACGATTCCACTCAAGTATATGACACCGAGATTGATGCAACAGGCTTGTACCTTTTCCCTGGCGTGATTGACGACCATGTGCATTTTCGCGAACCCGGCCTGACACACAAGGCCGACATAGCCAGCGAAAGCCGTGCCGCAGCAGCTGGAGGCGTAACTTCTTACATGGAAATGCCTAACACCAACCCGCCCACTACCACCATAGAGCTGCTGGAAGACAAATTCCGCTTGGCAAAACAGAACAGCCGCATCAACTACTCGTTCTTCTTTGGCGCCACCAACAGCAACACCCATATATTGCAAGAACTTGACCGCCACCGAATACCAGGCATAAAAGTCTTCATGGGAAGCAGCACTGGAAACATGCTTGTAGATCGCGAGGAAGCGCTCCATCAACTTTTTGCCACCTCTCCCCTGTTGCTGATGGCACATTGCGAAGACACAGGAATTATCAACCAGAACATACAGCATTTCAAAAAAAGATATAAGGGACAAAACGATTTCCCTGTACGCTACCATTCACGCATACGCAGCGCCGATGCCTGCTACGCCTCAACCTCCTTAGCTGTGCAGATGGCCAAGGACACCGGAGCGCGCCTGCATATCGCCCACCTTTCTACGGCACGCGAGCTAAGCCTGTTCGAGCAGAAGCCCATAGAAGAGAAGAAAATCACGGCAGAAGCAGTCATAGCCCACCTCATGTTTACGACAGAGGACTACGACACCTTGGGCACACACATCAAGTGCAACCCGTCCATCAAGACGCCTGAAGACAGAGCCGCCCTGCGCGAAGCCTTGACCAACGGACTCATCGACGTGGTCGGAACAGACCATGCGCCACACTTGCCAAACGAGAAACTGGGTGGAGCATTAAAAGCAGCATCAGGAATGCCGATGATACAGTTTTCGCTGGTATCCATGCTGGAACTGAGCGAGCAAGGCGTGCTGCCGATAGAACGGATACCAGACCTCATGTCACACAACCCATCCAAACTTTTCAGAATCGAAAAGCGCGGATTCATCCGACCTGGCTACCATGCAGACCTGACGCTGGTGGATCCTTCTGCCAATTGGAAAGTCAAAGAGGGAAGATACCACACCAAGTGCGGATGGACGCCAATGGACGAGAGGGAGTTCAAATGGAGAGTACGCCGAACCATCGTCAATGGACAAACCGTATATTGCGATGGAATCATCGTTGATGGAATTAGAGGCAAAGAACTGAAGTTCAACAACTAACAAGATAAAATAAATACATAAAAAAGATGCGGAAGGACTATCGTATCTGCGATTTAGAGGCATACATCAACTGGATGTACTTTTTCCATGCATGGTCTCTTCCAAGTCACTCTCAAGAAGGCATACAGCTGCAACAGGAAGCAAAGGAAATGCTGCACCAATTGCAGTCTCACCTCACCATCAAGACAACAGTAGAAATCTTGTCCGCTTATAGCGACGGAGACGACATCGTTGTTTTGAAACCTATGCCTTGCGAATGCGGACAATCACATTCCGCAACAGAAATTCGCATCCCCATGCTGCGCCAGCAGACCCCCAACAGCGATGGGTTCTGTTTATGTCTCAGCGACTTCATACGTCCGAAGTCTGCTATAATACAAGACAAGATTGGCATTTTCGCCACTTCTGTCTGCATTGACAAGAGAGAAGCCTTCCCCGCAGACGACTATAGCCAGATGCTGCTTCAGACCATCTCCGACCGACTGGCCGAAGCTGGTGCAGAACGGCTGCATGAGGAAGTCAGAAAAAGCATCTGGGGATACGCTCCCGACGAAAGCCTGAGTCCTCAGGAGCTGCATCAAGAAAAGTTCCAAGGCATACGGCCCGCTATCGGTTATCCCTGCCTGCCAGACATCTCTATCAACCGCATCATTGATGAAATTGTCAACTTCAGCAGCATCGGCGTAACACTTACCAGCTCTGCCATGATGCACCCACACGCATCAGTCAGCGGATTCATGATAAGCCTGCCACGAGCTCAATACTTCTCAATCGGGAAGATTGACAACCAGCAACTTGCCGACTACGCCGCGCGTCGCAGAATGCCCAACGATGAAATAAAAAAATACATCCAATGCTTCTAAGAATACTCACACTCATCATCGCACTGCTTGTTCTTCCAGATGTGTACATTTACTTCATGTACATACGCCTTTGGACACGAAAATGGTGGCTGCGCACACTGTGGTTCCTTCCCTCCATCGGCATAGCCATCACAGCAGTCCTCATCATGAGCAGCAACGACATGAAACCAGAGCACCAGTCGTGGGTCAGCTACTTCATGTTCGCCTTTCTCGCTATCTGTGGCCCCAAAGCACTCTTCACCGTCTTTGACAGCATAGGCCACGGCATCAACTGGCTGGTCACTCGAGGAGCAAAGAAATGCGATGACACCGAATGTATATTTATCCGCCTCATGCGCATTTTCGGCATGGCGCTCGCCATTCTCGCATTCAGCATTCTCAGTTTCGGATACTTTATCGGCAGGCACCACTACGTTGTTCACCGCCAGACATTCTACTTTCCCGACCTTCCCAAGCAGTTTGACGGCTATCGCATCGCCCAATTCTCCGACATGCACATCGGGACATTCCGAGACGGCAATGAAAAAGACGTGCGCACCATTGTCAACCTCATCAACGAACAGCACTGCGACGCCATCATGTTTACAGGCGACCTCGTCAACCACCAGAGCTCTGAACTTGACGGATTCCGCCGCGACCTCAGCAAGCTCAAAGCCCCCGATGGCGTCTATGCCGTCATGGGAAATCATGACTATAGCATGTATCTGAGATACCCTGACGAAAAAGACAGCCATGCCGACGTCAAAGAACTGCAGCGACGCGTACGAAGCTATGGCTGGACTCTCCTGCTTAACGAGCATCGCATCCTCCGTCGCGGCAGCGACTCTCTCGTCATTGCCGGCGTGGAAAACGATGGAAGACCACCATTCCCATCGCTTGGCAACCTGCCTAAAACCATGAAAGGGCTTAAGCGCAGTTGCTTCACCATCCTGCTGAGCCATGACCCTACAGCTTGGCAGCGCAAGATAGTGCCTCAAACAAACATCCAGCTGACACTTTCGGGCCACACGCACGCAGGGCAATTCAAGATGTTTGGCTGGTCGCCCGTCAGTCACGTTTACGACGAATGGTCAGGAGCCTACACCCAAGGCAACCAGATTCTCAACATCAGCGACGGCATCGGAGCCGTCATGTTCCCCTTCCGTTTCGGAGCATGGCCAGAGGTCAATGTCATTACCCTCCGCCGAGGCACACCTAAAAAATAACAACCCACTATGAACATACTCTACAAAATCTACTCATTCCTCATTGCGCTACCCATCTTCATCGTCATCACCATCATCGTAGCCTCCTGCGTCATCATCGCCGGCTTCTTGGGCGACACCACATTCGTTGCCTACCACTTCCCCAAGTTCTGGTCCAAGTGCGCCTTCTGGCTCTTCCTGCTCAAGGTCAAGGTCGAGGGGCGTGAGCACATCAAAGAAGACGAAAGCTACGTCTTCCTCGCTAACCATCAGGGCTACTACGACATCTTCCTCGCCTACGGCTACCTTGGCCACAATTTCAAGTGGATGATGAAAGAATACCTCAAGAAAATCCCCTTCGTCGGCTATGCCTGCGTCAAAGCCAAGCACATCTATCTGCCCGACGGCATTTCCGGCATAGCCAAAGCCGTGCAGCAGGCGCGCGAGACACTGCAAGGAGGCATGTCCATGATCATCTTCCCCGAAGGCACACGCACACGCACCGGCAAGATGTCCCCCTTCAAGCGCGGCTCCTTCATGCTCGCCAACGAGATAGGGCTCCCCATCGTGCCCCTTACCATCAACGGCTCTTTTGACGTATTCAGCCGCAATGCCTGGTCCGTCAGCCGCGGAACAGTCACCCTCACCATCCACCCCCCAATCACAGCAGAGCAGAGAAAAGGCAAACAGACCAAAGAAGTCATGCAAGAAGTGTTCGACATCATCAACGCCCGCCTCGACGAAAAATACCGCTCATAATTGCATAGATTGCAGATAAAAAGACAGGGGCATGACTTGGCATCTTCCAAGTCATGCCCCTGTCTCCCTCCAGACCCTTTTCTCTAAAACGCCTCCCCTCTTCAAGACATTCGGAACAAAATCATTGGGCATCTTGCTCTCATACACTTAACGTGAGTTCGATGAATTAGCATAAAGCAAGCTGTTCTCTACGCGTCCACCGTGCGCATAATATTTAAAGCACCGTGTTTTAAATATTTCGTGCGCGGTGCATGCTAAAACAGCACGAATCTTATTTTGTTTAAGTTGATTCATACAACTTTTTAATTCGTCGAACTCACGTTAATTTAATTGTTTGCATTTCACAGAGAGAATACAGAAAGGAGTGGAGTACACACAAAAAAAGAAAGGAACTCTTTTCAAGTTCCTTCTCTTTGTGATTCGCTTGGATTTTGAACCTTTCGGTTCTTTCCTTGCGTTATCTCTTTCTTTTCCAAGGTTCTACACCTTTTCAAAAAGGGTTCATTATCGTGGTGTAACACGAAAAGTGTAACACATTAATTAACTCGCATGTGGTTTGAGGTTGTTTCTAACCACAATGCAAAGGTAGTGTAAATTGAGCGAAATATAAAATGAAACGAGTTTTATTTTTATTTCCGAGATGCAACCTACCTTATCTAAAGG
>JAFWAX010000047.1 GCA_017507385.1 Bacteroidaceae bacterium | reverse complement strand
CGCCACCAGATTGCGCTCGTAGTCATTGAAGTCGCGCACGGCCTTTTTGAAGTACCATCCTACCAAGTGACCACCTTTCAGGCTCTTGCGGAATGCCTTGCAGCGTCTGGCATGGTCGTAGCCCTCCATCATCACCACCCAAGCGGCATTGTTGCCAACACCACAGACGAGCTTGAAGATGGCAGCGGCATTGCCGACGGCCTTTTGTATCTCTTCGTAGTTCATACGCTCTCAGAATTGAGAGTGGTGACCTCGATGGGCCACCACTCGCAGAAATAGTCCTCACTCTGATGTTTCATCGTCGCTCTTCTCCTGTCGTTTGCTACATGCTGTTTTCAGTTTGTCAGTCTCTTCACTGATGTACCAGAACACGCAACAGTCGCGCTTGTCAACCGTTTGCGGATTGTTCGGGGTATAGGTGCAAGTACGTCGCGGCCCTTCCTGGTCTTTAGGCTGTTTATACTTGCATGAGGCGCAGCACTTCTTGATGAGCGTTCCTTGCGAATTGTAGACGAATTCATACTGAACACCGTCTATCTCTTGAATGATTGGGGTGTTAGAATGGGAGGTCATCTTTTTCGTTGTTTATTGGATTACCGTTTTCATCTACTTTCGGTGGAAATGGGGCTTGCTGCTGGCCTTGGTTCTGCTGTGCCTGCTGTTGTCCCACTGCCTGAGTGTTCGCCTGTTGTGCGGGCTGATTTTGGGGCTGCTGGTTCTTCGATGCACTGGCTCCTATGAAGGTCACAGCGTCGAGTCGCGTCTCGTTGAACCAACGGCCATTGTACTCATGGGCCTCGATGTGGAAGCGCACACGCACCTCGTCGTTTGGTTGCAGGTTGAATTGTTTGATCCTGTCCTCTCCGAATGCTCGCAGCACGATAAACGAGGGGTTTGTCTGATTCGGGAACCAATAGTATGCCATCACATATTCCTGTGACATCCACTGATTGCCGGTTGATTGGCTGACACCGCTTGCCGCTGGCATCACAACCGATATTTTACCTTCTAATTCCATAATATTAATTATTGTTTGTCTATTTGTCTAAACTCTATTTGATTATCTCTTCTATACGATGGGAGATAGTGTCTCTGTTGACATTTTTCAGTTTCATCTTTTTGGCGCATTTGCAACACACGTCAATGATGTCCTGAATCAGTTCTGGCTCTTTACTCTTGTCAGGGTTCTTGACTGTAGGCTCCCATTTTTTAACGAAATCTACCGAGTTTTCAGCGACTACACTTGAAATGATGATGCTCTGCTTTTCATTAATCTCCATGTGCAAAATGTCTTCGAGCATTCGCATATACACCATGAAGACCACTGTGTACATCGTTATAGCATCACCCATTCCTAACTTTTGGAAGGCTTCTAACTTCTTAGCATTATCTTTGATGACATCCTTAGAGTCTTGGAGGAGTGCCGTGTTTAGTGCTACGTCCTTTATATACGTTCCATCCCTCACCAGTTCGTACATAGTATCGACAGGCTCACACGCCTTGCGCTGCTTGGCATTTAGTTCCTCGTCACGCAGGAATGTGCGGATGGCTATATACCGTGGATTGCCTGAGTATTGCTTTCCAAAGCCGTGACCACCCTTGAACTTCACGATGGCATTGCCATTCTCGTCGACAGTCAGTGCGTTTTCAAGCCTTGTTGACACAAACTTTTTGATGAGCTCCTTTGAACGGTACTCTATTTTCGTGCGCTCCGACATCTGATAGAAGAAGTGGTCGGTGTAGAGTATCACGCCATCTGGCTTGGCTTCTTTCTTCACCTTCCCATTCTTTGCCTGTTTGAGAGAGTACAATGGGAAGAACGCGCCACACGATGCCATAGTCTCATAGTATATAAATGAGTAGTGAAATGCGTTGGCATACTTGGCCTTCGGGAAATATTCTGCCTGGGTGTAGGTCATCCATCGGTTGCCGACCTTGCTGATCCAGTAGTCAATATCGGTAAACTGATCTTCTTCATCATCCAATGCTTTGTCAAGCATCTGGTCTTCATGCTTCATGGCTTTCTGCTTGCCTCCGAAATTCTTTCGGAAGTAGTAATAGGCCTTCGGAATTTCCTCGCGCATCGTGGCGATGATATCATTTACCTGGGTTGAGAGATTTACTCTCACTGCTTGTTCCTTTGCCATAATTTTAGTTTTTGTTATTATCATGTGTTGCTTTCTCAATCAGCCCGCGCTCTTCGTCTGTCATCGTGTCGAGCGTCACCTGCTTAAACTCTGGGT
>JAFWAX010000046.1 GCA_017507385.1 Bacteroidaceae bacterium | reverse complement strand
TTTTGCCGATTACTTGTGCGAAAAGTGTTATATTTGCCATAAGGAAGTAGTTGAGTGGGGACTCTCTACTAAGGTAGTAATTTTTTACCTTAGTGCTACTTCCTTTTTTACTTTTTCTGAAATTTATTTAGGACAATATTGGACAGTAATAAAAAAAATATGATTTTCTTTTGTGAATTGATTAAAAATCCTTACATTTGTATTAACTCAGTTGGCCCATAGGGCTAAGGGGGTTAAAACAACATTGTGGTAAAGGACGTTACGAAACGTTATCTTTGAGTCTTCAAATTCTCGCAAAATTTGCAACACCTCAAAAGAAACGGCGACCGGACGTCCACGTTGGGTGTATTATATCCTGTAGTCACACATTTGTGTGAAAAACGAACTTTATAATATATCACGGCGTGGGCTAACTGCGTTGCTTATCCTTGAGGTGGAGGCAATGCGAGAGCCTGAAGACTTGGGATAGGCGAGAGTACAGATTCCCACGTCTTTTTTGTATCAGTTAATAACAGCCGAATCTTGGGGGTCTATAGGTCTGTATATAATAATAGAATATGGACAAAAATAAAAAGACGGGCTTATGGGGAATTATCATTTCTTCTCTGGTTCTCCCTCTATTTCTATTCGCTTTCATAGGGTGTAGCGATGATGATTCAAGCAGTGTTGAAATAAGTCTGAACAAGGAGGAACTATTCCTTGAAATAGGTAAAAGCGAACGCCTTATTGCATCGTTCGATCCTTTCGATGCTCCAAATCAGGCTCATAAATGGTTTTCAAGCAATAACCAAATAGCGTCAGTTGATGAAACGGGTAATGTTACCGCCATTAATACAGGCAATGCTGTTATTATGGCAAAAGCATTGGATGGTGGCAGCACCGCTAAGTGTAATGTCACTGTTGTTGATAAGATTGTTTTGCCTTCAATCCTCGAATTGAACAAAGACGAAATTAATTTGGTTGAAGGTGAAACTTTTAGTTTAGTTGTGACTATCAAACCTGATAATACAACGGATAAAAATTTTACCTTCCGTTCATTAAATGAAGAGGTTGCTACAATTAATGCAAAGGGAGTTATTGAAGCTCGTTCATTGGGAGAAACAAATATTGAAATTAAAACCGTGAGTGGAAATGTGAAAACACTCTGTAAGGTTTCTGTGAGAGAAAAAGGTGTTGAACTATCTGTTCCTGAAATTTCTAATATAACGGATGTGTCTGCTGAAATTGTTGGTGATATATCTGTTTATGGACTCTCATTAGCGGAGTTGGGTGTGTGTTATTCAGAAAATGAAAACGTTGATATAAATGATAATAAAGTTGTATCGACTCTATTAGATGAAATCTCTTGCATATTGTCTAATCTGAATCCAGAGACAAACTATTATGTCCGTTCGTACGCAATTGATACTGATGGAAATGTAATATATAGTGACGAAATTTTATTCTCGACAAAAGGAGTACTAAAAACAAATTTCAAGGCAGTTAAAGTATATGAAGATAAACTGTATTTAGTTTCTGATGCTCCTGTGGGATATAAAACAGTGGATGTTTGTTATGGGACAAATCCAAATCCAACAGTAACGGACAATATAGGCAGAGCGTCTATAGGTGATGGGAAATTGACGTTGATGATAAATAATTTGACGGCTAATAATACATACTATCTAAGGTCTTATCATGAAGAAAATGGAATGTTGGTATATCACGATGATGAAGTAGAAGTTCATACTTTGGGTGATAAGAATATAAAGAAATCAGGTTCAGATTTAAAATCACCTATGAATAAATATTATATGGGTAATACTTATTATGCGGAATATAAATTTACTTTTGAGACAGAAATGAGTGGCGAGTTTCTAATCGAATTAGATAAGTCTTCTACAATATACATGACAAAGGAATCCACATTAACGTCTACAAATAAAGTGCGAGAATTGTATTTCTCAGATAAAATTTCTTTAATATTTCAAGTGGGCGGAGGTTCCCATTATTATTCAGGTGCTTATTCTTATTGCTGCTTTAATGAGTATTTCGATTATGATTATTACAGGTTGATCAATATAACTCACGTTCAAACGGGAGTCAAATATATATATAAAATAGCAATGGGAGATATTTCCTTTCTAGTATACAATCCTTACAATGGTATAAATTACATTAAAGAGGGAAAAGATAAATAATGGACAGAAGAACTTTTTTAAAAAAGGCGGCAACGGTTTTGCCTATGTTGGCAGGGGTGGCAATAATCCCTTCGCTCCTTTCTTCATGTGAGAAGGATGATGAGGCAATGGGATGTGGCAATAGTTGTATGGGGTCTGCTCAAAGTGGTTGTGGCAATTCCTGTAGCAGTTCGTGCACAGGTTCGTCTATGAGCGGATGTGGAAATAGCTGCAAGACTACATGCCAAGGAACATGCTCAGAAGGCTGCGAAGGAAGTGCAAAATCTACGGGATGTGATAATTGCGCTTCTTCATGTAACAGTTCATGTTCTGGATCTTCAGCCTCTTCCTCATGTTCGGGATGCGGAAACAGTTGCAACCAAGCATGCGCACAATCTTGCGATCACACATGTAGAACCGGATGCAAACATTCATGTGTGGGAAGTTGTGACACGTCGTGTTTGGGTGGATGTGACACGTCATGCTTGGGCAGTTGCTCTAAATACTGCCAATATACGTGTAAATATTCATCCATGTAAGCGTAAGCTCTATAATGGAAGACTCTCTGTTGTGAGTAAAAACTAATGGGTGATGGAGCTATTTAAGAAGCAGGATAAGGGTTGGCAATCTGGTATGGCGAAGAGTATCACTTTCATCGTCACAAAAGATTGCCAACTTGCTTGCAAATACTGCTACCTCGTAGGGAAGAATACGAAGGAACGTATGACCTGGGAGGTGGCAAAGCAAGCGATTGACTATGTTCTTGACCATGAGGATGATTTTCGGGAAGAGTCTGTGGTTTGGGATTTTATAGGCGGTGAACCGTTTCTGGAGATAGAATTGATAGATAAGATTTGTGATTATCTGAAAACAGAAATGTTTAGGAGAGACCACCATTGGTTCAACTCCTATCGTTTCAGTTTCTCTACGAACGGAATCAATTATCATACGGAAAAAGTACAAGACTTCATCAGGAAGAACCGAGAGCATCTGAGTATTGGCGTAACTATTGATGGCACACGGCAAAAGCATGACTTGAACCGTATTTGGAAAACCGCTGATATGGAGAATGGCATTATGCCTAAGCCGGAAGAAGAACGTGGTTCGTATGACGATGTGGTGCGTAACATACCTCTTTGGCTGGAGCAATTCCCTAATGCCGCAACTAAAGTGACAATCAGTAGTGCCGATATTCCTTATATAAAAGATAGTGTACTTCACCTGTATTCGTTAGGCATTCATGAAGTCAATATCAACTGCGTATTTGAAGAAGTTTGGAGCGATGGAGACGATAAACTCTTTGAAGAACAGTTGGTTGCATTAGCCGATTCTATTATTGACGGTGGCTACTATAAGGATTATGCATGTTCTTTCTTTACAGAACACATAGGTAAGCCTTTGGATTGTAAGCTTCAGAATCAGAATTGGTGTGGTGCAGGGCGTATGCTTGCGATAGATTCGGTTGGCAATTTTTATCCTTGCACCCGTTTTGCGCAGTATTCGCTTCGAGAGAAAAAGGCGTGGATTATAGGGAATATACGCGATGGCATTGACAAGAACAAACTTCGTCCGTTCTTGACACTTGACCGTTGTACGCAAAGTACGCAAGAATGTGTTGATTGCGAGGTCGCAAGTGGTTGTGCCTGGTGTCAAGGCGAAAACTATGATGCCGCTGAAACACCGACAGTTTATCAACGTGCGACAGCCATCTGTAAGATGCATAAGGCACGTGTTCATGCCAATAACTACTATTGGAACAAACTGTTCCGCACGTTGGCACAGGAAGGTGAACATGAGGAGTACGAAAAGAACAAACGGAAGTCAAACGATGTAATTTGCTGATGCCATGCTGAAATATCTTGTTATACTTTTGGATGATACGAGTACTACGTATTGCCACTATGAGAATGAGAAGGGTGAACGTAAACTCATCGCATTGGAAGACTTGAAAGAGGGTATATTCTTTGCCATGAAAGAAAACTTGATGATTCAGTTTGTTTATCCCGACTACGAATTGCCACAGGAGTACAAGGATGCCATCCGCACCATTGACCACAGCAAGATTGTCCCCTTCGGAAGTGAGGAAAAGGGAGATGTAGTGGTGCTTAATGGATGGACGGACTTTGAGGAGTGTGTGTTTGGAGAAGGAACAGCTTACGTACTCCGTACCGGAAAGGATGAATTCTTCAAAAAACATTTGCTGATAAGGGACGCATTGGGTAAAATCTTCCGGTTGAATGTGGTGCTGACAGATGTGGATGCTTTTACGGACACAGATTTTGACACATACAAGCAGTGCATGCAATCTTTGGCAGAAGGAATAGAGCGGTTGTATGTGTCTGGCAAAGCTCCGCAACTGAACTTGCTGACTGACCGCATGATGCTTACAGCCATGAACAATTGCAATGCCGGATGGGAAAACATAACACTGGCTCCAGACGGAAAATTCTACGTTTGTCCTGCGTTCTATCAAGCGGATAGTGGGACGATAAATGAGGAGAAGGCTCATAGCATCGGAGACTTGCAACATGGTGTAAATATAAAGAATCCACAACTGTATAGGCTGTCTTACGCTCCATTGTGCCGTAATTGTGATGCATACCAATGCAAACGCTGTGTTTGGCTGAACCGAAAGACCACGCTTGAAGTAAATACTCCAGGGCACGAACAGTGCGTGACGGCTCACTTGGAGCGAAATGCTTCGCGAGAGTTATTGGCGAATATCCGTAGGCACGGAGTGTTTATGCCAGAGATTGAAATAAACGAAATAACATACTTAGACCCATTCGATGTAAGAAAAGAATGGTAAAAACATTTTAGTAATGAAAAGGAAAGTAGGACAAGTGACCGTGGAGGAGAGGTATGAGATACAGACCCTCTTTGAACGTCGAAACGGTTTGAATGAGTTGGCAAAGATTTTGACAGCCGACAATGAAGTGCTGTATGAAAAACTCGTCAAGGATATGGGCGAGACTGGTGCGAAGTTTCAAAACTGGTGGGACAGGATGGCTGCAAAATACCAGTGGGAAAGCACAGAAAATGGTAGTTGGGAGATTAATTTTGAAACATGTGACATTTATTTGATTGAATCCTAAATTCCCAACACTTAGACCAAAGTATTTTATAACATCCTGAGCTACAAAAGTTGCTCAGGATGTTGCCATGTTTCAACAACACTACCGAAAGGCATTTTCTCACAAATATCCTTGAGTTGTTCAAATTTTCCTGAATTATTACTGTCCGCTAAACATAACAATACTCTCCCAACTTGCTGAAATAGGCAAGTTGGGAGTTTTCTTATCCTTGACAAGCCCCCCCCTTATGGGTTTGTTTCGTCCTCAGGTGGTGGTTCAGAAGCTTCCATAAGCATTAACTTGAGATCCTCATCTGGCTTATTAAAGAATGTCTCGATGTTGAGGTAATTCATCAGGACTATTCTGACTGTCGTAGCCAACCCTGAGAAACTCCAGCGACGTTCAAGACTGCTTTGCAGTAGCGACAATAACAGATTAGCTATCAATGTCACCCATATCTGAATCTTGATAGCATTGGCACTTTCTCCATAAAAATATCTCAACGGGAAGTTCTGTTTTATTTGTTTGAAAAGTGATTCAATCTGCCAACGACGATGATAAATCTCCACGATTGTGTCTGGATGCATGTCAAAATCATTGGTAAGCAATGATATCAGTTTGGGTTGTTTTCCTTTTTTGAAATCTACAAAGGTTACGATTCTTGCAATGTGCCTGGTTTCTCCCTTCTGGAAGACTACTACCTGCTCCCGATATTTCATCTTGGCATCCGGTGTCATCTCCATAAAGTCAAAGAGAAGTTCATAGCTGAGGTTCTTCTTCATTTTTGTGACATAAACCACATTACGTTCCGTCAGTTCCTCGAACTTCTCATAATTGATGTAAGCTCGATCCATTGTGGCAATCTCCTTATCGGAGAACTTTGAAGGTACAAGCATGAAGGAATCATTGGTAGCTGCCGAGGTAAACTGCACATCGCATGGGACTCCCTCATTGGCATGAATGACCGCATGAACCTTAATGCCCCCTTTCTTCTTGCCAGTCTTTGGATGTCGTCCAACGCCTTTGAACAACAGGTTGGAAAACAGGGAAATTGTCGTTGAATCAATGATTCTCAGACGCTTCAGCCACTCCTGTGTAGAATTACGACGGCTGTCCGAAGAAATGTGTACTTTTGCCCATAGGTTAAATTTAAGTGTGGAAACTCAAAGATAACCAAAAAGGGCTGACTTCCTAATCGGAGGCCAGCCCTTTAACTATAGAATTACGCTAAGTTTTAGCGGACAGTAATAGTTGTAAATAAGCGACATTTTACTTTTCATGTCTTGTGGCATTATCTTGTTGGATAAATGGTGCAATGATATGATTGTACAAAAATGGAAGTGAGTTCTATATGGATTACGCAGAACTCACTTCCAATTTTGTATAGCATCTTGCGATTACACAAGTCCGTTGAGGTCGCGGCTGATAGCCTGCAACTCGTTGCGAATGGACTTGAGCTTTTCTATTACTTCGATGTTGCGGTTCACTTCTCCGCCTTTATTCCGCTTGATCATGTCGCGAGCACCTTGAAGGGTCATTCCTCGTTCCTTCACCAGGTGGTATACGAGACGTACTTGCTCAATGTCGGCTTTAGTGTATTGGCGGATGCCTCGACCTGCCTTCTGTGGCTTGATGTTGGAAAATTCCTTTTCCCAGTAGCGTAGCAGTGTTTCGGTCACGTTGAACATGCTTGCTACTTCGCTGATGCTGTAGAACATCTTGAGGTCTTTGTTCTTGTTGAGTGCCATAGGGGGATGTTATGCTTTTGGGGGTATGTTCTTGAGTATTTCGAGTGTGAAGTCGTAGAAGGTCTGTACGGTAGGGATGAGGCAACCTTCGTGGGGTGTGTGCGGACTGACGATGGTAGGTCCGTAGCTGGCCATGTCCATGTCGGGATAGTTGACTCCGATGATGCCGCATTCGAGTCCTGCGTGGCATGCGCCGACAATGGGGCGTTTGCCGAACTGCTTTTCGTAGATGTCGGACATCATGGCTACGAGCGGGCTCTTGGGGTTGGGCTGCCAGCCGCTATATGCTCCTTCGAGTTTTACTTCCATGCCAGCCATGGAGAAGCATGAGATGTACTTGTTGCTGATGTACTGCTTCATGCTGTCTTGTGAAGAACGGGCAAGTGCGATGACTTCGGCCTTTCCATCGGCAATGTCGATGATGGCGAGGTTGCATGATGTCTCGACCAAATCGGGCAGGGATGGGGTGTAGCGAAGAACTCCGTCGTGGGCTGCTATCACGGCGTTGATGATGTTCTCTTGGATGTCTTGCGGCATGGCTTTTGTGGGAATCTCGTCAACGGGTGTGGCAGTAAGCTGGAAGTTGCTGGTTTCGATGTCCTTGTATTCGTTGATGAAGATGTTCTTGCACTTGTCGATGAGTGCGAGGAATTCTTCTTTCATGGCAGCTGGGATGAGTACGGTTGCTTCGCTCTCTCTTGGGATGGCGTTGCGCATGTTGCCTCCGTGCCAATTGCAGAGCCATGCCAGCTTGGTGTTGACGGCTGCGAAGAGGGTGCGTGCCATGAGTTTGTTGGCATTGGCACGTCCTTTGCAGATTTCGATGCCTGAGTGTCCGCCCAGCAGGCCTTTGATGGCTAGGTGGTAGCAGAGCATGTTGGTGGGCTCGACGTTGATTTCTTGGTAGGTCAGGTTGCAGAGTATGTCAACGCCTCCTGCACAGCCAATGGTGATTTCACCTTCTTCTTCTGAGTCGAGGTTGAGCAGGTATTTGCCTTTCAGTTCGTTGGCTTTCAGACCGAAAGCACCTTCCAGCCCTGTTTCTTCATCACGTGTGATGAGTATTTCGATGGGGCCGTGCTCGATGGTGTCGTCTTCGATGATGGCCATCGCTGCTGCCACGCCTATGCCATTGTCGGCTCCGAGGGTGGTGTTTCGGGCTCTCACCCAGTCGCCGTCGATATAAACGTCGAGCGGGTCGGTCTCGAAGTTGTGTGGATGGTCTTTTGTCTTCTGTGGCACCATGTCCATGTGTGCTTGCAGCACAGTGGTCTCTCTGTCTTCGTAGCCAGGAGTGGCGCCTTTGGTCATGATGACGTTGCCTGCTTCGTCAATGTGGGCTTCGGCTCCATGGGTCTTTGCGAAGTCAACGAGGTAGGCTGCTATTTTTTCTGTGTATCCTGATGGATGCGGTATTTGTGTGAGCGCATAGAAGTTTTTCCATACGCTTTTTGGGGATAGGTCTTCGATTGGATTCATGTTGTTAGATTTTATTGAGTTATTGTTTGTTGCTTGAATCGGTTGTTGCAAGGGCTCTTGTGCTCAATGCCACGAATGAGAATATGCCTAACAGGGGAACTAAGGCTGTCTGGATGGTGTGGACAATGAGCGCGAACGCTTCGGCATTGGCACTGGCTATGCCGTAGAGCACGAGGATGGTCTTGACGGCGAAGTGCCATGGACCTGCACCGTTAGGGGTGGGAACGATGACTGAGATGCTGCCTACGATGAAGCTGACGATGGCGGCTGTAAATCCTAATTCTTCTGTAAAATCAAAGCACTTGAATGTGAGCCAGTAGTGCAGGAAATAGCTTGCCCAAATGGCAATGGTGTAGAAGGCAAACAGCCATTTGTTCTTTACGTCTTTTAAGGAAAGGATTCCTTCCTTGATGTTGGCTACAATGGCTTTTATCTTGGTTACGAAGGTGAACTTGCTCAGAATGAACCAGATGAATGCGATGGTGATGACAAGGCAGGTGGCTGTGACGATGTAGCCTGTTGTGGTGAATCCTCGCAGCGTCTGTTCTAAATTCGTTCCTGTGTGGTCGAAGAATGTGTTGAAGACGGGGAACTGTGAAAGGATGACTGCTGCTGTGATGAGAAGGATGAGCAGTGAGTCGATGACTCTTTCGGTTACAACGGTTCCTAATGCCTTGGTGAAGGACACGCCGTCGTATTTTGCCAGAATGGCGCAACGGGCAAACTCTCCACTGCGCGGTATGATGAGGCTTGAGGCATAAGAGATGAATACGGCATGGATGCAGTCTGACCATCGTGGCTTTTCGCCGATGGGTTCGAGCGTCTGCCGCCATCTGATGCCACGGAATAATTGGGCTGTGATGCCAAACACTAAGGAAAAAAGCATCCATCCCCAATCCATCTTGTAGAGGACTGTGTTCTCAATTTCCTGAAAGTCAGTGTTGCGATACATCCACCAAAGAATGCTGCCGCCTAACACAAAAGGAATGGCGATGTTGATAGCCTTTTTCAGAGTTTTATTGCTGGTCATCAAAAAAGTTGTATCTTTGCATCGGAATTTGGACAAACAGTGCAGTCTCTTTGGAAAGAGGAACCGCAAATCGGTATGGATTTTGCACTTTCTTTGCTCTACAAAGGTACAAAATAATTCGTAATTGATAATTCATAAATTGTAATTTTTTTTCGTGAACAGCGTAAAACCAAAGAAATTCTTGGGTCAGCATTTCCTTACCGACCTCAACGTGGCTCGCCGCATAGCAGACACGGTGGATGCCTGTTCTGGCATTCCTGTGCTTGAAGTTGGACCAGGCATGGGAGTATTGACACAGTATATATTGAAGAAGGACAGGGAATTTAAGGTGGTGGAGATTGACTTTGACTCTGTGCCATATCTGCGTGAACATTTTCCCGAATTGGGTGATAATATCATTGAGGGTGATTTCTTGCAGATGAATCTGCAGAATGTTTTTGATGGGCGGCCTTTTGTTCTGACGGGGAATTATCCCTATAACATTTCGTCGCAGATTTTTTTCAAGATGCTGGAAAACAAAAACTTAATACCTTGCTGCACGGGTATGATTCAGAAGGAGGTGGCTGAGCGAATGGCGGCAGCTCCAGGCAGCAAGACGTATGGGGTGCTGAGTGTGTTGATTCAGGCGTGGTATGATGTGGAGTACTTGTTTACGGTGGATGAGCATGTGTTTAATCCGCCTCCCAAGGTGAAGAGTGCCGTTATCCGAATCACCCGCAATGAGAAGACTGAGCTTGGATGTGACGAGCAGCTGTTCCGCCGCATAGTGAAGACGGTGTTCACGATGCGCAGGAAGATGCTTCGCAATGGCATGAAGCAGATTCTGGGTAAGGATTCTCCGATGCTTGAAGATTCTTTGTTTACGAAACGTCCAGAGCAGCTTTCTGTTCAGGATTATGTGGAACTGACAAAGAGAGTTGCAGCCGAAATAGGGGGATAGGTTTCTGATGTGGAAACTTGCGAAAAAAGGTGCTGGGCATGAATTTACTTTTCGCCCAGCACCTTTCCTTGCTTGATGAGTTCATCCTTGATTTTGAACAACATATATATTTGTCCGGAGAAGACTCTGTTGTCATGCCGTGTTTTTGCAATGTGTGTAAGCTGTTTCAATGCGGTGTCCAACTCTCTGATGTGTACTCCGTTGCCTAAATCAATGTCCTGCTCCAGTTTGTGAGTGGCAAACCAATGGATGATGTCTTCTATCTCTTCTTTTGTGAATGTTGGCTTGTATTCCATACTTTATACTGTGTGTTAGTGGGTTCTTCTCAATATGTTGACCATCTTTTGGGCAGCTCTTTGGCTTGCTCCTTCGCCTCCAAGTATCTGATTCATTGTTTTATACTCGTCAAGCATCTGTTGCCTTTGGGAGCCAGTCGGAAGAATTTCTCCGAGGTATTTGATGATGTTGCTGGTGGTCATTCTGTCTGCAACAAGTTCTTGTACAATTTCTTTTCCTGCTACTAAGTTGACAAGTGATATGTATTTGACTTTCAGTATTTTCTTTCTGAGCCAAGAAACAAGCTTTCCTGCGGGGATGTAATAACACACCACTTGCGGCACTCGTAGAATGGCCGTTTCGAGTGTGGCTGTTCCTGACGTGACAAGGGCTGCTGCTGACTCTCTCAGGATGTTGTATGTCTGTCCGAAAACGATGCGTACATCTATGTGGTTGGGGATGAATTTTTTGTAATAGTTGATGTCAATGTTTGGCGCACCAGCGATGACAAGCTTGTAGTCCTTGAATGTAGAGGCTGCTTCAAGCATGATGCTTAAGTTGTCTTTTATTTCCTGCCGACGGCTTCCTGCCAGAATGGCAATCTGTTTTTTCTGATTGTTCTCTATCGGCATTTCTCTCATGGCTTTGGCTACAGCGTCAACGCAAGGATTTCCCACATAGTGGATGGGGTAATTTCTGTCGGCGAACCATTCCACTTCGAATGGCAGAATGGAGAACAGCTCATCAACGTCTCTTTTGATGCTCTTGATTCGGTACTCCTTCCATGCCCAAATCTTAGGGCTGATGTAGTAAAATACCTTGCAGATGCCTTGAGAATGAACATATTGTGCAATATTAAGATTGAAGCCAGGGTAATCCACCAGAATGACAACGTCTGGACGCCATTTCGTTATGTCTTTTTTGCACAACCTCATGTTTTTCAGGATGGTAGGCAAGTGTAGCAGTACGGGGATAAAGCCCATGTATGCCAGTTCACGGTAGTGTTTCACTAACGTGCCTCCGACGGACGCCATTTTGTCGCCGCCATAGAATCGGAACTCCGCTTCAGGGTCTTCTTCCTGTATGGCTGCCATCAGGTTTGATGCGTGCAAGTCTCCCGATGCTTCTCCTGCAATAAGGTAGTATTTCATGGTCGAAAAGCCGAATGAAAGGTGATTCTTTTTTCTTATTGAATATTCTTCTCGAATTGCTCCAAGAACGAATATGCTGTCATGTCGAGTTGCAAGGGGGTAACTGCCACATAGCCATTTTCATAAGCCCATGTGTCACTCTCTTCGTCGTTATGGTCATAAGGGGCATAGTAGCCTGCAATCCAGTAATATTTCCCGCCCCATGGATGGTCGCGCTCCTGCCACTCTTCATGCCATTCTCCAAGTCCCATCTTGCAGATTTTCATCCCTTTAGTTTCTTTTATGTCGGGCGCATTGACATTCAGGCATACGCCTAAAGGTAATCCTTGTTCCAAGGTAATCTTGATGAGTTTCTCCACGTCCTTTTTCATATAGCTGAAATCGGCATCCTTAGCAGACTTTCCGCTGGAGAAGGCAATTGAGGGGACTTGCTTGATACAGCCTTCCAGGGCAATAGACATCGTTCCAGAATAGTGAGCATTTACAGCGCAGTTGTCGCCATGGTTGATGCCGCCTAATACTAAGTCCGGACGGCGTGGCAGCAGTTTTTCAAATGCCATTTTTGTGCAGTCGTTAGGTGTGCCAGTACACGCCCATACCGTCAGGCTGCCCTTTGTTTCTGTCCCTTCTTCATGCTTGATAAAAGTATTTCTGACAGGGGAATGGCTGCTGATGCTCATGCTTGCACCGCTTCGTCCGCTGTCGGGAGCAACGATGAATACATCGCCAAACTTTCTTGCCATTTCTGCAAGCTGGTTGATGCCAGCTGCAGCAAACCCGTCGTCGTTGCTGATAAATATGAGTTTTTCCATTTTATTCTTCTTTGCTGACCACAAATTTACGGAATTCCTATGTGATTCCAGTTCTCAAAAAAGAAAAATCACATTCAATTGAAAAAAAAACCGATTTCTTTTTGTCAGTTTGTGAAAAACCACTACCTTTGCATCGCAATTCCGAAAGAGGACTACTCTATAGGTGATTGTAGAAAGAAATTGGGATATGGTGTAATTGGCAACACAACAGATTCTGGTCCTGTTATTTATGGTTCGAGTCCATATATCCCAACATCGTTGAGGCTTCAGATTTTCAGAAGCCTCTTTTTTTGTGGTCTGCGGATATAGTCACATCAATCTATTGGGATTTTGTTAATCGCACCCCTCGGGTACGCCATGGCGGACCCGAGGGGTGCGAAGCGTCGTACTCGAGGGGTACGGTTCATTCGTTATCTGTTTTTTCCATCAACGCAATAATATTGATGAAATGAATTCATCGAATTCGTGCGTTTTAAAATCTCTTGTCTTAAATGGAGATGTTGTGCAGGATGTCAAGCAGATTGCGGTCGATGGCTCGATTGTCCTTTATGGCGCGTGAGAAAGGAACGTAAACAATCTCATCGTTGTCGATGCCGACCATCACGTTGCGGAGTCCTTTGAGGAGAGCCTGGATGGATGCGGCTCCCATGCGGCTGGCAATGATGCGGTCGTGAGCCGAAGGATGACCGCCACGTTGCAGATGTCCGAGAATGGACACGCGCACGTCAAGCTCGGGATATTGGTTTTTGACCAGTTCGGCATAGTGCAGTGCTCCTCCTGTCTGTTCGTTGGTAGCGGCAACAAGCACGATGGAACTTCCTTTGGTCTTGCGGAAGCCTTTCTGGATGAAGTGATGCAGCTGATCTTCCTCTATCTCAATTGTGGGTACGATTGCTTCTTCTGCGCCTGCTGCAATGCCGCCGTTGAGAGCAAGAAAGCCAGCTCCGTCGCCCATTACTTCGACGAAGAAAAGGCGCTCGTGGCTAGTGGCTGTATCGCGGATCTTGTCAACGGTCTGCATGATGGTGTTGAGGGCTGTATCGTAGCCGATAGTGGTATCTGTGCCACAGAGATTGTTGTCAATGGTGGCAGGGATGGCAATGCAGGGGAAGTCGAACTCCTGAGCGAATACTCTTGCGCCATGGATGGTTCCATCACCTCCAATCACAATGAGGGCATCGATGTCTTCTTTGACGATGTTCTCGTAGGCTTTTTTACGTCCGTCGGCATTCAGAAAATCTTTGGAGGGCGATGATTTGAGTATGGTGCCTCCTTGCTGAATGATGTTGCTGACACTCTGGGTCTCGAACTCCACTATCTCACCGTCGATGAGTCCTTTGTAGCCTCTGTACACAGCTTTGACTTTTAGTCCGTTATATATTGCCGAACGTGTGACGGCTCTGATGGCGCTGTTCATGCCTGGAGCGTCATTGCCTGAGGTGATGATTCCAATAGTTTTGATTTCTGCCATGCCTTAAACTCTAAACTTGATAATACTTAAAACTCTAAACTCTAAATTTTATATTCGTCGCTTCCACTACATACTGCACTTCGGCATCTGTCATGGTTGGGTTGAGGGGAAGGCTGAGTTCCTCGTGTGCCAACGTTTCGGCGATGGGAAGGGAGAGGTGGTTCCATTCCTGATAGCACGCCTGTTGGTGGGGTGGAATGGGGTAGTGGATGAGGGTGTGGATGCCTTTGCTGAGCAAGTGCTTTTGTAGTTCGTCCCGTCGAGCGGTGAAGACGGGGAAGATGTGATAGACGTTGTTGCCCTCGTCCATCAGGCTCGGCAGGCGAATTTCCTCGTTCTGTATCTCTTTGTAATATGTATGCGCGATGTGGATTCTCCGCTGGTTGTCTTGGTCAAGATAGCGGAGTTTTACGTCGAGTGCAGCTGCCTGTATGTCGTCCAGTCGGCTGTTGCGCCCTTGGTGGGTGGCAATGTACTTCTGGGAAAATCCGTAGTTGGCAATGGTGCGGATTAGGTCTGCCAGTTCGGTGTCGTTGGTGGTCACGGCTCCTCCGTCGCCTAAGGCACCAAGGTTTTTGCCGGGATAGAAACTGTGGCAGGCGGCATGCCCTAAAGAGCCTGTGCGCTGTTGGCCATACAGGCATCCGTGTGCCTGTGCGTTGTCTTCTATCAGCAGCAACCCATGTTGCTCGCAGAGCGTTTGGATGGCCTCATTGTAGGTGCATCGCCCATAGAGATGCACGAGCATAAGTGCTTTGGTCTTCGGAGTGATGGCCTGTTGCAGGGCATCCAACTGCAGGTCGAGCGTCTTCTCGTCCACATCGATGAAGACGGGATTTAACTTGTTTTCTGTGATGGCGAGGACGGTGGCGATGAAGGTGTTGGCTGGCACGAGTACTTCGTCTCCGTCTGCTATCTTGCCCATTTCCTTGTAGGCTCGGAGGGTCAGGGTCAGGGCATCGAGACCGTTTGCCACACCGATGCAGTGGCGGGTGCCAATGTAGGCTGCATAGTGCTGCTCGAATTGGTGCACGGCCTGTCCTTGCAGGTACCATCCGCTACCTACTACGTCTGCCACGGCTTTCTGGATTTCATCGCCATGCAGCGCTGTCATTGCTTTGAGGTCAAGATAGGGTATATTCATAAGTGTTGTAGCAAATACCTCTGCCGCCGAAGCCTTCTTTTTGGTAGATGAGTCCCTCGTTGAGGTATTGTCCGCCTTTTTCTGTGGAGATGCCAAAATCGAAATACTGGAACTCGTTCTCTGAGAGCACGGTTTCCATGATGGCTTCGATGGAGCCGCATTTCTTTCCTTGGGACGATGCTGCCAGATATTGGGAGTGGAGAACTCTTGTTGTTTGGTAAGCCAGCATGCCTCCCACGCATTCTCCTGCTGCGTCCACGGCTTCGTACAGGACTATTTCCTCGGGGAAACGGCTGATGAGCAGTTCCATCTCCTGGAGGGTGTGCACGGGGGATACGCCATGTCTTGTCTGCAGGTTTTCGGCTAAGATGGGCCAGAATGCCTTGATGCTGCGGGTTTTCCTTACGGTGATGTGGTTCCGCTTGGCACGATTGAGGGCGGTGTGCCGGTCTTTGTGCCATTTCATCAACTGGTCATAGCGGATGGTGGTGGAGATGCCGCAGGTCGTCTGGATGGCTCCGCATCTGAAGAGGGCATAGAGGTCTTCTTCGGAAGGCATGTTGCTGTAGATGGCTGGCACGGGCTTGTAGAGGACCTTGTTCACACCGAGTGCTTTGAGCCAGCTGTTCATTTCGTGGAACAGGGTGAGCACCTCGGCGGTGGTACATTTCTCGCTCATCACCAACCCTCCGTAGGTGAGTCCTTGGTGAGAGTAGAAGGTGCTGCCGCTGATGTTGGCTGGCATCAGGGCGTATAGTTTCGCATTCAGATAGAACATCAGCGAGCAATCCATGAACCGGTCTGAGTGATAGTCCATGTAGTCTCGCTTCATCAGGAAGGTGCCATTCTTGCTTTGTTCCAGAAACGTGTCCCATTCTGACTTTCGTTCGGATGTGTATCTAATGATGTCGAACATAATCGATAAAGTCTTCGTACTCGTAGATATAATCTTCCAAATCAAAAGGTTCGCTTGCAAGCACCATGCACACAGCACCGCTAGAGAAGTCGTCTAAAGTTCGCCATGTGTTAGGTTTTATCAATAGTCCTTGCCAAGGATGGTTGAGCAAGACGGTTTGTCGTTTGTAGCCATTGTCGAGAGTCACTGTGAAACTTCCGCTCATGGCTATGACCAGCTGGTACAGATTCTTGTGTGCATGCCCTCCGCGGCTTTCTCCTCCTGGGACATCGTAGGTCCAATAAACCCGCTTGATGTCGAACGGTACATTTTTCATTTGCTCAGCCACGGTTAGATTGCCGCGTGGGTCTGTAATTCTTGGAAGTTCAATGATTTCGTAATCAAGCTTGTTCATTTTCTATCTTTTTTTTACAGTCTTCCATTAGCCATTTTGGAGTGCTTGTCGCTCCGCAGATACCAACGGATTCGACATTTTCAAACCATCTGAAGTCAATTTCAGAAGGGTCGTCAATCATGTAAGTGCAAGGATTTACTGATAGACATTGGCTGTAAAGTACCTTCCCGTTTGAACTTTTCTTGCCGCATACGAAGAGGATGACATCGTGGCGTGCTGCGAACTTGATGATGTTGGGGATGCGGTTTGCGACTTGTCGGCAGATGGTGTCGAAATAGCTGAATCGTGCACCTTCTTTCATGTTCGCTTCGATGTATTTTACGATTTCGCCAAAACCCTCCAATGATTTGGTGGTTTGAGAGAATAGCTGTATGTCGTTCGTGAAGTCTAATTTTGTGGCATCCTCCAGATTTTCAATCACAATGGCTGTTCCGTCAGTCTGTCCTACAAGACCGACTACTTCCGCATGCCCGTTCTTTCCATAGATGACAATCTGCCCGCCTTCTTCGTATGCTTTTCTGATGCGCTTCTGTAAATTGAGCACTACGGGACATGTGGCATCTATCAGGCTGATATTTTGTTGTTTAGCTTTAGCATAAGTTTGTGGAGGCTCTCCATGTGCTCTTAAAAGCATTTTGGTGTCATGCAGAGAATCTAAATCTGCGTGCCCAACAGTGATAAGCCCCATGTTCTTTAGCCTTTCCACTTCTCGTCCATTGTGTACGATGTCGCCTAAACAACAGAGGGACTCGCTTTGGGCAAGTTCTTCCTCGGCTTTCTTGATGGCTGTTGTTACGCCAAAGCAGAAGCCTGAACCGTCGTCAATCTCTATGAACATAATGAACTGTTTTTTGGGGGAGTTTTCCCCGTTTGTTCTATGCTTAGGTGGATTTATTTGTTCAGCTTTTCCTGAAATTTTCCCATTAGCCAGACATTTTGTTCTTCAATGGTCATTTCGGAATTGTCCAGCACCACCGCATCTTCGGCTTGTCTGAGCGGAGAGGACTCCCGGTGTGAATCGAGATAGTCCCTTTCTTCCACGTTTTTCAATATTTCTTCAAAGTTTAGCTTCGCCTTCTCTTCTTCACTCTTTGCTTTGTTCATGAGTTCATCATATCTCCTTTGGGCACGAACTTTTGCACTGGCAGTGACAAAAATCTTCAGTTCTGCCTGGGGGAATACGGCTGTGCCGATGTCTCTACCGTCCATGACGATGCCTTTCTCTTTGCCCATAGCTTGTTGCTGTTCCGTCAGCAAAGCCCGCACGAAAGGAAGGGCAGCAATGCGGCTGACTCGATTGCTGACTGCCATTTGCCTGATTTCGTCTTCCACTTTTTCGTTATTGAGGTAGGTGTCAGGCCGGCCTGTATTGGGATTGAATTTGAAACTAATTTGGATGTCCCCATTTTTTACAGCCTTCTCCAATTCTCCTTCTCTAATTCCTTCATCTGGGAACATGCCGTTTCTCATGGCATACAACGTTACGGCACGATACATGGCTCCCGTGTCCACATATACATATCCAATTTGCTTTGCCAGTTGCTTTGCCATGGTGCTTTTCCCGCAGCTGGAGTGTCCGTCGATGGCTATGATGATTTTCTTTTCCATGTGTGTATAGGCTTGTATGATTTTTCTATGAGTCTGTGATTAAAATCCAACTCCCACATTTAGTAGGATTGATGATGCTGCTACATGGTATTTCCCGTAAGCCACACCAACCTTGAACTTCTTTACGTTGAGTCCGGCGCCAATGCTGAATCCTGCCCAGTGACTGCTTTTCTGCACCTCCATTTCATTTGCTCTTCTGAAATTGTAGCCTAAGGCAATCCAAGTGCTGTTTGAAGGCAGAATGTCCATGCCCAATACGAGATGTTCCATAAATTTCACATTGTTCCACTGTGTCATGTCGTCCAATGTCAGAGATACTCTTAATGGAGCATTGGCAAAATCCTTGCTAAGTCCAAATGCGAGATTGAAGGGCAATGATTCTTTGTTGCCGTCGTCGTAAAGCGACTTTATTTGTCCGCCTAAGTTCCGACCTACGGCAGAGAAAGAAAAACCTTTTTCTTCGTCAAAATAGTTCAGTGCCAAATCTGCTCCAATGGCTGTGCTTGAATACTCAGCGTAGTTGCTCATGATGACTTTGGCGGTAATGGCGCCGCTCCATCGGTCGCTTAACAGATATGAGTAGGATGTCTGAAAATTCAAATCTTTGGCAGAGAATGTTCCCAGCACGTTGCCATTTTCATCGGTTTCGTCCATGTTGCCATAATCCAGCATTTGTGCACTTAGCGCCCAGGTGCCTCTCTCGCCGATGGCTTTTACATAACCTGCTGAAAAGACGTTGCTTGAATGGATGTAAGAATTGTATCCCAGCACAAGGCTGTTGTCTGTGACGTTTGTCAGCATTGCGGCATTGGTCCACATCATGCTTGCGTCATCTTCTACGATGCTGATGTTTGCTCCGCCTAATGCTGCCGAGTGGGTGCTGACAGGTATGTTCAGGAACTGATATCCTGTTTTCCCGTCTTGTGCCCATGACTGGGTAGTCAAAGATAAAAGGGTCGTTAATATCCAAGCTTTACTTAAGTGTCTCATAATAAGTGTCCAGCAATTTCTTGGCTGCTACAAAAGAGGTGATTTGACCGCCCAGCACTTCATTCTCCATCTTGCCAATCATGTCTTTTATTGCAGGGTTGTAGTAGAAACTGTTCTTCAGGTGTTCGTTGATGCTTTCATACATCCAGTATTTCGACTGCTCGTTTCTTCTGAACTGAAAATATCCGCTCTCTTTCACCTTTTCTATATAGCGGAACACCATTTTCAGCACTTCGTCGATGTTCAGTTCGTAGAATCCGGAATAGCACATTACTTCTGGTACGATGCCGCTATCTGGTACAGGGAACAGGTGGAGCGCGTTCCTGAAATGCGTGGCTGCCAATTGAGCCTTATCTACGTTGTTACCGTCAGCCTTGTTGATGACAATGCCATCTGCTATTTCCATGATGCCTCGCTTGATGCCTTGAAGTTCGTCGCCTGTTCCGGCCAATTGAATCAGCAAGAAGAAATCGACCATGGAATGGCAGGCCGTCTCGCTCTGTCCAACGCCTACTGTTTCGACAAATATGTTGTCATAACCTGCCGCTTCACACAGGATGATACTTTCTCTTGTCTTTCTTGCCACACCTCCCAGGCTGCCAGCTGATGGGCTGGGGCGAATGAACGATTTGGGATGAACGGACAGTTTCTCCATTCTGGTCTTATCGCCCAAAATGCTGCCTTTGCTTCGTTCTGAAGAGGGGTCGATGGCAAGCACAGCCAGTTTGCCTCCATAGTTTTCAAGCAGATGTACTCCAAAGGCATCGATGCTGGTTGATTTTCCTGCACCGGGCACGCCGCTGATGCCAATTCTCACCGAGTTGCCGGAATAAGGAAGGCATTTTTCAATCACTTCTTGTGCAATGGCTTGATGTTCGGGCAAAACGCTCTCAATCAGAGTCACTGCCTGACTAAGCATGCTCACGTTGCCCTTGAGGATGCCTTCTACATATTCGGCAGGAGTGAACAGTTTTTGCCTTTTCTTTCTCATCTGCTTCAGGTATGGATTTACCATTGAAGGCTGCTCCACGCCTGCATTTACTTGCAAACCAGCATATTCCGCACTATTTTCAGGATGTTCCATGATTTTCTGTTTTATTTCTCAAATTTCACATTTACGACCTCTTTGGCTCTTTGGGTATCGTTTGTGATAATTAGTACTCGTGGTTCTGCTTTTGACATTCCTAAGAAACGCGAATCGACTGTCACCTTCATCTTTACTGTCTCCCCTGGCTGTAATTCGGTCTTCTTCAAAGCAATTGTGATGGCTTGGTTGAATGCCTGTATCTTGTTCAGTTTCAGTACGCCTGTTCCTGTATTGCTTAACTTGACGTTGCCTGAAATTTTTGTTTTTCTGCCTAATTTCCCCAAATTCAGTTCTGTTGTGGAGATATTCAATATGGGCTTCTTGGCAAATCCTTCGGCATATTTCAAGTCAGGAAGTAACACTGCCGATACTGTAATCTCATTGTTTGTTCCGACCTTGTCGCCGCTGTAACGTGCCAGATAGATGCTTGTCTGGTTCAGCCCGAGGTCTGGCAGCTTGTCGCTGTGCAGCGTTAGCTCTATGACACCGCTCTTCCCTCTTGCCAGCATTTCGGGCTTGTAGCTTGCCGTGATGTATGCGGGCAGGTGCATCAGTGAAGGAGTGTAAACATCGGTGCCGTTATTCAAAATCTCTATTTGTACAGTGGATGAGTCGCCTGCGTGTACGTCGGTGAATTCTATGTTGTTGGTGTTCAGCAGGATGTTGTCAATGCTGTAAGGGAACAGCTTTGTCAAGGCCCGCCTTTCTACCGTGTCCACTAATGCCTGCATTCTGATTCTGGCAGGTTGGGAATTTGCATTCGTGTAAACATCGATATATCGGTCAAAATGTCCCAGCTGCATTGCATCGTAAGTGATACGGATTTCTCCATTCTCCCCTCTGGATAGGGCTTTCTTCGGCCATTCTGTCTTGAGGCATCCGCAGCCTGCATCCACATCTGTCACTCGCAGCGGATTTCTCCCTTTGTTGGAGAATTTGAACACGGCAGTCACAGGACGTTTCCACATGGTTGCTCCAGCATCCACCACATCTTTTTCAAACACAATCCTTTGTGCCTGTATATTCAGTATGGCAGACAGACTCCACACACACATTATAACGTACTTCTTTGTCATATTATTGTCTTGCTTGATTCTAAAATTTTCAATTCTCAACACTCAATTCAATTCTCAATTGCAAAGATACATATTTTTTCTTAAAAAACAGTGGAATTCACACATTTTCACTGTTCAAATGTTTGAACTCTTTATGGCCTTTAAACTAAGTGATGTCGGTTCGGCGAATTTGCGTATATTTAAGTATAGACATCCACACCGCCTGCATAATATTTAAAGCACCGTGCGAGAAATATTTCAAACACGGTGCTTTAAATATTATGCGCACGGTGAACACGTAAGAGCCAGTCTCTGTTCTGTGAGAAGAATTTTCGATGGAAGTAAACACGGACGTGATGCAGGGTGACAGATGGCAATAAAAGGCTATAGTGATTAAAAAAAAGATGAAAAATAAAATAAAAAAGTTTATTTTTGTTTGTTACAGATAAAAGACATATCTTTGTACGGAATTATCTAATCAAGAAAAGATGAATATGAAAAAAATGTATGTAAGACCCGAGATGAAAACTCGTGGCGTCAGAGTTAAGAGTTATATTTTGGCAGGTTCTCAAGCTGGAGGGGTGTCTAGTGGAGCAAAACAGAGGAGTGTAGGTGGTGATGAGGATATGTGGGGAAACTCAGGTATTTGGTAATGAAAGTGTTTGTTCTATGAGGACATGAAATAAGATGATGGATGCAGGAGATTTTCTTGCGTCCTTCTTTTTTCTTTTTATCGGTCCTTTAGGAATTTAGAGGTCTTGAAAATCTTTCATGACCTTAAGGTTGTTAAGAATCCAAACTCGAGATTATGAAAAAGCTGTCTGAAGTGAAATATGTCCTTTGTCTATGAAAAATGATGATGACATGCTGATTTTGCAGCTTTTGCGTGTAGCTGTAGGCTCCAGCGAAAGGTTGGGGCGAAACCCTTCGCAGGAGGAGTGGGTAGAGCTCTTCGCAGCGGCAGTCAGACAGGGCATTACAGCTTTTGCTTTCACAGGGGTTGAGCGTCTTCCTGCAGAGCAGCATCCTCCTTTTGAAGTGAAAATGGATTGGGTGGCCGTGGCTGACTATGTGGAGAGGCGAAACCGAAAATTGAATGTTACATGCGTAAAAGTGTGTGAAGCCTTTGGCCAAGAGGGAAAGAGGGTGTGTTTGCTGAAAGGACAGGGCATGAGTGTTTTGTATCCATATCCGTTGAGACGAGACTGTGGCGATATTGACGTGTGGATGGTTGGAGGAAAGGCAGAAGTGGAGCGTTTTGTTTTTGCCAAATTTGAAGGGGCGGATGAGGGAGATGGCTCACGCCATGTGTCTTTTCTGGCAGATGATGTAGAGGTTGAGGTGCATCATCTGCCGACTTCTTTATATAACCCGTTGCATCATAGAAAGTTAAAGTCTTTTTTCGGGGTGATAGAGAATGCCCCATGGGACACCTTTGCTCTGTTGCCTGAGAATGTTGGAAGGGTAGTGGTGCCAAGCATAGAATTTAATCTTGTATTTATTTTAGTTCACATGTTTCATCATTGGGCTTTTGAGGGGTGTGGAATGAAACAGCTGATGGATTATTTCTGGCTGTTGGAAAAGGGGCAGGTGAGTGAGGATGTGAAGAAAAAGGTACAGAAGCAACTGAAAGACATGGGATTATGGCATTTCTTGTCTGCTGTTATGTATGTGTTTGAATTGCTGGGAATGACAAAAGAGAAGATGCTGTGCGCTCCTGATAGGCGATTGGGACAAAAATTATGGGCAGATATATTGGCTGTAGGCCTTGTGACAGCGGATGATTTAGCAGTAGGTCGTTTTGGCAATGAAGGGAAAGGTGTGAAGTTCATGCGTCGCTTGAAGCGAATGTGGCGGCTGCTGCCTTTGGCACCGGATGAGTTGCCTTGGGTTCTGGCAAAAAGTGTTGTAACTTGGATTCGATGGAATGCCATAAAAAAATAGCAGCAATGATGGGATTGCTGCTATTTTTATCATGCTTTTTTATTTGTTTTCTTCTAATGCGGCAAGTTTTGCCTTGATTTCTTCCATGTCCGCCTTAAGCTTGTCCATTTTACGGTTCAGTTCTTCTACAAGCGCATTTCCTTGTTTGGACTTGCTGGATAGATTGAGGAAGCCGAGGTTGTTCTCGTAGGTCTTGATCTCGTTTTTCAGAATGTCAAGCTGGCGTGTGAGTCGGCTGCGAAGGTCGTTCCCGTTACTGCTTTTGATGCTCTCCTTGAAACGGTCGAGGCGACGCTTGGCTGCGTTTTCGTTGGCAAAGCCATAAAGGCGGTCCATTTGTTCGCGGAGGAGTTTGTAGAGCTTGTCTTTTTCCTTGAATGGTACATGGCCAATCTTATTCCATTCTTCTTGTGCAGCACGGAGCTTGGCACGAAGGTCTCCTTCAAACTCCTCTGGCACAATGGCTGCAAGGGCGTCAATGATACTCTTCTTTTTCTCCATGTTGGCAGTTTGTTCAGAATGAGCATCTTGGTTGGCTTCTTTTTTGGCAGCGAAAAAGGCATCGCAAGCTCCGTTGAAACGTTCCCAGATTTGGTCACTGTACTTCTTGGGTACAGTGCCGATGGCTCTCCACTGCTTTTGAAGTTCAATGAGCGCATCTGTCGTCGCTTTCCAGTCGGTACTTTCTTTCAGAGCTTCTGCTTTTTCTGCTAATTCGAGCTTGAGGGCATAGTTCTGGTTGAGATTGTCGCGGACTGATTGGAAGTATTCGTTTTTGTGTGTAAAGAAGTTGTCACAGGCAGTACGGAATCTCTCGAAAATTTTTGTATTCATTTTCTGTGGAGCATAACCAATAGTCTTCCATTCTGCTTGGAGGGATGTGATCTTTTCGGAAAGATTGTTCCATTCTGCAAAAGTCTTGAGTTCTTCGAGATTGAATCCTTCAATTGTTTCGCAGATGGTTGTTTTCTTTGCAAGATTTTCTTCTTCTTTCTGTTTGCGTGCTTCAAAATACTCCTGATGGCGCTTGTTGATGACAGTTGAGGCATCTTTGAAACGTGTCCAGATTTCTTCGCGCAAATCATTGGCTACAGGGCCTGTTTCGCGGAAATCTTGATGGAGTTGCTGAAGCTTCCGGAATGCAGCGATGATATCAGTCTCATTGGCTAACTGTTCAGCTGCCTCGCAGAGGGATGTCTTCTTTTCAAGGTTTTTCTTGAAGTCATAAGCACGCAGCTCGTTGCTGAGTTTCAATGTGTCATAGAAAGCTTCCACAGCTTGCTGGTAAGTTTTCCAGAGAATCGTGGCTTTCTCTGCTGGAACTTCTTTTATATCGTTCCACTGCTGCTGTAATTCCTTGAAGTCGTTGTAAGCACGATTAATCTCATCAGGATTTTCTGTGAGCGTCTTTATCTTTTCGATGATGTTGAGTTTCTGCTGATAGTTGGCCTCACGCATCTGTTCGAGTGCAGCCGCTTGTGCAGCACGTTTCTCACGGATGATGGCCATCTGTGCCTTGAAATCCGCTTCTTCAAGATTGGGCGCAGGAATATACTCTTCTGCATTTCCTCCTTCTTCGATGAATTTTTTGTAAGCAGCATCTGCTTCCTGATGGTGAATGCGATAGAAGTTGCTCTTGAGAATGTCGAGTTCTTGGCGAGTGACCTCTTCGTCACCTGCTGAAAGCTCCTTGAGTCGGTTCACGACATCTGCTTTTGTTTCATAGGTGGCGATAGAAGTTGTTGAGGTTTCTGCCTGAGGCTCTTCGACAGCTTCTGTTGATGCAGGCTCTGCTGGAGCTGCTTCTTCGGTTGTGGGGCTTGTTGCTTCAGGTGTTGCAACTGTTTCTTCCACAACAGCTGATTCTTCTGCAGGTTCTACTACAGGTTCCTCAGTGGGGTTCTTGATTTCAGTCATAGTTTTTTAAATTTATAGTTAGAATAATTTCTATAAGGACTTAGAGTTTTTCCGGCATGGAGATGTCCCCCGCTCGAAAGAATGGGGTTACAAATTAAGCATGATGGTGTAAATATATACAACGGCTGCGGGGATGGCGAGCAGGGAACTGTCGAAACGGTCGAGCATGCCTCCGTGTCCAGGAAGGATGTTGCCAGAATCTTTGATGCCGACTTTCCGTTTGAAAAGTGATTCTACAAGGTCGCCCCATGTCCCCATAATGACTACGAGGGTTGCAAATCCAGCCCAAAGCACATGGCTCATCATAGGAGTGATTGAGGCTGTGAATGGGATGAAATAGGCGATGACTTGTGACGCCACGATTGCTGTGACGCCGCCGCCAATACTGCCTTCCCATGACTTCTTTGGAGAAATGCGAGGAAAGAGACGGTGCTTCCCGAGCCATGTGCCAAATAGGTAGGCTCCTGTGTCGCTTGCCCAAAGGAATATGAACAGGGAAAGGGCGTACCAGTAGTAATAAGTAACTCCTGATGGGGTGTTGATGAAGCACAGGGTGTTGAATGAAGCAAAAGGTAGGGCTATATACAGCTGTGCCATAAAGGTTATAGCCCAGTTCTGTATGGTGTCATCGCGGTCTAAGTAAATTTCTGATACCAGAAGGTATAGGATGGAGATGAGGTAGGGGATGAACACTTCTGACCCCATGATGTTGGTGTTGAAAGCCCACACTGCAATAAAGAAATATGCCGCTGCAAACGTCGTAATAAAACGGTTGACATGCACATTCATGTGCTTGTTGGCAATGGTGGTGAACTCCCAAACTGTAAGGGCTGTAATGGCCGTGAACAGTACGAGGAGGGTGTAAGGACTAAGAACGATTCCGCCAATGAGTATAATGACGAAAATGAATCCTGTTATTGATCTTGTAATCAGGTTCTTCACGCTTAATAAACTTATTTAATGTCACTTTCGGAATTGTCCATTGGCTGCTCTGCTTGTTCTGCCTGCTCAGGCTCTTGTTTGGCTTGCTCGGCTTTTTCTATGACAGCTTGTACAATCTTCTGGCGAATGATTTCTTCATTTTCTTTGTTATGGTCAGTAGGGTCGGCAGGTTGCCCTTCTTCTGTTTGCTTGGCATTTGATGCAAGAATTTCGTCTGTACGAGATGTCCATGGGCGTTTGCCAAAAATGGCCTCAAGGTCTTCTGCGAAGATGACTTCACGCTCAATGAGGAGTTGAGTCAATTGCTCGTGTCCCTCTTTGTGCTCAAGAAGCACTTTCTTTGCACGTTCATATTCGTTGGCAATCAGAGTACGTACTTCTTCGTCAATGGTTTCGGCAGTCTTGTCGCTGTAAGGTTTTCCAAACTGGTATTCCTGATTGTCGTAATAGCATAGGTTGGGAAGTTTCTTTCCCATGCCGGCATAAGCAATCATTCCGTAGGCACGTTTGGTTACTTTTTCGAGGTCGTTCATGGCTCCTGTTGAGATTCTTCCTGTACAGATTTCTTCTGCTGCACGTCCACCAAGTGTTGCACAGATTTCATCGAGAATCTCTTCCTTAGTGGAAATCTGGCGCTCTTCTGGCATATACCATGCTGCTCCCAGAGCTTGGCCTCGTGGCACAATGGTTACTTTGACAAGAGGATTGGCATATTCGAGGAACCATGAGATGGTAGCATGACCAGCTTCGTGAAGCGCAATGGTGCGTTTCTCGTTGGCAGTGAGCAACTTGGTCTTTTTCTCTAAGCCACCGATGATGCGGTCTACAGCGTCTAAGAAACATTGTCTATCCACCCAATTTTTGTTATTGCGGGCAGCTATGAGGGCTGCTTCGTTGCACACGTTGGCTATATCTGCACCAGAGAAGCCTGGAGTTTGACGGGCCAATTGTGCAACATCGACAGTTTCATCGATTTTTAGTGGTTTCAAGTGAACCATGAATATTTCCTTGCGCTCGTTCAAGTCAGGCAGGTCAACGTGTATTTGCCTGTCGAAACGTCCAGCGCGAAGGAGCGCTTTGTCTAAAATGTCAGCTCGGTTAGTAGCTGCCATGATAATGATACCACTGTTGGTTCCGAAACCGTCCATTTCGGTAAGTAATTGATTGAGCGTGTTTTCTCTTTCATCGTTTCCGCCCATAGATGCAGATTTGCTTCGTGCACGTCCAATTGCATCAATTTCGTCAATGAAAA
>JAFWAX010000045.1 GCA_017507385.1 Bacteroidaceae bacterium | reverse complement strand
CATAATATCGCAGATTGATGATAGACCAAATTCAAATACTACTCTGCAATAATGAAAAATGCACCGTCCTTTTGCTCGTTCATAAAAAAGTTGTACCTTTGTGTATCAGGAGTTATGTCATTGATGCAAAACAATAAAGAACTCTGAAATAGGAACGGTTGCCATCTCGTTACCCAATTCCCATGCAACCCGAATAACCGTTTAATTCTAAGATAATTGCAAATTCTGCGATTTTTTGCAAAAAAAAAGCAATCAGGGGTGTTTGATTTCCACGTTCTTGTGTCTTACAGGTAAAAGACACATTCCAAAGATCACAAAAGAGAAATGATAAGCTACGACCGAAAGACCTTCGAGCAAGTGTACAAAAGCAACTACCGCCAGATGTACCGCTTCGCTTACTCCATACTCGAAGACGCAGAAGACGCACGTGACACCGTGAGCCAAGTCTTCGCCCAGCTGTGGCATAGCCAGCCACCACTCACCTCAGCCATCGTTACAAGCTATCTCATGGCCGCCGTGCGCAACCATAGCCTCAACACCCTACGCACCAGACGCCAGAACGCGACCATGGTTCAAGAACTCCAAACCCAGCAAATGGAACATGAACAAACCGAACGCAACGAACTCATGGAAGAGCTGGCGGCCGCCATCGAGACAGGACTCACTCCCCAAGACAGACGCGTTCTGGATCTCCACTACGATCAAGAGATGACCTATGCCGAAACAGCCCACGCATTAGGTATCAGCCCATCCGCAGTCAACAAGCACATCACCCACTCTCTATACAAACTCCGTACCATCCTCAAATCAAAACCATTAAAAAACAAAAAATCAAGAACTTAAAAACTCACAAAACTATGACACAACAAGAATTAGACCGAAGAATCGGGATGCCCAACATCGACCAAGAATGGGCGCAGTTCGAAAAAGAAGTAATAGGAACTGAGAAGAGAAAGCAAGTTCCGTTTTGGAGAATCGGAACAAGGAAAGCCGCAGCCATCGCTGGCATCATCTTCTGCATCAGTGTCGCAAGCATCGCCACAGCAATCATCATGCCCAGTTCCACCGCTAAACTCGCAGCCATCCTCATCCCCCAAGACAATGATGAGCCTATTCACACTCTGGTAGAAGAAGTACCCAGCTATCCTGGAGGCATAGAAGCCTTACAGAAACACATCACACAAAACCTCAAACGTCCCCAAGAAGTACAGACCTACCAAGTCGAAGGCCGCGTCATCGTACAGTTCGTCGTAGAGAAAGATGGCAGATGCACTAACTTCAAAGTGCTCAAAGACGTGGACACTCACAGAAAACCCATCAAACGGAACATACAAGCCACTGGCGCACCTCAAGAACGCAACTACATCACCATGAGCGAGTTCGAAGCCGCCCGAAAAGTTTGCCGTGACGAAGCCCTCCGAGTATGCTGCACCATGCCCCGATGGACAGCAGGCAAAATAAAAGGTCAAGCCGTGCGTTCCCAATTCACATTACCTATTGTTTTCAAAATTGACTGAATCCCCACTTAGGGCAGAATAAAAAGACATCTCAAAACGTGGGTTCAATGAATCCACGTTTATTATTCATTAAAGATTAGTTAAAAGAAGGTATACCACACAATCGACCACTTGTGAAAGCCGTCGATTTCTTTTCCAATCACTTCCAAACCCTCTCTGCATGAAAACACTTTTACAGACAAGAATGACAAATAAACTAATTGCCATACTTATCCTCATCTTCACTACACTAACCGTCCATGCTCAAACCATTATCGAAGGTTCTATCACCGACTCGCTCAGACAGGCGGTAGATGCTTACGTCACTGTGTCCCCGAAGGCTTTCCCAGGGGATAAGAAAGGGGCTATCATCGGTTTTGCCGACACCAATGCGGAAGGCCATTACAAACTACAGTTCACAACCGAAGCAGACTCCGTGGTGGTGACAGTAGCAGGGCTTACCATTGGCAACATGGCACGGGTGGTGGCAAACCATTCTCAAAGGTTAGACATCTGTGCACAGCAAAAAGCGATAGAACTAAAGGAAGTGTCGGTCAGGGCCGACAAGATTAGGCAATCTGGCGACACGCTCAACTACAACGTGGCAGCTTACACACAGCAGGGAGACCGCGTCATCGGCGACGTCCTGAAGCGTATGCCTGGCATTGAAGTGGCAGACAATGGTGCCATCAAGTACAACGGCAAGAGCATCAAGAAGTTCTATGTAGAAGAGATGGACTTGTTACAAGGACGTTACGGCATCGCCACCAACAACATCAACGCCACCGATGTAGCCACCGTACAGGTGTTGGAAAATCACCAGCCCGTCAAGATGTTACAAGGGAAGGTTCTCACCGATGATGTGGCTATCAACTTGAAACTGAACGACTCCGCAAAAGGAACTGTAGCCATCAATATGCTATTGGGTGGTGGTCTTCAACAGGCAAACGCCATTGGCAGCAATCCTCTTTGGACCGCCGAGGTCGTCGGCATGTACTTTGCCAAAAAGCGACAGAATATGTCACTCTATAAAGGCAACAACACGGGCGAAGACATATCAGCAGAACTCACTCAACACTACTCCAACATCAACAGCGTCAGTCTCTACCCTTTCTGCCCCACAGGAGCCATCATGCCCAGCGGTTCAGGCCTGCCACAGAAGCGCATTTTCGACAACCACAGCCACGTCGCCACCATCAACCATCTGGAGAAACCCTTCAAGGACACTGAAATAGGGTTCAACATTGCCTATCACAACGACTGCATCCGCCAGAAGGGTAACAGTATGAGCAACCGCTTTATCAGCGACGACCAACGATTGCTCTCTACCGAGAGCATGACCAGTGAGACAAAAGTGCACAACTTGAACATCCAAGGTCGCTACAACTGGAATGCGTCCAACGGCTTCTTAGCCAACGTCTTGAAATTCGATTCCAACTGGAACAGCGACGATGTGGATGGACTTATGTCATCCACACTGACAGGAAGTACCTCCATGAATTACGGCAATAGCCACGTATATCAGCACTTCAGCCGTCCTCAGCTCTCTGTTTCCAACACCTTCAATACTATCCGCAATTTCGGCAATAACATCTTCGACCTCCACTTTTCCGCAGGCTATGCCCACCGTCCAAACACACTGACCGTCGGCATCGACTCTCTGCTGCAGAGCACATCAACAACCTACGCACAGGACGTGAACTCTCATCACATCGCGGGCCGCTTCAATACCAGCTACAGCATCCGCATGGCTGAGGTATTCCGCTTCAGCTACGGCATCAGTGCCTCGGCCAATCTGCACGGCATCGTCACCGACCTCAACGGTTTCACGCTATCAGCAGAAAGCAACCAACTAAACAACAACCTTTGGTACAACACCTACTGCCTCGCCCTCGCTCAGTCCTATAAGTACGAGACGCCCAACCTCGACATCACCCTCGCCCTGCCCCTCGAACTCTATACCCAGACCCTCGATGACAAGATCAGGAAGGACAAGCACGGTTACACCCATCTGCTCTTTTTCCCCTCGCTCGGCATAAACTGGAACATCACTCGCGACCTCTGGCTCAATGCCGGTGCCAACTACTCCAAGACCGTGGGCGATCCGGGTGGCATCTACAGCGGTTACATCATGTCGAATTATCGCGCTTTTCAGCGCTCCTACGTCGAGCAACTGTCCGAGACCAAAAACTACGGTGCCAACATCGGTCTGCGCTACCGCAATGCCATCCGCGCCCTCTTCGCCAACATCGGGTTCAACTACAACCGTACCCACGACAACCAGATTTACGGCTACAGCTACGAGGGGGCCACCAGCGTGGTGCAAGCCGTCGCCCAACCCACCGTAGCCAGCAGCTACAGCCTCAACGGTGAGGCCAGCAAGGGCTTCGACTTTCTCCAATCCACCATCCGCGTCTTCGGCAATTACAATCTCTCCGAAAGCGAGCGTCTCATCAGTCTGAACCTCTATCAGTATCGTGTCCAAAGCATCCGTTTCGGCGGTTTCCTCTCGTTCAGTCCTTTAGAGTGGCTCGGCGTGGTCTATACCAGCGGCTTTAGCCAGAATTTCAGCTACCCCGAGAACCACCGCAACGAGACCGTCCGCGTGAAGAGCTGCACCCAGCGTCTATCCATGAGCGTCTATCCCACCAAATCCCTCACGCTGACCCTCTCTGCCGAGGACAACTACAACAATCTGACAGCCGAAAATCGCCACGCCTGGTTCGGCGATGCCACCGCCAAGCTCAAGCTGAAGCACATCGACTTCGAACTGAAAATCAACAACTTCTTCGATCAACGGCTGTACACCCGTGTCAACTACAGCGGCCTTGACATCTACACCCAGACCTCACAACTACGACCTCGCAATGCCGTGCTCAACATTAGATTCAAACTATTGTAAAACTATAAAACATCAAAAACAATGAACAAGAGAATTCTTATCATTACCCTCACCCTCACCGCCATTTGCGGCGGGGCAAACGCGCAACAGAAACAGGGACACGTCATGAGACCAAAACCGAGAGGCGTTGGCGAGAGCACCGTAATAGGACAGGCGCAACTCGAAGTGGAGTATGCACTGAATGCTACAGACATTCGCAACCCCGACACGTACCTCGACCTACACATCCTGAGAGCGGGCAAGCAACTGAGCAAGCACTACAGCAGCTTCTTAGAACGGGGCGACTCGCTCTATGATGCCTACATGAAGGCGAATCCGAATGCCGAAGGCGTACCCAGCACTTTCTATACGATAGGACGCGAGGGGCAGTACTGGAGCGAATACCAGTCAACGGAAATATTCACCGAGCAGGGACAGCAGACCTTCTATGCCTGGATGCCATGGGCTTTGGAACGCTACAATGCCTACTATACTGAACCCGCCGCACAACAGCAGTGGATGCTGCACAATGAGTGTCTGGTCATCCTCGGCCATGAGTGCCAAAAAGCTACGTGCCATTGGCGAGGTCGCGACTTCGAAGCATGGTTTGCCGCTGACATCCCCGTGCGCCTCGGCCCGTGGTCGTTCAGCGGTCTGCCCGGACTGATACTGAAACTCAACGATGCGCAGCGGCTTTACACTTGGGAAGCAGTCAGCCTGCGCTCCGGCACGTTCCCCATCACTAAGCGCAAATACAAAGGCTTCCGCAAGGACAGTCGCAACTGCGTCTACAAACTACAAGTCGCCGCCAACCGCGACCACCTAAAAGCAGGTGGCGCTATCGACCGACGGACTGGACAACTGAAGTCGAATTCACATCCGTATGAACCGTTAGAATTAGAATAAAACTATCATATTATGAATAAGAGATTTATCACTATGATTCTCGCTCTCGTTGCCGTGTGCGGTAGAGCAAGGTACAGCCCAATGGGAGGGAATGAATCGTAAAAACATCATAAGATATGGGGAATAAGCACCTTTTTTCGTGCCATTTACATCTTTTCTCTCTCAAAAACACGGCGTTTTAGGAAGAAAACCGTACCTTTGTATGATAAAACAAATTTGAAAATCATAAAAGAACAACATAAATGGCACAGCAAGAAGACATTTTCAAGAAAGTGGTCAGCCACTGCAAGGAATACGGATTCGTATTCCCTTCATCAGAGATTTACGACGGACTCGGCGCCGTATACGACTATGGACAGAACGGCGTTGAGCTGAAAAACAATATCAAGCAGTACTGGTGGCAGTACATGGTGCTGCTGCATGAGAACATCGTAGGTTTGGACTCAGCCATCTTCATGCACCCAACCATCTGGAAGGCATCAGGCCATGTGGACGCATTCAACGACCCTCTCATCGACAACCGCGATTCAAAGAAGCGCTACCGTGCTGACGTGCTCATCGAGGAGCAGATTGCCAAGTACGAAGACAAGATTGAGAAGGAAGTGGCAAAGGCTAAGAAGCGTTTCGGCGACTCCTTTGACGAGGCGCAGTATCGTGCCACATCCGCACGCGTGCTGGAGGAACAGGCAAAACGCGACAACCTGCACAAGCGCTATCAGGAAGTCATGAATGCTGAGGGCGGCATCGACCTCGAAGGCATGAAGCAGATTATCCTCGACGAGGAAATCGTCTGCCCACTCTCAGGCACTCGCAACTGGACAGACGTACGCCAGTTCAACCTGATGTTCAAGACAGAAATGGGCGCTGCTGCCGAGGGAGCTTCAACTATCTATCTGCGTCCAGAGACTGCTCAGGGCATTTTTGTGAACTATCTGAATGTACAGAAGACAGGACGCATGAAGGTGCCTTTCGGAATTGCGCAGATTGGCAAGGCTTTCCGCAACGAGATTGTAGCTCGCCAGTTCATTTTCCGCATGAGAGAGTTTGAACAGATGGAGATGCAGTTTTTCGTGAAACCAGGCACTGAGTTGCAGTGGTTTGACGAGTGGAAGAAGCGTCGCATGGCTTGGCATCAGGCATTGGGATTCGGCGAGGAGAATTACCGCTTCCACGACCACGACAAACTGGCGCACTATGCCAATGCAGCTACCGACGTAGAGTTCAGACTTCCATTCGGATTCAAGGAGGTAGAGGGCATTCACTCACGCACAGACTTTGACCTGTCACAGCATGCCAAGTTCTCCGGAAAGAAGATTGAGTATTTTGACCCAGAAGACAATACATCTTACACACCATACGTGATTGAAACTTCCATCGGTGTTGACCGCATGTTCCTCTCCATCATGTGCCACAGCTACTGCGAGGAGAAGCTGGAAGACGGACAGACCCATACAGTTCTTCGTCTTCCTGCAGCCCTGGCACCTGTGAAACTGGCGGTATTCCCACTCACCAAGAAGGACGGACTGCCAGAGAAAGCTCGCGAGATTATTGACAGCCTGAAATTCCACTTCAACTGCAAGTATGAGGAGAAAGACCAGATTGGCAAGCGCTACCGCCGCCAGGATGCAATCGGAACACCATTCTGTGTGACAGTGGACAACCAGACACTGGAAGACAATACGGTGACACTGCGCTATCGTGACACGATGAAGCAGGAACGCGTGAACATCTGCGACTTGCGTGGCATCATCGAAGACCAGGTGTCGCTCACAAGCCTACTCAAAAAACTGAAATAATGAAGAAGCTTTTCTACACCCTATCGCTGCTCGTGGCTGTCCTCGCTTTGGCTTCGTGCCAAGAGAATGAGGAAGCTGGTGAATATGACAACTGGAAGGTGCGCAACCAGCAGTATGTGGACTCTGTTGCCCGACTGGCAGACGCTGGCATAGACGGGTGGAGCAAGATGGTGGCTTTCAACCTTGTTGACTCGGTAGAGAGCATCAATCCCAACAACAACCACTACATCTACATCCAGAAGATGGAACGGGGAACAGGGGAGACTCGTCCGCTGTACACAGACTCAGTACGTGTACACTACATGGGGCGTCTCATCCCATCGCCATCCTATCCCCAAGGCCACATCTTCGGCAAAAGCTACAGCACCTACGAGTTCAACGAGGCAACTGATGTGCCAGCACTAATGGCTGTGAACGAGAACATTATAGGTTTCTCCACTGCTCTCATGCACATGGTAGAGGGCGACCGCTGGAAGATTGTCATCCCTTACTATCTGGGCTATGGCGAGTTGACAAGCACCATCACGGGCATCCCAGGTTACTCGGCACTGACTTTCGACGTGAAGCTGGCACGCATCTACAAGTACAAGGGAAGCGACAATTCCACTTGGCACTAAATTCAGATAAAAACAGTAGTCCTCAAAATAAAAGATTCAATAGGCACAATAAAGAAGCGGCTGCATCGGTATCCCCAATGCAGCCGCTTCTTTATCAATATACAATATTGTTTACGGATTCGATATCATTTAACGTCGCCAACCTTAATAAGATACTCAGCAATCTGTACAGCATTCAAAGCTGCGCCCTTCTTTATCTGGTCGCCAGAGAGCCAGAACGTCAGACCGTTCTCATTAGCTATGTCCTTGCGTACACGACCCACGTAGATATCATCCTTTCCCGCAACGAAAAGTGGCATCGGATACTTCTGGTTCTTCGGGTCATCAACCAGTGTCACGCCTTCAGCCGCAGCAATCGCAGCCTGAGCATCCTCTACAGAAATTGGTTGTTCAGTCTCTACCCAAACTGCTTCAGAATGAGCACGCAGTGAAGAAATGCGTACACACATGGCAGAACAGCAAGCATCTGTATGCATGATTTTCTTCGTCTCGTTAAACATCTTCATCTCCTCTTTCGTATAGCCATTATCTTGGAACACGTCAATCTGAGGTATCACATTGTATGCCAGCTGATAAGCAAACTTGTTCACTGTAGGCTCCTTGCCTTCTACCAATTCCTTGTACTGCTGCTGAAGCTCAGCCATAGCGGCAGCACCTGCACCAGATGCACTTTGATAGCTTGCCACGTGAATACGCTTGATGTGACTCAACTTCTCAATAGGCTGAAGCACAACCACCATCATGATGGTAGTACAGTTAGGGTTAGCAATAATGCCACGAGGACGGTTGAGAGCGTCTGCTGCATTGCACTCTGGTACAACCAATGGCACATCTTCGTCCATACGGAATGCGCTGGAGTTGTCAATCATCACCGCACCATACTTAGTGATGTCTTCAGCAAATTCCTTTGAAGTACCTGCACCTGCTGACGTGAATGCAATGTCCACCCCTTTGAAGTCATCGCCATGTTTCAGCAATTGCACTTCATACTCCTTGCCACGGAATGCGTACTTAGTACCCGCACTGCGAGGTGAGCCGAAAAGCACAAGTTCATCTACTGGGAAATTTCTCTCATCAAGAACACGAAGCAATTCCTGTCCTACAGCGCCACTCGCGCCGACGATAGCTACTTTCATCTTATTATCTTTTACCTTTTGTTTTTACAATTCATAAAAAACGCTGCAAAATTACAACTTTTATATAGAAAAAAGAAAGGTGAATGATGGAAAAAGCGTATCTTTGCACAAAAATTGTGCCTTTTACAGCACAAATTAACGGAATCGGATACTTCAACCTATCATTTTGGACGCAATCACCACATACCTGCATTTACCCATCACCGACCCCACTTGGATATTTCTCCTTGTACTCTGCGTGATATTGTTTGCCCCTATGATTTTCAGCAAACTACACATTCCACATCTCATCGGAATGATTCTGGCAGGTGTCCTTATAGGCAAGCATGGATTCAATCTCCTCGAACGAGATGCGTCTTTTGAGCTTTTTGGAAAGGTCGGCATCTACTTTATCATGTTCCTCGCAGGTTTAGAGATGGATCTTCAGAACCTGAAGCAAAACCGCACCAAAGGCATCATTTTCGGCATCATCACCACGGTGATACCATTCGTCTTCGGTTTCATCTCTGGATACAACTTGCTGAATTACAGCCTCCCTGCATCACTGCTTTTGGCATGTATCTTTGCATCCCACACACTTGTGGCCTACCCTATCGTTGGACGCTACGGACTGAGCAAAGCCCCAGCCGTCGTCATCTCGATAGCAGCAACAATGCTTGCCCTGCTGTTCGCCCTGCTGTTTCTTGCTGGAATTTCCGGCACATTCAAAGGCAGCAACGATGTCTGGTTCTGGGGAAAGTTCGCCATCAAATTCATCGTGTATATCTTAGGAATGTTTGTCCTGCTGCCCAAGATTCTCCGCATATTCTTCCGCAAATACAGCGAACCCATCATACAGTTCACGTTCACGCTGGCCGTCGTGCTCTTCTCTGCTGCAACAGCCGAACTTTGTGGCTTAGAAGGCATTCTGGGAGCCTTTCTGGCAGGCTTGGTTCTCAACCGCTTCGTGCCCAACACTTCGCCACTCATGAACCGTATCGAGTTCATCGGCAATGCACTCTTCATCCCCTACTTCCTCATCGGCGTTGGCATGCTGGTAAATGTTGCCCCCATGTTTCAAGAAACAGAAGCAGTCATAGTGGTCATTGTCATGGTGGTTGCAGGCACACTCTCCAAATACCTTGCCGCATTGCTCAGCCGAAAACTCTTCCACATGACTCACAACGAGGGCGTTATGATGTTCGGTCTCACCGAAGCTCATGCAGCAGGCGCTTTGGCCATGGTGATGGTAGGCGTCAACCTTGAAGTATCGCCAGGAGTCGCGCTCATGGACAGTGCCGTGCTTGACGGTGTAGTCATGATGATTCTCATTTCCTGCATCATCAGCTCCATCGCCACAGATCAGGCTGCAAAAAAACTCAAAGTTGAACATGAAGGAACGAACAAAGCCGAAAGACGAGACAGCACAGCCCTTGATGACGAGAAGATTCTCATTCCTGTTAGCAACACCAACAACATTGGTACACTGATGACCACCGCCTTTATGATGCGCAACCAGCATCTCAACCGTGGACTCATCTGCCTTAACATCATCAACGATGCTGACCTCAGCGACAAGACACAAGCCCATAGCCGCGAATGTCTTGAACTTGCAACCAAATACGCAACGGCAGCCGATGTGCCCGTCCAGACACAGGCACGCCTTGCCGTCAATTTCGTCACCGCTACAATCCACGCGCTTCGTGAAAATGACGCGAGCGAATTGATTATCGGCTTGCACGAAAAAAAGCACGAAGACGACTCCTTCCTTGGACAATTTGCCCAAGGCCTCATTGAAGGCATGTCGCGACAACTCATCATTGTCAACATGAATATACCAGCCAACACCATCCGAAAAATCGTCATTGCTGTGCCTGAAAAAGCCGAATACGAAAAAGGATTCTATCGCTGGATTAACCGTATAGCGCGTATGTCGGCAGACCTCGGATGCCAAGCCATATTCTACGCTTCTGAAACCACTAACCATCTCATTCTGCGCTACATGCGAGAACGGCACAAAAACGTACGAACAGATTACGAAATACTGGAATCATGGAATGATTTCCCAGCCCTCCGACACGAGCTCACGCCCGACCAGCTGTTCGTGGTTGTCACAGCACGCCGAGGCAGCATCTCTTACCAAAAAGCTTTTGACAAACTGCCCCAGCAGCTACAGACCGACTTTGCGAGCAACAACCTCATGCTTATCTATCCAGATCAGCAAGAAGAAAACAACGAAATATACGATTTTATCGACCCGCACCACTACGACACCCCTACCAGCTCTACCCGCATAGGGAAATGGCTCAGCAAATGGATTGGAGAAATGGGATAGCCCGTAAACACATTAGCTCTCATCGGTTCGATTTTCACCACTCCCACAACAGCCATCCTCATCAGAATCAGCAATATCACCATGATAACTCTTCACAACATCACCAAGTCCTTCGGTTCTCTACAAGTTCTCAAAGGCATCAACCTCACCATAGGCAAAGGCGAGGTGGTCAGCATCGTAGGCCCCTCTGGAGCCGGAAAAACGACCCTGCTGCAAATTATGGGAACTCTCGACACACCCGACACGGGTACTATCACTATAGACGGAACCGATATTACCCAGCTCAAAGACAAAGAGCTTGCCAAGTTCCGCAATCAGCAACTGGGATTCGTGTTCCAATTCCATCAACTCCTGCCAGAGTTCACGGCTTTAGAGAACATCTGCATTCCAGCCCTTATTGCAGGACGCAGCAAGAAACAAGCCAGAGAACGCGCCCAAGAGCTGCTCGACTATCTCGGACTAGCCAACCGTGCCAGCCACAAGCCAGCAGAGCTGTCGGGCGGAGAAAGGCAGCGAGTTGCCGTGGCAAGAGCGCTCATCAACAATCCCTCCATCATCCTTGCCGATGAACCATCTGGATCGCTCGACTCGAAGAACAAGGAAGAGCTTCATCAGCTATTCTTCGATTTGCGAAACAAATTTGGACAGACTTTCATTATCGTCACCCATGACGAATCACTTTCACAGATAACAGACAGAACTATTTACATCAAAGACGGACTCATTCATCATGACAACGGACAACAGACAACAGACCACGAACTGCGGACCACAGAAGACTCTGCTATTGGGCAAGAGGAATCAGCTGAAAGTCCTGCGTAAGAAAGACCATGGAGTCTATCTTGAAGGTGGCGAGATAGGCGACATCCTACTGCCCAAACGATATGTTCCACAAGGAGTGCAAGTTGGAGACATTCTCGACGTATTCCTCTATCTTGATCAAGAGGAACGACTTGTTGCCACCACCGAGCAGCCACTCATTGAGGTGGGACAGTTCGCCTATCTGGAATGCACATGGACCAATGAATATGGAGCCTATCTCAATTGGGGCCTCATGAAAGACCTCTTCTGCCCTTTCCGCGAACAGAAAGTACGCATGCAACGAGGACAACGTTATCAGGTCTATTGCTACATCGACGATAAGACTTATCGCATCGTATGCTCCAGCAAAATAGAGAAATTTCAGAAAGCCATTGCCGGACAGCCCATGGACTATGAACACCGTGACACACCAGCCGACCGGCGTGTCCTCATTGGCGATTTCTCCACACGTCTCTTCGAGCACCTCAAACTTTCTTCCAACGGCTTTTCTCCTTACCATGACAAATCGCCTGCCGATGAGATTTACTCCATGTTTGGGGTCAGCAAGAAAGTCTTCAAGCAAGCCATTGGAGATCTCTACAAGAAAGAGCTCATCAACATCAAGCCCAATGGCATTGAATTGACCACCAAGGGAAAGGCTACTGGCATAGAAGAGTAACACTCAGTTAGATATACAATGAAGCAGTTCACACTAACCCTCATCCTGACAGTCCTATGCTCCATTCAGGCAGCAGCACAAGAAACATACCTTTTGCCTGTCAGCAAACCTGTGACTAACGACACCGAGAAAGTGTCCAAATTCAATGGAGACAAAGTTCTCACCGATGTTGTCAAACCCGCCATCGAAGTCTATCTCCCCGATGCCGACAACGCCAATGGATGTGCCGTCATCCTTTGTCCTGGCGGTGCACTAAGAGCACTTTCTTGGGGAAGCGACGTGGAAAAGATGGCAAAGTTCCTCAACGAGAAAGGCATTGCTGCTATCGGACTCAAGTATCACCTCAACACCACCAGCATGCCACGCGACATGAAGATGCCCCCCACCGTCGATGTGACCGGATTTGAGCAATTCCCCAAAGCAGATGCCAACCCACTGCACTATGCAGCAGGCGATTCCATCCTTCAGCTGGCAGCAGATGACGCAAAAGCTGCTATCCGACTTGTGCGGCAGCATGCTGAAGAATGGCATATTGATGTCCAGAAAATTGGCTATCTCGGATTCTCAGCAGGCGGAGGAGTCGCCATTGCTGCAACAACACAAGCCACAGAGGCAGTGGAACAGCCCAATTTTCTATGCACCAACTTCGGACCGGCACTGGCAGAAGTCAATGTACCGACTCCGGCACCACCTCTACTCATCATGAGCCGTGCCGAACATCCCAATGTAGCAGCAGGATTGCTGGCACTTTTCCTTGAATGGAAGAAAGCTGGAGGCAACGCAGAAATACACCTTTACGGTGACGGAGCTGGCCCTTATCAACTGATGCCCCAAACAGGCAGCACCACCACCGAAGCATGGAGCCAGCAATTTGTCCTGTGGCTACAAGCTAAAGGATTCGCACGTTAAGTTCAACACACAAAATCGATATGCCCCACACCGATTCGTCGATGTGGGGCATATCGATGTGTCGGTGTGGGGCACACCGATTTCACACATATAAGGGGGATATCACTCTGCCAGCATCGGTGTCATTTCACCCACAGTTCCGGATTCAATCCAGTGCTGCCGTTACGAAGCTGAAAGTGGAGAACGTATTTCCCGTCAGCATTCTTTCCGACCTTACCGAGAGACTCGCGTGTGCTGACCTTTTGGCCTTTGGTAACAGAAACGGATGAAAGCCCAGAATAAACAGATATATATGAGCCATGACGCAACATGACTGTATAGAAGCCTGCATACTGAAATACGGAGCTAACTTGCCCATCAAAAATAGAACGAGCAGAACAACCTTCCTGACCACGGATGTCTATGCCACGATTATTGAGAGTGACATTTTTAAGGCCAGCCACTGTATATTTCCCATAATGGCCAATCACGCTGTAACTGCCCGTAATTGGCATTGGAAGTTTTCCTTTGTTCTTGGTAAAGGTGCTTGACAACTGAGTGGAAGCACTGGTGTCTTCCTGCCATGCCTGTGCCTTCTCGCGTTCTTCCTTTTCCTCCCGAGTGGCAATCTTCACATCAGCCTCTGCGGCTTTGAGCTGAGCTTTGGCCTTAGCTTCATCTGCCTTCGCCTGATTCTTTTCCGCGTCGGTCTTGGCATTCTTCCGAGCAGCTTCAGCGGCTTCAGCAGCCTTGCGCGCACGCTCGGCAGCTGCTTTTGCTTCAGCTAATTTTCTGGCTTTCTCGCGCGCTTCAGCTTCAGCCTTACGTTTACGTTCCTCCTCGGCACGACGCGCTGCCTCTATTTCTTCCTTTATGATGCGGTCTATCTCAGCGTTCAATGCCTGCTCCTTCTTCTGGAAATCCTGTATTTGCTTACGCACCGTAGAAATGTTCTTGTTCAGGAACGCCACCTGTGTTTGGCAGCTTTCCCTCATGTCATTCAAAGCTTTCTTTTTTTGTTCGACAGCGTGAAGATTTTGTTCCTTTTGAGTTTTAGCAGCAAGCAATTCGTTTTGCTTTGCCCTAACTTCCTGCTGCTTCGCCTTCAAGAGTTCGCCTTGTGCCTTCTGAAATTTAGAATACTCTTGCATGTAACGAAAGCGACGTAGCATCTGGGTGAAATTATCTGCCGAAAAAACAAACATGAGCTTATTCTGCACAGAACGGTTCTTGCGCATATAAACCATCGCTTTGGCATAACGCTGTTTTTTGGTTTCCAATTCCTTCTGCAATTTCTTCAGCTGTGCATTAAGCGTATCAATCTTCGCTCCAAGAGTCCGAATCTCTCTGTTTAGGCTATCTATTGACTTTTGCTGCCTACCAATCTGATTATCAAGAACAAGTACGCTATCAAGACTTGCTTTGACATTCTTGTTGAGCTGAGCCAGACGAGCTTGCGACTGTTTACGTGCTTTTTGAGTTGCCTCTTGCTCCTTTTTCAGCTGCGCCTTCGTCTTTGGAGTCGCTTTCTTCTGCGTTGTTGTTGTCTTTTTGGTAGCAGTGGACTTCTTCTGCGTTGTTGTAGCCTTTTTCTGAGTAGCCGTTGATTTCTTCTGAGTGGTAGTTTTCGTAGCAGTCGTTTTTTTAGACGACGCAGAGGTCTTCTTTGTGCTTTGTGCAGAAAGAGGAAGCAGAAGAGCTAAGGACAATATGATGAGAAGTATTTTTTTCACTTTCCTAACAAGCTACTGAACAAACGATTCGCATCTGTTTTGACATACTTGTCCGACACAGACGTGTGAGGTGTCCAATTGGAATTGCTGCCCTTATCGGACAGTTTGAGGTCAAGACGGATAGGTGTCTTGGCAGGAAGCGTATAAGACAAGGCGTCTGATTTTTGTGCCTCACGCCAGAACAATTCCTGAATGGTGCTGAAATTGATGTTGCGTGCCTGAAGTGCAGCAAACTCATCATAAGAAGCACTGACATATCGCCTGTTGATGCGGTCTATCACGAGGATATTATCAGGCGAAATCTCAAGCCGTCCCACCTCTGCCACTCCAAGCAATGGATCGACAAGAGTAATCTGTATCACCTCATCATAGCGCATACGCAAAGCGCCATTGGTTGTGACATTCTTATCTCCCTGAGTAACAGTAACTCTTACCCGAGCCGTAAAGTTTGTGCCAGCAACTGCGCCTTGCTTCTCCTCTTGCTGCTTTTTCTCTTTTTCCGCTGGTGTCGTGATAGTTATTGTTGGTTGTGTCTTATCTTCCTGTTCCTTCATGCCCCTTTTGGAAGAACGGCACGATGCCAATGCCAACATGAGCACAAGAAACAATGCGGCAAATGAAGTAATATTCCTTAATTTCATTTTTTCTTATTGAAATATGATTATTTTTTCTTCTTTTTAACTTTCTTATCTATTTGCTTGATATGCAAAAGAATGTCTTGACTTTCCTCCAACTCTTTAGGGTCAATCAATTCCACCACTCTATCCATATATTGCTTGGCTTCCTCGTATCGCTTGAGTTGATAGAGCACCCATGCGTAAGTATCAAGATAGGTCGGATTGTCTGGCTCTATCTCGTTGGACTTACGGCTCATTTCTTCCGCCCGCTGCAAATCTTTCTTACTGAGCGACAGATAATAAGCGTAATTATTGAGCACCATGGCATCATTCTGCTTATAGACTAAACATGAGTCATAGGCCTGAAAAGCCTTGTCATCTTGACCGAGGTCATGATAGATGTCGCCAAGCATAGCATATATATTGGTATAAAGATCCCCTTTATTGCTATTGTCACTGTTCCTCACACGTTCGATGCCTTCTTGCAGAACTTCCGCAGCATCTTCTTTCTTGTCTTGCTGAAAGTAAACAACTCCCAGATAGTAATAGTACACTGGAGATTCCGCCTTATATTCTACAGCAGGCTTGCAGATGCTCACAACAGCCGACGTGTCATTACCTTCGATAGCATAAGCCAGCAACTGCTGACGTGCAGTATCATTCTCAGGGTCTATTTCAAGCATCTGATAGAGAGCAGGCTTTATGCTTTCTTCAGGCATATTTAGAGAAATCATATAGCGCACTTTCAACTCCAGCAGTTCAGTATGCTCTTGAGGCTCTTGCAATATCTTGTCGAAAAGGTTCATCACCATAGTAGAATCGTTCCCTTTTGTCAGATTTTCTCTGATGATAACTCCCATCATCCGAACACGCGTAATATCATCCACCGCAGGGTTCAGCATCAGTTTCGTCAAATATTTCTGGTAAAGCGAATCGTTTCCCTCTGCCTGATAATAGTTTGACAGAGAAAGCAATAACGTCACATTGCTGGAATCCTTCTGCTCTACCAGACGATACTGTTCTAAAGCCTCTTCTTTTTTGCCTGCATCAAGATAAAGGTCGCCTACAACGACTTGATAACGAAGGTCATTAGGATATTCCTCTGCCAATGCCTGCATTTCGCTGAAGGCACGTTCCTCGTCCTGCATTTGCAAGAAAATCCTGAATTTCTCCATCGAAAGCTGCTCGCTTTTTCCTTCCTTCAACTCAATCTTATCGAGAACCTTCACCATATTCTCATAGTCATTGGTTTTTCCATAGAGTTCAAGAAGCATCATCAACACATCCCCTTTCTCTGGAAACTGCTGCGCCATTTCTTCCACCTGCTTCAACGCCTCTTCATTGCGGCGGCTGTTCAAGTAAAGCATCACAAGATGATTCTTATACCAATAGTTGTCGGGATAAAGCTGGCTTGCTTTCTTTAACGCACTGACAGCCAAACTGTCAGCACCGACATAGCGATAAAGGTCAGCCAGTTCATACAATGCTGCCCCCGATTCAGGATTCAACTTGCTGCAATAGTCAAACAAATCAATGGCTGCCGCATAATTCTGCGCCAGCTTCTGCCTCAAAGCTTCATGGAAAATATAGTCAAACTTGGTTGACTGAGCTGAAGCAACGAAAAACGAGACACTAAAAACTATAAGTGATAATATCCTTTTCATTCCCTCTAACCGTTTGGCAAACTGCCAATTATCCCTTCATTTCACTCCACTGTGGCCAAAACCTCCCGCGCCACGTTCCGTATCATCAAGCACATCAACCTCTATCAGCGCCGGCTGCTCATGCTTGGCAATGACCATCTGAGCGATGCGCTCGCCATCGTTGATAACAAAAGGCTCTGATGACAGGTTGACGAGGATAACGCACACCTCGCCACGATAGTCTGCATCTATAGTACCTGGAGTGTTGAGAACTGTAATACCCTTCTTGATAGCAAGTCCTGAACGGGGACGAACCTGTGCTTCGTAACCTGCTGGCAATGCCATGAAAAGACCTGTCGGAACAAGCACACGAGCCAGAGGCTCAAGCGTGATGGGAGTATCGATGTTGGCGCGCAAATCCATACCTGCCGACAACGGAGTTGCATACTGAGGCAGCGGATGATGCGACTTGTTGATAATTCTGATTTCCATAAATACACAATTTGCCACAAAGATACGGATTTTCATGAAGAATGAAGAATGAAGAATGAAGATTTAGTACACGAACGACATTTCTTCATGCCTATTTTCTTTTTTTTAACGAAAAATGTACTATTTTTGTGTACAATTTCTATTTCTCATTTTTCAATACAGAAATGAACTGGCAACAACTCATATCAAACAAACGACTCGGACAGGAAGCAATACACACTGAACATAAGGACGACCGCACCGAATTTAAACGCGACTACGACCGTCTCATCTTCTCAGCACCTTTCCGAAGGCTGCAGAACAAGACCCAAGTGTTTCCACTGCCAGGAAGCGTATTCGTACACAACCGCCTCACCCACTCGCTCGAAGTGGCGAGTGTCGGCCGAAGCCTTGGCGATGCCGTTGCCAATGCGCTCATGAAAAAGCATCCTGAATGGACTTGCTCTTCCAACATTAGCGAAATTGGAGCAATAGTCAGCGCAGCGTGCCTTGCACACGACCTTGGCAACCCTCCTTTCGGGCATTCCGGCGAACATGCCATTGCCTCCTATTTCCTTGAAGGTCCTGGAATCAAATATAAGGAACAGCTCACAGAAGAGCAATGGGCAGACATCACCCACTTCGACGGCAATGCCAACACGTTCCGCCTGCTCACTCATCAGTTCAAGGGGCGCCGGGCTGGAGGTTTTGTGCTGACTTATTCCACCCTATCCAGCATTGTCAAATACCCCTTTCCCGCCACAGAAGCCCACAAGCAGAAATTCGGCTATTTCATACCAGAAAAAGCAATCTACGAACGGATTGCCAAAGAGCTGGGTCTGAAGAGGCAGGGAGCAGGATGGTGCCGTCACCCTCTCACTTATCTTGTCGAGGCCGCAGATGATATCTGCTACGAAATCATGGACATAGAAGATGCTCACAAGCTCAAGATACTGTCTTTTGAAGAAACTCGCGATCTCATGCTCGGCTTTATTGAACCGAAGAAGCGCGCACACATCATCGAGCGTTCGAAAGAGGTTGATGACAAAAACGAAAATGTGGTTTATTTCCGCTCATGCGCCATCGGTGCACTCATCAGCGAATGTGCACGAGTTTTCATCGACAATGAAGAAAAGATTCTGGACGGCGAATTCAGCGGTTCGCTCATCAAACAGTCCAATGCCTTGACAAGAGAGGCGTACAATGCCTGTGTAGAAGTGGCAAGGAGCCGCATCTACCGAAGCCGCGACGTCATCGACACTGAACTTTCGGGATACAAGATTATCTCCACCCTCATACAGCTTTTCACAGAAGCAGTCATGAATCCCCAGCACACCTACAGCAAGCTGCTGCTCGACCGCGTATCATCTCAGTACGAAGTGGACAGCCTTGACACCTATGAGCGCATCATGGCAGTACTCGACTACCTGTCGGGCATGACCGACGTGTTTGCGCTTGATCTTTACCGCAAAATTAACGGCGAAAGCCTTCCCATGATTTAGCACAGACATTTTCGACTCACATATACCGTACCCCTCGGGTACGATGTGCCGCACCCCTCGGGTACGCCATGGCGTACCCGAGGGGTGCGTTTATTGAGACATTTAGTATTCAAAAGCGCTTCCTCCCAGGAACTCTCTCAGCAAAGAGTGCGGAGGCAGAAGTTCTACAGGTATTGAACGGAAATGGAGAAGCACCCATTTGAGCCGCTGCGCTTCAGCATACTCTGGAGAATCCTGTGGCACGCTTTCGAGCAAAGGAATCGCCTGTTTCTTCAGCAAAGCAAGCTCATACTGGAAAGCTGTACAGAAGTTGGTATCGGCATTTTCCTGGAAAGGAACAACCCATTTATTTTCGCCACGCCGAACCGACGGCCATCGTCCCAAAGTCTCAACCGCGGTTGTTCCACGGAATTGGGCATCACGCACCATGCGGCGAATGAGACGGTTGTCTGTCGTAGGGAAATAAGTGCCGTCATCAGCTTTCGCAACAGTCAGTCCTGATATGTAAATACGGAAGAAGTTAGCATCTGGAATAACTCCCGTAAGAAGAGGATTTAGGGCATGTATGCCTTCCAATATCAAGACGGTATGTGGTTCCAGCCGGAGAGTATTCCCACTCTTGACGCTCTTGCCCTGCACAAAATCATAACGAGGAAGCTCGATTTCTTCGCCGGCAAACAACTGAGTCAGATGCTGCTGAAACAGCTCTATGTTGATGGCATAAATGCTCTCGTAATCATACTCGCCTGCATCATCCTTGGGAGTCAACTCACGGTCAATATAATAATCGTCGATAGAGATACATTTTGCCGTTATTCCATTCTGTTCCAAAGCCACGCTCAACTTCTTGCTGAACGTAGTCTTTCCGCTGGATGACGGCCCTGCAATGAGAACGGCCTTCACATCAGAACGTGCAGCAATGGACTCTCCAAGCACCTCAATGCCACGCACTTGAAGAGCTTCTGAGATTTTCACCATCATGTCGGCATTGCCGTCTTCTATGATTTTATTCATCATGCCAATGGAATAACAAACCGTCTGCAAGCGCTTGCTGAAAAGCGTGCTTCCATCCACCCTCCTCACAAGGTAGTCAATTGCCTCGTCGAGCGTTTTCCCTTGTATTTCCGTCTTAATTTGCTCAGAAACCCTCAAAAAGTTCTCATTGACTTCAAATTTCTCTAAACTTTTGTTATTTTTGCATTCCTTTTGTATTGCAGCATCCATGATTGTAACAGTTGTTAAAAATGTTTGATGCTCCAAAATTACAATAAATATCTGAAATTCCACAAAACGGGAACGACGAAATATCTTTTAAAAACAAGAATTAACGATTATGGCAAGAGAATGGAAAGAAATAAAACATTACGAAGAGATTAAGTTCGAGCTGTGGGAAGGTGTCGCCAAGATTACCATCAACCGCCCACGCTACCGCAACGCTTTCACTCCACAGACAACATGGGAGATGAGCGATGCCATGTACATCGCACGAGAAAGAGCCGACGTGCGTGTCGTTGTGCTCACGGGTGCCGATTCGCCGCGCCAAGAAGGCCAGAGCGAAGAGGACTGGCTGAAGACATGCGCTTTCTGTGCAGGCGGCGACATGAACGTCAAAGGACGAGGCGGCTATGTGGGTCGCGATGGAGTGCCACGACTCAGCGTGCTGGATGTCCAAAAGCAAATACGCAGCATTCCCAAGCCCGTCATAGCCATGGTGAACGGATTTGCTGTAGGCGGAGGCCACGTGCTGCATGTCGTCTGCGACCTCACCATCGCCAGCGACAACGCTAAGTTTGGGCAGACAGGTCCCAAAGTCGGCAGCTTCGACGCAGGTTTCGGAAGCTCCTATCTGGCGCGAATCGTCGGACAAAAGAAAGCTCGGGAAATATGGTATCTCTGCAAACTCTACACAGCCGAAGAAGCCGAAAAAATGGGTTTGGTCAACAAAGTCGTTCCCCACAGCCAATTGGAAGACGAAGTCGTGGAATGGGCACACACCATGATGAAACGCTCGCCTATCGCCCTACGCATGATCAAAGCTGGTCTCAATGCTGAACTGGACGGACAGGCCGGCATTCAGGAACTGGCCGGCGATGCAACAATGCTCTACTATTTCTGCGACGAAGCGCAGGAAGGCGGAAAAGCATTCCTCGAGAAAAGAGAGCCTGACTTCGAGCAATATCCCTACATCCCATAGAGAGAAAGGGCACTGAAGACCTTTTCTGTACAGAAAGGATGCGTTTCAGAAGAAAAATAACTGTTTTTATTTTGTTCTTCCCCCAACTTTCACTACCTTTGCACCCGCAATACGGGAAATGGCCCCATAGTTCAATGGATAGAACAAATCTCTCCTAAAGATTAGATCCGGGTTCGATTCCCGGTGGAGCTACAAGCCCCACATGGTGAAGAGGATGCCTATATTGCAGACATAACCAACACACGGGGTTAGTTTAGTTGGTAGAATATCGGTCTCCAAAACCGAGGGTCGGGGGTTCGAGTCCCTCACCCCGTGCAAAAAAGAAAACTGGTTGATTCAGCAGAATCAACCAGTTTTTATTTTTGCGACCCTCTTCAATTAGAAGAAGAAATTCTTTGCCTCTACACGCTCCTGGAATTTAGCGTCATCGTCAACAAGGTAGATGATACCTTCAACGAGGCCGAGGAGAGAAGGGATACCTGTCCAGCACAAAACAATATAGATAACACCTGGAAGCATGTTACCCATGTAGAATTTGTGAATACCCCATCCTCCAAGGAGAATACCGAGGATTCCTGCTACAATTTTACTTTTCATAATCTTGAATTGAATTTAAGTTAAAAAACAAAAAACTTTTTCGGTTACAAATATACGAATAAAAAACAGAAACAACTATCTTTATCTGCTAAAAATCAGCTTTTTTCGTCCTCTCTCAGCAAATCTGGCGTCTGTTTGATAAACTCATACCCAAACTTGCAACGCAAACAATCCCGTGTTTGACAATAGCGACGGGTAAGTTGTATGAGTGCCTGACTATCAGCAGCACTTTCACACGCCACCCCTGCCGACACCCAGTCACGAACCATACGATTGTCCTCTGGTTCAAGCTGTTCCCACCAGGAGAAAGCGCGGTCGCAAAGAGATTGGTCTGACTTGTACTTCCCATAGGCAAAAAGCATCGGCGCGATTGCATTCACGATGACCAACTCCATGGACGATGAAGAAAGCTTTCGTTCTTGCGCCTTTGTCTCCTTTCCGCCAAAAGTATAATGAGTTTGCCAATATTCGCTGACATGCGTGAACAGCAACGATTTGATTTCATCAACGTGATTTGCATTGACAAGCTTCGAGAGATTCAGCCGCTGTTCATAATACAGCATGGCAAGCTGGGCTATGCGGATATAGGGGAAATTTTGCGGACGGAGACGGAGGAACTTCCATGCCGATGCCGCAATAGGCGTGAGAGAAAATTTCTGTCTCAAAAACCGGTATTCTTTCTGGAGTTTCAGATAATAATCATCTGCACCATCTTCCTCCAGCAATCCTGCCTGTCCGAAGAACATAGCCTCTATCTGGAACAAACTGTCGCGATGTTTGCCTGCTGCACTCATCGGGATAGATTGCGCCCACTTCTCAAAAGCATCACCGTTAAGGCCAAAACCGAAGCTACGAGCCAACGTGACAAACAACGTATCTTCCCAATTCTTATCAAGCAGCTCACGACGAACAAGAATCCGGGATGTACGTTCCTCGAAACGCTCCAGCATCAGGGAAGTCATCCAGTTATGTATCAAGAATTTGGACAATCCAGTCACAACATTCCTGCATCGCGGCCTGACGTCATTGTCTTTCAGCCGCTCATAGTTGTCTTTCACATACGCAGGCACTTCCAGCTGCAGCTGCGGAATCTCCTGTCCATTCGGATAAAAGAGCGGAAAATCCACCTCCTCCGCAACATGAAGCACGATGTTCTCATAAGAGACATCCGTGTCATGGTGATGCCGGAACCAGTCACTTGTTTTCAGATGAATCTCCACGTTCCCTACCCACACCGTTCCACCTATCTTGACAGACGCACCCACGAAATCCGGCCCGGCATCCGCATTGCTGATACCAGGATTCAGCACCTCCACCTCACGCCCATCGGTCGTCCGCAGCTCGCGAAGAGGGAAAATCTTATGTCGCCACACATAATGCAGCAATTGTTCCATATTAACGTTTGTATCAAATTCGGTTCAAAGATACATAAAATTAAGAAAAACAAGAAAATGAAAAGTAAAAAAAATAAGTTTACTTTATTCTGTTAGCCAGCAACTTAGATTTTTCACCATTCTCCCTTAACTTTTCACTGAAAATCCCTATCTTTGCAATGTTTTACGTTAAATATAAACCCTTCCGACATGAAAATAGCACTGATTGGATACGGCAAGATGGGCAAGATGATAGAAAAAATAGCCATCAGCCGAGGCCACGAAATTGTGAGCATCATAGACATGGACAATCTGCACGACTTTGAAAGCGAAGCCTTTGCAAGCGCAGACGTAGCCATTGAGTTCACCACCCCCACAACTGCCTACAGCAACTATCTGAAAGCCTGGAAGGCTGGCGTAAAAGTGGTGAGCGGAAGCACAGGATGGCTGAAAGAGCATGGCGACGACGTGCGCAAAGCCTGCACAGAAGAGGGGAAAACGCTTTTCTGGGCCAGCAACTACTCCATTGGCGTCGCCATCTTCAGCGCAGTCAACAAGTATCTGGCAAGCATCATGAACCAGTTCCCTCAATATGACGTGAAAGAAGAGGAGACACACCACATCCACAAGCTCGACCACCCGTCTGGCACAGGCATCACGCTGGCAGAGCAAATCGTAGAGCGGCTCGACCGCAAGAAAGACTGGACAATGGGGTATCTACAGAATCCAGACGGCACAATAGAGGGCACCGACGAAGTGGCTGCCGACCTGCTGCCTATCAGTTCCATCCGCCGCGATGAAGTTCCTGGCATCCATTCCATTACATGGAACAGCGACGCCGACCAAATCACGATTACACACGATGCGCACTCACGCCAGGGCTTTGCGCTGGGCGCAGTCATTGCTGCCGAATTTACGGCACAGCACGAAGGACTGCTGAGCACGGACGACCTTTTCAAATTCTAAAAATAAAATTATGGGATTCGACTATAAAAATTTCAAAAAGACCCGTTCGGGAGAACACGAAAAGCCCACATGGGCAGGCTGGAAATGGGTGAAGTTCGGCATTGCGACCATCTGCTATCTGGCATTCCTCTACTGGGTAGAATCATGGTGGGGGCTCATCGTCTTGCCATTCATCTACGATGTCTATATCAGCAAGAAAATCAAGTGGACTTGGTGGAAAGAACTGGAAAACGACATCGCACGCACCATCATGAGCTGGGTAGATGCCATCGTCTTTGCCCTGGTAGCAGTCTATTTCGTCAACAACTTCTTTTTCCAGAACTACCAGATTCCATCATCATCGCTGGAAAAGACGCTGATGACGGGCGACTTCCTGCTGGTCAGCAAAATGAGCTACGGCCCACGCATCCCTCAGACACCGCTCACCATGCCGCTCACGCAACACACGCTGCCACTCATCAACTGCAAGTCATACATCGAATGGCCACAGTGGGAATACCGCCGCGTGAAAGGTTTCGGGAAAGTGGAATATGGTGACATCGTAGTGTTCAACTATCCAGCAGGAGATACTGTTGCCGTGGGATACAACGGCGACTACTACAGCCTCTGCTATCAGGAAGGCTGCATGGTAGCCAGCGCACAAGGCTACCAAGTGCCGCTGATGGAAACCCTGCCAGCCAACGAGCAGCAGCTTCTGTACGACCAGCTCTACAACATTGGCAAACAGGTGGTTGCGAACAAGACCAACATCTACGGAACGGTCACTTCACGCCCCGCCGACCGTCGCGAAAACTATGTGAAACGCTGTGTAGGATTGCCAGGACAGACATTCCAGATAAAGGACAAAATCATCTACATCAACGGCGAAGAACAGGAAACTCCCACTTTCGTGCAGTTCAACTATAAGGTATATACACGCAACAGCCAGATTCTCAGCGACGAAATGTGCGAGGAACTGAACATCAGCGACGAAGACCGCGACAAGATTCTGGACCGCAACTCAGGCATACCGCTCACCCGTATGGCAGCCGAACAACTGAGAAAAAACAAGGAATTTTGCGACAGCGTCGTAGAAGTGAAAGATGGATACTGGGGCAACCTCTATCCGCTCAACCACCAATATGGCTGGACACGCGACAACTACGGACCAATATGGATTCCAGCCAAAGGGGAAAGCGTGAAGCTGACCATGGACAACATCGCCATCTACGAACGTCCAATCAGGGTGTACGAGAACAACCAGCTTGAAGTGAAAGACGGAGCCATCTACATCAACGGCAAGCAAACCGACACTTACACCTTCAAGATGGACTACTACTGGATGATGGGCGACAACCGCCACAACTCCGCCGACAGCCGCTACTGGGGCTTCGTGCCCGAAGACCACGTTGTGGGCAAGCCGCTGTTCATCTGGCTCTCACTCATCACCGACCGATACGGCAAATCGCATGGCGTGCGCTGGAACAGACTATTCACGTGGGTGGACAACATCAAGTAAGATGATACTCCCAAGCGCATACCTTCCCCCTATAAGCTGGTTCGTCAACCTTTTGGCTGACGAACCAATTTTGATTGAACAGCACGAAAACTACCAGAAGCAGACCATCCGCAACCGATGCACCATCGACTCGCCCAACGGACCGCTGCACCTGACCATTCCCATTGACCGCAGCACCTTCACAGAAGGGAAATGCCCGATGAGAGACGTTCGCATCAGCAGCCATTCCGACTGGCAACGGCAGCACTGGTATGCACTGGAGACAAGCTACTTCAACTCCCCCTTCTTCGAATACCTGCAAGATGACTTCCGCCCCATCTTCGAGCAGCCATGGACATTCCTCATCGACTTCAACGAAGCACTCATCCATCAATGCTGCCAACTTCTCGACTTGCAGCCACACATTCGCCAAACAGACGCCTACACAGGCATCACCCCCGGTCGTGAATTTATTCCGCACCCCTACTATCAGGTCTTCAGCCACAAGCACGGTTTCTTGCCCGACTTATCCATCATCGACCTCATCTTCAACATGGGCAAGGAAAGCATCCTGCTGCTGAAATAAGAGCCAAGACGCCCACCTCACCTCGCTCACTGAAATCCCCTTTCCCTCCAACATCTATACACAGTACAAACGCCGAAAATGTTACATACTTTCGTACACCCCACTGTAACATTTACTACACAACATTGACGCAGAAATGCAACTTTCCCCTAAAAAACGTGAGTTCGACGAATTGAAAGCTGCATGAATCAACTTGAACAAAATACGATTCCCCTTTTAGCATGCGCCGTGCGCATAATATTTAAAACACCGTGCTTGAAATATTTCGTAAGCGGTGTTTTAAATATTATGCAGACGGTGGAAACGTAGGGAACGGCATGCTTTATGCAAATTCATCGAACTCACGTTAAAAAGACAAACCTTCCATCTATAGAACATCATCCCGACAGTCCCTAAAGCGCAGGAAGCCCTGCATGCACCTCACAATGCATGCAGGGCTTCCTGCGCTTCCTCACACTCGTCTAAATCAGACAATTATGTATGCTTGGCAAATTCTCCAGCACCTCCTTTTTGAGAGCCTTCTCATGAATCGCCTCCTTGAAATGCGGCAGATGATGAAGGTCTGAACCCCACAAGCTGTAATAGCCCTTGAGAAGAAGAGACTGCGCCTTATCTTGCGCCAGCTTGCCATAGCCGCCAGCCAACGACACAAGATTGAGCTGCAACTTCACTTTCATGCCCACCAAAGCTTCATAATCATGTTCCTCCATATAGCGATAACGCTCAGGATGAGCCAAAATAGGCTGATAGCCCAATTCCATCACACGCTTCAACGTGCCGTAAAGGTCTATTGGCGGCTGATAATAAGACGTCTCCACCAGAAGGTGGTCGCCCTTTGCACCTACGGGCAGAAGGTCGCCTGCCGCCAAACGCTCATCAAACAGATTGTCAAGCATATTTTCAGCAGCCAAATTCAGCTTCACAGGCCCGTCATACGCCGCTTTCAGCTCTTCATAGGATGCACGAAGTTCCTCTGTCGTATTGGGGATATCCTCCATGATATGAGGAGTCAGCCACACCTCGCTAATGCCAATCTTCTCATAGTAAGCAAGTGTAGCAAGAGATTCCTCCATCGTGCGGACTCCATCATCTACACCAGGAAGAATATGGCTGTGCCAGTCCACTGCACCGCCCAGCACTCCTGTATCTATCAACTTCTTTTTTGTATTGAAGAAAAGCATAAGCTATTATATATTAAGTGAATAATTTATAATGATTATCGATTTTATCGGAGAGCCCATTTTGAATCCTGCGCGAACCGCACTGAAAATACGGAAAGCCGGCTTGTAAAGCGGGTTTCCGTATTTTCAGTGCGGTCTGAACAAAACTGCATTTTTCTCTCATAAATGGAATCTGCCTAATCTGCAGAATTACATTATTTATATTATAGGGAATGCTTTTAGCGACACTTTGATAAAAAAACACACCCTGACTTTTTATTTATTTAGCTCTCCGCATCGCCGTAATTCCCGTAACCATAGCCATATTTGCCGTAGCCATATTTGCCGTAGCCATATTTGCCGTAGCCATATTTGCCGTAGCGTCCTCCTATAACATCGGTTGCGTTCAATATAATAGCCATGTTCTTATAACGCTTGTCCTTGTACATCTCATCCAACTTGGGAAGCAAGCTGCGCTCAAACAGTCCTGCACGAACAACGAAAGCGGTCAAATCGACATATTTATTAATGATGGTTGAATCTGCCAGCATCTCGACAGGAGGACAATCCAAGAACACATAATCATACTCCTCGCGAAGCGACTTAATCATCTTTTCCAGATTGAGGCTATAAAGCAACTCTGCCGGATTAGGAGGAAGTACACCACAAGGAATGACATCAAGCCCTTCGCGCAGCGTTCCGCTAACAATCACTTCATGATAATCCTTCACATCACCATTCAGATAGGCAGCCACACCCTGCTTAGGGTTATCCACGTATGTACTTAATGAAGCCTTACGCAAGTCAAGGTCCACAACCACAACTTTCTTCCCCTTAATGGCATAGCTGACAGCTATATTCATTCCAAGGAAAGTCTTTCCTGAACCAGGATTGAACGAGGATGTCATGACAACCTTATCGCCTTCATGACCCAGCATGAACTCCAAATTGGTTTGTACCACACGGAATGCTTCGTTTACAAAGTCGCGCTTGCGGTCTTTCACGACAATCTGCCGTTTTTCCTCTGCCATGTGCTGCTTCTTCTTGCTCATTCTTGCTCCAAGCTCTTTAAGGAAAACAAAACGCTCTTTCTTCTTGATGAATGCCATCGGAATTTCACCAATAAATGGAATAGCCATATTCTCAAGGTCTTTGCGGCCTCTCACGGTTGTATTGCTCATCTCTTTCAGGTAGATGACACCTATTGGGAATGCAAGTCCAAGAGCGAACGCAATGAGCAGAATCTTGCCTTTTGAAGGAGCTACAGGACGTTCAGAACCAACAGCCCAGTTGATGATACGGGTGTTGTATGCCGTAAAGGTTTGACCGATTTCGTTCTCCTCGCGCTTCTGCAACAGGAAGAGATAGAGTGACTCTTTTACCTTTTGCTGACGTTCTACAGAAAGAATGTATTTTGCCTGGTCGGGACTGGTTGTCAACTGAGAAACAGAACGTTCCTCTTTGCGCTCCAGCGTGTTGATTTGTCCTTCAAGCGTATGAACATAATTGTCGAGCGATGCAATAATCATCTTGCGCATCTGCGAAAGTGTCTCATCAAATTCCATCACAAGCGGATTCTGCTCGTTACTGTTGGCTGCAAGATTATTGCGCTGAAGAAGGTTCTTATTATACTCGGAAATCTGTTCTTCAATGCTTGGATTCTCTATTCCAGAATTGGCAGGAAGCAACTGATTCTTAACTATATTGCTATTCAACTGCTGACGAACAAAGTTTGCCATCGCCTTACGATTATTGTAATCAAGCAGTTGATCACTTGCTTCGGTTGACATGGTGAAATATGCATCAGCAGCAAGTTCTATATCAGGAATACGATTGGCACTCTTATAAGAAGAGATTGAATTGTCCACAGAACCGAGTTCTTTCTCGATGACAGCAAGTCTCTCGTCAATGAACTGTGAAGTGCTGACCGTTATCTGATTCTTCTCTTCCAGCCATTTCTCATTATAGACCTGAATGAGAGCATTGACAACATCTGTAGCACGTTCAATGGAAACATCTGTATATGCCAGATTGATGACATCTGCATTTTTATCGGCCAAATCCGCCCCCAAGTTCTTCAAACAATTCTCAATTGCTTGATTATTCTTGTATTTTACTATCTCAAACTGAGTAGGTTCCTTCTTGCCATCAAGCGTATCTGGCAAATAATATGAATTACGGCTTACGATGATTGAACCGCCGTTGGAAATCTTGACGCTGTCGAGGAAATCTCCTTTGACTACTTCTTCAACCTTTTCCTTATTTAACGTCTTTATTTTCAGCTGATAGCTTTCCCCGTCAACCTGCAGTTCTCCCGCGAGGAAATCGTTTTCCATCTCCAAGAACTGGACACGATAAGGCGCCGTAGTCCCATAAAGCAGTTTATCGTAAAAGAAGCCTTCTGCATAGCAATCCACTTCCAGCCCGAGAGCCTTTACCACGCCGCTCATAATTGCAGGAGACTTAAAAGTCAAGATTTCATTGTAAACATTTGACTGCATTCCCAACCCTCCCAATTCAGAGAGTTCGGCAACACCTGATGAGCGTCGGATACTCTGCTTGTCATCCTTGATAAGCACAGCTGCTGTCCGCTGATATGTAGGCGGAGTTCTCTTTATGTACAAGACTGCCACAGCAAGGCACACAAACACAGAAAAAACCAACCATTTCCAATTACTCAAACAGAGAGAGAGAATATCCATGATACCTATACCCTCATTCTCATTTTCTGTAGAACTGGATTCTACTTGCTTCAATTTATCTTCAGCCATATATTTTCTTTTAGTATAAAAAGGTCTAATTAAATTCTCGTATTACTTCAACAGCACTGCTACAGAAACAGCCACTGAAATGACAGACATCCAGAAAGATGGAGTAAGAAGTGTATTGCCTGTCGCTGTGCTCTGACGCGCTTTCACCTTATTAGGCTCAACATAGATAATGTCACCCTGCTGGAGCATATATACTGGTGACGAACACATCGAATTGAAGTTGGTCAAATCAACTTCATACGTACGTATCACATCATTGACTTTACGGAACACCTTCACATTCTTTCTGTTACCATACTGAGTCAAATCGCCAACTTTCTCCAAGGCATTCAAAATGGTGAATTGATCACGATCTATCGGAACGATGCCTGCAGAACGAACCTCGCCAAGCACACCGACATGCAAATCAGCAAATTCCACCGTAACAGTAGCGTCCTTCACACCCTGTGGAGCTGTAGTAAGGTGCAACTTCACTTTTTCTGCAATCTCTGTACGGCTCAAGCCTGCAACATGTATCTTCCCCAACATAGGAAAATCCACATTCCCCTGCTCATCAACTGTATAATAGGAGATATATCCGCCACTACTATATGCAGCATTGGTCTGTCCTAAACGATTGTATGAAGACAGCAGATTGTATATTGCCGCAAGCTGTGGATCCTTGCAAGTAACCAAGATTGAAATCTTATCATACGGCTTAATCTTTATGGTTTGGGCAGCATTTAGAACCTTGTTAACATCTCCAGCTTGAGTGTCCTGAAAATAATAAAAATCACGCACTGAATCACACGAAGAAAGCACGAGCATTACCGTGCACAGAAGAGATAAGATTTTTTTCATAGTTCAATCATAATTTCGTCACTTGAATACAAAAGTGAACACTTATTAACGAATAACGACTGCAAATTTACTCCATTTTTATTTCTAATCAATGAAAAAGCGTGTTTTTTTACTCTAAAAAGAAAAATATTTAATAATTTTGCATGAACTTTTCAATGTTATGGCTATTCAAAGAGAAGAATTCAAGATTGACATCGATCAAATCCTAAGCAGCAAACTCGGCACAAAATCAAAGTTCGTTCCGAAGTTTGTAGCCACATGGCTGAAAAAAATAATCCATCAGGACTGGATGAACATATACCTGTGTGGAGAGGGGATGGGAAAAAGCGGAGCGGAATGGATTGACGGATGTCTTAACTACATGAGATGCAAAGCCATCGTGCAAACAAACATCAACGGCATCACCCAAGAAGGGATGGGCGCACTCCCGGAAAATGAAAGAGGGCACTATTTCACCTTTGTAAGCAATCATCCTCTCGGCGGACAAGATGGACTGATTCTGGGATTGGCCGTTTGCCGCAAGTACGACAGCCAAATGGTCTATCTGGTCAACGACCTCTTGATGAACCTCAAAGGGCTTGCTCCACTATGCGTACCCATCAACAAGACCGGGCGCAACGGAAGGGACTTTCCCAAGATAGTCGAAGCAGCCTTTCAATCTCAGAAAAACGTGGTCATGTTCCCTGCCGGACTCTGCTCGAGGAAAGGAGAAGACGAGAGCATCAGGGATCTGGAATGGAAAAAGACCTTCATTACGAAATCCGTCCAATACCATAGAGATATTATCCCCGTGCACTTCTCCGGGCGGAACTCCGAGCGTTTCTACAACATAGCCCGCTGGTGCAAACGCCTGCACCTGAAGTTCAACATAGCCATGCTGTATCTTGCCGACGAAATGTACAAGAATCAAGGCAAAACCTTCACGGTCACTTTCGGAGAGCCAATACCTTGGCAAACATTCGACAAGTCCAAGACTCCCCACGAATGGGCACAATGGGTAAAAGAAAAAGTATATCAACTTCACGAAGAATAGAAGAATTTCATCACTATATGGAAGCAGAAATCATTGCACCTATCCCCAAGGAGGTGCTGAAAGCAGAACTGACAGACGACAAGCGCTTGCGCATGACCAGCAAGAGCAACAATGAGGTTTACGTGGTTACATGGCAGGATTCGCCCAACGTTGTCCGAGAAATCGGGCGTTTGAGAGAAATCGCCTTCCGTGCAGCAGGAGGTGGCACGGGACTCGACTGCGACCTTGACGAATTCGACACCATGGAGAATCCATACAAGCAGCTCATCGTATGGAATCCCGATGCGTCAGAAATCATCGGAGGCTACCGTTACATCCTTGGTCCTGACATCAAGCTGGACAGCAATGGACAGCCGATTTTGGCGACAAGCCACATGTTCCATTTCTCCGGCAATTTCATCAAGAACTACATGCCATACACCATAGAGTTAGGACGCTCATTTGTAACGCTCGAATATCAGTCCACCCGTTCTGACAACAAGTCCATTTTCGCGCTTGACAACTTATGGGATGGACTCGGCGCATTGGCTGTCATCATGCCCGACTGCAAATATTTCTTCGGAAAGATGACGATGTACCCAAGCTACAACCGCAAGGGACGTGATATGATTCTCTACTTCCTCCGCAAGCACTTCGGTGACAAAGACGAATTAGTAATCCCAACAAAACCGCTTGAATTAGAACACGATACAAAAGAATTTGAAAAACTGTTCTGCGAAGAAACATTTAAAGAGGATTACAAGATTCTCAATAGAGAGGTTCGTGCATTAGGCTACAACATCCCTCCGCTCATCAATGCCTATATGGGTCTTTCCCCAACCATGAAGATGTTTGGAACAGCCATCAATTACGGATTCGGAGATGTTGAAGAAACAGGCATTCTCATCGCAGTCAGCGAATTATACGACCAGAAAAGGATACGTTACATCGACAACTTTGCGAAAGAGCATCCCGAATATGCGCGCATAACAAGTGGAGCCAACAAGGTTATCTACGAGCCTAAAAACAAAAAAGAATTAGAAGACAACTTCGACTCCATCAAATAGACATAACACATATATCATTAACGTGAGTTGACGAATTAGCACATATTCAAACTCATCGTTATCTATAATTGAAAAAGAAAGAATATGTCTTTCTGTAAAATCGCACCCCTCGGGTCCGCCATACCGCACCCGAGGGGTGCGATGCGCCGTACCCGAGGGGTACGGTCTATTATTCGCTTATCGCCCTGCAATCGCAGCTGCAAAAATGACGACATGAATTTGTCGAACTCACGTTAATATTATGTAAAAGATGGATAAAATTCCAGTTTTTATGCTTCTTTTTTTGTCATTATAAACAAAATAGCTAATTTCGCACAAATTTAACAGATTTGTGTAAACTAAAATTATGGCATTTACAAGAATTACCGCTGCAGAGGCTGCAGCACTCATCAAAGACGGTGACAATATCGGTCTTTCAGGATTTACACCAGCAGGCACTCCCAAGGCAGTAACTGCTGAAATTGCAAAAATCGCCCATGCAGAACATGAAGCAGGTCGTCCTTATCAGATAAGCATTCTTACTGGAGCATCCACGGGCCAATCCTGCGACGGTGTACTCTCCGAAGAAAACGCAATTCGTTACCGTGCACCATACACGACAAATGCTGCATTCCGCAAGCACGTGAATGCAGGAGAAATCGCTTACAACGACATCCACCTTGGCATGATGGCTCAAGATGTGCGCTATGGTTTCCTTGGCGACATCGACTGGGCTATCATCGAAGTTTGCGCTATAGAAGAAGATGGCAAGGTGTACCTCACTGCAGCAGGAGGTATTTCCCCCACAATTGCCCGTTTGGCAAAAAAAGGAGTCATCCTTGAATTGAATGCCTTCCATTCACCAAAGTCCGTCGGCATCCACGACGTGTATGAGCCACTCGACCCACCTTACCGCAAGCCTATTCCTATCGAGAAAGTTACCGACCGCATCGGTACTCCCTATCTCCAGATAGACCCTAAAAAGATTGTTGGTGTTGTGGAGTGCAACATCCCCGACGAAGCACGCGACTTCAAGGACGCAGACCCTATCACAGACAAAATCGGAGAAAATGTTGCTAACTTCCTCATGAACGAGAAGAAGCGCGGCATTATCCCTCCAGGCTTCCTTCCATTCCAGAGCGGTGTCGGCACAACAGCCAACGCCATCCTTTTTGCACTCGGAAGCAATCCCGACATGCCAGCAATGGAAGTATATACAGAAGTGCTCCAGAATGCTATCGTTGACCTCATGTTCCAAGAGCGTGTAAAGTGCGCGTCAACTTGTTCACTCACAGTGACCAACGACAAGCTCGTCAGCATCTACGACAACATCGACTTCTTCAAGGACAAGCTCGTTCTTCGTCCTTCTGAAATATCTAACAATGCAGAGGTAATCCGTCGCCTTGGCCTCATCGCCATCAACACGGCCATCGAAGTGGACCTTTTCGGCCACGCGAACTCAACACAGATTTGCGGAACAAAGATGATGAATGGTATTGGCGGTTCAGGCGACTTCGAGCGCAACGCATTCCTCTCCATCTTCACATGTCCTTCCGTAGCTAAAGGCGGTGCCATCTCATCCATCGTACCATTCTGCAGCCACATCGACCACACAGAACACGATGTCAACATCATCGTAACAGAGCAAGGTGTTGCAGACCTCCGTGGCAAAAGCCCAATCCAGCGCGCTCATGCCATCATCGAGAACTGTGTGCACCCTGACTACAAGCAGCTTTTGTGGGACTACCTCAAGATTTCACAGAAAGGCCAGTCATGGCACAACCTCGCTGCTACTCACTCCTTCCACGACACATTCCTCAAGGAAGGCGACATGCACAAGGTCGATTTCTCTAAGTACATGTAAAAGTACACACAATCGGACACACAGCATGAAGAGTCCAAATTCGACTCCGCTGCTGCAGAAAGCCGAAAAAACATAGAAGATGACATTCATTTCATGGAACGTTAATGGACTCCGCGCCGCATGTGGCAAGGGCTTCTCCGAAGTCTTCGCCATGTTCGACGCGGACTTCTTTTGCCTTCAGGAAACCAAGATGCAGGCAGGGCAGCTCGACCTCGCATTCCCTGGCTACCAGTCCTACTGGAGCTATGCCGAAAAAAAAGGCTATTCGGGCACAGCCATCTACACCAAGCACACTCCCCTTTCCGTCACATACGGATTGCCACAGGACATCATCGAGTCATTCTCCAACAAAGACTGGCTGGACATGACCACAGAAGGGCGTGTCATCACCCTTGAGTACGACACCTTCTATGTTGTTACAGTATATACTCCCAACTCCCAAGACGGGCTAAAACGACTTGATCAGCGCATGATCTGGGATGACGCATTCCGTCAATACATGCAACGACTCGACCAGAAGAAAAGCGTATTCATTTGCGGCGACATGAATGTAGCGCATCAGGAAATAGACCTCAAAAATCCGAAGACAAATCGCAAAAATGCCGGATTCACCGATGAAGAGCGCGCTAAATTCACAGAACTATTAAACGCCGGATTCACCGACACTTTCCGTCACTTCTACCCAGATGCCGAGAACATCTATTCGTGGTGGTCATACCGCTTCCATGCCCGCGAAAAGAACACAGGGTGGCGCATCGACTACTGGCTCTGCTCCAATCGGGCAACCCCGCACCTGGAAGCCGCGAAAATCCACACCGACATCATGGGCAGCGACCATTGTCCCGTCGAAGTCACTGTAAAACTTTAGTTTACAACATTTCACACACATACGATGAAATTTCTGATACACCTCATATTCCTTGTCATGACATCCCTCACATGGATATCATGCCAGCAAGACTTCAAGTCCAATCGACTTGAGGCATCGGGATGCACCCAGAATATTTCATCACAAGCAACCGCTCAGCTACCCGATCAGACCTCCTGCCATAAAGAAATCCACTTTGGCAACAACGAGGGTACTCTCCCCAATACGGCAACATCGTTCCGCACTGCCAGCCAACATCCTGTAGAATGCGCTGAACGCACAGCAGGCGAACACCAATCCCCCTCATTCCGAGGAACAGGAAAAGCATTTACAGCCCACCGTGCTCCCCGCTCCACCATACACTTATCCTTCGGTGGATTCGTACAGCACACAACCGTACCAATCATTTCTTTCTCCTCACATACATTATTTATATATGTATTGAGGCACATCATCCGTTAGAGTTTTTATTCATCATTTTCCTTTCCTAAGCATCTATTTGATACTTGGGCTAATTACTGTATTTAAAAACCATTTTTTTTACGGACCCGCATCTGGCAGTGAATACATCTATTTCCATGCGGGAAAAACAATCATATTATGGCAAGTTTCAGACATTTAGAAATAGCGCCCACGGTAGCTAATCACCCCCACATACTCATCAAAAACAGCTGGTTCGGTTTCCGCCCAAAAATCTATTACAAACCCACTCAAGCAGAAATCGATTGCATTCGCAATTATTACACCACATCATCAGGCAACGCCATTCTACAGTTCTTGCTCAAATTTCAGCAGACCCCCCAATGCGCAGAAAGCGCCAAGATTCCTATCGAACTTGACGACAACGGGAGTTTCTGCCTCGAAATGTGTTCTTCTCGAGATGGACAATTCATTGCCATTCAGCTTTTCAAATACAACCATCTGGCCTACGATCCTGCATGCGAAATCAAAGTGTTTGAAGGGCAAGAAGCCACTCTGCTCAAAAAAGCTTTAGCATGCTAATCTTACCCAGCCATGAAGCCTCTAAGTTCCAAAGGGAAAATATTAGCTGGAATCGTCCTGTTAATATGCGGCATCTCATGGATGCTCCTCCCACTGTACCTACAGATGGACATCCATCCTACTCTACGTCACGCCATCATTGTGTTTGGTGCAGTCAATGTATTGCTCAGCTTTCCATTGCTCATTCCAAAGCACAAATGAGAAGAAACGCTTTCATCCTTAATCATTCACTTATTATCAGCAAGTTAAGATGACAAACATCATTATTACCATTTTCATCATTGGCTATCTATGCATAACCATTGAGAACATTACCAAAGTGAACAAATCAGCAGTAGCCCTGTTCATGGGAGTTGCTTGCTGGGCACTTTACATGATGGGCAACCCTGGCACGTCCATTGAAGATGTATTCCTGCCACATGTAGGAGAGACTTGCGAAACCATCCTATTCCTCATGGGCGCCATGGCCATTGTGGAAATCGTCGATTCCAACGGAGGTTTCAACTTTGTCACACGCTATCTGCGCACCACCGATGCACGAATCCTGCTATGGGAAATCATCGGCATCACCTTCATCCTGTCAGCATTGCTCGACAACATGACCACCAGCATCGTCATGGTCATGGTACTGAAAAAGCTTGTAGCCAACAAGAACCAGCGCCTCATCTATGCAGGCATGATTGTTCTTGCAGCCAATTCTGGAGGTGCATTCTCACCCATCGGCGATGTCACCACCATCATGCTTTGGATTAAAGGCTGCGTGTCAACCACAGGCATCATCGGCAACCTGTTCCTTCCATCCGTTGCCAGCGTGCTCATACCAGCCCTCATCATCTCCTGCAGGCTGAAAGGAGAAGTTGAAACCGCCGATTCCACCCACACCAAAGAAGACAAGATGACACACATGGAGCAAACCTTCTTCCCACGCACCATCCGCCTTGCCATCTTCTTCATCGGAGTAGGCGGACTCACCCTCGTTCCCGTCTTCCGCTCCATCACAGGACTTCCTCCCTTCGCCGGCATCATGGCATTGCTCAGCGTTCTCTGGATTTTCACCGAAGTCGTGATAAGACGCAACAAACGCCTTCTCAACCTCGACACCAAGGTAAGAGTATCAAGCATCTTGCATAAGCTCGACCTCTCAACCATCCTCTTTTTCCTCGGCATCCTGTTCGCCGTCGGAGCATTGACCGAAACAGGGACATTAGCCAAAGTCGGCGACTGGCTCAACAACACTTTCCACGGAAATGCCTATGCCGTAAACGGAATCATCGGCATACTTTCATCCATCGTCGATAACGTTCCGCTCGTTGCCAGCGCCATGGGCATGTACAGCATCGAGCCCGAGTGCACAAGCGGCATCATGGGCAACTTCATACAAGACGGCAATTTCTGGAATCTCCTTGCCTACTGCGCCGGCACAGGTGGCAGCATGCTCATCATCGGTTCAGCTGCAGGCGTCATTGTCATGGGCTTAGAGCAAGTAAGCTTCACATGGTATCTGCGCAACATCTCATGGCTGGCCCTCATCGGCTACCTCTCAGGCATCGCTGTCTATTGGCTGCAAAACGACTCCTTCACAAGCCTTGTCAGCACCAACATGTCCTACATGCTCCTCCATGAGCTGTTTCCCTATTTCGCAACCCATTGACAACTTCCATCTTTAGACAAAGCAGGGCATGCCAGCTGGCATGCCCTGCTTTGCTATTAAACGTAGAGACAATGTGGATGAAGCAGACTGGAAGTCTACGAGTCGAGCCGATTTGACTGCTTACTTGAAATATGTATCCAATAACTTCTGAGCACTTTCGTCACCCATCTCTACAGCTTTCTGCAGGTTGGCACGTGCATTCTCTTTGTCCTCCTTTTGCAGCTGGGCATAACCGAGAATCCTATAAGAATCCACAATGTCGGGATTCAGTGCTATCGCTGTTTCACAAGCCTGAATGCACTCGTCCAACAGATTGACTCTGAGGGTCAAGGAGGCTTTCTCAATGTAGTAAAGCGGAGTGCGTGGCGACATTTCAATCGCCTTGTTGATGTCGTCCAATGCTGGCTGGAACATACGTCCATTCACTTCTATCTGCGAACGTTCATGGTAGAACACTGCGCTGACCTGGCTGTTCAGCAGATAGGCATACTGATTGTAATCCTGCACAGCCTCACGATACTTTCCGGCATTGGCATAGAGCTGTCCGCGACGAATCACATAGTTGGCGGCAGTGCTTGGCATAGGCGTGCCCAACATGGCTATTGCGCTATCGAGCGGCTCAATCACAGCTGCCAGCGAATCGCCTCGCCCATCGCGCGCCAAACTGATGGCGTAATAGTAGGAAGGCGAGCGGTTTTCGCCCTGATTCAGCTGCTCATACAACGAAATGGCAGCGTCGTAATCGTCTTTGTTCAGGAGAATCTGAGCTTTCTGCACCTTATATCGGCTGTCATTTGCCGTGCGCTCTTCCCCTTCGGGATTTTCCATATTCAGCGAAATAGCAGCATCCATGTGCTGAAGAACAACATCATAGTTCCATGGCTCATAAGCTGGTTCGGGCTGAAGGCGGAGCTTGTCGTAAATCAGCGAACCGACTTTGAAATGTCCTTCAGCCTTATCTTCAGTCAGTTGCAGATGCTGCTGCAGATCCTTGTCGGCTTCGTCGAAACGCAACATATCTATCAGCGGCGTGGCGCGCCTCAAGTAGCCTTCAGCATTCTGAGGATAGGCATTGACGAAACGATTCACCAAATCCATATATTCGTCATTACCCATCGTGCGCGATTTGAAATAGAGATACACCAAGGCCTCTTCTGCCGTTTCGGGCAAGCCCTTCGGAATGAAGATATTGCCAAGCGCCACAGATGCAGAGCCGGATGCGATGGCTTCTATTTTCAACGTTTCGACAAAACGGATGTCAAGCACATAGCTCTGTTCACCAATCGTAGAGTGAAGCACACCAGCCAATGCACCGTCCTTGTTGAATACGGGCTGGCCTATCAGCTTGTCGTCTATCTTCTTGCTTAATCCATAGTAGGCGTACTTGCCCTGTATGAATGATGTGTCAGCCACTGTTGCCTGCACATGCAAGACTTTTCCGTCTGCTACGGAAAGAACAAAAAGTTCCGATGAAATCGGAGAAATCTCTGTGACAGATGGCAAAACCGCATATTTTTTCGCATCCACCTGAAAACGCACCAAAGAATAGGTATCGTCTGCACCGGAAATGCACACGACGGAGTCCTGCTTTCCGCTGGCATCGGTCACCAATGCCTTATAGGCACCCTTAAACAGGCGATAATCTGCCACAGCATCACCATTTTTACCAATATAAAAAGCTGTGCCCTGGCGAAGCAGATTGCCCTTTTCATCGTATGTATTCACAGAAACGATGCCTTTTTTCACCTTAGACACGAACTTGGGCTGAGCCAATCCCTGCATTGCACATAGAGCAAGGAACGATGTCAATATCAGATATTTTTTCATTTTTATCATTTGATTAAACTTCCGCAAACTTACAGACGGTCATTCTTACTGCTTTCCAATAAAGCTTTCGCATTGTCGAGCGCAGCCTGGGTAAGCGTCTCGCCACTCAACATGTGAGCCAATTCTGCCATCCGTTCATCTTCATCAAGCTGCACAATATGGCTCAATGTCGCATCCTCGGTGTCTTCCTTGTACACCTTATAGTGATGGCTGCCCATCGCTGCAATCTGCGGGAGATGGGTAATGGAGATGACCTGACGCTCATGCTCGCCCATCTCTTTCATCATTTTTGCCATTTTTTCCGCGATGGAACCGCTCACTCCTGTATCTATTTCGTCGAAAATGATGGTTGGCAACTTCACGGCTCCAGCCACCAGCGCCTTGACGGACAGCATCACACGGGCGATTTCACCGCCTGAAGCGATTTGGCTGACGGGCTTCAACTCGCCGCTCTTGTTGGCATTGAACAGGAACTGCACCTGGTCACAACCTGTTTCGGACAGTTCTGCCATATCTGAAACAAACGAACACTGAAAGCGCACATTGGGCATGCCAAGCGGAACGAGTTTCTCTGACATGGACTTTTCTACAGTCTTTGCTACCTTATGACGGGCATCCGAAAGCTGCTGAGCCAAGTTCTTTGCCGCACTTTCCCGTTCCTGCACCTTGCGACGAATTTCCTCGATGAAATCGTCATAATTGTCCAAATTCAACAGTTTTTCCTCCAAATTTCGCTGAATGCAAAGCAACTCTTCCACGCTATCCACATTGTGCTTTTTCTGCAAAGAATAAATGAGGTCTAAGCGTTCATGGACTTGCTCCAATCTGCGAGGATTATATGCCACATCTTCAGCTTTTCCCTCCAATTCATCGGCAATATCTTTCAGTTCTATATAGCACGAATTCAAGCGTTCCGCCAATTCATCGGCTGAAGCATAGACCCTTGAAATGGAATGAAGCGACGAAATTCCCTGCTTGAGCATTCCCAGCACGTCGGTTCCGTCTTCAGGAGATTGAAGGCTGCAAGATGCCTGATAGAGAGAACCTTTGATGTCCTCGGCATGTTCGAGCATTTCCGCTTCTTCCTCCAGTTCTTCCTGTTCGTTCTCCTGCAAGGAAGCATCAGCCAATTGCTCTGCCTGAAATCGCAGATAATCCTCATCATCCCTGCCATTCTTGGCATCCTCTATCGCCTGTTCCAGCTGCTTCTGCAAAGAGCGGTATTCCTTATACACCACCTTATACTCTTCGAGAAGAGACTGATTTTCAGCCAGAACATCTAAAATGCCAAGCTGGAAGTCTTCCTTTCCAAGCAGCAGGTTCTTGTGCTGCGAATGCACGTCAATCAGACGTTCTCCGATTTCCTTCAATTGCAGAAGCGACACGGGCGTGTCGTTGACGAAAGCACGAGATTTCCCGGCAGAGGTCAGTTCACGGCGTATCACGCATTCTTCAGTATCAAAATCGAGGTCATTCTCCTCGAAGAGCGTTTCCAGCTGATAGCCAGACACATCGAAGGACGCTTCTATCACACAGCGTTTCGCCCCTTCCTTGATGGCACGCGAGTCGGCTCTCTGCCCCAGCAGCAACCCTACTGCACCAATAATGATAGATTTTCCTGCTCCCGTCTCTCCTGTAATGACGGAGAAACCGGCATGAAAATCGATGTCAAGATGCTCAATCAGAGCATAATTCTCTATATGTAAATGACGAATCATCTCTTTATCCTATTCCAATAAGTGTTCTGGCTTGCATTGATTTCCGACACAATGTCATACACCCTCTGCTTCTCCTTCTCCGTTCCATGTCCCGAATAGATATTCACGATTTCATCGCGCTTAAAGTCTGTAAAAAGCTGCGGATACATGGCAAGCGGCTTGATGCTGTGTGCCTCGTCCAGCATCTCCAGCGCCTCAGTAATGGCGGTGCGTCCTCTATCTGGATTTTGAGCCATTCCATCGAGTCCTTCGCGGTAATACTTATACTGCATCTGGCGCAAAGGTTCGAGCGTAGTTTCCATATAGTCGCTGATGATGCCATGGCGATTTTTGCCGTCGTCAAAAGCTTTCCAGCCCGTTTCGTTCATGCCCTGCGCACTATTCACAATCCTCTCAACCATGCGAAGCGGCTCAGTTCCGCCAAGTGGGGAAAACGTGTCCAAATCCATTCCGATGAACAGATAGGCATAGTATGCCAGCATCGCGGTCAGGTTGTTGTCTATATTATTCTCGTTAAACTCCAGATTGTCCTGTTCGGCGTATATAAAGTTAAAATCCGCATCTCGTGTAGAAAATACAGTTGTATGATATGCAGAATTATACACCGGACGAGTCAGCTGACATTGCAGCTCTCCAGTGAAAGCGTTGGTTGACTCATCGTATTTCTTAATGGTGATGTTCATGGAGCACTCTATCTTCTCAGCCTCCTGAAACTGCAAATCTGTCCATGCGCGGTTATTCATGAATTCCGAAATCGCCGTTTCCAGCACTTCAAACACATCCTTGCTTGTGCCCTGCACTTGGGAATGGTTGATTCTCACCGTACAGTCCAACTCTTGTGCCTTCAGCCCATTCTGCAGCACGAATCCGCCTGACAGCACACACACACTTTCCGCCATCAGCAGAAAAAACATCAGAAACAATCTATGCATAGTTCTTCAAAAATATTGGTCACAAAAGTACTGCTTTCTTCCGACATGACCAAATATTCATTCTTTTTTAAGAAAAAACGGCATCTTTGCCCAGCAATCACAAGATTTTGTTCCGCCATTATATTAATAATGTGATTTTTATTTTTTAACTTTGCAACCTATCAACAATCTAACAATCTATCTATTTCCCTAAACACCTGTAAGATGAAAAAAATCAGTTTTTTCCTTGCCATCTGTGCTATAGGAATCATGAACGTTTGCTGCACTCAGCAAGAGCCCGAGTTTCGTTCCGTCATCTGCAACGCCGATGGAACCGTAACCTTTAGGTACAAGAACCCTTTTGCCAAAGATGTACAAGTTGACGTGCAGTTTGCCGGCAAGAACCCCATGACGAAAGTTTCCGACGACGTATGGGAAGCGACGCTCGGTCCGGCAGCTCCTGACATGTACCCCTACAACTTTGTCGTTGACGGCGTCAGCATCATGGACCCTCACTGTCCTCAGTACTTCCCCAACGAAGGTTTCAAGAACAGTCTTTTAGAGATTCCTGCTGCCGAAGGACAGTCACTGCCACACGACATCAAGGATGTGCCACACGGAAAAGTGGAATACATCCATTACTATTCCCAAAGCCTCAAGGCTACGAACCACGCCATCGTTTATCTCCCACCCACATACGACGCCAAGAACACAGAAAAGAAATATCCCGTGTTCTACCTCATCAGCGGCACAACCGACACAGAAGAGGTGTATTACAAGGTGGGACGCATGAACTACATCCTTGACAACCTGCTGGCAGAAGGCAAGGCCAAGGAGATGATTATCGTTCTCCCCTACGGAAACCCCACGAAGCTGCTGTACAATGCGCCTCAGAACCCAATGTTCATGGGCGACGTATTCAGCAATGACCTCATCAACGACTTGATGCCTTACATCGAGAAGAACTATCTCACCATCAACGACCGCGACCACCGCGCCATCGGAGGCTTTTCACGCGGAGGCAACCAAGGACTTTCCAACGGTCTGCGCAACCTCGACAAGTTCTCCTACCTCTGTTCTTACAGCTCCTTCACATCGAACAACATTCCCGACGTGTATGACAATGCCGAAGAGACCAACAAGAAAATCAACCTCTTCTGGCTCGGCATCGGCACAGACGACTTCCTCTACGGGACCTCACGCGACTATCTGGAGTTCCTCGACCAGAAGGGCATCCGCACAGCCAAGGTTTACACCGACGACAAGTTCGGCCACACATGGATGAACGCCAAGTACTTCCTCGACATCACCCTGCGCCTGCTCTTCAACCCCGAAGCATCAGCCGAAGCGATGGAGAACAGCGAGCCCACCCTTGCCGCTACAGGCAAAGAAGAGCCATTCACCCCAGGCGTGATGGCACGCCTCTTCCCACGCCCAATCATTTCTCCCGAATACGGAACAGACAGCATCACCTTCCGCTTCAAGGCGCCCGATGCAGCCAAAGTGTCCCTCCTGCTGGAAAATGGCGAGTCTCTTCCTATGACAAAAGAAGACGAAGAGGTCTGGAGCATCAAGACAGGCCAGAACACCTATGAAACCTTCAAGTACTGCTTCGATGTGGACGGAACCCTTGTTGCCGACCCAAGCAACATGTACCTCTCTCCAGACAAGGGCTTCAAGTACAGCATTGCCAGCCATCCGGCAGCGCCTTACAACTTTGCCTCCATGGGAGACATCGCACATGGCAAGGTCAGCTACAACCTCAACAACCACACAGCAACCTACTTCCCTCCTGTCTGCGGAGAAGAGCCCGTGCTGATTGAACTGATACCGGGCGACGACGACACCATGGAAAGCTGGTTCAAAGCGGGTGGTGCCGACGCCATTGCCGACCAGCTGATAGCTGAAGGGAAGGCAAGCCCTTGCATCCTCACCACCGACCACGAATTTGCAAAGAACGCAAAACAAGAGCTCCATGTGCTCAAGGCTTCCGACTACTCAACATGGAACGAACGCCGCAAAGCATTAGAAGATTTACTTACCAAAACTAAATAACAAATGAGAACTTTAACTTTATTCCTGGCGGGCGCACTGCTGGCAGCAGCCCCCGCAACAGCACAAAACACAAAGAGTGACGTCATCTTTGACGCCTACGAATGGGACTTCGGCGCCATCGATGCCATCAACGGCACCGTATGCCACACATTCACATTCCAGAACAAATCAGACAACGCCGTAAGGATTGGCAAGACCATCCCAAGCTGCGATTGCATCACAGCTCACTACTCCACAGACGAGGTGCAGCCGGGCGACATCGCCAAAGTCATGGTAGCCTTCTCGCCGGCAGGAGCTGCAGGCAGAACACACAGAAGCGTAGAGCTGCTCGACCAGAACGGCAAGACACTCGGTGCCCTGTCAACCAAAGCGCATGTCACCACAAGCGAGAAGCCTGAAGACGGGCACAAATACCCCTTCCAGGATTACAAGCTCTCCAACGAGGAACGCGTAGAGAACCTCCTCTCCCTCCTCACACCCGAAGAGAAAGTAGGACTCATGATGAACAAGTCCATCTCTGTTGACCGCCTCGGCATACCATCCTACAACTGGTGGAACGAAGCCTGCCACGGAGTTCGTCAGGGCGGATACACCGTCTATCCGCAGCCTATCGGCATGGCGGCAGCCTTCAACTCACAGCTCATCTACGATGTCTTCTCAACCGTTTCCGACGAGGCGCGCGCCAACTGGAACCGCTCAGACCGCAACATCTTCAACGTGCCCATGGGAGTGACTTACTACCCTGGCAACCCAGAGCTGACCTACTGGTGCCCTAACGTCAACATCTTCCGCGACCCACGCTGGGGACGCGGACAGGAGACCTGCGGCGAAGACCCTTACCTCAATGCCGTGCTGGGCGTGCAGACCGTGCTCGGCATGCAAGGCAACGATGACAAGTACTACAAGACCCACGCTTGCGCCAAGCACTACGCTGTGCATAGCGGCCCAGAGCCTATGCGCCACACCTACGACGCTTCAGTCTCTATGCGCGACCTGTGGGAAACCTACCTCCCAGCCTTCAAGGCACTCGTCAAGAAAGGCAACGTGCGCGAAGTCATGTGCGCCTACAACCGCTACGAGGGCGTGCCATGCTGCACCAGCGACCGCCTGCTCGTTGACATCCTGCGCCGCAAGTGGGACTTCGACGGCATCGTCGTGACTGACTGCGACGCCATCAACAACTTCTACAACAAAGGACAGCACGAGACACACCCCGACCCGCTTTCTGCATCTGTTGACGCTGTGCTCAACGGCACAGACCTCGAATGCGGAAAGGTCTTCATGGTGCTCACCGAGGCACTCGACAAAGGACTCATCCAGGAATCCACCCTTGACGAGCACCTGCGCCGCACGCTCCTCGGCCGTTTCGAACTCGGCATGTTCGACCCTGAAGACATGATTCCATGGGCAAACCTCGGTCCAGACGTCATCAGCAGCGAGTCCAACCACCAGCTCTCCATCCAGGCAGCGCGCGAGTCAATGGTACTGCTCAAGAACAACGGCATCCTGCCGCTCTCCAAGAACCTCAAGACCATCGCAGTCATCGGTCCTAACGCCGACGACACAGAGATGCTCAACGGCAACTACGGAGGCACACCTACAGAAGAGCACAAGCGCTCACTCCTCAATGGCATCAAGGCAGCCGTTCCCGGCACCAACGTCATCTACAAAAAGGCATGCGAACTGGCTGACGAATACACCACCATCAACCACCTCACTGAATTCAACGAAGGCAAAGGCGCATACGTCGAGTTCTACAACAACAAGGAACTGAGCGGCGAGCCAGCAGTGACAGGCCACTACAACGAGCTGAACTTCTCCACTTTCGGAGCATGGGGCTTCGCTGAAGGCGTCAGCACAGACAACCTCTCAGTACGCGTGTCAGGCAAGTACAAAGCTACCTATACAGGCCAGATGCAGTACTCCGTTTCTACCGACAACGGCTACACCCTGACCGTCAACGGCAAAGTCATCGACAACGGAGAAGGCGGCGGCCAGCGTCGCGGCTTCGGCTTCCGCCGTCAGGCTGAATACAAGAACTTCCCTGTTCAGGAAGGCGAAACCTACGACATCGTTATCGAATACAAGCGCGGAAACGGCAACTTCGCCATGCTTCGTGCCGAAATCTGCGAGCGCAAGCTCATCGAGTTCAACGACCTCGCAAAGGAACTGAAAGACGTTGACGCCATCATCATCATCGGCGGCATCTCAGCACGCATGGAGGGCGAAGGAGGCGACAAGGCTGACATCGAACTGCCTAAAGTGCAGCAGCGACTCGTCAGAGCCATGCACACAACAGGCAAGCCGGTCATCTTCGTCAACTGCTCAGGCTCACCTATCGCATTCGGCAGCATCGAAGACCAGTACGACGCACTCCTGCAGGCATGGTACCCAGGACAGGGCGGCTCACAGGCACTGGCTGAAGTCATCTTTGGCGACTACAACCCTGGCGGCAAGCTCCCAGTCACATTCTACGCATCAACCAACGACCTGCCCGACTTCCTCGACTACAGCATGGAAAACCGCACCTACCGCTACTTCCGCGGCACACCGCTCTACGCATTCGGCTATGGCATGTCATACACCACATTCAACGTTGGCAAGGGCAAGATTTCCAAGTCAACCATGAAGGCTGACGGCTCTGTTAAAATCACCGTTCCAGTCACCAACACAGGCGACCGCGAAGGAACAGAAACCGTACAGGTATATGTCAAGGCGCTCGACTATGCCGAGGCTCCAATCAAGGACCTCAGAGGCTTCCAGAAGCTGACACTCAAGCCAGGCGAGAAGGGCAAGGCAGTCATCACCCTCACAGGCGAGTCATTCGAATACTATGACCCATCTATCGACGAACTGTCAACACGTCCAGGACGTTACAAGATTCTCTACGGAACATCATCACTCGAAAAAGACCTGCAGAGCTTTGACCTCGTAGTGAAATAACCCCTACTTTCTCACAAACAGCAAAAGGACTGAGCCACCCGGCGCAGTCCTTTTTTCTTTAAGTATAGTCACATTCTCTCTCCCATACACGGATTGTAGCCTGTAATCGAATTGACAATTGATAATTGCATCGCAATGAATTTACTCCAAATTTACTTGCAATTTACTTTCCAAACCACCCGCAGCATTTACTTTTACAGAAAGGAAATATAAAGGAAATCTGTAACATCTGCGAGAGTAGAACATAACTTGTTTTTCTCACAGATTGCACGGATCACACAGATTTTTACGTTGCCGACTGCAACTTGTCACTCCTCCCAGAGCCGCGCAAGGCTCAAATCTGTGAAATCCGTGGTATCTGTGAGAGAATAAAAATTTACTCCAAATTTACTTGCAATTTCCTTTCCCAAACCACCCGCAGCATTTACTTTCACAAGAGCCGCGCAAGGCTCTCATCCGTGAAATCTGTGAAATCCGTGAGAGATTTGAAAAACAACCAGTTACTTCCCTAAGGCACAAATACAGTTGCCAGCCCGCCGCATATCCAGTACCTCCGAAGAGGTACTGCAATACCTCCTATGCGGTACTCGAGTACCTCTTAAGAGGTACTGGGGTAGTTTGCGGTGTTTGTCAAGCGAGCATCGAACTCCCTTTATCTCCTTCTATCCTCTCTATCTCCTTAACAGGAAACGGGAAAGGACAAAAAAGAGGGTGCGCCAAGCGGCACACCCTCTCATCATATAGGGGTTATTGAAGATTACTTGTTAATGCTCTTCACACCGTTCTGAATAACGATGCCCTTGTAAGACTTGTCAACAATCTGACCTGCTACGTTGTAGATTGGAGCGTCAGCATCTGCCTCAGAAGCAACCTCGTCGATGTCAGTTACTGTCTCCTGGAACTTGTCGCCAGAGAGGTAGTAGAGTTCGAAGTCGTCGAAGATTACCCAGTCAGAACCGATAGCATTAGTCTTGCGGATACCTACTTCGAGAGTTTCACCCTTAGCGATTTCAATCTGAACCTTGTTAGCAACTGCATCAGGATTCTTTACACACCACTGATAGAAACCATACATAGATGATGGGTAGTAGAGCACTTCTTCACCAATTGTAAGTTTAGTATCGAATGGATATGCACCTTCAGCCAAGTATGAATATTCAGCAGTAGGCTCAGTTCCGCTGCCTTCTGGAGCAAGAGTCTGAATCTTTGTTGGGAACTTGTTTACTGTACCGTCACCGAGGTCTTCAGTATCGTATGCAGTAACCACTTCTGTGAATGAGTTCTCAGCACCGCCAATAGACTCAATAGCCTTGATGTAAGAGAATGCATCGTTGTCGTCGCTTGACTTCATGAAGAGTTCTGCATTATGGTTAGCCCAAGCCTCTTCACTACCAGCAGTCTTGTAAGCCTCAACGAGTTCAGGAGTTACAGAAGCAGCGTCACGGTAGATAGCCTTCACACGGAGTTCATACTTACCAGCTGGGAGACCAGCGAGCTTCTGAGAGAGAGTGAATGCAGCCTTGTTCCAAAGCTCAGCATTACCACGACCATATTCGTTAACTGTTGGAGTCTCACCTGACCAACCTGTTGTTGGATCGTTCTCACCTTTTTCGTTTTCGAATGTTGGGTTAACGAGGAGAGAAGTAAGGTTAAGAGGAGCAGCCTCTGTAGCATCAGCAGCGCCAAGTGAAGCGAAGAGAGCTACGTTGTAAGGAAGAGCGAGTCTGTCCATATACTCCTGGATAGCGTCAGCCTCCTTGTAAGCAGCCTTCAGTTCTGCAACCTGCTCAGCGAGGACAGCGTTAACGTTTGCATCGCCGAATGCCTTAGCCTTAGTGTAGAGAGCAAGGTACTCAGACAGCTTGTTAGCAGCAGCGTTAGCTGGGTCAACAAGTACGTAAGTGTCGCTTTCCTTCTCACCAATGCCGATTACATAAGTAAGAGCAGTTGCGATGATTTCAGAAGCGTCAGCGTCTTCTGCGTATGTAGTACCAAGGTTTTCGTAAGTTTCTTCAGCTTTGTAGCCGTTCATTGCCTTGTTTACATTGCCAATGTAGTCGCGAACGTCAACAAGAACAGCAAGTGCAGCATCGTAAGCAGCAGCGTCAACGAGAGGAAGCTTGATAGCAGCCATCATATCAGCAACAGCCTTCTTGTCACCAGCAAATGTCAGCGCTTCAGCATCCTTGTTCACCTTGTCGATTTCTTCCTGAATCATTGCGTCGAATGGAGGGTTAGTACCGTAGAACATGAGGCGGAAACCTGTGAATGCACCAATCATGCTACTCTGACCACCGATGAGGAGTTTACCGTCAGAAACTTGGATTGTACCGGTCTTGTGCTCCTGCCAAATCTGTGGATCCCACTCGTACCAACCGTTATTTGAACCCAAAATCTGCTGGCAGTAGTATCCGTCTGTGTGACCTACAACTGAACGTACAACTACTTCCTCAGAGTTCTGAGCGAAGATGTTGTGGTAAGGAGGAAGATTATCGTCATTCCATACTTTACCCGCGCCTGTTCCGTTACCGCGCACAAGACCCTTCAGGCTATAATAACCGTTTGGAAGACCAACCAGCTGCTGGCAAACACCTTCCCAATCTTCGTAACCAGAGTTCCAGCCTGTAGAAACACCGATAAGACCTCCCAGATAATACAAGTGATAACCGTTTGCAGACCATCCGTCTCCGAATGTCTTGAATCTCTTATACCACTGGTTGAGCACCTCTGAGTCTGAAGCGAGTTCCACTTCTGACGCGATAGGTGTACAACCATTTGAGACTCTGGTAGTATAATCGTTTGGACCTTCAAGAGTCCATGTCTCCTCATTTAAGACATACTTGCCACCTACATTCTTACCGAAGTATTGTGCACCTTCTTCCTGCAACTGAGGAGTGTACTCTGGATTTACGAACCAAGGATACTTGATAAGTGAAGAGAAGTCCTTTGCGCCAGTCTCGTCAGCCGCCTGAGTGTTGAGGTAGTCAGCACGAGCAGCAGCGAGTTTTACATAAAGCTGGTCGAAGTAAGCACCTGCGTCATCACCAAGATCTGCAGGGTCGTCAGTCTTTGCAGCAGCAGAAACTTCGTCATAAGCAGTCTGGATAGCAGCCTTGCCTGAGAAATCTGTAGAAGCAATCATGTCTGCTGTCATGTCAACGAGTTCAGACAGGCTGTTAACGAATACGATACTCTTGTTGTAGTTTTCGTATGTAGCATTGATGCTTGCAAGAACAGCGTCAAGCTCTTGAGCAGTCTTAGCTTCAGAAATAGCATCATTGAAGTCCACTGCAACGTCATCGATGATGCCAGCAAAACCTTCAAAACCTGCAGCTGAAACCTTATCGCGGAGCTCCTCAATCTTTGCGTTAGCAGCATAACAGTCAGCCGCAGCAGCGTCAAGCTGAGCCTCTTCGTCTGCTGGACCATTATAGATGATGTTCCATACACGGAATGAGAGGTTATCTTCTACAACCTTAACATTCTTGCGGATACCAACGCGTACCCATGCATCCTCAACGAGGACAATGTTAAGAGAGTTAGAATAATAGCCTGCATCGAAGAATGCACGACAACCCTTGTTACAGCTTGGAGCATAAACAGTGATTTCATTGCCCTCAGCATCCTTTACCTTTGCAGAAGCGTCGTCTGACCAACCAAGGCTTCCTGTGTACAAAGCAGCTGGCGCAGTTGTTTCAGCAAGAGAAGCGATGACTGTGTTGAAATCACGGATAACCTCTGAATCAGCTGCCTCACCAGCAAGAACTGAAGCATAGAGGAATGCGTTCTTCTTCAACGTACCTTTGTTGAAGTTAGCGAATGTATCAGCGAATGTACCTTCGCGATAATTTGCCTGAAGCTTGATAGTGTAAGCACCAGCAGGGAACTTAACTACCTGATAGAAGTCAAATGGATCAGTGTTGTAGAATGCGTAGCAACCTACATCAAGATACTCGTTTGGCTGGCTACCCTTCCAGTAGTCACCCATTGAAGTAGCCTCACCGCCATCGTAATCATTGGGTTTCCATGTACCTGAGAACGAACCGTCAGTGTCGCCCGGCATGATTTCTGCAGTCACGTCCATACCTTCTGTCCATTCGGCAGGCGCTTGTGCATTCACGGCTCCAAGAGAGAGGAGCATCATGCATGAAAGTAAAATTTTCTTCATGTTAACAGTTGATTTAGTTGTTAATAAAAAATTAATACATTTAGAATTGATTAGATATATTATATATAATGTATATCACCCCATTTAACCGTTCTCGCCTGTATCATATCAATAAACTTTTGATACCCACAAACAATTCTCCAGCACAAATTCATTCTACTCATGACTTCAGAAGTCGTGTGCAAATATAGAAGAAATAAAATGAAAGTGCAAAAAAAGTGAACATTTTTTTTCGTTTTTTATATCTACTTTCATGTTTTTTGGAAAAAATCGAACAAAATATAGCCAAATAGTACAGAAAACGGATAGAATAATACAAAATATGTGAAATTGCACAGAAGAAGGAGATAAGTCGTTCGTGACGTGGCAGCGTCAAGTCAGAGATTCAGCCTATCCACAATGTCTTTCGCCACTTCCTGCTTGGATTTCAGCGGAAAATCTTCTTTTCCTGCCTGGGAGATGATGCTGATTTTGTTGGTGTCCGTCCGGAATCCGGCACCCTCGTCATTGAGGCTGTTCAAGACGATGAAATCGAAGTTCTTCCGTTTCATCTTGTCTTGCGCATGAGCTTCCTCGTCGTGTGTTTCGAGGGCAAAGCCTACCAATGTCTGATGCTTCTCCTTGATTTGTCCGAGCGATGCGGCAATGTCGGGATTGGGTTTCAGGCGGATGAGCATATCGTCGCCCGTCCGCTTGATCTTCCTTTCGGCAACGGTTTCGGGAGCGAAGTCTGCCACTGCTGCGCACAGAATGGCTGCATCCATCGACGGGAAGAACGACAGGCATGCCTCGTGCATCTCCTTCGCGCTTTCCACATCAATGCGGTGCACGCCAGGATGTGCCGCCTGCATGGAGGCGGAGACAGGTCCGCACACCAGCTCGACCTGTGCACCGCGTCGGGCGCACTCTTCGGCCAAGGCGAAGCCCATCTTGCCAGAGGAGTAGTTGCCGATGAAACGGACGGGGTCTATTTTCTCGTAGGTTGGTCCTGCGGTGATCAGGACTTTCTTGCCTTTCATGCTGCATGAGCCGGCAAAGTAGCTCTCCAGCGATGCGACAATGTTTTCGGGCTCTTCCATGCGCCCCTTGCCTTCCAGTTTAGAAGCAAGGAATCCTGTTCCCGACTCAATGATATGGTTGCCGTAAGACTGCAATGTCTTGAGGTTCTGCTGAGTGGATGGATGCGCATACATGTCCAAGTCCATGGCTGGAGCCACGAAAACGGGGGCTTTCATGGACAGATAGGTGGTGATGAGCATGTTGTCTGCTATGCCATTCGCCATTTTTCCGATGGTGGCAGCTGTTGCCGGAGCTATGAGCATGGCATCTGCCCACAGGCCAAGGTCAACATGGGAATGCCATGTGCCATCGCGCTGGGAGAAGAACTCGCTGATAACCGGCTTGCTGGTAAGGGCTGACAAGGTGATGGGAGTGATGAACTCCTTGCCTGCCGGAGTGATGACCACCTGCACTTCAGCTCCTTTCTTGATGAGCTGCCGAATGATGAGGCATGACTTGTAGGCGGCGATGCTGCCCGTGATGCCAAGAACGATTTTCTTTCCTTGTAGCATAAGTCTCTATCTCTTTGATTTTGAGGCTAAATAGATTCGTGTGAGGATTTGCTTGGTGTTCTGCGGGAAATCGCCCTGCATCATCCACGCATAATAGCTGGGGTCGATGCGCAAAAGCACATCGGCTACGGGTCTTCCCTTGTGCTTGCCAAAGTTGAACACCTCTACTCCACTTTCGTTTTTGACGATTCGCCCTGCAAAATCGACGTTGTTGTTCATGCGGCTGTATTCGGCAAGAAAAGAGACGTCGTTTTTCAAATCCTCCGGATACATATCCAATTGCGCTTCAAGAACTTCGAGAGTGGCACGCGCATCGGCAAGGGCGGAATGGGCATTCTCGAGGTCTTTGCCGCAATAATGCTTGTAGGCAGCGATGAGGGTGCGGCGTTCGAGCTTGTGGTAGATGTTCTGGACATCGATGCACTTGCGGCGCATCACGTCTAAGTCCATGCCCAGACGAAGGAACTCTTCGCACAGGAGGGGCACGTCGAACTTGTTGGAGTTGAAACCTGCCAGGTCGCAGCCCTTGAACGCCTCAAACAGCTCGGCGGCAACGTCCTTGAAGGCGGGACAGTCCTGTACATCTTCATCGCTGATGCCATGCACTTCTGTTGCGTGCTTGGGGATGGGAATGCCGGGATTGATGCGCATGGTCTTCGACTCTTCGTTGCCATTAGGAAAAATTTTGATGTAGCAAAGTTCCACAATGCGGTCCTTTGCTACATCAATGCCTGTAGTCTCCAAGTCGAAAAATATGATTGGATTCTGTATGTTCAGTTTCATTGTCAGTCTTTCAGCATCATTGGCATCAACAGCATAATAAGGTCTTCATTCTCTTCCTGTTCTGCGGGGGTGATGACTCCGGCGCGGCTCGGGTCGGCAAGCTCAAGGACGATGTCGTTGCTTGCGATGCTGTTCAGCACGTCGAGCAGGAAGGGGCCGTTGAAGCCGATGCTCATTGCCATGCCTTCATATTCGCACATGATGTGCTCTTCGGCCGAAGTAGAGAAGTCCAGGTCTTGGGCAGAAACGGTCAGTGTTCCCTGATCGACATGGAGCTTGATGAGCGCACTGCTCTGGCTGGCGAAGACGATGACGCGGCGCAATGCGCTGATGAACGCCAAGCGGTCAACAGTCACGCGGAATGGATTATCTGTCGGAATGACTGAATTATAGTTAGGATAGCGTCCTTCGATAAGACGACAACTAATGACATAGCCGGTAAGCTGAATCTCTGCATTGCGGTCGTCAAAGCGGATGACGGCATCGCCTTCAGCCTTGGGAAGGACGGTCTTCAGCAAAAGCGCGGGTTTCTTGGGCAAGATGAAGGCTGAAGCCTCGTCTGCACGAGCCGAGAAGACACGATTGCGCACAAGCTTGTGTCCATCGCTTGCCACGAAGGTGATGTTTTCTGTGGCCATGTCGAAATAGACGCCATTCATCTGTGGACGCAACTCGTCGTCGGCAGCAGCGAACAGGCAACGGTTAATGCCGTTGAACATGACTGCTGCATCGATGGCAATGCTGCGAGCAAAGCCGTTCATTGCACTGGGAAGAGGATACTCATAGCCATTCTGTCCGACGAGATTGTACTTTCCGTTCTGGTAGTTAATCTCGATGGCAAAAGTATTCTGATCCACATTGAATGTGATGGGCTGGTCAGATATTTCCTTGACTGAACTGATGAGCTGCTTTGCTCCGATAGCGAACTTGCCTTCACCTTCAGCTTCTGTCACCTCGATTGTGGTGGTCATGGCTGTTTCGCTATCTGAGGCAGTCATCTTCAACTCTCCTCCTACAAGTTCGAAAAGTATGCAATCCAGTATAGGCAGGGCATTCTTCGAACTCTGAACTCTACTTATTGTCTGCAAGCGGTTGCTGAGACTTGAACTTGATACATTGAACCTCATTTTCTAATTACATTGATTTGAACACAAAGTTATGGATAAGTTTTGAGAATACAAAAAAAAAGCGTAATTTTGTATCTGAATTTCAAGCTAAGAAATAAATAATCGATAAAATTGAAAAATAAATAATCAATAAAATATGGAATTTACAGGAAGAATTATTCAGGTGCTTGAACCACGTGGAGGCGTGTCAAGCAGAACTGGGAACCCTTGGAAGACACAAGAGTTTGTCATCGAGGAGACTGTGGGACAATACCCTAAAAGAATGGTTTTTAACGTTTTTGGAGAAGATAACCTCACCCGTTTCAACATCCAGCAAGGACAGGAGCTTACCATCTCTTTCGACATCAACGCCCGTGAGTACAACGGACGCTGGTTCAACGACATACGCGCCTGGAACGTTGTTCCTGCCGTACAAGCTGCACCTGCCGGCATGCCAACAGCACAGCCCGTTGCGCCATTTCCACCAGAACAGCCGGCAGCAGCTGCACAGGTTAGCTTCGACAGCCCAGCAGACGATTCCAGCGATTTACCTTTTTAAGAAAGCAACATAACGTGAGTTCGACGAATTCACGTTAACATACATACGATACGGCAAGCGAGTCCTCGTGGGGACTCGCTTGCCGTATGTGTATGTTACAGAAATTCGGACAACATGAATCCTGCCTTTGTTCCTGCATGTACGCGGAAAATACGTCTCGCAAAAATAATGAGAAAATCAATTATACCGCCCAAATTCGGACACGAAGCGTCCATTCATCAGCACCAAGCTGTCGGATGTCAGATAGACGATGTCGAAAGTGTCAGCCAGCACAGGGCCTTCATCACCCACTTTCTTGGGAGAATACAGCAACAAAGAGCCGCTCTCAACTTTCCACTTGTCATAATTCACTGACATATTATAAGTTGCGGCACGCCCGCCTTCGTCTAACTCGATGCTTTGCTCTTGTCCGTCCAAGCTGCGCTGCACCCACACATGCTGCAAGGAGGTGAGATTGACTGCCACCGAAGCAACATTTTCCTCTGGAGTAACGTTATAGATGAGTATTACCTCGTCGCCCACTTTCACGCCGCCCATCACAGCCTGATTGTTTACCTTGACATACAAGGTGTCGTTATTGTCGCTGACAAATTCCAGCACATTCATGCTGGTACCCGTTCCGATAACGCCATGGGCTTCGAAGATGCCTGGGATTTCATCCAGCGGACGGATGTCGAACTGCACAGGCTGAACCTGAGGTTTCTTTTCATCGCAGGCTGCAAACAGCAGCAATACGGAGAAAATCCAGAAAACGGTTGTTTTTTTCATCTTTCGCATTTCTTTGATTGGGATGCAAAGATAATACTTATTTCCTCACGTTGGCAGAATTTTCCTGTCTTTTCTTACACCAGATGGCGAATAAGCTCTTCTCTATCGCCATACAGCATGTCGATGACAGGAATCTCAATCATGGTATAAGCACCTGGCTTCTGCTTGAGAGAGGCGCGTGCCACATTGATGAGCACCTGAGCTGTAAGGGCAGGGTTGTTGATTCGCATATCAAACGTAAACATCTGATTGTGAGTCTTTCCTGAAACTCCTTTACGCACCAGATTCACGCCATGCCCGGTATCGTTGAGCGCATCAACGCAAGGAACCTGCTGAACGTGGGTCTCGTCGTTGACGAAGTAAGGGTCGGCCTTGATGGCTGCCTCGATAGCCTTGAAATCAGCACCGTCTTCAAGCTCCACATAGACCATGCGGCGATGGATGCCTGTTCCAACAGGGATGGTCATGGAAAGTGCATCTTTCACACCTGCAATGGCACGTACTGCTACAGAGTGACCCATAGAGCGGCCTGGACCGAAGTTGGTGTAGCTGATTCCTTTGGGAGCCAGACTCTCCATGAGAGAACGGACGATAGAATCTGAACCGGGATCCCAACCTGCTGAAATGACGGAAACAGCATTGTTTTCTTTCGCAACAGCGTCAAGGGAACGACGAAGGTCAACAATCTGAGTATGGATGTCAAAAGAATCTACCGTATTGATACCCAGAGCAAGACATTGCTTAGCATATTCCTCCACCATGCGTGTCGGGGTTGCGAGAATGGCTACCTGAACATCCTTCAGGTCAGTAATATTTTTCACCACTGGATAGTTGGCGAGTTCAGCAGGCTTATTTACATCGCCGCTACGACGAACGACACCGACGCACTCCATGTCCTGAGAAGCCTCGATAGATTCAAGTGCATATTTCCCTATATTGCCATATCCTACGATGGCTACACGAATTTTTGCCATAATTATCTGTGTTGTTTAAAAGTTTCAGCACACCCATTTCTCATTTCGTATGCGAATGCCATGTTACTGAAACATTAGATAGTAAAAATAAAATAAAAACAAAAAAGGCAGCAGCGCAATGCTGCTGCCTTGTATTGATTGCTTACGCCTTAACAGGTGCAGGCTCATCGTCATTCTCCTTGATGCGAGCACCCATCACAAGGTATGCGATTGGAGCTGCAATAAAGATTGATGAGCATGTTCCACAAATGACACCAAGCATCATTGCGAATGCAAAAGCACGGATGCTATCGCCACCAAGTACAAAGATGACCAAAAGCACGATGAATGTAGAAACAGACGTGTTGATGGTACGTGCCAATGTACTGTTGATGGAATCATTGAAGATGCGCTGGCGGTCACGCTTTGGATAGAGGCCGAATGTCTCACGGATACGGTCGAAGACAACCACCTTGTCATTGATTGAGTAACCAATAACGGTCAAGACTGCTCCGATAAATGTCTGGTCAACTTCAAGAGAGAAGCCTATCCAGCCGTAGCAAAGAGAGAACATACCGATAACAAACATTGTATCGAACGCAAGAGCAACGATAGAGCCTACAGAGTAAGCCACATTGCGGAAACGAATCAGGATGTACACAAAGATGGCAGCAATAGCGAACAATACTGAAAGAATTGCGCCATGTGTAATGTCTTCTGCAATAGCAGGACCTACCTTCTGTGAAGAAACGATTGAACCGCCTGCGCGATCGTCACGGTCGAGGAACGCTTCTTCTGTAACAGATGACTCAACCATTCCACCTTCAACAAATGCCTGATAGAGAAGTGATTCGATGCGAGCATCTGCCTCTGGGCTATTGTCATTAATGTTGAAGTTTGTAGAAACACGAACATTGTTACCTTCTGTTCCGATAGCGATAACAGTTACGTTGATTGCTTCTTCATTCGCATTGTTTGCCTCAAACTGCTTCACGATAGCAGCCTCAACTTCCTCTGGCTCAACTGGATTGAGGAACTCAACCTTATAGTTGCGACCACCAGTAAAGTCGATTGACTGGCTCAATCCGCGAAGAGCAAAGCTTACTACCACAACAACCAAAATTGCTGCAAACACAACAAAAGACTTCTTGTACATGCTCATGAACTTGTACTTTGTGTCTTTCAGCATGTTCTTAGAAATAGATGTCGTGAACTTCAAATCCTGCCACTTACCCTTGTTGAGGAAGTGCTCGTATGCGATACGAGTCAACCACACAGCAGTAAAGAATGAGCAGACAATACCGATAATCAGCGTTGTTGCGAATCCCTTGATAGGACCTGTACCGAAGTTATAGAGGATAACACCTGTGATGATTGTAGTCACGTTTGAGTCGAAAATTGCAGAGAACGCATTGCTGTAACCTGCTGACACAGCTGCGCTGATATGCTTTCCTGAACGCATTTCTTCTTTTGTTCGTTCGTAAATAAGCACGTTAGCATCGACCGCCATACCAAGAGTGAGCACCATACCGGCAATACCAGACATGGTCAACGCTGCACCTAATGATGTGAGGATACCGAATGAGAAGAAGAAGTTCAACATGAGTGCGCAATTTGCGACCATACCTTCACGAACACCGTACATGGCTACCATGTAGAACATCAGCACGATGAAAGCGACGATACAAGAGATGAAACCTGCCCGAATAGACTGTGCACCGAGGGTTGGACCTACGATGTCTTCTTGAATGATGCTTGCAGGAGCAGACATTTTACCAGACTGGAGCACATTAGCAAGGTCCTTGGTCTCGTTGGTAGTGAAGTTACCAGAAATCTGGGTGCTTCCACCATCAATTTTGCCCATTACGTTTGGTGCGCTATACACGAGGTTGTCGAGCACGATAGCTACACTGTGGTTCACGTTAGCCTCTGTAAGAGCAGCCCATTTGCGAGCACCTTCAGTGTTCATCTTCATGCTAACAACAGGGTTGCCATGCTGGTCGAAGTCGTCTTTTGCCTCAGTCACCACATCGCCTTCAAGTGGAGCACGGCCATTCTTGCCAGTAGTGCGGATGGCATAGAGGCTATAAATCTTGCCAGCCTTGTCCAATGATGCTACACCCCACTTGAGCGAGAGGTCTGCTGGGAAGATCTGCTTTGCTTCATCTGAGTTGATGAGAGCGTTCACTTCTGCCGTATCCAGAGCCATAGCATAACCTACCATACAGCCTGTCTGGGCGCCTGATGGCTGGAGCATAGCGAAAAGAGGATTCTCTTTCTTAGCCTCTTCTGTAGCTTTAGCTGTAACGTTTGCGTCAGCGCTCTTCACCTGTGAAAGCACGCTTGCCGCTGTACTGCTTGAATCTGCAGCTGTTTCCTCTGCAACTTCCTCTGCCTGAGTAGAATCAGCAACAGTTGCGGCAACATTGTTGCGAAGAGCTGCATTCAGCTGAGAGAGGTATGGTGCTACGATTGGAGCATCGTAAGTCTCCCAAAACTCGAGGTTTGCGCTACCCTGAAGAAGCTTGCGAACACGTTCTGGCTCCTTGATACCAGGAAGTTCCACCATGATACGGCCAGTCTGACCTTCAATCTTCTGAATGTTAGGCTGAACTACACCGAAACGGTCAATACGTGTACGAAGCACGTCGAACGAACTGTTAACGGCTTCCTCTACGCTTTGACGGAGAACCTTCTCCACATCAGCGTCGCTGCTGTTTGTGTTCACCAGGCCTTTGAGCTGCTGAGTAGCGAAGATAGTCGCAAGGGGCTTTCCTTCAGCATTCTTTTTATAAGCCTCGATAAAAAGTGTGATGAAATCGCTCTGACTTTCCTGCGCACCCTTTGCTGCTTCGCTTACAGACTTGAGGAATGCTTCGTCAGTTTTGTGGTCTGCCAACGTCTTTATCACCTCAGGAACGCTCACCTCAAGAATCACGTTCATACCACCTTTCAGGTCAAGACCCAAACCGATAGCTGTTTCGCGACAGTCCTTGAGCGTGTAGTTGCCGAGATAGAATGGAGTCGTGTTCAACGAGTCCAGATAAAGCTCAGCTGCCTGCGGATCCATCTTTGCTGCCTTATCCTCAACATACTTGGTTACGGCTGAAAAAGACAGATAGAAGAGGCAGATGAGTGTCAACGCCACTGCTAAAAACTTTACAAATCCTTTGTTTTGCATTTTGTTGAAATTATTAATGTTGATGTTATTTGTTTTTCGTATTAAAAGGAATGTTATTTCACATTCATCTGTGCCCTCATCCTCACTTTTTACACATATTATATAATATATAGCAAGGTAAAAGGCACTTCAAGATGCAAAGTTATACATTTTTTTACAAAATTGAAGAAAATCCCATTAAATTTCTTCAATTCGTTCGATTTGTCTATCTTTTGCCCTCTAATTTGATATGCGCATAGATAGGATAATGGTCACTTGCCGAGATTGAATTGTCCACGGTAGCGCCGTAAGCCGTCATGTTGGAACTAATCAAAATGTTATCTATTCTGAAGTACATCCCGCTGTGATGATAGCTGACGCCTGGACCATTACCACTGCGTGTGTAGGCATCGTCCAGACAACGGGTCAAACGATAATGCGGATAAGAAATAGGAGTTGTATTAAAGTCACCACACACAATTATGTAACGCCCGGCATTGCGTTCCACAAAAGCAGCGATAGAATCTGCCTGCATACCCCTGATTGAATCGACGGGAGCAAGTTTCCCAATCAACGAATGGTACTTGATTTCTGAATCGTTTTCCTCTGGATTCTTGTAATTCTTCAGGATGGACTTGTAGTCGTTCTTGTCTTCTGCCGTCAATCGGTAGGATTCCAAATGGTTATTGACAACCAGCAGCGTATCTTCACCCACAAGCACCTTATATACATAAGAAGCATTTGTCTTCGATGGATAGTCAATCTTTTCCGACGACAGAATTGGATATTTAGAAAAACAAGCGTTATAATTGTCGGCTATGAGAAAAAGCGAATTATAAGGATAAGTATCTTTCATCAACTGGGCAACCTTATCTGTATGCGCCTTCATGGCTTCTTGCAGACAGATAATGTCAGCATCGCACTTCTGAAGATACTGAAATATAGGATTTTCCTCCAACGGCACAGTGGTGTCTTTGCCAAAAGACATTGTATTGTAGGATAGAATCTTCAAACTCCCTTCTGGAGGCTCTTTCGAAAAGTTGAAAGGAATATATGCCCTGATGCTGGGGGCGCATATCAGCATTCCCAACAAAGGAAGAACTACGATTTTCCATTTGAAAACCAGCCAGAACAGCACAAAAAGAACGTTTGCAATCAAGAAAACAGGGAAGAGCAAGCCCCAATAGGCCACATGCGGATATTCCTGAGGAGGAAGAACCGATGTGTATGCACAGATATTCATTGCCACAATCACCAACAGATTGAGACACATAAATATCACGATGGGGATTGCTTTCAAAAACTTCATTCTTCGCCCCTCATCTTTTTGCTCGCATTGAATAGCGTGGCTTTCTCCTGTTCCGTAAGATTCTGGTAGCCGTTCCGCCTAATCTTGTCAAGGATACGGTCAATCTCTTCGCTTTCCTCGCGCTTGCGACTGTTGTACTCATGGTCCGCATGATTCGCTTCTCTCACATTCATCACACGCATCTTGGGCTTTCATTCGCTGCCAAACGACTTCTTGAGTTTATCCCACATGCCTTCTCCCTTCTCGTAATGAGAGGAATCTCCTCCATACCGAGAATGGGGTCTCCGCGCTGAAGAAGCATCCTGATATTTCCATATAAACAAGATGATGATGCCGACAACGATGCCGCCCAAATGTGCAAAATGAGCTACACCATCTACAGACGTGATACCCATATACATTTCTACAACCGTATAGAAACCAACCAAATACTTCAGTTTAATTGGGAACGGTATAGGAATAATGAAAAGCTTTGCGTCAGGGAAAAAGAAGGCAGCTGCCGCCATGACACCATAAATGGCACCCGAAGCGCCAACCAGCTGAGCGGGGAAGATAATGCCCAACGCTATCAGCAGCTGATTCACCATCGCACTTCCCACGCCACAAAGGAGATAGTAATAGACGAAACGCTTGGTGCCCACCTGCTGCTCTACCGCATTGCCAAAAATCATCAGCGACCACATGTTGAAGAACAAGTGCCACCATCCGCCATGCATGAACATGTAAGTAACATACTGAAGCACTGAAAACCCTGGGGAGCCCAGAGGATGCAAGGCATTGAAATTCAAGAACCAATCAGCATGCCCATCAAAAGACACCATAGGTGTTATCCAATAGGCAAAAATATAAAATACCACATTTATAATAAGGATAACCTTAACGGCAGGAGTCATTCTCATACAATTCTCACTTTATTACACTTTTACTTAATCTCTTCTTTTCAACTGCAAAATTAGAGTTTTTATTCCTATTAAAAGGCAAAAAAACGGAAAATGAGTTTTTTTTTCACTTTTTTCAACGTTTTTTTATAGAAATTGTTTGTTTGCGAAAATATATATCATATATTTGCAAAGCAGTTAGGGCATTATTGCATCTGACACACATCTGTCCAATATGCCATATAACAGCCTATTACCTATATTGAAGAATTAACTCTTTAAAATTTTTTATTAATAAAAAACCTAATTCATTTGTATTTATGAACAAGACTGAACTCGTTAGCTCTATCGCTGCAAAGGCAGGTTTGAGCAAGGCTGACTCAAAGAAAGCACTTGATGCTACAATCGAAGCTATCGCTGAAGCATTAAAGGCTGGTGACAAAATTGCACTTATTGGCTTCGGAACTTTCTCTGTAGCAGAGCGTCCAGAACGTCAGGGCATCAACCCAGCTACAAAGGCTCCTATCACTATCGCAGCTAAGAAAGTTGCAAAGTTCAAGGCAGGAGCAGATCTTGACAACGCTATCAACTAAATTTCAAAAACATAAGAGGAGCGGGGTGTGCCATTCGTCACACCCCGCTCCTCTTATTGTCCATACAATCTGGCATCTTCCTCTGCGAGAACACCGTGATTCTGGATGAAGGCTTGTTGCCCCAACGTTCCACCGTGCACATAATATTTTAAACACCGCCTACGAAATATTTCAAACACGGTGTTTTAAATATTATGCGCACGGTGGACACGTAGAGAACAGCATGCTTTATACAAATTCATCGACCTCACGTTAAATAGAAAATATCATCAAGGAATGTATAACAAATAGAGTAAAGTACAAATATGGAAGGATCCACGTTATATTGTCTTCCATATTTTAAAAAATTAGAAAAAAGATTAAATTTTATTGATTTTTTACTTATCTTTGAACCCAAGTAACATTTTTAATACTATACAACACATGAACTCATCCAAATTTATGCTAACAGGGATGTCTGTACTATCCCTCTTAGTCCTGTCATCCTGCATGGATGATGCGTATGACTTAAGTGACATTGACACCACTGCAAGACTGCAAGTCAAAGAGTTAACAATTCCACTGAACCTCGACCACATCACTCTGGACCAAGTGATTGATTTGGACGACGACAGCGAAATCGTCAAGGAAACAGATGCCAATGGGAACCTCGTCTATGTCATCAAAAAGGAAGGAACATTCCTATCTGACCCTATCGATGTGGCTCAATTCACAACAGAAAAACCAGACATTGACGCTTCCGTTACAACGCTGTACATCTCCGAAGACCTTCGCTTATTGCCAGAATACCAACCAGGAGGCATCACGGCATTCTATGCCATCAATAGCGAAAAGACAGAATTTAGCACTAAAGCAGACAATATAGATGAAGCCATCAAAGGCATCAACAAAATCGGTGTCGAAACTCAAATCTCGACTAAAATCAAAATCACAGGCATCAGCTCTTCGTTCATGTCAAACATCAAGTTTGAAGACGTCAAGATAAAACTCCCCAAAGGATTAACAGCCACACCTGACGCCGGTGTTTACGACCCTCAAACAGGTATCCTCGACCTTTCTTCTGCAGTTCTGATTCCTGACGCTAATGGAGAAATCGAAATCTCTGTGAATGTAACCGAAATTGATGCCACAGTTGGCAATGTCACAGCAGATTTCGACAAAAGGACATTTGTCTATCAAGATTACATCCAAGTAACCGAAGGACAGGTAAGTATTTACGCAGACACGGAACTCCCAGAAGAAATCACATTTACCCAGACCCCAAATGTTGACCCCATCAAGGTAAAGACTTTTACGGGAGAAGTTGAATACCATGTGTCCGAGTTCGATATTGACCCAATCAAACTCACCGACATACCAGACTTCCTTAATCAGTCTGGCACAGAAATCAGAATGGACAATCCGCAAATCTACCTCTCTGTCAGCAACCCGATGGCGGAATATCACGCATATTTCAAAACAGGATTTGAACTCACATCCAAGCGCAATGGAAGAAGTCAATCGTACACGCTCGACAATGGCATGTTTGAAACTCAGCATACAACAGCAGAGAAGCACAACTTCGTCCTTTCACCCCAGAAACCTTCTGTTGCCTATGAAGGATACAGCAATCCAGAGTGGGTGAAGTTCAGCACCCTCGGCGATATCCTCGCCGATGTTGGCGGCATTCCTACCACCATCGAAATCAGCGCAATCGACCCTCAAATGCCTAAGCAGCCTGTGGAAAACTTCAAGCTCGGCAGAACACTCGACGCAGTTTCAGGAACTTATGCTTTCTATGCACCGCTCAGACTCAAGGATGGTTCAGAGATAATCTACTCCGACGTAATCGACGGGTGGAACGATGAAGAACTGGACAAGATGACCATCACCAAGCTCAAAGTCAACTTTGACGGAACAACTGAAGTTCCATTCGAGATGGAGCTTACCATCAAGCCAATCGACACCACAGGCAATGTCATCGAAGGCATAACATCGACCACGGCAATCGTAAACAGCAAAGCAAACAGCCAGCCGATTGAGGTTGTAATTGAAGGAGACATCACAAACCTCGACGGAATTTCCATCGACGCAAGAATCATCAACAAGGGCAATGACACGACGCTCGGTCCAAAGATGAAACTGATTATCGACAATTTCAAAGCAACAGTATCAGGATATTACGAAGATGAATTCTAACCCCCAAACACCATCAACAAAAATATTATGAAAAATCTAAAATCCATCATAGCAGTTGCGGCTTGCAGTCTTGTATCTGTGGCTGCGGCTCAAAATCTCAAATCCAGCTATTTCACTGATGCCCACCTATATCGCCACGAAATGAACCCCGCTTTTGGCAACGATCAGGGATATGTAGCCATGCCCGCATTAGGCAACCTCAACATCGGAATGAACAGCAACCTCAGAGTCGACAACATCCTCTACAACATAGACGGAAGAACGGCTCTCTTCCTCAATCCCAAAGTGAGCACCAGCGAATTTCTTTCTGGCATCCATGACAAGAACAAGATTACAGAAAATCTCAAGATTCAGATACTGGGAGCCGGCTTTAAGGCTTTCGGAGGATATAACACCATCGAAATCAATGCACGTCAAGACCTCGACCTGAACATCCCGGGCTCTCTGCTTCGACTTGCCAAAGAAGGTATCGAAAACAAGACTTACGACATCAGCAACCTCAACGCTCACGCAAGCGGATACGCTGAACTCGCATTGGGACACAGCCGCCAGATCAACGACCAATTACGCATCGGAGCAAAGCTGAAAGTGCTGCTCGGCATCGCTAATTTAGACGCAAATTTCAAAAAAGCGCAATTGACACTTGGCGAAAACGAATGGGTTGGCATCACCGATGCCGAAATACAGACCAGCATCAAGAGCATGAAGTATGAAATCGAAGAAACGGAACGTGGGCCCGAAGGAGCTGAGACCACACACAGATATGTCAGCGGCCTCGACATCGACAGCTGGGGAATAAGCGGTTTTGGCTTGGCATTCGACCTCGGCGCAGAATACAAGCTCGACAAAAACTGGGCTTTCTCTGCCTCACTGCTTGACCTTGGCTACATTGGATGGAACAACAACTATGTGGCTTCCACAAACGGCGAGCGCCAAGTCAGCACAGACAAATACATTTTCAATGTAGATGAAGATGCCAGCAACTCTTTCGAGAATGAAGCAGACCGTTTAATGGAAGGCTTATCTGCACTCTATGAGCTTCAGGACAATGGCGACATGGGCAGCCGCTCCAGAGCACTTGCCGCAACCATGAACCTTGGCGTTCAGTACACCCCCGACTTCTACGACAAGCTTTCGTTCGGACTGTTAAACAGCACACGCATGGCAGGGAAATACAGCTGGACAGAATTCCGACTTTCTGCCAACGTGGCACCAACAAACATCTTCTCCGCCTCTGCCAACATGGCTTTGGGCACTTACGGAACAAGCTTTGGATGGCTCCTCAATTTCCACCCTAACGGATTCAACCTTTTCGTCGGCATGGATCACACCTTGGGCAAACTTGCAAAGCAAGGAGTTCCACTTTCAGGCAGAGCAAATGTCAACATCGGCATCAACTTCCCGTTCGGGCACTAAACCAACAACACACATCGCCTTAAAGACAAACGTTTTATAAAAGAAGAATGAGCACTCTACATGGAGCGCTCATTCTTCTTTTAATTTTCAAGAGAAAGAAAGGATTCTGAACTTTTCAAGAGAGAGTTTCCTTAGATTCTCTGTATATTACACATCAAAAAATGCTGTAAAACAAACTGTTCACCTCAATGCCATAACCGAATATGCCACAATCACATAGCGCACAAACTTGCCGATAAATGTCCAAAGTAAAACTCCCCAAACATTCGCTCGGAGTATTCCCAACGAAATAGATATAGCCGTACCAAAAGCAGGCAAAAAGGAGAACAAGGCAATCCACGAGCCTTTCCGTTCAACATAATCCCTTGTCTTGACCAGTCTCTTCTCCTTAACATGCATCCAGCGAGAAATTTGTTCCACGCTACCTATACGCCCAATATAGTAATTAAATATAGAACCAAGAACATTGCCTATCGTTCCGCTCATAACAGTAATCATAGGATCCATTCCCGTTGTAACCAGCAATGCGCCCATCACCGCCTCTGAACTGAATGGCACGAACGTTCCTGCAAGAAAAGAGGCAAGTCCCATGCCCCAATAACCATAATCGATGAAAAACTGATTTAAAGAATCCATTGGATTAAATCTTTCAAATTAAACTCATGAAAAAAATCTGGAGCATATCGGTATGCCGCCAAAGCCAGTGCCATCATTAGCAACAAAAGGCAAAAGATATGAGAAAACTTCGTGTGAGTCAACGTAAAATAATGTCCAAAGACAATTGCCGTATCTATCAGCAGCAATAAAAAAAAAGTCCAAAAAAGATGGGGGAAGAGCAATATTAAAAATAAAATGTATATTCCATGGATTATCAATGAATTATACAATATTCTTGTGCGCGTTTTATCTTTCAGTCTATTAACAAAAAAGTCTATAGCACCCGTCACAAAAAGCAAAAAAACAAAGCCAAAGACCCAAATACTCTGAACATCCAGAAAAGCAAAGGCATCCCATTTCACATCCACAATAGCCCATACATGTGCCATGAAGCCAGACCACCAGTCCTGCACAAAAGCAACCCCTGCATATATCCAATAAGGCAAAAGCAATGCCAAGACAGATGCCGCAAAACATCTTATAGAGAAAGCTCTCAGATAACCTTGCAGAAACCAATACAAAGGTGTCAGCCACAACATCTTAGGAAACACCAATGACGCCAGCGATATTAGCAAGAAAGTTTCAAATGCATATATCGGAGCCGGGTGTTGATAACTGGCCATCAACGGGAAACATGACAGCAACGCCAAAACCAGCACCACGCTGCCAGGCTGAAAATCCAAGCAAGGACATACAAAAAGCGTCAACAGCACCAGCATGCTGCTAAGCATACGCGAATTGACCCGCAACAAGACATTGGCATTATTCAGTTCCGCCATTAGATAGACAGCTAAAGCCACACACCCAATACCCAGTCCTTTCGCCCAATATCCTTCCTTCAGAAAACGAGGAACGCAATCCCACAATCCATATTCCACCCCAGAAAAAGACATCGGGCATTCTTTCACTGGCAACAGCACCCATACAGCAAGTGCCACAGCACTCACTACAGGGAGCGTTGCTTGAGCATCCGCAATATATTTCTGGTACTTAAAAATCATTATCAGCTCATTCTTTCCAACAGCAGGCGAAAGGGTTCCTTTACGTTTAAAAACATTTTGGCTACAAAGTTAACAATTAAATCACAATTCATGAATTATAAGTCATAAAAAAGCCTAACAGATTGTTACTTTATGAAATAAAAACACTACCTTTGCATCGAGTTTGTACAAAATCTTTTTTGATGAAGCATCTTTTTATTGAGACTTATGGCTGCCAGATGAACGTGGCGGACAGTGAGGTTATTGCCTCTGTCATGAAGATGGCGGGATATGAAACGTGTGACTCTCTTGACCAAGCAGACGCCATACTCCTCAACACTTGTTCCGTACGCGAAAATGCAGAAAACAAAATCTACCATCGGTTAGAATCGCTCCACGCCCTTCAAAAAAAAGGGCGCAAACTCATCATTGGCATAGTAGGCTGCATGGCCGAGCGAGTGAAAGAAGATTTAATCAACCACCATCATGTGGACATTGTCGCAGGTCCCGACTCTTATCTATCACTGCCAGAACTTTTTGCCGCTGCCGAAATGGGAGAAAAAGCCATCAATATAGAGCTCAGCACAACAGAGACCTATCGTGACGTCATTCCCGAGCGCATTTGCGGCAATCGCATCAGCGGATTTATCAGCATCATGCGCGGATGCAATAATTTCTGTCACTATTGCATTGTTCCCTACACTCGTGGCCGAGAGAGAAGCCGGGAAGTGGATAGCATCTTGAACGAAGTCAAGGATTTGCAGAAAAAAGGCTACAAGGAGGTGACACTGCTCGGGCAAAATGTCAACAGCTATCAGAGCGGCGACATCTGTTTCCCCCAGCTGCTTGCTATTGTTGCCGAAGCCGTCCCCTTCATGCGAATCCGCTTTACCACCTCCCACCCCAAAGACATGAGCGACGAAACGCTGCAAGTCATTGCCGCACATCCAAATATTTGCAGGCACATCCATTTACCTGTACAAAGTGGCTCCAACCGCATCTTGAAGCTCATGAACAGGAAATACACACGAGAATGGTACCTTGACCGTGTTGCCGCCATCCGCCGCATCATTCCCGATTGTGGGCTCAGCACCGACATTTTTGTCGGCTATCATTCTGAAACAGAAGAAGACCATCAGCTCTCCCTCTCCTTGATGCGCGAATGTGGATATGATTCGGCCTTCATGTTCAAATACTCCGAGCGTCCTGGAACATACGCATCGAAGCATCTCCCCGACGACATTCCCGAAGAGACAAAGATTCGCCGTCTCAACGAAATGATAGCCTTGCAGAATCAACTGTCAGCAGAAAGCTATCAGAAAGACATTGGCAACACCTACGAAGTTCTCGTAGAAGGCGTTTCCAAACGCAGCAACCAACAACTATTCGGACGCACTTCGCAAAATAAAGTTGTTGTTTTCGACCGCGGCAACCACCACATCGGCGACTTTGTACGTGTCAAAGTGACAGAAGCCAGTTCAGCAACCCTTAAAGGCATCGAAATCAATGAGTAAAAATAAACATTCCATCTTCAATACACAGTTCATCACAGCAACTATCAGCACGACCTTAGTCCTCGTGCTGCTTGGCACGATAGTGCTCTTCGTCATCACCGCACAGAACCTCTCCACCTTTGTGAAGGAGAACATCAACGTGAGCGTACTCATCAGCGACGAACTGAGTGAACAGAAAATCAGCCAGATGGAAGAAGATATCCTCAAAGCGCCATACACAAAAAGCGTCGAATACATCTCAAAAGAGCAAGCACTTGAGGAAGAGATACAGGCACAAGGAATAGACCCTACAGAATTTATAGGAGTCAACCCATATACCGCCTCTTTCGAAATCAAAATAAATGCCACACATGCAAACCCTGACAGCATTGCAGCAGCAGTCAAGGAACTCAAAGAAAACCCCAATGTGGTAGATGTCATTTATTCCCAAGACCTCATCAAATCCGTCAACGACAACATCCGCAAGGTGAGCATCATCCTGTTCATCATTGCCATCTTGTTCACCTACATTTCATTCGCGCTCATCAACAACACGGTGCGTCTGACCATCTTCGCCAAGAGATTCATCATCAACACGATGAAACTCGTCGGAGCCAGCTGGAATTTCATACGCAGACCTTTCTTGGCACACGGATTCACCCTCGGCATCGTCTCTGCTGCCATAGCCGATTTGCTCATCCTCGGTGGAATTTATTGGCTCTACAAGTTTGAGCCACAGATTATTGCCATCATCAACATGAAAGCAATCATCATCGTATCTGCATCCGTATTCCTCTTTGGCATCGTCATCACATTCCTATGCACATTCTTTTCTATCAACAAATACCTGAAAATGAGCAGCAATGCACTCTATTACATATAATTCCCCCTACATATAATAATAGAAAACTATCAAAAAAAACAATAATGAAAAATTTTGCTTTCACAAAGATTAACTACATCCTATTGGCTATAGGATTCATCATCATCATCATAGGTTTCATTCTCATGTCGGGCGATTCCACCACAGAAGAAGCTTTCAATCCAGACATCTTCAGCGACACACGCATCAAAGTAGCCCCCATGGTATGCCTATTCGGCTTCCTCTTTGAAATCATTGCCATTCTTTGGCCAGCCCGCAAGAATAGACAGAATCAATAAACCCCAGATTTTTTCTCGAATCATCATGACTTGGATTCAGACCGTTATCATCGCCATCGTAGAAGGACTCACAGAGTTCCTGCCAGTTTCATCCACTGGACACATGATTATTGCCCAAAACATTTTAGGAGTAGAAAGTACCGATTTCGTCAAGGCATTCACCTTCATCATACAGTTCGGAGCCATACTTTCCGTTGTATGCCTCTACTGGAAACGCTTCTTCCAGCTCAACAACACTCCTCTTCCTGAAGGCACTGCAGGTTTCAAGAAATTCATCCACAAATTTGATTTCTACTGGAAACTTTTCATCGCATTCATTCCAGCAGCCGTTCTCGGACTGCTCTTCAGCGATGCCATCGATGCCATGCTTGAACGTGTTGAAGTTGTGGCAGCTACACTTGTCATCGGTGGTGTGTTCATGCTTTTCTGTGACAAGATCTTCAACAAAGGCAGCGAAGAAACAAAACTCACCGAAAAGCGTGCTTTCATGGTCGGACTCTTCCAGTGCATCTCCATGATACCAGGAGTTTCACGCTCCATGGCAACCATCGTTGGCGGCATGTCGCAAAAGATGACACGCAAAGATGCCGCCGAATTCTCCTTCTTTCTCGCCGTGCCCACCATGTTCGGTGCTACAGTTTACAAGATGTACAAATTACTCAGCGAAGGAGGAACCGAACTGATTGCGAACCATCTCGACACCCTCATCATCGGCAACGTTGTCGCCTTCATCGTAGCGCTGCTTGCCATCAAGTTCTTCATCAGCTTCGTACAGAAGTATGGCTTCAAAGCCTTCGGATGGTATAGAATCATCGTTGGAGGCATCATCCTCGCCATGCTCTTCACTGGACACGAACTCACCATATCATAAAAAACTAACCGACAGACTTTCAGCAACATGAACCCACAAGAAGGCGAAATACTCATCTTCAACAAGCCCTACCGCTGGACATCCTTTAACGTAGTGGCAAAAGTGCGAGGCGAACTCTCGCACCGACTGGGCATAAAGAAACTGAAAGTCGGACATGCCGGAACTCTCGACCCCCTCGCAACAGGCGTGCTCATCATCTGCACAGGCAAGAGCACCAAGAGGATAGACGAGTTGCAGGCACACACGAAAGAGTACATTGCCACCATCAAGCTCGGTGCCACCACCCCTTCCTTCGACATGGAGACAGCCGAAGATGCCAGCTATCCAACAGAGCACATAACCAGAGAATTAGTCGAAGAGAAACTGACCTCCTTCACAGGACGCATCGAACAAGTGCCACCCACCTTCTCTGCCGTCAAAGTTGATGGAAAACGCGCATTCAAATACGCCCGCCAAGGAGAAGAAATAGAACTCAAGCCCAAGATTCTGGTCATCGACGAATTGGAAATTCTCCATTTCGGAGAAGTAGGCAGCAGCACCATCGTCACCAACGACGATCCACGGGAACGCATCAAATACCAAAACGAGAATCTGACAGGCACACACCTCTCGCTCACCATCCGCGTGGTATGCAGCAAAGGAACCTACATCCGCGCCCTGGCACGCGACATCGGCCAAGCTCTCGGTTCTGGCGGCTACCTCACAAGCCTTGTCCGCACCCGCATTGGAGATTACAAGCTGCAAGACTGCATGGACATCGAGCAGTTTCCTGCATGGCTTGACCAGCAGACATGGGAGCAGGACAAAAACCAATAACCCAACATCGTAAATTGTCAAATTGCAATAAGAAATGAAGCTTTCACAATTCAAGTTCAGACTTCCAGACGAGAAGATAGCACTCTATCCTCGCACTTACAACCCCGAAACAAAGTTCTATAATCGTGACGAGGCCAAACTCATGGTTGTACACAAGAAAACAGGCGAAATCGAGCACCGTCTCTTCAAAGAAATCACCGAATATTTTGAAGAAGGCGATGCCTTTGTCTTCAACGATACCAAGGTTTTCCCTGCTCGTCTCTATGGCAACAAGGAGAAAACAGGTGCACGCATTGAAGTGTTCCTGCTCCGCGAACTCAACGAAGAACTGCGCCTGTGGGACGTGCTCGTCGATCCTGCACGAAAGATTCGTATTGGCAACAAACTCTACTTCGGTCCAGACGAGTCGCTTGTGGCTGAAGTGATTGACAACACCACCTCTCGCGGCCGCACCCTCCGCTTCCTCTACGACGGTCCACACGACATGTTCAAAGAGACCTTGTATTCACTTGGCGAAGCACCTATTCCCGACGACATCCGTTCACTCCGTCCTACAGAAGACGATGACCACGAACGTTTCCAAAACATCTTCGCACGCCACGAAGGAGCCGTAACCGTACCCGTGACAGGCCTCCACTTCTCACGCGAACTCATGAAACGCATGGAAATCATCGGCATAGAACAGGCCTTCATCACACTCCATGCAGGTTTGGGCAACTTCCGCAGCATCGATGTCGAAGACCTGACCAAGCACAAGACCGACTCCGAGCAGATGTTCGTCAACAAAGAAGCCTGCGACATCGTCAACAAGGCCAAAGAGAACGGTCACAAGGTCTGCGCAGTAGGCACCACCACCCTCCGTGCCCTCGAAACAGCCGTAGGGCCAGGCGGATTCATCAAGGAATTCGAAGGTTGGACCAACAAGTTCATCTTCCCTCCCTACGACTTCACCGTTGCCGATGCCTTTGTCGTGAACTTCCAGATGCCGCTCACCACAATGCTCATGCTCGTCACAGCCTTTGGCGGCTACGACGTAGTAATGAATGCCTACAAGGAAGCCCTCAAGGGCGACTACTGCTTCGGCACATACGGCGATGCCATGCTCATCATTGACTAACGATTTAAAGAGTTGAAGAAATTGACTCACACAGCATACCTTTCACTCGGCACAAATCTTGGCGACAAAGAACACAACCTCTTGTCCGCCATCTCTGAAATAGAAAGGCGGATTGGTCCTGTCAAGGCACAATCCGCCTTTCTTGCAACTGAACCATGGGGATTCGAAAGCCAGAACACCTTTCTCAATGCAGCCATCCGCATCAAGACAGAGCTCTCGCCCCTCGAACTGCTTGAAGAAACCCAGCAGATAGAAAGAGATTTAGGAAGACAGCAGAAATCCGTCAACGGGCAATACCACGACCGCATCATCGACATCGACATCCTCCTCTACGACGACCTCCACATCTCCACGCCCCGTCTCACCATCCCCCATCCTCACATGCACGAACGAGACTTTGTGCTCATCCCCCTAAAAGAAATCATACAATGAAAAAAACAGTCCTATTCATCATCTACGCCTTACTAACACTCCCCATCATGGCACAGAAGAAAAGCTTTACCATCGACGACCTCATCCCCGGCGGCTCCACCTACTACCAGCACTCCGTACCAGAGAACAAGAACCTTGCATGGTGGGGCGACGAGTGCATAGAACTCGACACCGACGAGTGCCGCCTCATCAACAAGCAGAGCGGAAAAACCACCACGCTCATCACCCTGCAGCAGCTCAACACCATCCTGACAGATGCAGGGCACAAGCCATGCCATCACTTCTACTACACCACCTTCCCATACGCTGAAAAGCCACTCATCCTTATCGAAAACGGCAACGAGCAGACCCTCGTCAACTGGCAAGAAGGAAAGACCGAGTGGCACATCACCCTCGACGCCCAAGCGTCCAACGCCGACTGGAGCAAGGAATCACGCGCCATGGCCTACACCATCAACCACAACCTCTTCGTCCAGACAGCCGACGGCACCACACACACCGTCTCTTCCGACGGCAACATCGACCTCACCTATGGCGAAAGTGTCCATCGCGACGAGTTCGGCATCTCCAAAGGCACCTACTGGAACCCAAACGGCACACTCCTCGCCTTCTACAAGATGGACCAGAGCATGGTGACCAAGTATCCACAAATAAACTTGGAAACGCCGGGAAAATGCGCCACGACCATTCCCGACCCTTACCCCATGGCAGGCAACACATCCCACAAAGTCTATGTAGGCATCTTCAATCCAGCAACCGGACAGACCGTCTATCTCAACACAGGCGACCCCACAGACCGCTACTTCACCAACATCGCCTGGTCGCCCGACGGCAAGAAGCTCTACCTCATCGAACTCAACCGCGACCAGAACCACGGTTCGCTTGATGAATACGATGCCGCCACAGGCGAAAAGCTCCGTACACTCTTCACCGAGAGCAACGACAAATACTTCGAGCCCCATGCACCCATCCAGTTCCTGCCATGGGACGACACCAAGTTCATCTACCAGACACGCAAGGACGGATACAACCACCTCTACCTCTACGACACTGACGGCAACTGCCTCAAGCAGCTCACAGACGGCACATTTGAAATCATCAAAGTACTCGGTTTCAATAAGATAAAGAAAACCATCCTCTACACCTCCAACGAGCAAGACCCGCTTCAGCAGAACATCTTCAAGGTGGACATGAAAGGCAAGCGCACTCTCCTCGGCCATGCAACAGGATGGCACAACGCCACGCTGTCCGAGTCTGGCAGCTACTTCTATGACAACTATTCAGCTCCCGACATCGCCCGCCGCATCGACATCGTTCCAACCGGCAGCTCCAAGCCTGCAGCCCTCAGCTACTTCACCGCCCCCAACCCATGGGACGCCTTCCAAGTGCCAGAAATCAAGACCGGCACCCTCAAGGCAGCCGACGGCGTGACCGACCTGTACTACCGTCTCATCCTCCCCACCAACTTCGACCCCACCCAGCAATATCCAGCCATCGTCTATGTCTATGGCGGGCCACATGCCCACAACATAGACGCCAGCCGCAACTGGGGCGCACGCGGATGGGACATCTGGATGGCACAGCAAGGCTACATCATGTTCTGCCTCGACAACCGCGGCAGCGAACATCGCGGCCTCGCCTTCGAGCAAGCCACCTTCCGCCAGCTTGGCGTCGAAGAGATGAAAGACCAGCTCTGTGGTGTCGACTACCTCAAGAGCCTCCCCTACGTTGACAGCACACGCCTCGGCGTGCACGGCTGGAGCTTCGGCGGCTTCATGACCACCAGCCTCATGACCACCTACCCCGAAGTCTTCAAAGTCGGCGTGGCAGGCGGTCCCGTCATCGACTGGCGCTTCTACGAAGTCATGTATGGAGAACGCTATATGGACACCCCACAGAGCAACCCTGAAGGCTACCGCAGCACCTCCCTGCTCAACAAAGCCAAGAACCTCAAAGGGCGCCTCCTCGTCATCCACGGCGGCAACGACCCCGTCTGCGTGCCCCAGCACACCCTCTCCTTCATGCGCGCCTGCATCGATGCCGACACCTACCCCGACCTCTTCATCTATCCCGGCGACGGACACAACATGACAGGCACCGACCGCATCCATCTGCACCACGTCATCACGCGATACTTTGAAGATCACCTCAAGTAAGAAGGCACTCTTTCTCACACGATGGCAGCATTCTCTAAGCTCCCGTGTTCCATAAAAGACTGTTTTCCTCCTAAACACGCACGGATTCAACGAAATAAAAGTTTCCCGAATAACCGTAACCCCTCAACCGAACAACCGCAAACCGAATAACCTAACAACCGAATAACCGTAAAAAACACCGCCTGTATAATATTTAAACCGCCGCGTTTTAAATATTTCGCAGGCGGTGTTTTAAATATGATGCGCACGGTATGTGCTAAAGTAATTTTTATTTTTTCGGTTTTCGGTTTCATGCGGTGTGCGGTGATGCAGTTTCCCGAACAACCGCCAACCGAAAAACCGCCGACCGAAAACCACAAAACCGAACAACCGCAAAACCACAAAAAAACAACCCAAAAAGTTCGGCTTTTCTGTGTTTTGGACGATTTTTGCATAAAAAATTGAAAGATTTCCACCCCTGTTTTTTGTAAAAAGCTTACACGACGGTGCTTAAACATCTTATTACCAACGCCTTAGCTTATCCCTTTCCTTAAAAGCACTTTTCCACCCCTTAGCCATTGTTGTCATGATTTGATTTTGTAATTTTGCAATCAAGATTATAAGTCTTCCACAGAAAACACAGAAAAAGGATAAACAGTTCTTCATTCCTCTCATGAAAAAGATACTTATTTTTGCCATCATCATTTCT